>CAZBWV010000001.1:0-7855 GCA_964495805.1 uncultured Calditrichaceae bacterium
GGCTGGATTCACATATTTAAAATATTCTCCCTGGTAGATGAAAATGGCAGAGGAGGTGGATTCTGCCAGCGCTTTGAATTTGGCTTCGCTTTCCTGAAGCGCACGAAATGCCTCTTCTGTTTTCTTTTTCTCCTGATAAATATCCCGGGTGCGCTCCCGTACCTTTTCTTCCAGGAAACGGTTGCGTTTCTCAATAGCCTGAATTCGTAACCGATAACCGGTAACCACAAGGAAGATGAACGTAATAGCCAGAAGCGAGAAGAACAACCGGGACTTGAAAAATGGTGTTTGAATGGTAAACCGATAAGCCGCTACATTCTCTGACCAGAGGGTATCGTTCAGGCATGCTTTTACTTTGAAGACATATTTTCCGTATGGAACATTAGAATAGGTTGCGTATCGATGGGGTGAAGGTGGTGACCATTGGTGGTCGAAACCCTCCAGGATGTAAGAGTATTTAATGTTCTGCGGTGAGTAAAAGTTAATACCAACAAAATAAAAAGTGAAAAAGTCCTGATTGGGTTTAAACACCCGAAGTGTATCCCAGGGAATAGACTTGTGAAACAGTTCGATCTTGGAGATGTTGACCAGTGGGGGAAGCAATATTTTTCTGTCCTCGCGAGGGTCGTAGCGAATTGCTCCGCCGATCGTTCCAAACCAAAGATATCCTGCCGGATCTTTATAACAAGCATTCTGGTTGGATTCGATGCCGATGAAACCATCTTGCTGCCGGTAAAATTCAAACCGCTTCCCGTCAAATTTGTCCACTCCGCGGGAGTGTCCCACCCACACGTTGTCGAAATCGTCCACCAGCACAAAAATACAGTTTTCCGTGCTTAGGCCATCATCTGTGGTATAGTGAATCAGAGTGTCTTCCCGAAAGGCAAAGAGCCCAACCCCGGCAGTGGATAACCACAGGGTTCCCCGAGAATCCCGATCCATGCTGTTGATGTACAAAAAGTTGTTGTCGTACTGATCCAGCACCTGGGTGAGAATTCCATCCTGGTATTTGAATAAACCTTTTCCTTCCGTCCCCAACCAGATGGTGCCATTCTCTTCCGGGAACAAGGAGAAAATAGGAACCGGCGTGTGAGCCAGTTCATGGAATTGCAACCTACCCGTTGGTTTGGGTTTAAATTGCACCAGATTTCCTTTAAAAGTCGTAAGCAGAAAATTTCCTTTTTTGTCCGGGCAAATATGAGAAATATAATTGGTGGGGAGCCCGTCTTTCACGGTGAATCGGGTTATATGACCGGTATCCAGATTCAGTCGATACAATCCTTTTCCATAAGTTGCAAAATACAGATTGTGCCATCGATCCTCAACGATGGAAATAACCTGTGTTCCGATGGCAAATGGATGAGGCTTACCGTTGTAGTGCGATTTTCCCCGGTCCGGAAAATAAGTAAATCCCATGTTATTCCCGAACCATAGATCCCCGAAAGAATCCCGATGGATTGCCCACACAACATTGTCTAACAGTCCTTCGGTTTGGGTGAAAAAGACAAAGCGATTTCCCAAAAATTGTGCCACACCACCACCGTAAGTACCGATCCAGATGTTTCCCTCCCGGTCCTGATAAAGAGTAGCGATCTGGTCGTAAGGAAGTCCGTTCTGCATGTTGTAAATTCGTGGATGGAACAGATGGTCCTTTTCTTGGAGTTGAACCAGACCTCCGCCAAAGGTGGCAATCCATATATTACCGGAGCTATCTTGAAGGAAATCTACAATCCAGTTGTTGGGCAAACCATTTTTAGTGGTGAAGTGGTGTATAACCGGTGCTTCGGGACGGAAGGGGTAATGAAGCAGGTAAACACCCGATAGCTGATTTCCCACCCAGATGCGACTGGAATCGTCCAGAAAGATTTTGGTGATTAGATCGTGTTTGAAATCATCGATGCCCGGAAGCTCGTAGGTGGTCTCCGGGGAAAAGTGTTCCGGATCTTTCAAAACAGTGATACCCCCCTCATGCCCGATCCAGATGGTTCCGTCTGGCATCTGATACAGACAGCCGATGCGCATGGAGCCCAGCCCGTCTTTTGTAGTAAACTGAACCAGCGAATCTCCCTGAAGCAGATATAAACCGGTGGAGAAGGTGCCAAACCAGAAGCGATTCTGGCGGTCAATCAAAATGTCTGTAATTGCTGAGCCGGGAGTGTTTGCTCGTGGAATAAAAGGGTGAAATTGGTGAGTTTCGGGATTGTAAATGGTTATGCCACCATTCTCATGACCGAACCAGATGGTTCCCTGCGCATCCTGAACCGAGACAGAAATGTCGGTACCCGCCAGGCCGTCTTTCAGGGTAAAATTGGTGAAGTTCTGGCCGTCGAAGCGGGAAAGCCCATCCAGCGTGCCAAACCACAAATACCCATCTTTATCCTGAATGATGGATTGAACCTGGGATTGTGCCAGTCCGTCTTTAATAGTAAAATGGCGAAAATAATACTGCTGAGATAAAACAATGCTAAATGAGAAAAGAATGAGTAAAATAGACCATTGTTTCATATGTCGTTTTTCCATATTTCCCTATTATTCGGATAATAACGATTTTTCTTTAAATTTTGAATATATTCGGAGAGCAAATTAGGTGATTCAAAATCGGCCAGAGTACCATTTCCCGAAATTTCCATATAGATAGAGCCGATGTGCATAATTGATCATGATCTGAATGGAATATATAGAAATTTTATCGTGGAACAAAATACTGTTTGGAACAGAGAAGAAGAAATAAAACAAGTGAGATTAGGGTGCGAATTGGAACCATATTAAATGAAAAGCCCCCCGCCAATGATAACGGGAGGCTTTTTTGAAATAATGCCTTTCAAAAAATTTATCGCATGAAAATCATCTTTCTGGTTTCCTGATACTGCCCGTAACGAAGCTGGTAAAAATATATTCCACTGCTTACAAATTCACCGGAGTCATTTCGGCCATCCCAGACGACCTGATGAATTCCCGGTCCCTGTTGCTGATTCACCAGAGTACGGACCACTTCTCCTAACTGGTTGTAGATGGTCAATGTTGCCCGGGAGTGTCCGGATTGAGCGGGCAACACATATCGAATTGTAGTGCTGGGGTTAAACGGGTTCGGATAGTTCTGTTCCAGCGAAAAAGAATAGGGAATGGGGTGGGATGGATCGATGGTCAAATACACATCTTGCAGCCAGTTGAGGGAACGAGCCAGCACGGTATCGCGGGTTGTGGAATCCGGAATTTGCTCGAATCCAATGGAAAGATATACCACTCGATAGTTAGAGCCCCAGGCACGGATGCCAGCAGCATCGGGACCGTTCATGTAAGTGAGGATGGTGGTCGCTTGGGTGTCCACCGGGGCAATCTTATCGGGAGATTTGTCATAAATCGTTCCCAGCACAAACTGAAGTCCGTTGGTAATGGGATCGCCAGATACTCCTTTAATCAGATAGAAAAACGAAGCATCACCCAGATAATCGGCATGTAGGTAATTGGTGTAGAAATTCTGTGCGAAAGGGGAGAACCCATTGGATTCAAAAATATCGCGACCAATGTCCTGACCGTTTATGAATAATGCGCCACCGTTGTTTAAATAGTGTTGTAAAGAGGTTACCTGATTTTGAGAGAAAGCGGGTAATGTTTCGCCCTGAGACCAGGTGATAACTTTAAAATTGGACAGATCCGCATTGGTATCTTCCAGAGCTGTTTTGTACACCACTCCATACGTCCCATTGTAGATTCGGTTTAACGATTCGGTAATATACTTTTCATAGTCCTTATCATTTGCATCAATGACCAGTAAATCCACGCCTGTGGTGGTTACGTTTCGGCACACATAATCGCCAGCCATGAAGGAATTATTTTTGGATTGGAAATGAACGGTGGTTTGTCCGTATCCATCAACGCCGTTGGGATTCACCGTGACGGTAACAATAACTGAGTCGCCGCTGCTTACCTGAACGGAATCCGTGTCACCGATATTAAAAGTACCATTGGGAGTGGTAAATTGTTGGGTCCAGCCAGCAGGACCATTAAAATTCAGGCTGATGTAATATATATCGTCCTGAAGTCCGTCATTCCGGATAGCCACCTGAAATTGAGCCGGTACATTGTTGGCGGCAATCACATCCGGACTTACTGGATAAATGGTGCCCACAAAATCAGGCGGAATGAGTTCCACTTCGATGGCCTGCTGGATTTCGGCATTGCTGGAAAGAGGACTTCCGACTTTATAGACCATGACAACAACATCGCAGCTATCGAAGACAATATCCGGGCCGGGTCCACCAGGTACAGGAACCGTATAGGTTAGGGTATCGGAAACAGTTTGTCCCTGAACCCATGATCCATTGTAGATTTCCGTTCCCAACGAACCGTTCATCATTGCTCTGGTGACGTGGCGGTGAACATAATTGGGACCGGCGCCAGCTTGATTCCAGACCATACCGCTTTCCAGCAAGATGGCATTATATTTAAATTGTCCTGCCAGGTTCTGTAATGGGGTGAAATTCAATACAGCGTGAAATGTTCGGGTATTGCGGTCGAAATTATAATTCATATCAATTTTAACTGTTGCGGGTACGTTCGTCCTGCTTTGCATGGTACTAAACCAGGCACTGCGGGAAATGATACCGCTCACTCTGTCCACGATACCGGTAGGATAAGCACTAAAGCCTAACTGAGAGATGATTTGATTTCCCGGGAAGAAAGAAAACGGATCGCTACCGTTTGCCGGACCATGATAACCAATAATAATGGCATTGGGGATATTGGGAAGGATTGTGTTATTAATGATGGCGTGCCCCTGGGGACAATACCCACACCAGGTTCCTGTGGCATATTCCAGTACCGGATTCCGCTGGGTGGGGTTCTGGGTGAAACCGGAATGAAACATCCCGTGAGTTAGCAAAAATACGGTAACTAAAACCAGAAAGACTCGAAAATTGAGCTTTTTTTGAACCATAAATCACCTCGCTTTTTTTAGGAAGATTTGAGTTTATGGTAAAAAGTGAGCTGCATTCCTGAAGTTTGGGGTTTTATTAAAACCCGAATGTGATTGAATTTGCAACGAACGCCAGCTCAATTAAAATTGAAAATCAGCAAATTAAGTCCCACAAAAAAATGAAAGTCCATAATTACCGTGGTTTTGACCTGTTGTTTTTGTAAAGCTTTGGTGAAAAATGTCTTGTTGAAAACATTCGTGTGGTTCGTGGTAATAACCCGGAATTTCTATGCTCCTCTTATACTGTGGCTTTGCGGTAATTCATCTGTCGATGGGAAGCTAAAGAGAGATTTAAGGTAATGCAAATGAAAAATTGAGGAAACCCGGCTGTTTCCCACAAGTTCTCCCAATTACCCCTTGATACGTGGTATTTCCTTTTGGGAACAGGTAAATGACCCGTAATCTGCCTCGTGAGAAGCATTCTTTTCATTATTAGAAGGCGGAGATGGTCAGAAAAAAGTTGGGTCCTTTTTGTTTAAGACGCCAGGTGAAGTCCAGTCGCAGAAAGTTGAGAATATTGCCAATTCCGAAACCGATCTCGGTAAGCGGTTGGTTGTTAGGTTCCAGGAATCGTTCATCGGGAAGCGGACTCGAATTAATCCAGCCCATGTTTACAAATAAAAACAGATTGTATTTACTTTTTTGCAGGTAGGGCAGGTGAAACAGGTTGAACAGGATGTTTCGAAAGTTGTTTTCCAGGAACAAACTTAGAAACCGGGAACCCCGGTATTCGTCCCGCGGGATGGAACGGAACAGCATAGGGCCGGAAAAGCTTCCGTAAGAACCCGGTAGATGAAAAAGGTACTGGCGGGGACAATCGCCTTCCATCCACCCGGCTTTAATTCCTGAAAAAAGATGAAAATACGGCGGATATACCCGATAGAGCTGGACCATCAGGTAAAATTGCCGAAACAAGAAATCACCGGGCAAAATCCGGGGATTAGAATGGCGGTAAAGTAAATCGAACACCAGGAAATTTTCCGTCATGTCCGGTTGTCTTAACCAGCCGTAATCGTAGAACTTGCGGTTGTCGTATTGCAGTTCCAGGGAAAGTACACCCACCGTCCCCTTATCAATGGGAGGATTGGGCAGGAAACGGCGGTGCTTTTGCAGCAGAGAGAAATTGGTGTGAACATCCACATTGCTGTGTCGGGACCATGTGATTCCGGCTACCAGACGTGTGTGGAACCGAAACGTTCGGGAAATTTGCGCTTCGATACCGTGCGCAGAATAATAATTTGCGTAATCGTTTTTTGCTAACAGACTCTGAAGAGAAATGTCCAACACGGAATACCGATAGAAGGCGTCCTGAAATTGCAATCGGTGGAAGAAGGAAAGGGAGAGCAGCGAGGCCCCGTTGTGAAACCGGTGAGAGATGTGAAACGAATATTTCGGTTGGTGGTCACTCAGTCCCCAATTCAGCACCAATTTCAACCGCCAGGCATGGAGATGGTTTCGGCTGTCCAACCCCAACCCGAAGGTATGGCCTTCCACTCGGTTAAAATGGTAAAAATCCGAAAATTGGGTGACGGGCAGGCGGGAGATTGTTGGTTGCAAACGCAGCAAGGTAAATAGCATTTTTCGGGGTAGCGATGCATGAGTTACAATGCTGTCTATTCTGCGGTACGCCTGCTGTTCCTCTTCACTCAAAGGTAGAATTTGATTACTTCGCCACAGACTATCGCTCTGCGAAGGAGGAAGTAGGGAAATGTGAAGCAATTTATTTTTGAACGAATGGTGAAAATTCGGTGAATTGATTTGGTAATCGAATAGCAGACTGAATTGTTCCATATAAACAGGAGGCACTCCGGGAACACCCATCTTCATCACTGAGTGGATGGTGACCTGCACTGGCAAATAGAATATCTTCTCGTATCGGCGAAATTTCTCTTCAATAACAATGCTTTCCCGAATGGCCGTTTTTACATCCTGGTTCCCGATTAATTTGATGTAAACGGGAGCGAAGACATGGTCCAGAATGCTCACCTGCCCGGAGAAGAGAGGCACATTATTCCGAGCCGGAGAAAAACGGATGTTAAACACCGCCCGACCGTCCTGATATGTGGTGTCGATCATCTCGTACGTGTAATAGTCCAGCGCCTTGCGAGAAAGGGGACTCACCACGGGCAGGTCATCAATTTTAATCACCTCTTCCAGCACATTGGGAAATTTCCCCAGGGTAAAGATGTTATGAGCTTCACTGAAATTGGCACTCTGACGCCGCGCCAGAATAATCTCTTCAAAATGATCCGGATACTGGTAGTAACAGCGGGATTGGGTTTCCAGTATTCCTCCAATGATTTGTTTACCACGGACGTTTACCCGTAGCACCGTCTTGTTATAAGCCTGATACACGTAGTTCTTCAGAGCGGAGAGGTAATGGGATTTGTTGTCGATGGTTTTCAGGATGATTTGTTCCGCATCGCTTAATGGTTGGGCAAATACGTACACTTTTTCACCGGGAATGGTGGTTTCTGACAACACGACATCATAACGGAATGCCTGACCGGGAACCAGTCTCACCCGAAGGGTATCGCTCCGGTAACCCAGGTAACTAAAAATCACCGTATGTTCACCTGGCGGGAGCTTTAACAGATAATAGCCATCCAGATTGGTGGTGGTACCCAGATTCCTGTGAGCAACGTAAATATTTGTTCCCACCAACGGTTCGCCGTCTTGGTTGAGCACATATCCGCTGATTGTTTGAGAGAGCACATTACCAATTAACCAGAGAACCAGAAAAAGGGGCAGTGCGATAAAGGTTGTTTTCATCTCCGTAAATCCGTTGTGCTGTAACCAGTAAACCCGTCAATGTAAATAGTGTGTGCGTTGGTATTCAAATACAATAAAAACAAATGATAAGGATATGAACAATCTTCC
>CAZBWV010000002.1:0-23533 GCA_964495805.1 uncultured Calditrichaceae bacterium
CGCTTTAGCGGCTTATCGGAAGACTACTTATCGCATCGATAACAAAATCGATTCAAAAACATTCGCACAAGCTCAGGATATCCGTAACCGTGAGCCTACTCAATTCGGGATGAAATAAACACACACTCTCCCAACTCATCCACCATTTTGAACCGGAGAGAAAATTCTAAATTCCCCACTTGGAAGTAATTTGAAAAATTGTTATTTTGAGATTTTAAGAAACGGAATCAAGTAGATTAAATCAGTCAGTTCTCATGAAAATACAACATCTTATCTGGAGTTTTGTGCTTGTTTGGCTGGTGAATGGAGTTGCCATTGAAATTCACTGGGAAGTTATCACCAATGTGAACAATATATCCCGAATGCTCTATCGCACGGACCAGGGAATGGAAGTGACCTATAGCGCAACCTCCGGCGGTTTAATCAGACACTCCATGTCCAATAACCAATTCCATATCTGGAATAGCGGAGATGGGATCACCGATCAAAGTTTTTCCACTTTAACCTATTCGGAAAAAGGCTTAATCGTTCTGGGCACAATGAACGGTACACTCACCTTTTTCCACCCCGAATCCCAACAAATTACAGAAGAATACAGTTTGCACGGAAATACCGTGGTTGCGCTTTCGGCGGTTGAAGATACTTTGTGGATCGCTACAAAAAAAATGATTGCTGTTTACCTGTACAATCCCGAAAAACAGATTTTTCAATTTCGGGACTTTTTTGTTAATTTTCCGGACTCGTTCGACTATTTTACCGATATCACTTATTTTCACCACCGCGTCTGGGTAGCCAGCAATAAAGGGATATTTCGTGCTCCGGGAAATTTTCTTTCCAACAATCTAAAGTTAGTGGATTCCTGGGAAGCCATTCATCAATCGGCAGGACTCCCTTCGGATTTGATTCACACGTTTGCTGTTCGAAACGATTCGTTATTCATAGGAACTTCCAAAGGATTAACCATTACCCGGGGCGATGATTTTACCACCTACTCTCTGGGTTTGCTTAATCGAAACGTTACGCGCATTTTTCTCACCCGGAAAAAGGTGTTCGTAAAATCTTATCACGAAATTCTACAATTTCACACCAACCAGTTCGAACTGCTCTTTTCTCTCCCCCAGCAACTTATTAACGATTTTGTGGTGGACTCTCTGGGACAGGTGTGGGCAGCTATTTCCCGTGATGGCATCTGGAATCTAACCGGACAGGAAAAATTCATTTTCAATTGCCCGGTGGATAATAATATTGGCGAAGTGTTACTGGATCGTTCGCACAATCTGTGGCTTGTTACAGACGGATATAAAATGGCTGCAGGGAAAGGATTTGCCGTGCGAACTTCCGATAACATCTGGCACAATTTTATTTATATCGAAGATGCCGCCTGGAAGCGGGTTTCTTCTGCCGGTACCATTGCGGAAGACTCCAGGGGGAACATCTGGATCGGTTCCTGGGGCGGCGGGCTTGTCGTAATTGACCCGGACTTCCGTTTCTACCATTTCAACAATAACAAATCGACGGGAAAATTATGGTATTATTCCGTTAACCAGGAGGATACGCTCACGGTATCTCCACCCGACTCAGTCTTCAATTTTCTTTCGCCAGCGGTGGGAGACACCCAATACACCGTGATTACCGATATTTTTGTGGATAATCTGAACCAGAGCATCTGGGTGTTGAATTTTAACCCGGAATCGCACAAACCGTTGATTCGGCATAACCAAAGTTATTTCAATACTTCATCTTTCCAGAAAACCACCTGGGAGCAAATTGGTGTACCCTCGAACATCGTATTGCAAAGTAATACTGTCGCTACCATCACCCGGGACATCTTTAATAATTTATGGGTGGGTACCGGACAGTCCGGAGTTGTAGGAATTTTAACGAAAAGTGATGGGTCCACTGAGTGGATAAATTATACCGAAAAAGATAATTTGAAAAACAACCAATGCCTGGCCATTGCCAGCGATTTAGATGGCTACATCTGGTTCGGTACCAAGTCCGGACTCAATGCGTACTTAAACGGGAAAATATACGATTTTCGGGAAGATTACCAACCCATCGGCTTGCAAATTAATTACATTTTTGTGGATTCCGAAAACAACAAATGGTTTGCCACAGACAAAGGGTTAAGCATTCTGAAAGCAGACGGTTCTCCCTGGGATGCCCACAGCTGGTTGCATATCGTCCCACAAAACAGTGAATTTTTTGGAGAAAACATTTTTCATTCCAATTTACCGTCTGAGAATGTTCGCTCTGTTTTTGTGGACCCCACCAACGGTGATGTTTACTGTGGAACGACCTCCGGATTAGCCATCCTGAAGTCCAACCCTTTTACAACGCCGCGGCAATCCCTTTCCTCCATTCAGGCAGGCCCGCAACCCTTCCGGATATCGGATAAAAAAAGCAATTACTTCTATTTTTACAACCTGACTTCCAACAGTCAGATAAAAATCCTAACAGTCTCCGGAAAACTGGTTCGCACATTGGACAAAAGTAAACCCGGTGAGATTTTAGGAAGCGTTGCCCAATGGGATGGGCGAAACGAATCCGGTCGGCTTGTAGCCAGCGGTGTTTACCTGTACCTTGTTAGTGATGAAGCGGGTAACAGTTACGCCGGTAAAATTCTGGTCATTCGGGAATAAAGATGATTGATTTACTCTCGCGGAGTAATCTGATAAACCCGAACATCCCAGGCCAATAATACATCCGACAATATTCCATTTTCGATCTTCAGAAACCGATTGGGAATCTCCGTCCAGCGAAATTCGTCATCGTAATGATTATGAATTAATACCCGGACATCAGCATGGCGAAATTGTTCACCAATGAAATGAAACCGGATTTCGCGCACATCCGACCTTTTATCCGCATCGTTCGATACCAGCAAATAATAGCTTAAACTATCCGCAGGATATTGAAGCAAGATATAATTGATATCATTCAGCCCATAGCCAGCCCACGATTTCCCCCGGGTGGAGTCTCTTGCTGTTTGATCATACCCATCCCAATTACTGGTTACCAGAGCCGTTCGATCGATTCCCTGAAGAAGAACCCGATCCAGCCCATTTTCAAACAACTCTTTCCCTATCCGGGCTGTGCGCTGCAAGATCCGATCGTTTGAAAGATAAAAAGTCCAGAATAAAATCCCCCGGGCACCATTAATCATAGAAGAGTAAATGAGATATCGGTATTCCGTTTCCAGGGGAGCAATTTTGGTGCTTCCCACCTGGGGAACGGTCTTTCCATTCCAGCTTTGTTTCCCATGTCCCTGGAGTATCACCATCAACATCTGGTTCTTACGAAGCAAAGGCGGATTCCCCAAAAGTCCCCGGGTTAATTCCCGACAGATGCGGGGTGTTTGAACCAGTCGGGCGTTGAAATGCATCGGCTCGCCCGTACGCGGGTGTTCAAACACATTGTATTTATCCACCATTAACACATCACAGTAAGCAGCATATTCCGCATATTTCTGAAAAACCGTCATAAACGAAGGATGGAATGAATCCTGTTTAAATGTTTGATAAATCGCCGGAATAACGTCCGTTTGAAGATAAGTGGGATAAATGTCCGGGTAGCGTTCCGCATCATTCGCCTGGTATTCCAGCCCTTTCCAGATGAGCCGAAAAGTGTATTCATAGGTATCCGGTTCATCTCCAATATGCCATCCCAACAGATGGGGAAAGGAGGATCGCGCAGGATTAAGCAGGTATTGCTTTTCGGCCACATCACGAAGATAGTGTTTTAGCCGGAACACATAACCATCGGAAAGCCAGAATGCTTTGCCCTTAAAACCAATGGCTAAAAGGGCTTGAACAGAATCTGCTGTTCCGGTTAAAGAAATAAAATCCTGAACCCAATTCCGATGAAATATTTTCCAGGAGACGGTTTCGGTTCCCCCTCTTTTGTAAACCGGCGCGGTAACTGTGGAAAGCTGATTCAGATAAACGGTCAGATTCAATCCGTTTGTGGTATCGGTTCCGGTACCGTTTACATAGCGGATAGTTGCGGTCTCACCGGATTGAGTCATCAAACGAAGCTCCACATATTCCAGAAATGAAGCCGGTGGTGATTCGCCAAAAATAAAAGACAAATATTCCCCTCCCTGTATGGGCAATGGATTGCCTACTGCCCGACCATGGAACACCACAAAGGAATCTGCAATTACCTGGAATGCCCAGCCAAACTCCGGACACCGTCCGTAGTCAAACTGAGCTAATCCATCATAATTCCGATTCTTGGTAAAATATAACTTTTGAGCCACTTCCTTTCGCGGAGTATCCATGATTATCCGGAAATGATACTGACCGCTATCTAACCGCGACAGAAAATCGTCCAGTTCCGATTCCCCACCTAATTTGTAATAATCCGGAGAAATCACATTAAACACCCCATATCTGGCAATTTTTTGAAACGCCTGATCGTGCGTCACAAAAGAGGTGTAGGTTGAATCCGGATCCCCCTGCACACCCGTCCATCCAAACGGGAAGAACGGTTCGCCGTTTATTTCCAATTCCCCTTCGGTATTTACATATACCGAATCGGGTTGCCCCATTACAGGATAAACCAGACAAATTGTAAGAAGAAATATAAAGGTTTTCATTGGTCATCCGCCTGTTTATTCTTTTTCTCACGATGGTAATAGGTATGCAACCCTCGCTCCACCGGTCGGTAAACCAGATGCCGCAACAGCCCATGGAACCACAGCTTATATCGATTGAACCGAAAATTTTTAAGCGTCTCCCGAAATGCCTGAACGTCTGTCTCTAACCCGGAACCGTAATTTTTAACATATTCGGGGAATAATTCATTCAAAACAAATTCGTACACCAATTGGTCACTCACATTCACTTCCCGAATCCGGGTCATCACCGTTTCGGTAATCTCTGAAGTTTCTTTCCGGGGCGTTCGGTTTTTAATTTCGTACTGCATTCGGTAATGGGTCCAGTTCATCCGATGTTTTAATAAAAGGAGTGATTCATCAAATTTTTCGATTATGCCTACAAACCGGAACTTGTCTGTCAGCATCTGAATTGCTGCATCGGGATCGTCCCGTCCGCATATGCGTTTGGTCATAAAATTGTTAAAATGTTCCGCTTCAATGAATTTTTCGATCGTCCAATCGATTTTCATTACATTTTTATGATAAAAATACTGGGAAAGGAATCGACTGACCGGTTCCCTTAAAAAGGTGATGTAATCAATGGACTTGTGGATCACCTTTTCGTACTCCAGATAAGCGCGTGGTGTATGCCCACCAAATCCGGTAATGTAAGGGAACAATTTAAAAAACAGGCGGGCTTCCTGAACCGTAAGTACATTTTCCAGATCATTTGCCCAGATGCTCCACGGCGAAAGTGTAACATACCGAAAGCTATTATTCTTAAAAATATGATGAATAGTAATACCGGCGGTTTTTTCGATGTGAATAAAACAGAACATGGACTTCCTTTCGCCTGGCTCCAGTTGAATTAAATTAAATTCTCCGGCACAATCAACCAGGTTTTATTCCGTTGATTGAGATATTTGTGACCACAATTCACTTAATTCAATCCACCGCTTTTCCTCCAGAGCCTGCCCAACGGCAAAGGTGGCTAAATGAACTTCCATAATTTCCCGGAAAGGAATGGGTGTCGGTCTGTCTCCGCTCACACTTTTCAGGAACCATTCCAGCTCTGCAGAATGACCTTTGTCCTGCTTCATGGCTTTCTGCCGAATTTTGGCACCAAATCCGGTTAGCTTTTTGAAATTATCGATCTGGAACACGCGTCGTGAACTGAAGACTTCCACCCTTTCCTTGGGAAAACGCGGATGCCCGTTTGCCAGATACTGAATGCTCGCTTGCGAACCATCTTCAAACGCCAGTAGAATCATCACCTTGTCGCTGTCCGTGCCGGAATGGCCGGAAGTGCTAAGCGCCGTGACCCGGCTTATGGGACTACCGGTAAAGAAACGTGCCAGATCGATAAAATGGCACCCTTCTCCAATAATGCGCCCTCCCCCCATCACGGGATCGTGAACCCAGTGATCGGTGGGAATGAACCCTGCATTGATGGTGATAACGATGGAGATTGGATCGCTTCGCTGCTCCAGCACTTTTTTTAACTTCTGGCTGAAAGGAGAAAATCTACGATTAAACCCTACCATCAGCTGAATGTTGGGCTTTTTCTGTAAGGCGCTGTAAATTTGTTTTAATTCTTCTGTATTTAGAGCAAGTGGTTTTTCCACAAACACGTGTTTATTATGTTCAATTGCCTGCACCACCAGTCGGGCATGCGATCCATGTCGGGTAGCGATAAACACCGTATTAATCTGGGGGTCTTTCCAGATGGTTTCCCGGCTGGAGGTTGCCACAGGAATGTTAAACCGCTTTGCTGCAATACTGGCGCTGATGCCATCCGTTGAAGCAATGATTTGAAGTGGTGCGTTTAACTGATTCAATATAGGCAGCAAAACCGATCTGGCAAAATTTCCAGCACCGATAAATCCGATGCCCGGTTCTGTGGGAGGGGCCGACTCCGAAATTTCGGGTATTTTGTATGATACCGATTCGGGCCTGGAAATCCGGGAAGGATATTCCAGAATAATACCGATGGGATTTTCCGTGGAAATGGTCTGGTAAGCTTCAATTGCTTGATCGAACGGGAAACGATGAGTAATCAGCGGCGCAACATCAATTTTTCCTGTTTCCAGAAGGAAAAGGAACGCTTCCATGTTTCGTTTGGCGGTCCATCGAACATAGGGCAAGGGATAGTCATAACCTTCTTCATATTTCGGGTCGTACCGACCGGGACCATAAGCACTGGACACCTGAAACGACAGTTCTTTTTCGTAAAACAGATTTCGCGGAACCGTAATGGGGATAACACCAATTAACACAATTCGTCCGCGTTTTCGGGACATTAATGCACATTCACTCAACAACGATTCGGAAGTCGTGGAAGCGGTAATCACCACGCCATCGGCACCGATGCCATTTGTTTTCCCCAGTACGTATTCCACATTTTCGGAGGTCGAACCGGACACTGCTGCTTCGACACCAAATTTTCGGGCAAAATCCACCTTATCCGGCACCACGTCAAATGCCAGCACCCGACATCCGTTGGCACGCAATATTTGGGCGGTGAGCTGCCCCAATAAACCCAGACCGATAACCACCACCGTTTCGCCAATGGTGGGCTGAAGTAACCGGATTCCTTCCAGGCAGATGGCACCGGGCACGGTAAATGCCGCCTGGTCATCGTTCACCGTTTCGGGAACGCGTGCTGCCAGCGTCCAGGGAACGCGAACCATTTCCGCATGGGGACCATTGGACACCACCCGCTCGCCCGGACGGAATTCATCCACCCCATTCCCCTTCTCAACAATGACCCCAACATTGGAGTAACCAATGGGAGTGGGTTCATTGAGTTTATTCCAAACCGCCTGTGCTGTGGTTATGAGCCCTTCGGTTTTAATCTTATCCAGAACCTGCCGAACCCGCTCGGGTTGCTGTTTGGCTTTACTCAAATAAGAGGCTTTGCCGAAATCCAGCAACATTTTCTCGGTCCCCACCGAAATTAAACTCCGGGTACTGGCGATAACAAGGTTCAATCCCGTGGCTTTCGGTTGAGGTGTTTCGATCAACTCCAATTCACCGGTTCGAAAATATTGAATTAACTGCTTCATCTTCATCCTTTCTGTTTTTACCCCTACTCACGTCCATCAGAAGTATCCCGGGCAATTTGTATATACAGTTGTTCATACAATTTTAACACTTTGGGGAATGAAAAACGCTCGGCAATTTTATTCCGGTTGTTTCTTCCCATCACCTGTCGGAGAGCAGGGTCCCGATAAAGCCGAAGAATTCTGTCCACCAGTGCACTTACATCCCCGATATCAATCAAAAATCCATTGACATTTTCCTCCAGATATTCGGGAATAGCTCCCTGACGGGTGGAAATAACCGGCAATCCTGCTGCCATGGCTTCCAGATTCACAATGCCAAAGCTATCGTGCCGGGAGGGTAACACAAACACATCGGATTGCTTGAGAATGCGGATCTTTTCTTCACCTATTTTGAGTCCGTGAAATCGGACAAACGCATCCACACCTTTTTGGCGGTAGAACTGTTGCACGGCAATCAATTCACCGGGATTTTCTTCCCGTCCCACCATTTCCAGCCGAATGTTCGATATTCCCTGTTGGTGAACCAATATATCCAACGCTTCTCCCAATTCATAACATCCTTTCCGTTCTCCGATTAATCCGATAAAAGAAAGAACAAACAGACCGTCATCCCGGGGAGCGACCTGAACCCGATCATAAAGTGCCAGATCGACTCCATGGGGAATGATGACATAACGAAACTGCCCTACCAGATCAGTTAAAATATTTCGGAAGCTCTGAGAAAGCACAATCATGGTATGACTTGCCCGAAATACACACCGGGTAAAACGGCGAAACCACCCGCGGGACTGAATAACCGTCTCTAATTTGGAACCGTGCAAGTGAAAAAGTACTCGTCGCCCAAAAAACCAACGGGCAATAAAAATCATCACCCCCTTTTCCAGGAAACTGGCCACATTGGAACTATGAATATGCACCACATCCGGCCGATACCTGACCAATTGATAGATCAGCAGCGCAATGAACTTTAACGAAAGCACAGGACGAAACACCCGCCATTGATGGAAGAAAGAAGGGATATTGGTATTCAAAATGATAAAATCGAACTCCCGGGTTAAATAGGAAGAGAGAATCATATCCGTAACGTACTGCACCCCTCCAATCCGATCTTTACCATAAGGACCTATGCTTAGAATTTTAATTTTCATGATTTTTTTGTGCGAATTCAATTCTATCCAACCATTTACTTTTCCGGTTCCGATGATTCATCCAACAGGCGGAAAATGCTCTCCATTCGCTCGTCCCAGGATAACGCGTGCAATTTTTCAGGTTGTTCAACCGGATAGAGTTTTCGCTGCGGAGACAACGCTTGCTGAATTTCTGCTATTGCCTCGTCGGGGGTTCGATATGTATGGCACCATTTCCCCCAGAATTGCTCGATGTCCGGCAGCGCAGCAGCAACCACCGGCTTTCCGGATGCCAGCGCCTCAAACAGTTTATACGGAATCACACTCTCATTAAATCGACTTAATTTAAATGGGATAAAGGAAACGTCAAACCCTTTGATTACAGAAGGTAACCTTTCGAACGGAATATAACCGGTGTGAACAAAATTTCGGTATTTTTTTAGCCGTTCAACCTTCGAAGCAATATCCTTTTGTACCCCTCCGGCAAAAACAAATGTATAGGTAGTATTTTGTAACAGATGCTCCACCAGTTCGAAGTCAATCCAGCTCCGGACATTCCCATGATACCCAATAATTGGACGGGGGAGCTTCTGAATCTGAGGATCAATGGGGATATCGGCCTGCCATACCTTCTGGAAATTCTCCACATCCGCTGCATTGGGAATAAGAAAACTATTCGGATTATATTGTTTTGCCTGCTGTAAAAGTTTTGAGGTAGTGCAAAATACATAATGGGAATGTTCCAGAAGGATTTTTTCCAGCTGAACATTTCGCGGCAAGCTCTTTCCCTCGGGGGTAATCAAATGATCGTCGTAATCATCATATACAACCAGTTGTTCCCCTGCCGTCCCCAGGTACTGGACACATTCCGGACGAAAAACCCATAATATTCGATGGTTACGGAAATTCAGTTCGGTTAACGTTCGCAACAACTGTTTTTTTAACATCCAACGATTTGCCGCAGCAAAAACGGGATGAAAACCGCCTAAATAAAAATGGAACGGGGCAAAAGGAACGTACACATACAGGTTCTGCCCAATCTGGCGAATTCTATTCCGATTTAAATTCAGCAATCGGTGCGGACGGAAAAAAAGCGAATGAACGGGGGAGATTGGCGGTTCCACCAGCAGAATTTTTCCTCCCCGTTCCTTCAGGTACCGCGCCAGCTTCAGCACAAATGCTTTCCGATGATAACGTTCCCAGTAATTGGATATGTAAAAAACAAAATCAAATGTTTTCATAATTAAATTTCTCTATTCCCAGAACACGCTTTGCCCGTTTAAAAACCGAATCTTTCCGAACCTTTTTCAGCTGTTGCACCTCTCGAATTGTTTGCCAGGAGATTTTCCATCTTTCTTTAAAGGGGAGGGTAATTCCCGCCACACAGCGGCGAAGTCCCCTGCCATACGCCGGGACATTGCCGGAGCGCATGGCAGAGAGAAAATTAAAAAACAAAAAATACAAATTCCGGAGCAAAGCAAGCCACACCGGGTAATACCGAAAGTGAATCCACACCATATTGCCCGTGCCGTACTCAAAAAAGCGGGAGGAAATTCCCATTCGTCCGGTAGAATTCAGTTTGTGGTACACCACGACATCGGGGTAATACCAGATCTCAAATCCTTTGTCCAGGGCACGGAGGGAGAGATCAATCTCTTCGTGCATAAAAAACAGCCTGTCCCAGAAGTATCCGCATTGGTCAAATACGGCTCGGGAAATGGCGCTGGCTCCGCCAACAAATTTGTAGCTCCGGAATGGGATATTCTGGTCTTTCAGGCGGTGAATTGAATAGACCCAGGAGGAATGATCAAGCTGACCGGTGTAAAAATTAATCACTTTTGCGGAGAAGATACCCAGTCGTGGATTGTCCTGAAACTTTCGGGCGACTTTTTCCAGTCCGTTTGGCATTAACACCGCATCATCATCAATAAAAAACAAAATGTCGCCGGTAGCAAGCTTCACCCCTTCGTTCCGACCGCCCGGAACGCCCAGATTACGCTCCATTCTTTTGTATAAAATCCGGTCTCCAAATTGCCGGGTTAAAATCTGCCCGGTATCATCGGTGGAGTGATTATCAACGACAATAATTTCCTTTGGCTGGTACGGATCGGATAACAACTGTTGCAGGGTCTCCACCAGCAACTGGACACGATTGTATGTGATGATAATAACACTTATCCTGGGATTCATATGCTTTCCGGAACTAATCTCGTCAGTACAGATTTGCCCGCCTTATTCCCCCGGGCTGGTTTTTTGACCTTACTCACTAAACATTGCCACCGCTTTTTCCCAATCCTCATTGAAATCAATTTCAATACATCGATATTCGGAAATATCGCAGGGAACGAACTGGATTCCTTCATTAATCGATATTTCAATCGCCTTTTCGAAATAATCGTCGCTATTGACCACCGCCAGATTCTTTTTGAATATCCCAATGTCTTTTTCGCTGATTTTATTAATCCCCACCGCTTCTCCCAGCCCATTGCGAATGGTTTTGGAAATATGTGCCAGATATCCTTCTTCGTTCAGGGTGTATTTCACCTCCTCTTCCCCGCATTCGGTTCGATTGACACATACGGCGTTGCCTTCCGTATTTTTCAGCTTTTCAATCACCTCCGGATCAAAAATAGTATCCCCATTCAACCAGATGACATCTTCGTTAATGTATTCAAGAGCACTCAACAAACTTTTAGCCGTGTTGGTCACATAATAAAAAGGGTTGTAACAATAAAAAATATCGGGGTGTTTTTCCATAATAAAATGCATTTTAAATCCCACAACCGCAATAATCTCCTGAATATTATTTTCCCGCAATATTCGGATCTGGCGTCCGATAATCGTTTCGCCATTGGGTAAACGATTTAAAGATTTCGGGAAAGGCATGCCCAGGCGCGACCCCACTCCGGCAGCTAAAATAATCGCTTTCATGAATCCGTCACCAATCCTTTCTGTTTCTTTGTTCTGTTGTGAAAAATGGAATAACTCACGATAATCAATCCCACATTCAAAAAAATATGGTAGGTCAAATAAGTTAAGGTCAATATATGCAATCCGATGGCAGCAAATCCCACAATAATTCCCACATACAAAGCTTTTTGCTCATCGGTTAAAATAGCTTCTTTTCGGATTTGCATCAGAAAACGGGCAAGATAAACCACGAATACCACAATGGTAACAAAGTTGAATACACCGGTCTCCGCCCAGATGGTCAACAGAGTGTTATGGGCATATCCCCCTCCATGCAACACATTTTCCTGCCCTCCCTGGGTTAACGATAACCAGATCACCTCCGGAGTATATTTTTTAAACACAATGGGGAAATTGTTAATCCCCACCCCAAACCAAAAATTAGCCATAATGACTTTTACACCAATATACAGGTAAAACAGTCGATAAATGCTGGACCAATCCACATTGTTCTGACTGATAAAAAAGCGTTCGAAAATTACGTGGGGGAAAAGTTTAACCACCAGCACCCCTATCACCCCTAAAAGCAAAGCAAACTTCACAATACGAAGGAGCAATACTTTCCCCCAATATTTCCAGGAATAGATCAGAAACAGCCCCATTATGAACGAAAGAATTGCTCCACGGGAAGCAGTCATCATAAATGCGGTAAAAATAATGACTAAATAAAATACTCGCTTCCGACTCCCGGTAAAATTAAGTTCACTGATCAGCATTAATAAGGGGAAAAGCAAAAAATTAGCCAGAAAATTGGGATCGCGAAAAGTGGAATTTATCCTAAAAAAAATGGCATCCTGAGGAATCCGCCAGCGGTGTTCCAGTTGAAGCAGGCTGTAATAATCCAGATTAAACATTAATTGAACAATTCCCAGCACGCTAACCACCACCGCACTGAATATCCAGTAATCCACAACTTTTTTTAAATCGCCCTCCGTGCGGATAAATGAAACGATATAAAATGCAACCAGCAAAAAGAAAAACAGATCGCGTAAAAAACGAATGCTCTCCCTTTTATCGGTGGCTTGAAATACTGAGAGAAAACAGATAAAATAAAATATCAGGATCAGACGAAAAAAAATATTGTTTCGGAACGGAATATGAAATTGCTCGCCTGTTACCACATCCACAATCACATAAAAAACCGAAATTAGCACCACCAATTGAATGGGAGCGATACTAAATGCCCCAATGGAAATTCCCGGCGTAATCTCACGAAACGCCATCATAAAAATCAGAACAAAAATATTAATAAACGGATGAACTCCTAATAAAACCACCAGAAGTAACCCCAGAATGAGCAGAGAAGTCACTTTAAAATACAGGGTGACCAGCAAAACCAGCAGAAGTTCCAGCAGGAGAATACTTTTATTTTGTAAAACGAATTCCCTCATGGTAACCTTATTTTCTGAAACGTAAATGCTGTCGGAGTTCTTCTACCTTCCGGGCAAATTCTTCATCGGCAGCCATGCGATTTTGAATATAGATTCTGGATAAAATAATTCCCACATGCAGCACCAGAAAAATGAAAACCGTTCCCAGTACAATAAATGCTCGTTTGGGTTTATACTTGTATTCGGCCGGAATGGCGGCATCCACCACCTGAATAACCGGTGTATTTTTCACTTCCTCCACTTTCGCCTGCTCCAGTTGCGGGATTAAAAACTCCAGAATTTTCTCTTTAATTTTAATGTCCCGGAGCAATCGCAGGTAGGAAAGGGATAACTCCGGTATTTCTTTCATGGACGCAATGTATTGTTTATCCCGACCACTGGAAAGAATTTCTTCAATTTGATTCTCAAGTGCTCTTCGTTTCTGTTTCAGCTGAAGAACTTCAGGATGATTCTGGTTAAACGTTTTTTCCAGAACTTTCAAAGCGATATCTGTCTGAATCTTTTCGAACTGAAGCTGAGCGATTAAATCCACCTCTCCTTTTAACTGCTCTTCCAGATCGAACAGTTTGTATTTTTGTTGGAAGCGGGATAGGGAATCCTCCAGGGTAAACAATTCCTGTTTTAAATCCTGGTACTGTTTTTCCAGAAAAATGCGTTGGTAGTATGCTTGCCGCGATTTTAATTTCTTATACAGTTTATCAAGTCTTTTCACCAGAAAGTTTGCCATTTCAGCCGGTTTTACCGGATCGGAGGGATACACCACGGTGATCCGGATGCTTCCGTCATCATACATTTCGTGGGAAATGATTGATTTGCGAATGTACTTCCGAAGCAAATAGCGATACTTATATTTAAATGTTTTGTTAATCTGAAACGTATCAATCAACGCATCAATCACCTGGCGGGAGTAAAGCAAGGTAATGAATTTCTCCCCCTCCTGGGAAACATTATACCCAAAATCGATCGGGAATGCTCCCAGAATACTGGAAATTCCCGTGTTGGTTTTACTCTCCGGCAAAATAAAAAGAGTGTCCGCTTTGTACCATTTGGGCAAAAGCAAACTAATGATTAACGAAACGATCCCGACAATTAACGCATTATAAAAAAGTGCCTTTTTGTGCCGGAGCAGAATTACAGCAAAATTAATGATGGGTAATTTTCTTTCCATGATTCACCATCTCGTTTAATGTTATCTCCAGTTCGGAATAATCAGTATGATCAAAATTATAATAACAATTTTGAATAAAACGCTCAATTTGAGGTAGAGTTTCGGATTGTTTCTGAAACGCCTGGTGCAGAATCCGGTTGGTTCGGGAAACATTCCATCGGTGAATTTTGGGAACCGCACGCCAGTATTCCCGGGTTAATTTCCAGGACATCTGGTACTTCCATCTGGTAACTTTCCAGCGCGGCACCTTCCGGGACCAGGTGTACACAATGGGTTTCCGGGTAACCAGAAAATCGTAGTTCACACTGCTATCGTCTCCCAGTAACAAATCGGCAATTAAAATCAGCTCAATTAAATCTTCGTCCCCCACAAAAATGAACGATCGCCCTTCCATTTCCCGAAATGGAACAAGATACTTTTCAGGTGTCATCGGATGAGGGCGAAATAACACAACAAACTCGTTGCGATCTATTTTGCGAACAATTTCACTGGCAATATCCCGAACCGAAGCAAAAAAGCAATACCAGGTGGGAGCAAACAGAATCACCTTTCTGGAACCATCCAATTGATACTTTTCCATGAACCGCTGTTTTAATTGCTGTACGTATTCCTGATTCTGAATTTTCTGATTCAATTCCACCAGGCGGGGTAAACCATATTTCACAATGTTGGTACGGACTCCCACTTTTTTAACCAGATATTCCGTGTATATCGGACCGTAAGAGAGCACGTAATCAAAATCATTCACCACCTGTTTGCGATAAGGAACGTAAAAATCTTTATTGCTAAACCCGTGACATATAAAAAAAGTAAGCGGCTGAATTTTTTTCAGAAAATTGGTTTGAGAAAACTCCGGAAGAATATCGGTCATTAAAACCATATCCGCTTTCTGTTGATTGATAAAATCGCTGAGTTTTTCCACGTGTCGGCCATCCAGATGCGTTCCACCGGCATCTTCCGGTATCAAAACCACATCCAGACCTTTCTCCAGCAGAAACTGGTACGACTCCTGTGTAGTAGCTAAAAATTGCCCCCCAAACAATCGATAAAATGGTAAAAAATGGTCATACTGATAGTGATATTGAAATATGACATAGAGTAATTTCATCAGGCTTTCCTCAGCTGCAATTCCCTTAACACGTTCATCTCTTCCGGAGTTAACGTCCTAAACAAAAACACACCGATAAAATAGACCAGAATTCCGATGGGAATTTTAATAAACACATATAAATGGGATGGCAATGCAAGTAAAACCAACACCATGAATAGGGTGGGAGGAAGCGTGCGGAAAAGAGGTTCCCAGAATCCCACTTTTACAACCTTGTAAGTTGCCCGTTGAAACAATATCAGCGAAACCAGATCGGTAAATGTTGTAGCCAGTGCGGCTCCGATGAGTCCGAAAGCATAAATAAACACCAGATTAAACACGATATTAAACACGCTATTGATTAAGCTAATCTTAAAGTAAATATTTTGCCGGTCGAAAGCATTCTGGGCACTGGGGTACAGGATATTTAGCATTAAAATAAAATAACTGACCAGTAAAATTCGAAGGGGGAGATAAGCACCTAAATACTCATCTCCGAACACAGCACCAATCAACTCCCGGGATAACACAATTCCGCCCGCCATCACCGGTAAAGCAAACATAATTGCCAGTTTAATAAATCCCCTCATTAATTTGATTAGCTTTTCGCGGGATTCCACAAAATACCGGGAAAGCAAAGGGAAAGCGACCGAAACCATCACTTCGCGAATGGAAATTAGTAAGACAATAAATTTGAATCCCGCCATAAACAGCCCGACTTCTTCTTCGTTGCCCATAAAACCCAGGAAAATAATGGAGAAATTAAAATAAATTCGGGCAATTAAATAAGACAAAATAATGGGAAGGCTAATTTTTAGCATTCCTTTCCAGATACCGGGATTCACCGCAAGTTTAAACCTACCAATGTTTTTCCACTGAAAAAGCCATGTATAAAGCACCTGAGCTATGTTCCCAATAATCATAGCCACCGGCACAAAAAACAGATCGTCCCGGGAACGGACCAAAATCAGTATGGCTACCATGTACGTGGCCTGAAGCACCACCTGAGCGAACCCGTACAATCCCATCCGATTCTGGGCAGCAAACGACCACTGAATGGAAAACGATTTGATGAACAGGTTCAGTGCATAGAGCGCCAATAATACTTTGATTTCGAACGACTTCCCCCACAATCCGTTTAAAATCATCAATAGAGTGAACATCACAAAGGAGGCAACCAATCGTAAGCTGATCGTATGCTGAACAAAAAACACCAACTTTCGCTGATTCCGGGAAACCTCACGGATGGAATAGGTAAGCAATCCCAGATTGCTCAGCATATCAAAATAAATGATAATGGAGGTCACAAAACCAATTTTACCGTAATTGGAAACACCAATTTTCCGGGAAACGTAAACGGTTGCAACAAAGGCGAAAACTTCTGCCGAAATTTTCGCCAATGTCATAGCGGAAAGGTTCTTAAGGATTTTTTTTATCATTAATCTCTTGAGTATCCGGTTTATTTAATCAATGCTAAAATTGCGATTAACAAGGAGGCCACAGGCGTAATAATGGTGATGTAATCCTTAACAATTTCCCGTTTTCGGCGCTGGACAATAATGGTATCGCCTTTTTTAACAATGGTATCGCTTCCCTGATATACTTTTCCTGTTTTCGCCCGAATGACCAGATATTCATCCGGGGGAACCCCGGTTTCCAGTGCACCGGCCTGTCCGACATAATCCCGAACCCGGTAATTCGCCAGATACGAATAGGCTCCCGGTTTGGCCACCTCTCCCCTTACATACACAACCTGCGGAATGGAAGGAAGAATAATCCTATCCTTATTTTTCAGCTCAAATTCAAAGTATTTTTCATCATCTTTCAAAAGATTGATATGAATTTTTTCGCCATCCCGAAAAAGGATAATATTTTCCAGATCGGATTGTTTATTCAGCGCTCCGACCCTTCTTAAAAAATTGTACAGTTTTTCTCCTGGTTTTAGAGAATAAATCCCCTGATAACCGACGTTGCCCTCAATAATTACATACCGGTTGGTCAAATTAATTGAAGGGACAAAAATCACATCACCGTCCCTTAAATACGGGTTGTTTGTTTTGTCGCCATTGCGATAAAATTCTGTTAAATCATACACATCCATGGAGCCATCCCGATGGTGAATTTCAATCCTTGTTCCGTCTGCCCAGTCGGTTACCCCTTCGGAAATTTCAATAATATCAGACAATCGATCGGAAGCTTGAGCAAAATAGGTTCCCGCGTTCTGAACTTCCCCGGCCAGATACACCCGGAATTTTCTTAATTGAACCAGATTGACTGAAACTTTACTGTTAATATAAACCTGGCGAACCTTCTCCATAATCAACTTTCTTGCTTCAGCTAAACTGAGTTCTCCCACCTTCAGTTCTCCCACCGTCGGAATAATCAGAGTTCCCTGAGGATTGACCGCAAGATTGTATTCGTTTTCCATCTCGCCCCAGATGTGAATATTAAATACATCTCCCGGTCCTAATTGATAATCAATTTCATTCAAAATCCCCTCCAGAACCTGCGGCGAAATGGTTCGGGTAATGGAACGCGTCTGATAAAAATACTCTAACGAACGCTCATATTTTTTATTATGAATATCAAATATTTGCTGGGGAACTTCCGTTTGCGAAAACAGGAAGGAATTCAAAAAAAGAACCAAAGCCACATAATAGATAACCTTTCTCAAGGTATTCTCCTTATTCATCAATTCCTTTTCGTCCAAAAAATACATGCGCCAAATTTAGCTTGCAATCGTATTTTAGTCAATTTCTTTTTGCGATTGCGCAAATGTCGCCAGAATGTAACTTTTTGTAATTACTTCGTCTCCGCAATATTTTTACCCCTGTCCCGTTCAGAAACGAATATTTCGGTTTGAGTTCAAGTTCTTGAAACATATCTTGAATTTCAGGAGTTGATATCCTAAAATTAGAACGAAAACAAAGGGCATTGCAGAGTGTATGCTTAAAGAACTTCATATCCGTAATTTTGCACTGGCAGAGAAGTTACATCTGGAATTTGCACCGGGACTCAACATTTTAACCGGGGAGACGGGCGCAGGGAAATCCATTATTGTGGGAGCCATCAGTGCCGTGCTGGGCGGAAGAGTATTCACCGAAGTGGTACGTACCGGTGCCGACAAAGCAATTGTGGAAGCCATCTTCGATATCAATCATCTGGAAGAAGTAAAACAGTTACTGGGAAAAAAGGGACTGGATGACCACAATGAGCTGTTCCTGCGACGAGAAATATCGGTAAAAGGGAATACCCGCGCTTTTGTTAACGATGTCCCGGTTACCATTGGCACACTGGCGGAAATAGGCGATTTGCTGGTGGATATTCACGGGCAAAGCGAACACCAGAGCCTTCTGCGCAGAGAAATCCACCGCTACTTCCTGGACGAATTCGGTCGCCTGCATCCGCTTCTGGAACAGGTCCAACATGCCTTTACTCATTTAATGAAAACCCGAAACGCTTTAACGGATTTACAAACCCGCCAAAAAGAGCTGACTGAGAAATATGAATTCTACCGGTTTCAATTAAACGAAATCAATCAGGCGCAACTAAAACCAGGCGAGGATGAAGAGCTGGAACAGGAGCGAAAACTTCTCTCCAACAGCGAACGCATCTTCCAGCTAACCGGTGAATTTACTGAAATGGTAAATGGCAACTTCTCCCCCACCCTTCAGGAGATGATGGCTCAGGCAGAACATATTCTGGGCGATTTGAGTCAATTCTCCCGGGAGCTCAGCGCTATTCACCGGGAATTCTCCTCTGCCCGGATTGTGGTGGAAGAAGCGGCACGCAGCGTGGAAGAATTCCGTAACAGCCTGGAATTTAATCCCTTACGTCTGGAAGAAATTGAACAGCGCCTGGCCACCATTTCATCACTTAAAAAGAAATACGGTGCTACGATTGAAGAAATATTGCAGTTTCGGGACACATTAAAGAAAGAGCTGGAATTAAAGGAAAATTTTGAATTTGAACTGGAAAAACTGCATCAGGCGTTTCAACAGGCCCGAACGGATTATTTGAATAAAGCCCTGGAGCTTTCCCGCCAGCGGAAACAGGTTGCCCGAAAACTGGAAAAGGCAGTGGAACAACTGCTTAAAGAATTAGGAATGGAAAAAACCCGCTTCCGGGTTCATTTTGAGTTGCCGGAAGATCAGGAAAGCTTTCTGGAATACCAGGGTAAACGCATTGCCGGTACGGAATGGGGATTGGATCAGATTGAATTTTACATTTCTCCCAATCCCGGAGAGGATTTTAAACCGCTGGTCAAAATTGCCTCTGGCGGTGAGATTTCCCGCATCATGCTGGCGCTAAAAAGTATTTTGGCAGAAGTGGATCGTGTACCGTTACTCATCTTCGACGAAATCGACACGGGTGTTTCCGGACGAATTGCGCGGGCGGTGGGAAACCGGATCGGGAAATTAGCCGAAACCCATCAGATACTCTGCATCACCCATCTGCCACAGATCGCCTCTTTCGGCAACGTTCATTTTCGCGTGGAAAAATTTGTGGAAAAAGGACGCACATTTACCCGGGTGGTTTCGTTACATGATGACCAGCGGGTGGAGGAAATTGCCTCCCTGATGGCCGGACAGCAAATCAGCGAAAGTATTCTGGAAAGTGCCAGGCAGTTGCTGGAGGAAGCAAATCAAATAGAAGGTGGAATGGCAAATAAATAAATGTAAGAATTACGAATTCGGCTCAAGGTGCAGAGCGCGCAAGCATTCAACGGAACTCCGCCTGGTTCACTGAAATAACAAAACAAAAAGGGTTCCCTTGCAGAGCGTTGCTTCATCGATTTATCCATACGACAACAAATCGAACGATGCCCATTGCACCCGGAGCCCGGTGAGATTACGGATGAAACGAAACATCGAATCAAAACAGCGCAACCCTTTACAGTTGGATCTGCCCGGTTATTTTACTCTTTCCTCTTTCCTCTTTTCTATTTTCTATTTTCTTTCAAACATGACAGACAAGCATTCCCTATTAACCTGTTTTTCACAACATAAGCGAGTGTCAGAATGGATAAATTCGTGATTCACGGTGGTTTTCCGCTGCATGGTCAGGTACGCATTAGCGGTTCCAAGAATGCAGTACTTCCCATCATGGCAGCCACGCTGCTGGCACCTGGGAAATACCGCATTGACAATATTCCGAATCTACGCGATGTACGAACCATGGCTCATCTTTTGCGCATCATCGGAGCGAAAGTTGAATTGAACAACCAATCCATGAATATCGACACCACGCTGGCTGATTTCCCCGAAGCTCCTTACGAGCTGGTAAAAACCATGCGCGCTTCCATTTATGTGTTGGGACCATTGCTGGCACGTTTCAAACGGGTACGGGTTTCCCTTCCGGGGGGTTGTGCCTGGGGTCCCCGTCCGGTGGACCTACACCTTAAAGGGATGAAAAAATTAGGGGCTGAGATTGACCTGGATTATGGATATATTACCGCACAATGCCAGCAACTCAAAGGAACCACCATTCATCTGGACGTCTCCAGTGTGGGAGCAACTGGCAATATTATGATGGCGGCGGTTCTGGCAGAAGGAGTCACCACCATCGAAAATGCTGCCATTGAACCGGAAATTGTGGATCTGGGACATTTTTTGCAGAAAATGGGAGCACGAATCCGGGGACTGGGGACAAAATTCATCACCATTGAAGGGGTCCCCGGATTACGACCGGCTGACTACCGGGTGATTCCGGACCGAATTGAAGCAGGGACGTTTTTAATAGCCGGATTGCTCACCGATGGCGAGATAACGGTTACACAATGCCAGCCGGAGCATCTGGTGGAAGTTCTGGAAAAGCTGGAAGAGGCAGGCGCACACCTTGACGTCGGAAACGACAACATCCGAATCAAGCGAAACGGACCCATTCAGCCGGTCAATATCACCACAGCGGTTTATCCGGGATTCCCCACCGACATGCAGGCGCAATGGATTGCACTAATGACGCTGGCTAATGGTAGCAGTGTGGTCACCGAAACGATTTTCCCGGATCGTTTTACTCATGTCCCCGAACTTAACCGATTTGGTGCGGATATTGTGGTGAAGAACAATTCGGCTTTTATTCGCGGGGTCGAAAAGCTGAAAGGGGCACCGGTGATGAGTACCGACTTACGCGCTTCGGCATCTCTGGTGATTGCCGCGTTGGCTGCCCAGGGGCGTAGCGATGTGCATCGAGTGTACCACATCGATCGGGGGTATGAACGAATTGAGGAAAAACTTCAGCAACTGGGTGCCCACATCGAACGAAAAGATGATCGGCAAGGGTAGAAAAAAGCAGGAACGTGGAAAGCTGGAAAGGGAGGAAGGGGGTGTGGAGGGAATGGGGGATATAAGGGATATAGGGGGAATAAGGGATATAAAGGATATAGGGGATATAGGGGGAATAAGGGATATAAGGGGAATAAGGGATACAAGGGGAATAAGGGGAATAAGGGGGATGTTGGGTATATTTTTTCGGATAAGGTTTCAATTATCCCTGTCTTTTCGCCGGTAAGTTCAGCAAGCCAATAAAATTTAAATTTCACTGGAAAAATGGAGTGGGATTTTCTTTATTTCTACCCGGTTCAATAACTGTGGGTAAAATCGTAAAAAACGGAGCAGAAAATGATTTCGGTAAACGAAGAACAAATCCTCAACAAGGTTCAGGAATATCAAAACGAACTTTTCTCACTTATTCAACGATTGATCCAGATTCGCAGTTACAGTGGCGAAGAACAGGCGATTGTGGAATTTATTCTCAGTAGGATGCAGGAATACGGATTTGACGAAGCATTTTCAGACAGCCTGGGTAATGCAGTGGGGCGCATCGGTAATGGTCCGGTAAAAATTTTGTTTGATGCTCACATCGATACGGTGAAAGTAACCGAAGGTGAGAACTGGCGCTACCCTCCCTTTGAAGGTCACATAGCGGACGGAAAAATTTACGGGCGAGGAGCTGTGGACGAAAAACCGGCTATGGCCGGATATCTCATCGCCGGAAAAGTGCTGAAAGAAACGTTTGGTGATCAACCCTTACCTTTTACCCTTTATGTGGTGGGTTCTGTGCTGGAAGAGGATTGCGATGGCTATCCCCTGCTCCACCTGATCGAAAAAGACGGACTAAGGCCCGATTACGTGCTATTAGGAGAACCAACCGATTTAAGGGTGTACCGCGGGCAGCGTGGACGCATGGAAGTGGAAATCGCCACCCACGGGAAATCCGCTCATGGCGCTCACAACCAGCAGGGTATTAATGCCATATACAAGATGGCCAGAATTGTTTCGGAAATCGAGAAGCTGGATGGGAACCTTCAACCAGTGGAACCGCTGGGGAAAGGCTCCGTTACCGTCAGCGACATCAGCAGTAAAGCACCTTCGCTGTGTTCGGTTCCGGATTATTGCCGAATCCACATTGACCGTCGGTTAACCGTGGGAGAAACGCAGGAGACTGTGCTGGAACAGCTCCGGGAAATCGCGCAGAAACAGAAAATCGAAGCGGACATCTGGATCCCCCAATACCAGGGTCGCAGCTGGAAAGGAACTGAGTTTGAGCAGGAAGCCTACTTCCCCACCTGGATTCTGGAAGAAGAGCATCCCCTGGTGCAGGCGGGATTGGAAACCGCAGCGGCAGTATTGGACGGCAAAGCGGAAAGCGGCGTGTGGAGCTTTTCCACCAATGGTGTAGCCACAGCGGGACGATTGGGGATTCCAACCATCGGTTTTGCTCCGGGGAAAGAGGAGTTGTCTCACTCCGATCGGGAGGAATTGGTTCTGGAGGATTTGTTCAAAGCAACCCGGTTTTATGTGCTGTTCCCGTTTAAATTGATGGGTAAAATCTATCATTCCTGATGAAGTAACGACTGCCTAACTGTCATTCCGACCGAGCTGAGACGAAGTCGAGGCGAGTGGAGGAATCTCAAGAGACACCTTGACTCCGCTAACGCTTTGCTCCTGAGGACAGGCTGGGTAATGTCATTCCGACTTGAGCGACGAACGCAGTGAGGAGCGAAACGGAGGAATCTCAAAAGCAAGACCCCTCGACTCCGCTGACGCTCCGCTCGGGGTGACAAAAAGCTGTCTGTCATTCCGACCGAGCTGAGACGAAGTCGAGGCGAGTGGAGGAATCTCAA
>CAZBWV010000003.1:0-23852 GCA_964495805.1 uncultured Calditrichaceae bacterium
TTCCGTTGGGGATGGTTGAATTTAGCCCCAATTCATTGCGGTTGGGTGGGAAACCGAACCCAAGAAAATTTTTCCATCCGTTGATATTCCAGGAAAATTTTGTATTTTAGGAACGGATTTGCCTAAAACAAAAAGGAGATAGCTCATGAGCAACGAAACGCTTCGTGACAACTTACTGGAGTTAATTCGACGCACCTCAGCGTACCTTCCGCCGGATGTGGAAAATGTAATTAATCTGAAGAAAAATCTGGAAGCCAAAAGCTCTATGGCCGAGATGGCGCTGGACATGATTATGCAGGATATCGGTCTGGCTAAGAAACGTTCTCTACCCATCTGTCAGGATACCGGAACAATTAATTTTTACGTCAAATGTCCGGTGGGGTACAATCAGCTCCAATTTATGGAAGCGGCTAAAGAAGCGGTGATTCGCGCCACGGAGAAAGGGTATTTGCGTCAGAATTCTGTGGATACCTTAACCGGTAAGAACACCGGGAACAACATTGGTAAAGGGCACCCGGTGTTTCATTTTGAGCAGTGGGAGAAGGATGAATTGGATGTGCGGTTGATTTTAAAAGGTGGCGGTTGCGAGAATATGAGCGCCCAGTACAAGCTGCCCATTGAAATTGACGGGAAGAAATTTGGACGGGATCTGGAAGGTGTGCGTGCGGTTGTTCTGGATGCACTGGTGAAAGCGCAGGGAAAAGGATGCGGTCCGGGATTCCTGGGGGTGTGCATCGGTGGCGATCGGGCGATGGGATTCGAGCGAGCCAAAGAACTGCTGTTGCGCAAACTGGATGAACCCAATCCCTATCCCGAGCTGGCGGAACTGGAAGAGCGCATCATGGAGGAAGCCAATCAGCTGGAAATTGGTCCAATGGGATTTGGCGGAAAGTTTACCCTGGGTGGCATCAACATCGATTATCTCAATCGGCTACCGGCTTCCTATTTTGTCACCATTGCTTACATGTGCTGGGCGTACCGCCGACGGGGGGTGGTCCTGGACACTGATGGCAACGTGAAAGAGTGGCTGTATCAGACCCCCGGTGAGTTTGAAGTGGATTATTCTCAGTTACCGGATTTCCACATCGACACCTCCAGAGCGATTGTGCTCCATACACCCATCAGTGAGGAAGATATCCGCAAGTTGAAAGTGGGTGATGTGGTACTGTTAAATGGCGATTTGTTCACCGGCCGGGATGCGGTGCACCGGTATCTGTACGATGGTGGCGAGCTGGATGTAATTAAAGGCGGGGTGATTTACCACTGCGGTCCGGTGATTGTAAAGGAAGGCGACGAGTACAAAGTGATGGCTGCCGGTCCCACCACCTCCATTCGGGAGGAGCCGTACCAGGGTGAGGTGATTCGCCGGTTCAACCTGCGGGGGGTTATCGGAAAAGGCGGGATGGGCAAGAAAACCCTGGAAGCCTGTCAGAAGTACGGAGCGGTGTATTTCCATGCCATTGGCGGTGCCGCTCAGATTTATGCCAAAACGGTGAAGAAAGTGAAAGGCGTTTATCTGGAACAGTTCGGTAGTCCCGAGGCAGTTTGGCACTTTGAGGTGGAAAACTTCCCGGTGGTGGTGACGATGGACAGCCATGGCAATTCGCTGCATGAGGAAGTGGAAAAAATCTCCAAAAAGAAATTCGAAGAACTGCTGGAAAAGAAATAAGCAGGTGATGATTACTGGATTGGTCAGGAGCGAGATGAGTGGTTCATCTCGCTCCTTTATTATTGGGGCGATTTACGGTTCAATTATTATTTGTCTGATGATGCTCAAGGGGACGAATCTCGCCGATGCGGTAAAAGGGCAGGGGGTGGTGTTGAAAATGGTGCAGAATCTTTTCTGCTTCGGATTCCTCCGCGATCATGGTGAGTCCGATTCCCAGGTTGAAGGTTTGCCGCATGTCTTCTTCCGGAACTTTCCCGATTTTCTGAATAAATCGGAAAATGGGCGGAACAGGCCAGCTATCCCAATGGAATTCGGGCTGAAGCCCCTGTGGAACCACCCGGGCGGTATTTTTTACCAGTCCGCCACCGGTGATGTGCGCCAGTCCCTTAATCCGGAAGTGCTCCTGCAGTTCGCGGATAATCGGGTAGTAATTAATGTGGACCTTTAGCAATTCCTCCCCTAACGTGTTACCGAGTTCCGGAATGTGATCCTGTACGCTGTAGCGGGAGAGCAGTACCCTTCGGGCCAGGGAATACCCGTTGGTGTGAAGTCCGCTGGAGGCCACTCCCAGGATGACATCCCCTTCCCGAATACTTTGCCCGTCGATAATGCGCTCTTTTTCCACCACTCCCACAATGGTTCCGGCCAGATCGTAATCCTTTTCGCCGTACATATCCGGCATCTCCGCTGTTTCCCCACCGATGAGGGGGAGTTTTGCTTCCCGGCAGGCTTGAACAAATCCGGTGATCACCTGATGATATACCTGTGGGTCAAGTTTCCCGCAGGCGTAATAGTCCAGGAAAAACAAAGGGGTAGCTCCGCATACAGCGATATCATTAATGCAATGGTTTACCAGATCCTGTCCTACCGTCTCGTGATGGTTCATCATCACCGCAATCATCAGTTTGGTGCCCACCCCGTCTGTGCTGGCCACCAGAACCGGATGGCGATATTCGTGCAGAGGAAATTCGAAAAATCCCCCAAATGCACCAATGGGTTTTAAAACGTGCTGGTTGTGAGTGCTTTCGATGAGAGATTTCAAATCGCGAAGGGATTTTTCCGCTTTCTCAATATCCACTCCGCTTTTTCGATACGTGATTCCAGAATTCAAAAGACCTCCGTGACTTATGGTGAAACCAGGGATGTGAAAAATCTTCAATGAACCCGATTTTGTAATCTGACCTTTCTTCTACCAATCTCCTGCGTTCTTTTTATCTTCCCCTACATCCCCCATCTCCCTTATACCCCTATCTCCCCTATATCCCTTATCTCCCCTATATCCCTTATCTCCCCTATATCCCCTATATCCCCTACATCCCTTATCTCCCTTATCTCCCCTATTTCCCCTTACTCCCCCTCCACCCCCACACCCACCTGTCCTTTCCAATGCCGTAATTGTTCCAGATATCGTTGACGCAAATCTTCGAAATAGCGGATGATTTCCGGTTGTTGATAATCCGGATAAGTCCATTCGTTTATATGAAAATGTCCCTGACGGAACCGGTAATGAACATCGCCAAAAATTCCGCGTCCCAGATAAATGCGGTGGTCGTAGTCTTTGGTGGTAGCCAGTACCATTTTCGCTGCACAAAGATAACCGGGATCGATGTTGACCTGGCGTTTACCGGAAATCATGAACTGTTTTTCTAACTGATTGGTGGTTAGTTTAATTTCCGGCAGCATTTCGGCCAATACTAAATCCTGAAAGGAAGCGAATCGTTTGCGCAACCCGCTTCCCATTTCCGGCTGGTAGTATCGGGTAAAAGAAAAGGCGAAATCCATGGATTGGGAATCAATGGGGGAGAAAATGTCCTCCAGTTGGCGCAATACCGTGTCGAAAGAAATCTGCGGTGCATAGGTGATGGCCACAAACAGTTTCACCGGAGGGTAAATTTTAATTTCTCCCATGGGAGCTCAACCTTATCGTTCGTCTTCAGCGTACATTTCGTCGATCAGCTCTTTGTACTTTTGTTCCACCACATTGCGTTTCACTTTCAGAGTGGGAGTCAGGTCACCGGCTTCGATGCTAAACGGAGTTTTAATCAGTCGGAATTTTTTGATGGTTTCGTAACTGGCCAGATCGGTGGAAACGGCATCGATTTCCTGGCGAATCAGAGCAATGATTTCGCTGTGTTGTAACAGATCATCTTCATCGGTGTAGGTGATACCTTTCTCGTTGGCGAACGCTTTCAGATTCTCCATGTTCGGTACGATGAGTGCTGAGCAATATTTGCGTTTATCGCCAATAACTACCGACTGTTCGATGTATCGGGAGGTAATTAACAGATTTTCGATAGCTTGAGGCGCCACGTTTTTTCCACCGGAGGTGACGATAATGTTCTTCTTCCGATCGGTAATGTAAAGGAATCCGTCTTTATCCAGATAACCAATGTCGCCGGTGTGCAACCAGCCGTCCGGATCAATGGTTTCTCTGGTTTCCTCTTCATTTTTATAATAACCTTTCATCACGTGGGGACCTTTAGTCAGAATCTCCCCGTCATCGGCTATTTTGACCTCCACGTTGGGAAGGGGGAGTCCCACCGAACCGATCTTGAAATTGTTTAATCGATTCACTGAAATCACCGGAGAAGTTTCGGTCAGGCCGTATCCTTCTAACAATGTCAGTCCCGCTGCATTAAAGAATTCATTGATTTCGCGGGAGAGAGGTGCGCCACCGGAAATGAACATGCGAATGTTTCCACCCACTCGTTCCCGCAATTTGGAATAAACCAATTTATTGGCGATGTTGTGTTTACGCTTAAGCATTCCTTTAAGCGGAAGTCCTTTTTGTTTGTAAACGAGTGCCTGCCGACCCACTTCGATAGCCCACAAAAAGATTTTCTTTTTCAGTGCACTGCCTTCTTCCAGCGATTCCATTACCCGGGCGTACACTTTTTCGAAGAATCGCGGGACGCTGGTCATGATGGTGGGATGGACTTCCTGAAGGTTCTCCGCTACGGTTTCAATACTTTCTGCATAGGCAATGGTTGCTCCTACGTGGAAAGCCAGAAAATGCCCTGCCATCCGTTCGAACACGTGAGACAGGGGCAGAAAAGAGAGAAACGTGTCCCGGTGATCCACTGGAATGACCTCCATAGCACCTTCCACATTAGAGAGGAAGTTACCGTGACTCAGCATAACTCCTTTGGGGACGCCGGTGGTGCCGGAAGTGTAAATAATACTGGCCAGGTCATCCCGTTTCACCTGAGCGGAGGTTTGCTTGAGCAGATCGGGATTTTGTTGTAGGACTTCATCGCCTTTTTTTTGAACATCATCCCATCCCAACACATCTTCCGGTGCTTCTCCATCGATGAGAATTAAATGTTCCAGATGGGGTAACTTATCCCGGATTTCCTGAATTTTTTCCAGTTGATGGGTACCGGAAAGCACAATCACTTTGCCTTCGCAGTTGTTAATGATAAATTCAATGTGTCGAGGGAGCAAAGTCGCGTAAATGGGTACTGTAATGGCACCCAGCAGTTGATTGGCATAATCGGAGAACGCCCATTCTTTCCGATTTTCCGAAAGGATAAGCACACGGTCCCCTTTTTTTACTCCGAGCGAATTCAGTCCTGCCGCCAGCTTAAAAGTGGTATCCCGAATTTCCGAAAATGTAATGGATTTATATTCCCCCTTATCTTTATACATCATTCCGGTTTTGTCGGGATACTTCTGACATACATCGATGAACATTTCGGCTAAGCTCTGATAGGCCATGAAGTTTTCCTCCTGTAAAGTTCGACCTGTCAATAATATTAAAAAATCGGTAAATAATCAATAGGGGAAATGGTTGTGAATAGTGTGGTTAAATAAGAATAATGTGAATTATTTATTGATATTCATTTTCAATAGCATTGAATAAATGGAATATATTACAAATAAATATTGTTATATTGGAATATTATTGCTAATATAAAACATGTTATGCAAATGATGTGATTTGAACTATTTTTCCCAAAATTCAACTTTTCTCTTGACAAAAAACAACTAAATCGTTAAAATTTATTAGGCTTATATGATAGAAATATCATATAAGAATTTTTTAATAATCGGGCAAGTTAAACCAATGAACTGGAGGAGCGTTATGCTGGAGATCTGTTCAAAATGTTTAGCCAGGAGTCCGGGGAAATTTTTATTGATTGTTGGGTTGACCTTGTTGCTTCCCTGGATGCTGATGGCCAGTCCCACAGGCATGGGCGAGAAAGCCGGTGACGAGACCTGTGCCGCCTGTCACGAGGAGGTGATGGATGCGTTTACCGGCAATGTACACATGCTTGCGGGTGCTGAGAAAGGATTCGTGTGCGAATCCTGCCACGGTCCCGGCGCCAAACATGCCGAAGAAGGCGACCCGGCGCTGATCTACAATCCGGCCAAAGATTTTTCTGCCGCAGGAGAAAATCCCTGCCTGTCCTGCCACACCGGCGATCGATTCGATGCCACATTCACTCAAGCGCACTATGATGTGGGAAATGGTTGTTCGGACTGCCATGCTGTGCATTCCAACAAACCCAATTTGCTGAAAAAGTCCGGTAGTGCATTGTGTATGAGTTGTCATCAGGACGAGGCGAACAAGTTTAATCTGACTTCCCATCATCCGGTTAAAGAGGGATTGATGGAATGCCAGAGTTGTCACGAGGTGCACGGCGGTAGCGCCAAACACGCGTTTGATGACAACAGTCGGCAGTTGTGTCTGAGCTGCCATGCGGACAAAGAAGGTCCCTTTGTGTATGAACATCAACCGGTGAATGAAGACTGCCAGATTTGCCATGATCCCCATGGTACGGTGGCGGATAATTTACTGGTGGAGAATGAGCCCGCTCTTTGCATGAGCTGTCATCCCATGCACTTCCACACCTCCATTGCCGGGTATGTGGGCGATTTTACCGCCCCGCTCAATCCCAGCCGCGGAGGTACTTCCACATTAGATGGGATGAAAGCATCCATGTTGACCAAATGTACCCAGTGCCATACCAAGGTACACGGCTCGGATTTACCGTCACAGTCTATTTCCAGTCAGGGTAAATCGTTAACTCGATAAAACAGAGGGGGCTCAGACCATGAAAACAAAAGATACACACAAATGGCTATTGCTCCTGGCCATCCTGCTGCTGGGTCTTACCGTGGGTCCGGTGGCAGCGCAGGGAACCACCAGCTGGTCCCTCTGGCTGGGAACACATTATACCGGTTTCAATGATTATTATTACAAAGTTGCGGAGTTCGATCGCGGAGTTGAGGGATTCATCCCCGAGTTTCAGTTGAAATATCTCCATCGGAATCAGACCAGCAATTGGGGAATTCAAGGGTGGTTCTACGATCCCAAACGCATGAATTTCACCCTTCAGGGCACCTCGTTGAATTTAATTCACGCGAAAGTAACTTACAGCTCTTTCTATCGTCAGTGGCAGCGGGATCTGATGGAAAATCTGGTGGTTCGCGAAGCGAAGGATCGCCAGGGTTCTGCACCCGGCGGTAAAATGATTACCCACAATGACAATTACCCCAATCAGGAATACGGATTCCAGCGTCAGCAAATTACGACCGATATCGATTTTTACATTCCCGGAATGAAAAATATCAAGCTGTTTGTAAATCATCGCTCCATTCTGGAAAGTGGAACCGATCAGCACATGCAAACCATGCACTGCTGGTCCTGCCATATTGAATCCCGTCCGGTGGACCTGGACCGCACCACTCATTCGGTCAGTGCCGGGGTGGAAGCCAGAGTGGCAAACTTTCTGCTCACTTATCAGGCGAATTACCGTCAGTACAAATCGGACGTGGGCACGGTGTATGCTTTGTACGATTCAGCCGCTCATCCGGTGCGGGGAACGGTCTGGACGGATCCGAACACAGGTCAAGTGTCGAATTACTGGGTGGAATTTGGTTCGCGCGAGATTTTTACCGGCGAATCGGTTCCCATCGTGGTGCCGGAAAATTTGAACAAGCTGGTTCATAAGGTTAAAGTAAAAGGGAATTTCGGGCGAGCACACCTGCTGGCTATGTATGCCAATTCCACCACCAACAACGATGAACAAAGCCTGACCATGAAAGGTAATCAGGCTAACGTGAAGCTGGATTATCTGGTAGCCCGGGGAAATCGTCTGGTGGCGAAAGCCGGTTACAACCGCTTTGAAAATGATCCCATTTACATCGACATTCCACCATGGCGCGAAGGGCGTCCCGGCGGTGGCCAGACCATGGCCTGGACGCGGTATTCCAATTTAACCCGCACGGAATTGTTGGGTTCATTGGAATATATCTTCCAGCCCAGTACCAAATATCGTTTCAGCGTATTGGCCGGATACAATTCCCGCGAGCGGGACGATTATCCCTATGAAGGCGCCAATGATAAAACCACAAAAATCCGGTTGCAGGGTAGTTTACGCTATCGCCCCGGTGCCCGGTTCACCGGATATCTGAAAGTTTATCACGACATGATCGATAATCCGTTTGCTCCTTACAAACATATGTTCGAACGCAGTGCACGGGAAGCAAATCTGACACCGTTGCCCAATAACAGCTTTGTGTATTACTTCCAGCGGGATCAATTACGTTACGGTGATATTACCATGCTTCCCACCAGTGCAACCGGGTTGAAATTGGATTTAACTTACCGTCCAACCGAAGCCCTGCAACTCACAGCGGGAATCAATATGACCGTGGGAAGCAATAGCGATGCGCCGGAACTCGATTTCAAGCAGACCATGTACCAGCCGAAACTGGGCTTTAGTTACATGCTGAACGACAAATTTGATTTCTTCGGCAGCTATTCTTACCTCTACCGAACGCAAAATGGCATTGCGGCGGTAGCCATGATGGATGGCTGAGCTGGGCATCTGTTCGGTGCAGGTAGCACCATCAAACATTTTGGTTCTCTGTATAGCGAAACAGATTACTCCAGCAAAGCCCATCTCCTTACTTTAAATTTGCAGTATCATCCCGCTGCAACCATGCAACTCCATGCCGGATTGGATTACAGCATGAGTGAGTCTGCCTTCGATCCCATTCACATGCCTTCTGTTTCCAGCGAAGTACTGGAAACCATTGAAGCAGGTTATTACGACTACAGCATGATTTATGGATATTCTGATCTGTCTTACACCTGGATGCGAGGCAATGTCGGTGGTGAGTACCGCATCAACGACCGCTTCGCCATTACCCTGGATCTGGATTACTGGAATTTGAACGATGATCAGGGTTGGGTCTATGGCAACGAAACCGGCTCCTATTATGTTATTCGAACCGGTTTCCGGGTCATGAGTCTGGGATTTTAAACCCTCACTCTTAATGGAAGTTTTAAAAGGGCTATTCGGGTTACCGGGTAGCCCTTTTTGTTTTTTAATAAGGTGTGTGCGAAAAAGTAGATGAAAAGGAAACGAAGGTGTTTACCGTATTCCACCGGGGATAAGCCGGGAATTTTGTTTTTTCTAAATTTATTTTGTAAATTATGACCTAACGTAAATTATCGCCGGGAGTTTAATATAAGTTGATTAGAAAGGTAACTAATGGGAGGAACCATGAAGCGGTATGTCTGGAGTGCATGGGTTTTTTTAATTCTGTTGCAGATCTGGCAGAGCGTGCCCGCTCAAACAAATCAGGAACTGGAAAGCGCATTACGCCGCCTGGCAGCCAGTTTACGTATGAAAACCCGAATGGTTCAGATGAAAGAGCCCATGATGTACTTTGGTTTTCGGAATCCCGGTGTGGTGAACGATAGTCTGGAGCAAGAAATTGAAAAAAAGTTTATATTGAAATTTGCCGCCATTGTGGTGTGTGATATACACGAAGATGAGGTGATCAAACGCCGTTTCGATCAATACACGTTTTCGGATAATCAGATTCCGCCTGATGAATTGTTATCTTTGCTCAACGATCCGGAAAAATTCCCTTACATAATTTATGGTACCATTTCCCGCAACGAAAAAGACGGTCGGATTGATTTAAAGGCGTTCATTTACCATTCTCCTAATAATAAGCATTACATGTCAGTAAACGCCCGGTTGCCTTAAAATCCGGGCGTTTTTTGTTCAACTAAGGTAAATCCGTACATTTGAAGCAAGCAACCTAATTTACAGGTGAACACACCTCTGCGTTTCTTTTTGAGCTGCATCTGCATTTCTTTGTTTTTGATGGAAACTGTTTAACCAAAGATAATTAAATTCCCATTCTTAATTTTTTTCATTATATTACTCAGGTGCAAAAGAGGAAAACTGGAATCGGGAATGAAACCGTTTTGGAACAACTGGCAGAAGTCGTATCAATTTTTGAAAAAGAAAAAGATATTTGGTTATTCTTTAGATGATTTTCTGATAAAATTGTTTCTGGCTCTGATTCTCATTCTCACCATTACCTCCATGCTTCCGCGCGAACGACCTTTTGAGTACAGTAATCTCACTGTAGGAAGCATTTCTCAACACGAAATTATTGCTCCGTTTACCTTCCCCATCATTAAATCCGAAGCAACGCTGGAGAAAGAGCGGCGGGAGGCCATGCTAAGTGTGCCCCTGGTGTTTAACTATTCCGCCAATATCTATGAAATCCAGAAGCTGAAAATCAAGAATTTGTTTGATGAACTGGAAGGATACTGCACAACCATTCAGCATCAGAAGTCTCCGAAGAATCCCAGGAAGAAAACTGTTCCCGTTCAGCTCCGCGACAGCTTGATTCAGGAAATTTCTCTCAAATACAATCTGAAGCTATCTCCGACAGAATTAAAGGAAGTGTGTCGGCTTCAGAAACAGGATCAGCTTAAGCTTTTCTTTAAAAATTTTGTGCAATTGCTGACCGGAATATATCGCGAAGGAATCATTAACATTCCTCTGGAGCAGATTGACGAAAGTAAAATAGCATTTATACGCAACGGAATTGAGGAAACGCTGGATGTTAACAAAGTGCTGGATCAGGACCTGGCCCGACAAAAAATCCTGGATCAATTAAAAAGCAAATACCCGGAAAACACGTTTGAATATTCCTTTGCGCGCCGATTGCTGGATACCTTTTTGGCTCCCAATCTGATTTACAACGAGAAGGAAACCCGAAAGCGTAAAGAGAAAGCCATCCACGATGTGCCAACCACCAGCGGATTTGTGTACAAGAACCAGCGTATTGTGGACAGTCACGAAATAGTGACTGAAGAGATTTATCAAAAATTGCGTTCGCTGGCCATTGCCCTGAAAGAGCGGAGCAGCCAGCGCGGCGGATTGTACCATTTTCTGTTCCTTTTAGGGGAATACATCTTTTCCACGCTGATTGTATTTATTCTTGGACTTTACCTGTTCTATTACCGCCCCAAACTGTATCGGGACAACAAACTACTGTTTTTAATTACTACCATTCTGATGCTCCAGTTCTTCCTGACCATGCTGGTGGGCGATATTTTAGAATGGAACTACAACGCCATTCCCATTACCGTGGCACCCATGCTGCTATCCATGTTGCTGGATGCTCCGGTTGCCTTTATCGGTACGGTGATTACCAGCGTGGTTATCGGTGCCAGTCAGGGAAATAATTTTTACTTGAGTCTGTTAAGTTTTATTGTGGGAACCATTGCTCTGTTTTCGGTGCAAAAAATTCGCAATCGCGGGCAGATGTTTCGCGCCATGCTGTATATTACGGTGGGATATGGATTGGTCAATTTCAGTCATGGATTCATCCATTATGAACCATTTGGAAGTATGCTGAAAAGTTTTGTGTTTTACGAACTACCCAATGCCGTTCTGGCGCCGACTGCCATTTTTTTACTAATCGGGGTTTTTGAAAAATTTTTTGACGTTACCACCGATATTACTCTGCTGGAACTCTCCGATCTGAATCATCCTTTGCTCAAAAAACTCTCGGTCGTTGCACCGGGTACTTTTCACCATAGCATTATTGTGGGAAATCTGGCGGAAGCGGCTGCCAAGGAAGTGGGAGCCAATTCTTTGCTGGCGCGAGTGGGGTGCTATTACCACGACATCGGAAAGATGGCTCGTCCGGAATATTTTGTGGAGAATCAGTCCGGCACGGTAAGCAAGCACGAGAATCTGACCCCCACCATGAGCGCCCTGATTCTGGTGCAGCATGTCAAAGCGGGTCTGGAACTGGCCGAACAATATGGATTACCCCGAGCGGTGAAACAGTTCATTCCCGAGCACCACGGCACGACTCTGATGGAATATTTTTATCAAAAAGCCAAAGAAACCATGGCAGCTAAAGATATCAACGAAGCGGATTTCCGCTACCCGGGACCCAAACCGCAGTCCAAGGAAACAGCCATTGCCATGCTTGCCGATACGGTGGAGGCAGCCGCACGTTCCCTGACCAACCCCACTCCTCAACGTATTCGTAATCTGGTGGAAAATCTGATTCAAAAGCGTTTTCATGAAGGGCAACTGGATGAGTGCGACCTGACCCTGCGCGATTTGAACCGAATCAAAGAAGCATTCATTCCCATCCTGATGGGCATTCACCACATTCGCATTGAATATCCCGGTGAATCCAAAGAAGGGAAGGGGGAACGGGAACGAAAAGGAATTACGTTGAAAGAAAGCGCCAGGTCCGTTGAGAATCAGGGAAATCGGACTGCCACCGGTGAAAGTCGGGCATCGGAGGACAGCAATACCGCCGTGACAAAAAATGGAGTGATTCCAAATTCTCAGGAGGAAGGACAACATGAAAACCAGAAGACCACTCATACAAATCGTTCACGAAAAAAAGATTCCGACAATTCCGGAAAAAGCGATTAAGGAGTTGGTAGAACAGGTTATCCACGAAATAAAATTGCCAGCCAGTGAAATTAGCGTGATTCTGGTGGATGACGAATATTTGCGCAGGCTCCATCGGGAATATCTGAATGACGATCGTTACACCGACGTGATGACGTTTAATTTGAGCGACGGTGGTGAAGTAGAAGGTGAAATTTACATCAGTGTGGATCGGGCGCAGGTTCAGGCAAAACAATACCAGGTGAGCGTATCGGAAGAAGTCGCACGGCTGGTGATTCACGGTTTGCTCCATCTAAAAGGTTATGACGATGCCACCCTGGCCGAACGCCAGCAGATGCATCAGCAGGAGAATCATCTCCTTCGCCTGTTCTGGAATAAAGAGAAATAGAAACGAACCTGCTGCAGTTACTTCCTTACAAAAAAATTGGCTTTTCCCTTTCAAAAAATATATATTTGGGCTGATTAAATGTGAAGTGGAATTAGCGTTGAGGTGAAATAAACAAAATTGTCAATCATCATTCTTTTTTACTTCATCCTATTTTTAGTGCTGCTGGGATTCTCTGCATTTTTCTCCGGTGCAGAGACCGCTTACTTTTCTCTCTCCCGGGCTCAGCTCGATGAATTCCGCCATTCCTCCCGACGAGAAGAGAAACGAACCGCCGAACTGATGAGCTCCCCCCGTCAGTTGCTCATTACCATTGTGGTAGGAAACACGATGGTGAATATCACCATTGCCTCACTGGCAGCAATTCTAACCGCCCGATTAAGTCTGGCAATGGGATTCAACGAAAAGCTGGTGATGGTGGTGGATGTGGTGGTGGTAACATTTATCATCTTAATCCTCAGTGAAATTCTCCCTAAAGTGGCAGCGGTACGGCGACCGGAAAAATTCTCCGTACGAGTGTCTCTTCTCCTGCAGGGCATTTATTATCTGCTCTTTCCCATCACCATTTTGCTGGCCCGGTTTACCCGTTTCCTGCAATCTCGTTCGGGATTTTCGGAGGAGAAAACATTGCTCACCGAAGAAGAGCTGAAAACACTGGCAGAAGTGGGCGAGGAACAGGGAACGCTCCAAAAAGAAGAGAAGGAGATGATCCACAGTATCTTCGAATTCAGCGAAACGACCGTACGGGAAATTATGGTACCGCGAACAGATATGATTGCTGTGGAAGCAAGCACCCATCTTTCCCAGCTTATGGAGTTGGTTAAACAAAAGCTTCACTCCCGCATTCCTGTTTATAAGAAAAACATCGACAACATCATTGGCATATTATACGTTAAAGATTTGCTATCTTTTTTGCATAAACGTAAGCGTGAACGGATTGATCTGGAGAAAATGGTACGCCCGGCGTACTTTGTTCCGGAACAGAAAAAAATTGATGAACTGTTGCGGGAATTCCAGGAAGAACATATCCACATGGCCATTGTGGTGGATGAATACGGTGGCGTCTCCGGCCTGGTCACTCTGGAAGATGTCATTGAGGAAATCGTCGGCGAAATCCAGGATGAATACGACCGGGAACAACCGTTGTACAAAAAAATCGATGAGCGAACCTATCTGGTGGATGGCAGGATGCCACTGGAGGAGTTGAATGAGAAACTTCACATGGAACTTCCCCAGGAAGAAGATGTGGAAACCATCAGTGGATTGATTCTCAGCTTACTGGGTTCGCTGCCAAAAGAAAAAGAATCGGTGGTGTTTCAGAATAAACGATTTGTGGTGGAGAAGATTAACCGCAACCGGATTCTCAAGGTGCGCATCGAGATTCTGCCGGAAAATGAACAACAGGACAAACAGGCATGAAGCGAGAATTGCTCAAGGAAATTCCGTCTATTCAGGAACTATTGCTGGAATTTCGGGATTGGGAAACCCGGCTGGATAAAAAATATTTGAAATCGGTCATCCAATCGGTGGTGAACCGGGTTCGAGAAGCCATTTTGCGGGAGGAGTTACCGGATGCGAAGGCGGTGGGGAAAGCGGTACGCAACGGAATCACCGAAAAGTTAAACGAACTCACCCAATTACGCATGCGGCGGGTCATCAATGCCACCGGAATTATTCTGCATACCAATCTGGGACGTGCGCCCCTGGCGGAAAATGCCCGCCAGCATCTCATGGAAATCATCGAAAATTACAACAATCTGGAAATCGAACTGGATAGCGGGAAACGAGGAAATCGAATCTCCATTGTGGAAGAACGCCTCTGTTTGATTACCGGCGCAGAGGAGGCACTGATTGTCAACAACAACGCCTCCGCCATTTTGCTGGCGTTGAATTCGCTGTGTCAGGGACGTGAAGTTCCCGTCTCCCGGGGCGAATTGGTGGAAATTGGCGGCTCCTTCCGTATGCCCGAAGTGATGAAAGCCAGTGGTGCGGTGATGGTGGAAGTGGGAACCACCAATAAAACGCATCTCAAGGATTATCGCGATGCAATAAACGCCCATACCGCAGCGATTTTAAAGGTGCACACCAGCAACTATCGTGTACTGGGGTTCACCAAAAGCGTTCCTATTCGGGAACTGGTGGAATTAGCCCATTCCCACGGTTTACCGGTGATTTACGACATGGGTAGCGGAGTCATTGAAGATTTACAGAAGTGGGGTTATCCCCACGAACCGGTGGCGCGGGAATATGTGGAAGCAGGGGTGGATGTGATTACCTTCAGTGGAGATAAAATTCTTGGCGGTCCGCAAGCCGGGGTCATTATCGGGAAGGGTGAATACATTCGTAAAATTAAGCAAAATCATTTGTTACGGGCACTGCGCTGCGATAAGCTTACCTATTCTTTAATGGATGCCACCCTGCAACTATATCTGAAACCGGAAGAATTGCCCCGCACTTTGCCGGTTGCACGGATGCTCAATTTGTCTCAGGAAGAATTAAAGCGGCGAGGCGAGAAACTTGCCCGGGAAATTGCTCACCCGAACTTGCAGGTGAAAGTTCAGGAGACCTATTCGCAGATGGGGAGTGGCGCCCTGCCTTTGGAGAAAATCCCTTCTGTGGGGATTCGGATTGTTCCCCGCCACATCTCTCTGGCGCGCTTCGCCCGGCGACTCCGGCTGGGTGAACCGGCTGTGGTTGGGTACATCGAAAACGAAGCGTTCTGGTTGAATCTTCGCACCGTGCGGGAAGATGAGCTGGATATGATTACCCGGGCGGTGCGGAATGCAGCGGAGTAGGGAAGGGAAAGGGAGATGAGGGAAGTAGGGGAGATAGGGGATATAAGGGATATAAGGGATATAGGGGATATAGGGGAAATAAGGGAGAGAGGGGAATAAGGAAGGTAAAATGTAAAATGAATGGGATACAAAGGCGTAGGGGTATAGAGGTGATTGAATGGTAATGAATTTATGGGGAGGTCAGAGATATGTCGGGTTTTGGGGTGTTCGGATGACTTCGGGGGTAACAGTAAATGCGACAGTCTCTCATCCGGGAACCTGATTCACTTTTTCCTCTTTTCTATTTTTAACAACCCAAAAACCTTTGGTTATTCAACCGGAAATTATTCAAACAGAATTCTGAAGGAAAATGAGACAATACGTCATAGGAACGGCAGGACATATTGATCACGGAAAGACGGCACTGGTTCAGGCGCTCACGGGAATTAATACCGATCGCCTGAAAGAAGAACAGGAACGTGGAATTACCATTGATCTGGGATTTGCCCATCTTTCGGAGAACGTTACCATTATCGATGTGCCGGGCCACGAGCGTTTGATTAAAAATATGGTTGCGGGAGTGAGCACCATCGATCTGGTGCTGTTTGTAGTGGCTGCAGATGATGGAATCATGCCGCAAACCCGAGAACATCTGGATATTGTAAAGCTGCTTGGCATTCGGAACGGTGTGTTTGTAATTACCAAAATCGATCTGGTGGAGCCGGAATGGGTGGACCTGGTGGAAGAGGAACTGCGGGGGCTGTTGAAGGGCACTGATTTTGAAGATGCTCCGATTCTGCGCACCTCCACGGTGAAGCAAACCGGAATTGCAGAGCTTCGCCAGACCATCGCCCGTTTGCTGGAGGCGGTTCCGGAACGGCAGGATGACGGAATATTTCGGGAACCGATTGATCGGGTGTTTACCAAGGCGGGATTTGGGACGGTGATTACCGGAAGTGTGCTTTCCGGGCATCTGCGTGTAGGGCAGGAGGTGGAAATTCTCCCCGAAAAACTACGTGCCCGCGTACGCGGAATGCAAACCCATGACCATCCGGTGGAAGAAGTGAAGGCGGGTTACCGGGCTGCTCTGAATCTGGCCGGAGTGGAACATGCGGATCTACGCCGGGGACAGGTCATTACCTTACCGGATTATTATGAACCGGTGGAGATTTTCAATGCCCGTCTGCGGGTATTGATGGGTACCCAGATACCGGTTAAAAACCAGATGCGTGTTCGAGTGCACATTCATACTGAGGAGGTAATTGGTCGGGTTCTGTTACCGGAAAAGAAAGTACTGAATCCCGGAGCAAGCGATTTTGTCCAGATTCGTCTGGAAAAACCCATTTATGCCGGATTCCGGGACCGTTTTATTATTCGGCAGTATTCTCCCCAGATTACCCTGGGTGGTGGTACGGTGCTACAAACCAATCCACCGAAATTCCGTAAGAAATTTCTGAAACAGTTTATCGAAACGTGCCGTGCCCTGGAAAGTGACGATCCGTTGCAGCGGATTCCGGTGGTTTTTCCCACTGCCACGGTGTTCCCTCTTTCACCGCGCCAGATTCAGCTCCGTGCCGGACTTCGAACCGATGAAGTCGATCGGTATTTGAACAGCCTGGTGGAGAGGGAAGAGCTTTTTCCTGTTCAGCAGGGACGTGAAATGCTCTATTTCTCCCGGCGCCAGCTGGAACTGATTCAACAACGAATTGAGCGAATTCTGGAACAATTTCATCAGGAAAATCCAGCATTGCCCGGAATGCGCCTGCAGGAAATGCTGAGCAAATTAGGGGACCGTTTTGCCGGCGAAGCAGTGCAGTTAGCGGTAAAAAAGGGGGTAGCGTGGGAAAGGTTGAAAGAAACCAACGAAATTTACTCCCTGCGCCATTTTTCAGTCACCATATCGCCGCGTTTGCAGCAGGAACTGGACCGCCTGGAGCAGATTTATCGGGAAAATGCGTTTACGCCACCTACCACAAAAGAAGTGGTGGAACAACACGGATTTTCTGAAAAAAAATTTCGGGAACTGAGCAGTTTACTCATCCAGCAGGGCAGATTAACGTATGTGGAAGAAAAACTGTATTTTCACCGGGATGCGGTGGAACGTGCCATTGCTACTCTCCGGGATTTTTTCACTTCCCACGAAGCGATTTCTGTGTCTCAATTTCGCGAGTTGCTAAACACCACCCGAAAGTTTGCCCTCCCGCTACTTACCTGGATGGATAATCACGGTTATACGCTGCGGGAAGGAGATGTGCGAGTGGCCGGGGAGAAGTTGAAGAAAACGTAAAACAGAGATTTTCCAGAAACTTTGTTCACTGAAAGCTTTGCCTCCCCAATAAAAGATGTTGACGAATTTTCCCGTTTATCGTCCCCACATCACTTAAAAAACAAATTGATTCCCCGGGATATTTTCATAAATTACCCTGGTGAATAAGGAAATAGTGCCATGCTGAAGAAAACCCTCACGGTCGGAACGTTTTTTGCCGATAATCGCAAAAAATTAAAACTCCAGCTGCTCAATTCCGATTCCGGATTCGATCGGGTGATTACCAGTTCGGAATTGAACCGGCCGGGATTAGCTCTGGCCGGATTTCTGGATTTATTCACTTACGATCGGATTCAGATTTTAGGTAACACCGAGATTCGGTATTTATTTAGTCTGACTCCCGAAAAGCGGCGAAACAGTTTAGAAAAACTGTTTCAATTTGAATTGCCCTGCGTCATTGTAACCGAAAACAATCAGGTTCCGGAAGAATTGCTGAACATTGCGACGCGATGCCAGATATCTGTATTTCGTTCACGGTTCAAAACCACGGAGCTGATGCACTATTTATCCGACTATCTGAACAATGAATTTGCTCCCCGCACTACTGTTCATGGGACGCTGGTGGATGTGTATGGTATTGGTATTCTGTTCACCGGCCGGAGTGGTATCGGGAAGAGCGAGATTGCTCTGGATCTGGTGGAACGAGGGCATCGCCTGGTGGCAGATGATGTGGTGATTATTACCAAAAAGGCGGAAGAGATTTTGATGGGCGAAGGACGCGAACTGGCTGAACACCACCTGGAAATCCGTGGTCTGGGGCTCATCGATACGCGCTCCATCTTTGGTGTACGGGCTGTGCGAGTGCACAAACGGGTGGAGGTGGAAGTTCAGTTGGTAGATTTTGATCCGAACATGGATTATGAGCGGGTGGGACTGGATGAACAAACCACCACCATTCTGGGAGTAAAAATTCCTCTGGTGGTGCTCCCCATCAATCCCGGGAAAAACGTGACGGTGATTGCCGAAACCATTGCTTTAAATCAGCTTCTGAAAATATATGGTCATCATACCGCTAAGGAATTCAACAAACGATTGCTGGAGAAGATGCGCGAACAGGAGCGCAAACATCTGCTGGAATTAAAAATGCGTGATTTTCTGGATAAGGACTTCGAGTAAGATGATTGGTGTGGTAATTTGTCATAGGGCACTGGCAAACGAGTTCCTGCGCACGGCGGAAGCAATTGTGGGCTTTACCGACGATTTGTACGCTCTGAGCAATGAGAATCACACCGGCGAAACGTTATTTACCGAGCTGGAACAACTGGTTTTAAATCGTGCACCGGATCAAAAAGGAGTATTAATGGTGGATTTACGCGGCGGGAACACCTGGTCGGTGGCCAGACGTTTTGCCCGGCAGTACCCCGGATTTTTCGTACTTTCCGGAGTAAACCTTCCCATGATTTTTTCCTTTCTGACGAAAAAAAATCAGTTCGAGCTGGAAGAGCTGGTAAAAGTATTGGAGCGGGATGCTCATCGCGGAGTGGTGCTGGAAAAATGAATATCTGGTTATCTGGATTGAGTGGTCAGATACAACCCGATCAGAATCAGCACCGCTCCCAGAACGGAAAATAGATCGGGAAATTCCCTCCAGAAAAGAATTCCCCAGAAGGTGGAAAACACAATATTGATAAAAGTCATATTGGTGGAGCGGGCTGCTTTTTCCATGTGCAGACTTTTGGTCAGAAAAATCTGGGCGATGAAAGTAAAAACCCCTAACAAAGCCATCCATACCCATTCCATTCCCCGGGGAATTACCAGAGAGGGGAGTACCACCGGGAGGGAGAGAGGAATGGAAACCGCTGGCAGGTAAAGAATAATGGTTATGGGATGATCGGTGGTGCGTAGCTTGCGCACGAAGTTATATGCCAGTCCTGCGCTACATGCTCCGGCCAGACCCACCAGAGTGGGAAAAAAGGTGAACGAAAAACCGGGTTTGGCAATAAAAACAACTCCCACGAATGCCAGGAGCAGTGCCAACCACAGGCGTCGGGAAATGGATTCCTTTAAAATAAGCGGTGACCACAGTGCCGTAAACAGGGGAGAGGTATATTGAATCACCACCGAGTCGGCCAGTGGCATGGTGGTAATGGTATAGAAAAATGCAGAAAGTGCCAGAAAACCAAAAAATCCGCGCAGGAAAAGATATTTACGGTGCCTTCCCCAGAATGGGAAAATGTGTTGTTTCAAAATCCACATCGAACTGAGTAAAAAAAGCCCCACACTGCGGGCTATCACCAGTTCCTGCGATGGAATCCGGTTCCCTAACAATTTCACCGTTGCAGCCATTAAACTGAAAAAAAAGGCTGCTACAATCATGTAAAACAGTCCCAGACTCATCATTCGTCCTGCCATGTGTAAGGAGTCAATTTAACAAAAAAATCTTTATTCCCGAAATAAATTGACACAAAATGCGATTGTAAGGGGATGGTTCATTCCGAGATAGTATTGGAAACATTCATTTCTTTGGTTATATTTATGGAAAATGAGCGAAACCGAGGACACGAATGAATCAGCGACGATATGTTTATTTCTTCTACGTGCTGATTATTTTGCTTATTCTCTGGCTCACTTTTCAATTATCTAAAATTTATATTGGCGAGCGACGGGTCCGGGTACCAAAAGTGGCTGAGTTTTTTCAGGATACGCTAACCGTGGTACTTCCCGGCCTCCCCGAACATGCGGAAAATTTTAAAGCTTTCTGGGATGTTGATTGGTTCCTGAGCAATCAGCTTTATCGCGGACTGACCAGAATTAACTCCGATTTATCGGTCTCACCGGATCTGGCCGAATACTGGGAAATTTCTGACGATCGAAAAGTGTACACATTTTACCTGCGCGATGATATTTTTTTTCAGGATGGCACCCCCATTACAACCGATGACGTGATTTATAGCATTCATTATTTTTTCCGCAATTACAAGGATGTGTATGCTATCCATTACTTTTATATTCTGGAGGGAGTAAATGATTATATAAAGGGACGTAGCCAGCGTATCGCTGGTATCGAAAAAGTGTCCGATCGGGTTGTGCGGTTTTATCTGAAACATCCCTATGTACCTTTTCTGAAAATCATGAGCATGCCGTACATGCGTGTTTTACCTGCCCGGCTTTTAAAAAAGCAGGGGCACAATTTCTTTAAACATCCGGTGGGTAGCGGACCGTTTGAACTGGTCTCAATGAATTCGCATTCCATCCTGCTCAAGGCATCCACCGCTAATCGGATTTATTCCCCGGGTGTTCAGTATTTTAAATTCGTTAATTCTATGGATACAACCTTTCAGGATGATTTCTGGGAGCGAAAATGGGACATTTGCACCATTTACACAGACTCTTTTATGATTCGTCCCGGATATCTCAAATATCATAAAAACGTATCGTTAAGTTCTATTTTTATAGGATTTAACTGCGAACGCCCGCCCACGAATAATCCCTGGTTCAGACGGTTTTTATTTTACGCCATCACCACAGATACGACATTAAAGCATTTAGCTGGGGTTGTTGCTCCCTCAGAGTTTATCTCCCCGATTTACTTACCCGTTCATCGTCAAAAAACCACATTGGTGCACACCAATCTGGATAAGGCTCGCGATATTTACGAAACCATGTTCTCCGGCGCTCAAGCCTCCGAACCACCGGAATTGGTGGCGGTACTGGACACCGGTGAATTTGATGTGAGTTTTCGGGAAACCCTGCGATTGGTCCGCGATTCCCTGCATATTCCCATCCGGATTCTATATCGGACTTTCTTTAAGGGACCAACAGTCGATCCTATCATCAATAAGATTAACCTGTTCTTTTTTGATTGGGAATTGGATTTAGGAGATCCAGGTTTCTTCTTTGGATTGCTGTTTTACTCCGATTCTCCTTTGAATATTTTTCGGTATCATAATCCGAAAGTGGATTCATTGATTGATCTGGCTCGATATCAGGGTGAATATTCGAAGCGTCTGCAAATTTACTCTGAGGTGGAAAAGATTATTTACCACGATGCCCCGGTACGTCCGTTGTTTAATTTTTTGAACTATGTGTTTTACAAGGATTATATTTGTGGTGCTTTTACCAATCGGTTCGGAATTTCGGGGCTGAACCTGGAACATATTTCGGTGAATAAAGAGCTGTTTTTACAGCATAACTGGAGAAGGCGATGAATCGCTCTTCTATTGACACATTTTTTGAACGGATTTACCGGGAGGTAACCGAGAAAAACGAGGCTAATCTGTCGCGGTATGCTACACGGAGCCATCAGGCGGTTCGACGCTTTCCGGAACCGGAAGGGCCGCGAAGTCCTTTTGCTCTGGATCGCGATCGGATTCTATATAGTGGGGCATTCCGTCGTTATTCCGGGAAAACGCAGGTGATTTACTTTGCCTCTCAACTGGACGAAATGCTTTCTTCCCGGAGCATCCACACCCTGAGCGTTTCTCAAATCGGGCGTACCATCGGAAAGTTCCTCGGGCTCAACCAGGAACTCATCGAAGCCATTGCTCTGGCACACGATCTGGGGCACTCTCCCTTTGGTCACGACGGAGAACGTTTCCTCTCCGAAATATGCCAGGAGCATGGAATTGGTCAATACCACCATCATATTCAGAGTCTGCATATTGTGGACTCGGTGGCGAAAAAGGGTAAGGGATTAAATCTGACCCTCCAGGTGCGGGATGGCATCATCTCTCACGACGGAGAAGTTCATAACCAGAAACTGGTTCCTCAGTGGGACAAAACCGAGCAGGATATTCAAACATACGTGCAGCAGCGGAAACAGGGGCAGGAGGTGGAAACCATGCCCATGACGCTGGAAGGATGTGTGGTTCGGATTACCGATACCATCGCTTACATCGGACAGGATATTGAAGATGCCATTCGCATTGGACTCATCCGGCGAGATGATATCCCGAAAATTCTGCGTGAAAAGTTAGGCAGCACTAATGGTGAGATTATCGATACACTGGTGCGTGATGTGGTCTATCAGAGTTACGATCAACCGTTTATTTGCTTTAGCCAGGAAATCTCCGACTATCTGTTGCAATTAAAAAAGTTTAATTATCAGCACATTTACTTTTCAAAACAAATCAAGAAAGATCAGGAGAAAATTCGCCGGGGATTCCGGCTGTTGTTTGAGCTATTCTTAAGGGATTTAAAGGAAGGAAATGAGAATTCTCGTATTTTTAAAGATTTTCTTAATTCCAAAGTGCCAGAGTACCTTAATTCCACCAACGATGCGGAGAAAGTCCGCGATTTTATTGGAGGTATGACCGATCGCTATTTTGTGATGGTGATGCAGGAACGTCTTATCCCGGAAGTTAAACTGTTAAGTTAATCTCAACAAGGAGGTCACGATGCGTTCGGAGAAAATGAATCTGCCCGGGTTGTTCATGCTGATGATTCTGCTAACTGGAATACTTTACGCCAGCAATACACCTGTTACCGATTTCAAATGGACAGTGGGAGAATATCTTCGATACGATGTGAAATGGTCATTTTTTTATTTGGGTAGCTTAAAATTGTATGTTCTGGAAGTTGACACGGTGGACCATGCCCGGGTTTACCATTGTAAGATTCATATCGATTCGAATCCTAAACTACCGTTTGTCAATATCCATGATGTGTATGAGACATACATCGATGCCGAAGGGTTGTTCTCCAGACGTTTTGTTAGTTATGAGCAAAAGTCTGATCATGTAATTTACACCCGTTACGATTTTAATTATCAACAGAATACAGTTTCCATCCGTATCGAAAATCGCTATTCGGACCATACCGAGACGGTACTGGATTCGGTGGGGAAAATTCCCGATAAAGTGCAGGACAGTTTATCCCTGCTGTATTTTGCCCGTGCGATGGTGAAATATTCGATCAATGCCAGCGTTCCGGTATTTGCCTATAATAAGCTGGATACCACAGTGATCCGATTTACCGGAGATGCTCGCACCTTTGACCTGCACGACCTGGATTTAACCGGGTACTATCTGGATGGCCGGTTGAAATTTGTCGGAAT
>CAZBWV010000004.1:0-45348 GCA_964495805.1 uncultured Calditrichaceae bacterium
CTGGTTTATCCGGGAATGAGCAATCAAGGAAGTTCTTGGGAGGGAAAGGGAATCGGCGGGTTAAAATTATAAAGGGAATGTTGCAACAAAAACGTCCCTGTGTTTAAACCCACATCCCTGTGTTAAATCTGCAACATTCCCCAGGCTAACTTGTTTTTCCGTTCTCTCCCAACGCTTGTTTTATAATATCGGACAGAACCCCAATTTTATAAGGCTTTTTCAAAAAATACTGGTAGCCCATTTTCTTTAATTCTTCGAACCGGGCCGGGTCGGCATAACCACTGGTAAAGATGATTCGTGCTCCGGGATTAATCTTCAAAATGCTCGCTGCAGCTTCCACTCCATCCATCACCGGCATCTGAATGTCCATGATAATAGCGTTAATCTTCCCCTGTTCCTTTCGGAAAATTTCCACCGCTTCTTTTCCGTTGTTAGCGGTTATTACCGTGTAATTCAAACTCTCCAGCATCCCGGTTAGCGTTTCCTGAATCATCTTTTCGTCATCCACAATGAGCAGGGTACCCGTTCCGGTTTGTAGCCGAACGCTCCTGGTGGCTTTGTGCGAAACCTTCTCCCGGGTAATGGGCAGATAAATCCGAAACGAGGAGCCTTCGCCAGGAGTGGAGGACACATCGATAACTCCCTTATGTCCTTTAATAATTCCGTAAACCACACTCAGTCCCAGACCGGTACCTTTGGTTTTCTTGCTGGAGAAAAAGGGATCGAAAATTCGATCCAGATACTCCGGAGGGATGCCCATGCCGGTGTCCTGAACTTCCAGACATACATATTCACCTTTTTTCAATTTAGCAGATAGAATCGGCTGTGCGTCATCGTGAATCACGACATTGTATGTACGGTAAATAATTTTCCCACCGTTGGGCATGGCATCTCGCGCATTCACCGAAAGATTCATTAACACCTGTTCAATCTGATTCCGATCGGCTTTTACGTTATTCAAATGGCTTTCCAGGTCCATCACAATTTCTATTTTCCTATCCAGTACTCGACGGAACATCCTGGTGAAATTTTCCACCACCTCGTTCATGTTCAGAATTTCCAGATTTTCCCGGCTTTTTCCGCGGGAGAAAGCCAGAATCTGACTGGTAAGAGCAGCGCCCTGTTCAGCCGCCTTCTCAATATTTTCCAGCGCGTGGACCCATTGAGGATGATCCCGAAGCTGCATCTTTAACAGTTGTGCATTGGGTAAAATCACCGCCAGCACGTTGTTGAAATCGTGGGCAATGCCCCCGGCAATTTTACCAATGCTTTCCAGACGTTGCTCCTGAGCCAGTTTCTTTTCCAGTGCAGTTTCCCGGGTAATATCTTTAAAGATAAAAATCGTTCCTTCCAGGTTATCATTGGTGCCCATCAGTGGTTGAGAGGCAATCTCTACGATTTTGGTTGTACCGGATTTTTTACACTGAAAATCCACCTGCAACACATGTTTCTCGGTGGACTGATAAAGTTTGTTGATCACCGCATGCAATCCGCACCCTTCGATGGCGTCGATGTCCTTGAAATATTGTTCACGCAAAGAGATTTCCGGATCCTCTTCCAGAATATTCAGGAACTCCCGATTGTGCCAGCGAACTTTCCCTTCCAGGTCCACCACCAGCAAACCCACGGGAATCTGATGAAAAATAGAGATTACCTCTTCCTGGATGCGAATCAACTGTTTGGTTCGCTCCCGAACTTTTTCTTCCAGCTCAGCGTTGTACTGATTTAATTTTTTATTGAGTAACGTTTTTTGCTTGTAGTAATAATTCAGCTTGAGCACCATTTCGTTGAACTTGCGGGCCAGCTGACCGAACTCAGCTTCATCATCAACTTTAATCTGATAGTCGAAATTCCCGCGAATGACCTCCTCGGTTCCCCGCATCAATTCCTTGGCTGGTGAGGTAAAACTGTGGCTGATCTTCTGTAACAGAATTAAACCCAGTAGCAATACCACCAGACTAATTAAAGTGGATGTATAGCCGGTTTTTTGAAGCAACAACAAAATCTCGCCGGGATTAAAAATCAGTACCGCATATCCCCAAGGTCTTTCCATAAAATCCATCCGGATGGGATAAACCACAATTTTTTTATGCCCGGTAAATCGTTTTAAATAAGGGATCTGCAAAGAATCCAGCTGAATTTGCTGTAAAAAACGAAAAACACTGGAATCCTGAGCTTGCCCAAACGTATTCTCCTGAATCAGCGGATGACCGTTTCGATCCAGAATATAAACCGTCTCCAGATCGTCTTCATTCAGAAAGGTTCGAATAGCTCGATATAGCTCCACATAGTTTGAATGAACAATAGGCTGGTAACAAACGGCGGCAAAGTTGTGAGCAACGGTTAAGATGCGATCTTCGTATTGCTTTCGGCCAAAATTAAAATAAACATACTGAGTGATGAGAAGAGAACTGAAATAAGCCAGGACAAATAGAATTCCCACCGTCATCAGTAACCGATTTTCCAGGGATAATTTTTTCAGAAACGTTCTCTTCATCCAATAAACCTATTCCACAAATTGGAAAACTTATTGATGCACTGAACCGCTTTGGGAGCATCATAATCAATTGAGCGTACATCCTCCCCCCTACACCTGCCGGGTATCGTTTAGATTTCGTTCGCTCTATGTAATAGACTCAAAGGTTCATTACCTTATTATTCGGCAGCGGGTGGTTTAAACTTAACGTAAAATTACAGGATATTTTCGCCACCAAAGCTCCGATTATGTTACTGAATAATAAACCGAATTCGGTGTTCAATCGCTGCCCGACACACCGGATCGAATGGAATATTTCCTTTGGAAAACATAATGCAATTCAGCGCCGGACGGTACAATCCTTTCGAAGCATATCCGGCACCTTCGAAGGCTCCCACCGCATCCCGATACCGATGGTTCTGGAAAAAGTGTTCCACCCATTTTTGATGCTCCTGGCGAACCTTCTCAATTTCACTTTCCGGAGCTTTCTTTTCGCGTAACTCCTTTAATTTGTGACGGTATTCGGTTTCTTCCCGATCGTATTTTTCCTTATCCCATGGTGTGGGAATTGGGATGCCGGGTGTCAGAAACGACTGCCATTTCACATGTTCCGGATTCAGCAAGGCTGTTACGTTGGGTTCCCATGGTTCCACCCCCCGGGGGTAAAAATCGGAGTATGCCACATCGCTGGTGTAGTATTCGTCCCCCAATCCACCAAAACTATGACCAAACTCGTGCACAAACACATATTCCGACCAGCGATTATCCGCCGCACTGCACGCATACAGATTATAAATTCCACCGCCTCCGTACTGGTCGGTATTCACCACCAGAAACAGCGCGTCGTACGGAACCGCAGAGGCAATATCGCGAATGCTGCGATTGTCGAAGCTCATTAAATAGCGCTGGGAACCAAAGGTGTTGAAGCTGGTACTGATCGCAGTGTTTTTAAACACCCCTTTTCGGGGATCGTCGGTACCGGAATCCCGGGAAGGACGGAAAAGCGCATAGATATTCATCTGATCAGCATAGCTGCGAAACGGTTCCACACTCAGCAGGCGATTCGTCAAACGACGCACATCATTTTCAAAATCCGTTTTTTGCGAGGAGGTGTATCCATCGGCCAGGACGGCGATATCCACACAGTGCTCAGGTTTCCCTTTCTTCTGAATCGGTATCACCGTCACCTGCGCAGCACGATTTTCTTTGCGAACCCGAAAAGAGCCGGGATCCACCACCAGCGAACCAATTTGCCGGGTAAATAAATTTTGCCTGTCCCGGCGGTAAAATTCCACTACCACTTTATCTCTGGGAAACGGAATGCGGACCGTTTCGTGAATGACCTTTCGCCCACCATTAATCGCCTCCTGCGTGGTTTGCCATTCATTAAACAATGTACTGTATCCGTAGCTATAAATCAGCTGATTCCCGCTCGCAGTAAACACTTTGACCAGATACATTCCCAGATTCAGGGTGTCAATGAGATTGGTTCGGCTTCCGGGCCATTCCCTTTCCTGAAACAATTCATCCAGAACAATGGACTCCTCCTGCCGGGTTCCCACATGAAAATAATCAATTCGGAGGGTACTATCGGTAAAGAAATGCTGGTAAAGGGTCTGGGAGTGCACAACCCCCACCAGACTGAACACCAACGCTGCCAGCAAAAGCAACCGTTTCATACCATTGACCTCGCTTTTATGTTAAACAAATATAACCGAAAAAGCGAACACCGTGCAAAACTTATTTGAATAAAGAGGATTTGATTGGACGGGAATGCCCAACCTGCTGGCAAAATGGGAAAATCGTAAATGCAGGGAATAAAAAAAGGGGTTGAATAATTCAACCCCTTTACCGAATGATCAATTACCGTTTGAACAGCAAATATTTGGCGATGGTATGGAGCTGCATGTTGGAAGTTCCTTCGTAAATCTGACCAATTTTGGCATCGCGGTACAATTTTTCCACCGGGTACTCTTTGGTATAGCCATATCCACCATAAATTTCGATGGCTTTCGAGGTAACAAACTCTGCCATGCGGGAAGCGAACAGTTTGGCCATGGCGGCTTCTTTCAGGAAACTTTTCCCTGCTTCTTTCAACCGGGCAGCGTTGTACACTAACAGGCGGGCGGCTTCCAGTTGTGTGGCCATTTCGGCAATCTGAAACTGAATGCCCTGGAATTCGGCAATGCGTTTGCCAAACTGCTCCCGCTCCAGAGAATAACTCATGGCATACTGCAATGCCGCTTCAGCAATACCCAGCATCTGGGCACCAATGCCAATTCTGCCTTCATTTAGCGTTTCGATCGCCACTTTGTAACCCTTGCCAATTTCGCCCAGAACGTTTTCTTTGGGTACAACACAATTGTCCAGCACCAATTCGCAGGTACTGCTGGCACGAATGCCCAATTTATCTTCCTTCTTGGACACGGTAAATCCATCAAATCCGCGTTCCACCACAAAAGCGGTAATTCCCTTGTAACCCAATTCGGGATTGACATTGGCAAAGATGATAAAGATATCCGCTTCGCCGCCGTTGGTCGTCCACAATTTCTGACCGTTCAGCACAAAATGATCACCTTTCTCCTCCGCCCGGGTACGCAGAGAGAACGCATCGCTCCCTGAGCCAGATTCTGACAGAGAATAAGCGCCGATCTTTTCCGAGGCAAGCTGAGGCAAATACTTCTTTTTCAGTTCATCGCTTCCCCAGCGCAGAAAAGCATTGTTAACCAGAGTATTCTGGACATCCACATAAATGGCAGCGGCAGCATCCACCTGGGCCATAGCTTCGATAGCCAGAATGGACATGAAAAAATTGGCACCGGTACCACCAAGCTCCTCGGGAATTTCGATGCCCATCAGTCCCAGTTCAAAAAATTGGTTTAACAACTCCGGTTTGAATTTTCCTTCCCGGTCCATCTCCGCCGAATAAGGCCGAATCTGCTCATCGGCAAATTCATACACCATATCTTTAAATAACCGCTCCTCTTCGGAAAGCTCTGTTAACGGATTCACCAAATGCTCCATATCAGGCTCCTCGTTTTAATTAGTTGATGACCAATGGTTCAAATAACTATTTATTGAAAATTGTTCGTTTTGTTTGTGCACCCGCTGCAAAATTGGCAATTGCCTTTTTCACCGAAATTCGGATTTAGACCCGTGAGTGTAGCCAGCCGGATTTTTCCAGTTTCAATTCATAAAATAATGAGTAAATCGCTAAAAACAACCAGAAATAAACATTTTTCCACGCAGCACTGAATTGGTTAAATTTTCGTTAATTATACAAGCAGTTACCCGGATATCTCCTTCAAAATCGCCTCTACCTGTCAGATACCACTCAATAAAGATTTAATGGAAGGAATCGCAAAAATGGAATTCGTTCCACCGCTTGATTTGCTTTTTAGCTATTGCTTATATTCCCTCAAAATTAAAGTGAATTGACTAAAGTGAATTGAGTGATGAAACCGGAAGAAAAAGAAATATTGGACAAGTTACAGCAAGCACGCAATGATTATCTGGATCAGAATTTTCCCCGGGCAATTAAAACGTACCACGAATTGGTTGAGCTATTAAAAGATGACGAGCAGAATCTTCCCATTATTCACATCGAACTGGGCTGGAGCTATTTTTTCGATCAGCAGTACGACCGAGCGATTGAGTGGCTCAACAAGGCTCTGAATAGCAATTATCTCACCATTCAGCAGAAATTTGATTGCACTCGATTAATTGGGTTTGCTTATGAGATGAAAGAAGATTACCCACAAGCCAAAAAATACCTGCTCGCTTCTCTGGATTTCGATTTGCCCCTTACCACAAAACGATACGCCTATTTCGAATTGGGTAAAGTTTATTTTATGGAAGCGGATTACCTGGAAGCGGAGCATTATCTTAAACCACTTTTGAATATTTTTCGCCCGGTAGAACCGGAATATTACTATGCGCTGCGGTATTACCTGGGATTTACCGCTTTTTTCCAGAAGGACCTGGTTCGTGCGCGAAATTTGTTTGAAGAACTTATCCAGCAAAACACCGATACCCGGCACAAAGTTCTGGGATATTTCGGGTTGGCACATATTCATTATCAGGAGGAAGATTACCAGGCATTGATTGACATCTGCGATAAAATTATGGTAATGAATCCGGAATTCTTTGACAAAGAAACCATTGCTTATTTTCTTGCCTACGCGTACGTTCATACCGGGGACTGGGAAACAGCAGAGATGTTTTTTAAAGAGCTGGAGGCGCAATATCCTCAGGGCCGATACGCCAGCAAATACCCATTTTTACGGGACTCCATTGCGCAACGACAGATTTCGGAAACCAATTCCCGGAATTAAGTTATGAATCACAACAGGGTGGTTGAACAGGTGTTATTTTAAAATCAACTTTATGAAGTAAAGGCTTTCGCCGACAATATGAGTAAGAGACAAGGAGGTCGCTATTATGCCGCGGAAACACTCGCGGGTACTCATCGTGGATGACGAGTACTATCTTGGACAGATGCTTGCCAAAGCACTCATCAACGAAAACATCCAGGCCATTGCGGTAACCGATGTGGATTCGGCCATTAACTGGTTAAATAAACAGAATTTCGATCTGGTTGTATCGGATATCTACCTGCCTTTGAAAAACGGGATGGATTTATTTAATTACGCCAAAGAGAACCAGCTGGAAGTACCTTTTATCTTCATGACCGGTAATCCCAATCTGGAAACGGCTGTGCAGTTACTCACCCAGGGTGGATATGATTACATCATCAAACCGTTTATGATGCCGGAATTCCTGAAGAAGGTTAAGAATGTCATCCATACCCACCACAGCCGAAAGCGGGAAAAAAAGCTGGTTAAAGATTTGCGTATGCTACTGGAAGAGCGGCTTTCGGAACTGCGGATCTACGAGGATGTTTTCGAGAGCATGGGAGACGGGGTGGTGATTACCGATCTGGAAGGAATTATTGTTCGAATTAATCACGGATTCGAACGCATTTCCAAAGTTCCTTCGGTACAATTGGTACACCAACCGTTGAGTATTCTTCGAGAACACGTATTTGCGGGTTTCGATAGCGAGCAGATACTGAACAGTCTGCGCAATAATCAAAACTGGCTGGGGAATTTAGTCGGACGACGACTGAACGGAGAAACCTGGTATGCCAGCGTCACTTTCTCACCCATCCATAACGAAAATGGAGAAACTTTTGCCTATGCGGGACTTTTTCAGGATGTCACCACGCAACGAGAGGTGGAGCAAGCCCTGATTGACAGCCTGAGAAAAATGAATCAGGCACAGGAAGCAATTATTTTCGGGTTGGCCAGTCTGGCGGAACATCGGGATCAGGCCACCGGATACCACTTAGAACGCATCCGTAGCTACTGCGAGGTAATGGCCGAAGCCCTTCTGGAACGGAATCTGTATCCGGAGGTGGTCACCCCCACTTTTATTCGCACCCTGTACCGCACCGCACCTTTGCACGACATTGGCAAAGTGGGAATTCCCGATTACATTCTACTGAAAGAAGACAAGCTGACCGAACCGGAATTTGAAATCATGAAAACGCACACCGAAATTGGGTACCGTATTCTCAATTCCATTCGGGAACAGTTTGGCGAGATGGAACTGTTAACCATGGGCACCGAAATTACTTTATATCATCACGAACGGTGGGATGGTAGCGGGTATCCCAGAGGGTTAAAGGGAGAGGAGATTCCCCTGTCCGCGCAGATTCTGGCCATCGCCGATGTGTACGATGCACTCACCACTGAGCGGTCGTACAAACAAGCGTTTCCCCACAAAACTGCCGTCAAACTAATGAAGGAACAACGCGGCAAGCACTTCTCCCCGATTATTCTGGATGTGTTTCTGGAAATACATCGGGAATTCGACCGGATTCGGCGAGAATTTCGGACGCGTCCGTCAGCGAAATCGGCCCCAAAAGAGCGAGCCGGAATTGGTGTGATGATGTAAGCCATTTTCTTCTCTTCACATCGTTTCCCTAACAGCGCCGTTTTTTCCGCTTTCCTTGCATTTCTTCCCACGGCATATTATTATTTTACTGACAACAAATGGCTGTGCGAATCAGGAGGAAACAATCCATGGGTGTGCCGACTTACTATCCTTTCATACACAATGAATGGGTGAAAACGTACAAATCTTTTAAGGTAAAGGATCCGTACACCGGGGACACATTGGGGAAGATTTACCAGGCGGACGGGGATTTTCTGGATATGGCAGTGGAAAGTGCACAGAAGGGATTTCAGACTTCCCGGAAGTTATCCGGTTACGACCGCTATACCTATTTGATGCGCATTGCGCAGGGAATCCGGGAACGGGAGCAGGAGTTAGCGGAAACCATCAGTCGGGAGGCAGGCAAACCCATCCGGTTTGCCCGCAACGAGGTGATGCGCGCCCAGCTTACCTTTACCTGGGCAGCGGAGGAGGCACGGCGGCTCAACGGAGAATTCCTGCCCCTGGATGTGGCTCCGCAAACGCGGGGCTATTACGCAATCACCCGACGATTTCCCCTTGGGGTGATTCTGGGCATCACACCGTTTAATTTTCCGTTGAACTTAGTGGCGCACAAAGTAGCACCCGCCATAGCCAGCGGAAACGCCATTTTACTCAAACCCGCTTCTCAAACCCCTATTACGGCCATTAAACTGGCGGAAATTATCCGGGAGGCAGAACTCCCCCCGGGAATGGTCAACATCATTCCCACCAGCAGTAAGCTGGCTGAACAACTGGTGCGGGATGGCCGCATCCGCAAGCTGACGTTTACCGGCAGTGCTAACGTGGGCTGGTACCTGAAAAGTGTGGCGGGGAAAAAACGCGTTACCCTGGAATTAGGTGGTAACGCTGCTGCCATCGTGGAACCGGACGTCTCCCTGGACGAGATCATTCCCCGGCTGGTACTGGGTTCCTTTGCCTATGCAGGCCAAATCTGTATTTCCGTTCAACGGATTTACGTCCAGCAGGAGATTTTTCAGGAATTCATGCAGAAATTTGTGGATGAAATGACTCGCAGCGCCGTGTTTGGTGATCCCATGAACGACAAAACCATGGTGGGACCCATGATTACCACCGATGCCGCCAAACGGGCGGAGAGCTGGATTCGCGAGGCGGAAAAGTCCGGCGCCCGGGTGGTGGTGGGCGGAAAACGCAAGAAAAATATTCTGGAACCGACCGTATTGACCAACACCGCACCGGACATGCGCGTGGTCTGCGAGGAAATCTTTGCACCGGTGGTGGTGATTGAGCCATATCAGGAGTTTGACCAGGCGCTACAAATGGTGAACAACTCCTATTACGGACTTCAGGCAGGCGTGTTTACCAATAATTTCGAGCATATCCAGAAGGCGTACGCCACGCTGGAGGTGGGCGGTGTGATTGTGAATGATTACCCCACGTTCCGCATCGATCCCATGCCCTATGGTGGTTCCAAGGATAGCGGTCTGGGGCGGGAAGGGTTACGATATGCCATCGAAGAAATGACCGAGATTAAACTGCTGGCAATTAAGAGTAACCTTTAGCAGTTCTAACCCAGGTCTTCGCGAACAAAATCTTTCAGGTGTTTGGTCTGGTTAATCAGGGTAAACGTGAAACCGCGCTCCGGACGGTATTCGCAAATGCTATATGCAGCGGTATCCATGTGAATTTTCCAGAAATAGGGCTCAGGGATATTCAGGATGGCAGCAAACAGCGGTTTAATCACCGCCCGATGAGTTACCACCGCAATTCGTCCCTCCGGGTGATGGCGAATAATTTTCTGCAATGCGGCAAAAGAACGTTGGCGAACCTGTGCCAGCGTTTCCATCCCGGGAAAAGAGAGTTTTTCCGGGGTGGTAACCCATAGCTGCCAGGCTTCGGGATATTTCCGTCTCACTTCGTCTTTGGATACATCTTCCCACGGTCCCAGAGAAATGTTGTTGAACCCTTCCTCCAGAATGACCCGGGTACGGTTATTCGCTAAAATTTCGGCAGTTTGGCGGGTACGGCTTAATGGACCGCTGTAAATGGCATCAAATCGAACATCCCGAAGCTCATCCCGTAGTGCTTCTGCCTGCCGAATGCCATTTTCGTTTAGCGGAAAATCGTGACGTCCCCGAAAACGGTTTTCCCGATTTCCCGCCGTTTCCCCGTGGCGAATAAAATAAATTTCCAGCATGATTGAGTTTCTCCTGTATCTTCCAGCCGATCAATGAGAATAAATCAGCAGCTCACCCACTTTCCGGCAAAAGATACAACCGCCAAGCAAACAATTACAAATTACAAATTAATTATGGGCTTGAATAATTCCCCACTATCCCAATTCGTTTTCCTTTAACCCCTTCCCCTTCTACCCCCATTATCATTTTACATTTTCCCCTTATCTCCCCTATTTCCCTTATCTCCCTTATTTCCCTATTCCCCCTTATTCCCCTCTCTCCCTTCCCCGCCTTCATTTTTCATTGACATTTTCAATATTTTTCGATAAAATTAATTTGTTGAACAGAATAACTCCACACGGCAAAAAGATGAAAGCAATTTCGGCGGGTGCATGGCTGGCTCTCACACTGGCATTGGTCTGGTTAGTGGGGTGCAATCCCGAAAAGCCTCTGGTTCCCGACGGACAGGGACGAATTGAAATCACCGTGCTGGACAGTGTCGGGTACACCACCAACACCCGACCATCCCACCCGGTTCCCGTACAGGATGCACAGGTTTACCTTACCTCTCAGCAATACTTATGGCATCGATCCGGTTCCACCGACCAGGCGGGAAAGTACATTGCCGACGGACTGCCCGTCTCTCACTACCACCTTAACGTAAGCTATTCCCTGAATCCTGCCTACCAGTTGATTTGCACCAGGGAAATCGCCTTTGAGAGCAACCAGACTTACCGGGATTCTCTCTATCTGGCTCCCCAGCCGTTGCCCCCGCTGCTGATCAACGAAGTGTATTACTGCGGACCTCCCGGTGCCAACGGCTTATTTTTCGACCAGTTCATTGAACTGGTGAATCCCGGCGATACCACCGTTTACCTGGATGGCAAAATCATCGGGCGATGCGCCGCTTTCGACGAGGTGGTCGCTTCCATTGAACAGGTGGATTATGTTACCGCAGTATATGCTTTCCGTTTTCCCGGAGAACCGGGTGGCCGAACCCTGCCAGTCCCACCCGGAAGCGTGGTGGTGCTGGCTGGCGATGCCATGAACTTTCAGCTTATCAATCCCAATTCGGTCAATCTGGAATACGCCGATTTTGAATTCTATAATCAGTTCGGACAGGATATGGATAACCCTGCCGTACCCAATCTGGAAAATATGATTTACGAGGGAAACAACGACTTCCTGTTCAACCGCAAATCGGATGCCCTGTTTATTGCCGATGGCGATCAATGGAAAAAGGTGGAAATGGTGTTTTCTTTCGGTTCGGTGTTTTTCCTGCAAATTCCGCTCCGGAGCATCATCGATGCGGTAGAATATAAAGCCAGTTCGGGAACCCCCAAAATTTTAACCAGAAGACTGGATGCCGGTTATGCAGGTGTGGGGATTACGTCCTTCAGCGGTAAGTCCATTCAGCGACGCGGATTGCAGGACTTTAACGATAGCTCTGTGGACTTTCAGATTCTAAACCACCCCACTCCCTTTGTACCATAAGCACGAAACCTGAGCTCCCACCCGGTAATTCTTTATGACAGATTCAAGGAAAATTGCTTCGGAAACAGTTCACTCACTCAACAGCGGAAAAGGACACTTAAATATCTCCTGCCTCTGGGATATGATTCCGCTTTTAGCCCGCTTTATGGTGGTACTGGGGCTGTTTTCTTTCGGATCGCCACCAGGACCGGCTTATGGGGATGACTTTCGCAGCACAGCATTGCGCGGAGTCCACCTGCTCCTCTGGCAACCCACCGGACAGTTTACCCACTTTTCCGCTACGGGGAATCCCGCCGCTTTGTTTGAGGATTGGCACCGGAATCGGGTGGACATAGCCTCCGGTTACCAGAGCGAAACGGGTGATCTGCACCGATTGTACGATCCTGCGGCACAGGATAATCTACACTTCCGCGTGGATAGCTGGCAGAACATTTCCGCTCACCAGATTCTGTACGGCGGAATTCATTACAGCTGGCTCCGCCTGCACCAGGTGTCGTACGCGCTGGAACCTACCCCTTACGATGACGACCCCCAGGTAATTGCCGACACCACGGTGGGTAATTTTCGGTACCAGGGACCACAAATTCGTGCCGCATATGCCGTGCAGTTTTCTCCCCGATTTTCGGCAGGATTCAAATTTCAGTACGGGTTGTGCAACGGAGCCAAACGTCGTTACAGCTTTGCCCGGATTCTGCGCCGACAGGTTCTTCCTGGAATGGGAATCACATTCCGGGTAAATCCGACCATTCAATTAGGGGCTTTGGTGGAATGGCACGACGTTAAGGATCGGATCGAACTCACCCGAGATGTGCTGACCGGAGAAGACGTGTTGGTACGATTTTACCGTCGGGAGGTAGCGTATCAGCAACATGTGGGCGATTTAACCCACGAACGGGACTGGAGTGCTCCCCGTTTACTGCTCAGCCTGTTCCATCGGGCTTCCACCGGACGAATCATTCAAATGGCAAGTGTGAGCTATCGCTCTCCGCGGCAACAGTTGCATCACCGCACCACTGTGTTGAATAAAGCCTCCGACTGGTTTGCCAGCCAATGGCAGATGCACTACCAGCTGCGCTGGCGGGATTCCCGTAACCGCTGGCGGGCAGGTTTACGCGTGGAAGGAGAATATTTCTCATCTTTCAGCCAACATCCGGAACTGGATATTTTGATCACTGAGCGGACACGCACAAACGGACTTGTGGAACTGGCTGCAGGATTCCGCGGAAAGTTCGGGCAGTTGTTTACCCAGGGTGGTTATGCTCTTCTGAACGATCGATACACGGATTATCAAAGCCACTGGCAGGAGGAAACAAAAGGCGGCACCTGGCATTTTTCTTTGATGCTGGAAACCAACCGGATACGTTCCTATCGGCTAATCATAGGCGGTCGGGTACGTCAGCAAAATCTATCCGGGTGGTCATCCTACTACTTACCCGATTTTGGGGAATGGCGGCTCTTGCTGGGAATGGAAAAGCTAAATCAGACCCTGCAACCGGGATTATTACTGGAGTATTTCCAGCGCCAGGCATCGGACTCTCCGGACAGTTACCAGGGAATCCGGATCCGCTTGTTCTTATCCCGATTCCCCATCAGGGAGTAAACTGTTTCGTCTGGAGAATTGAAGCGGGAAGCGTTCCCTATTGAGCCGCTTCAATTACCGAAATAAAAAGGCGACACGGAAATATTTCCGGTCGCCAGAATGTCAAAATGAGAACAAATTCGGAGCATTCAGCTATCAGGCAATGGTAACTTCCTTTTCCAGGAACACATCCTGAATGGCGTGAAGCAGTTCCACACCTTCCTTCATCGGTTTCTGGAAGGCTTTGCGTCCGGAGATGAGCCCCATTCCACCGGCGCGCTTGTTAATCACCGCGGTTCGCACAGCCTGCGCCAGATCGTTTTTCCCGGAGGCACCGCCGGAATTAATCAGTCCCGCACGTCCCATATAGCAATTGGCTACCTGGTAGCGGGTCAGATCAATGGGATGGTCGCTGGTCAGCTCCGAGTACACCTTCGGATGCGTTTTGCCGAAATTCAGTGCGGTAAATCCGCCGTTATTTTCTGCCTGCTTCTGTTTGATGATATCCGCTTCGATGGTAACCCCCAGATGATTGGCCTGACCGGTCAGGTCAGCGGAAACGTGGTAATCCGTACCATCCTTTTTAAACGCAGGATTGCGCAGGTACGCCCAGAGTACCGTTACCAATCCCAGACTATGTGCGTAGCGGAACGCTTCGGTAATCTCCTGAATCTGGCGGTTGGATTCCGGTGAACCGAAATAGATGGTGGCACCGACCGCCACCGCACCCATCTCAAAAGCCTGATCCACCGAAGCAAACAGAATCTGATCGTATTTGTTGGGATAAGTGAGCAATTCGTTGTGATTGATTTTTACCAGAAAGGGAATCTTATGAGCATACTTCCGGGCAACCGAACCCAGCACGCCCAATGTGGAAGCCACCGCATTGCACCCGCCTTCAATGGCCAGTTTCACGATGTTTTCCGGATCAAAATAAATGGGATTGGGGGCAAAAGAAGCACCGGCAGAGTGTTCCACACCCTGATCGACCGGTAAAATGGAAAGATATCCGGTACCGGCCAGACGCCCGGTATTAAACATAAGCTGCAAATTGCGCAGGACCGCAGGATTGCGATCGGAGTCCCGGTGCACACGATCGACAAAATCCGGACCGGGTAAATGCAACTGTTCCTTGGGAATGGTCTTACTCTGGTGATTAAGCAAATAATCCGCCTCATCACCTAATAATTCGACAATTCGATCCATCATGGCAACATCCTCTATTTTTAATTGAACATTTGAATTTTATTGAAAGGCTGATTATTTCATCCGGTCACTCTGATAAAATTGCCGGGTGATTCCGGTTTCACAAAAAACCGCAACGCTTCGAATTGAATATAACATTCCCCGGGAAACGGAACAACGGGGAAATGAGATCGCATTTTGCGCACAAGGCGGAACCTGTGCGGCATCGTTCTCCATTAACGATGTCGGTACCGTTCAGCCTCCGTCAGGGTAATTCCGGCGAAAATAATCAACATCCCCAGCACCGTCCGCAGAGCAACCACTTCCCGATACACCAGATAATCCACCAACAACGCCACCAATGGTGTAATGTAGATAATCAGCGAAAGCGTGATGGGACTCATGTGTTGAAGCAACCAGTAGTACAGGGTAAAAGCCAAGGCGGAACCAATCAATCCCAGATACAATAGCGCCAATCCCACCCGTGCATTGAAATGAATGGCCGCGGAATGTTCCAGTAGAATCCCGAACATCCCCAGGAAAAAGATGCCCTGAAGCATTTGATGAAAGCTCAAAGAGATAGGGTGGAGATGAGCAAGGTATTTTTTGACGATTATCACCGCCATGGCTCCGCCGGCAGCGCCGCTAATAATTGCCAGGGTGGCCAGCACCACCAGATGGCTGAACTGTGTGGCAAGCAACTGGTCGTAAAACACCACCACGACCCCTACAAAACCCAGCACCAGGCCGGAAAACTTGTGCCAGCGGAACGGTTCCTGCCGAAACAGGAAATTGGACCAGACGCCGGTAAACAACGGAAAGGTGGCAAAAAAGATGGAAGTGACACCGGCAGAGAGATGTTGTTCGCCCCAGTAAACCAATCCGTAATCCAGCGTGTACATGAGAAACGCACTCACCGAAATGGCCAGGAAGTCCCGGCGTTTGACCCGCAGGGAGACCCCGGTCCAGCGGGTGTAGGCAAACAATGCCAGTATTGCCACGGCAAAGCGTGCGGCAGCACCCAAAAAGGGCGGGAATCCCTCCAGCGTCATTTTGATGCCCACCCATGTGGTGCCCCACACCACGCACAGAAACAAAAACACCGCCAACTGTAGCATCCGTGCTCCCTTTGTTTAACCGGCCTGTTTTTTGTTGACCATGGCTTCCAGACGTGGTAACCCGGGATAATCCGGTGCCACCCGCTGCAGACGCTGGAGAAACATGCGGGCATTTTCCAGTTGACCAATCTGAAAGTACGCTGCTGCCAGATAAAACAAAGATTCCTCATCCGCTGCGTAAATGTTGAGTGCCTGCCGGAAGTTAGGAATAGCTTTTTCCGGATACCCCTGCTGCAGGTAAATTTTGCCCAGCGTCCGATAGGCAAACAGGTCCGGGGAAAGACGAATCAGTGTTTTCAAATAGGGAATCGCTTCAGCGTACCGGCCATGCTCCACCAGAATTCGCACCAGATGCTGGTAAGGAGAAGGATTAAACGGTGTGAACACAATCAACGCACGAAATTCTGCCGCCGCCCGCTTCCATTGTTTGGTCTTCAGATAATGCTCAGCCAGCAGTACGTGAGCTTTCTCCCAGGTGATTTTTTTATGCCAGTAATCCAGTGCCAGCTGCTGCACATACGTTTCCGGCTTCAGATTCAGCCGATCCAGTGTTCCCACGGTGCTTTTCCGGAAGGGCCATCCACTGGTCAGCACCCGAATCCGAATATTCCCCGCTTCGCGGTCGAAATCGGTGATGCCCAATTCCTGCCACAGCAGCGAATCCGGGGGCAATTTTCGGGGAGTTCCGGGAATCCGCTTGCTCCTTAGGATGGTACGATAAAAACTTTTTGCCAGCAGGAAATACCCTTTCAGATTGGGATGGAGATGTTCCAGGAACAGATTGGTACCCGGCAAACGGTTGGGGGACTGCTGTTCGAACGCTTCTTTAACGGGAACCAGCCGGACGCCGGGTTTCTGCGCCAGCTGTCGGAGCACCCGATTCAAATCCTCACTGGCACGGAAACGTAAGCCATCGTAATCTTTGGCCAGGTAGAGATGTCGGTAAGCGGTATCCAGCCTTCCTGTTCGTTCGGCAAATCGCCCGAAACGGTAGTGAGCCGACGCCGGTAGCGTGTCCAGACGGAACAGTTCACCAAACAGGGAATCCTGTTGAGCAGCGGGAGCGGTGAGGGTTTGCCGATACAGTGCCCACCAGGCAGCCGTATCCGTGGCCGGTTGAAAGGTATCGTTGAATGGCGGCTGGTCGTGAACGTTGCTGGTAAGTGTACCCAGCAGCACCGGCACCTGATGTTCCTGACACATGGCCACCACATCAGTCAGGTTCTCCCGAAAAATCTGCACTGCTTTTCGGTACAGGGGACTCCCGTAAGGGATGCTCCGCCGGGAAGCAAGATGTTCCATCAATGTGGTTTGCAATGGTGTGCTGGTGTCCTTCCCGCCGAATTGTTGCCTGACACTGCGAATCAGGTTCCGCACTAACTGGAAGGTTTTAAAGCGGTTAAAATAAAGATAAGCCAGTACCAGCGATCGGGAAGTTCCCAGCTTTTCCACCGAACCAACCCCCAGTGCCCCGTAAAATTCGTTGTGACCACTGTAGATCAAAATCAGGTCCGGCTGGTAAGCCCAGAGTTCCCGGGTAATATCCCGCACGGTGTAACTATTCACCGCTACCATCGCCAGATTGATCACTTCGAAATATAAAGCCGGGTAACTCTTCTGGAGCATTACCCGCAGCATACTGGAGAAACTGCCGTTGTAATAATAAGGATAGCCCCGTGCAGTGGAACCGCCCAGTACGAAAATGCGAAAACAATTCTTCGGTTTTTCTTTCAGTAGAAAACTATGCGTAACATTCGGATAAAACCGACCGCCGGGAAAATAACGACGTCCCAACTGCGGATTGGGCTCCAGGTAACGACGATCCACCGAACTGGTAACAAACAATCGATAATCGGTCCCGTAGCCGGAAAGACGCAGGATGGTTTCAATTAAAATCAGCAGGATGACCGGAAAAAACCAGACAATTGCCCGAAAAAGCCAGCGTTTGGCAGGAGAAAGTTCGATGTTTTGTTCTGTTTGCTTTGTTCGTTTTGCCATACCCGCCCCGGGATTCGTTCCGAAGGGGAAAATATACGGATGGCCCGGGAGAGCTCAAAGGAAAAAGTAAGCCCGGGGAATCCCCATCCATCCCTACGAAATATTACATCCTACATTCTACATCCCACATTTTACATTTTACATTCCCCATACCCCCATCTCCCTCCCCCACCCCTATATCCCTTATTCCCCCTATTCCCCTTATATCCCCTATATCCCCTATATCCCTCATTCCCCCTTCTGCAAAATGGTACTCATCTCCAATCCATAAAATATTTCCGGATTGGCGGTGCGGCTGAAACCGTACCGGTCGCGATAGTAACCCCGATCGTTCAACAAATTGTTGACAAAAAAAGAAATTTCGGTATCTCCAAACACCCGCTTGCTAACTACCAGATTCACCAGAAGCTGAGCAGGATAGCGAAACGTTTCCAGCAATCGGGCATCCAGATTGCGCTGGAGTTGCCAGTTTTGCGCCTGTTGTCGGGAAATCGCATGATATTCCCCGTTCTCCACAATTCCACTGGCATACTGGACAGACTCCGGATAATCCGCCAGTTTGTCCGCCTGGTAAGGGACATGGTACACGGTTATGGTAAACCACAACCCGATTGGTCGGGAGAGGAAATCCATCCGATAGTTCAGGGCAAAGCGTTTGCGCCAGTGTGGCAGACGCTGGTAAACGGGATAAACCACCCGCTTGTCCGGAAGAGTAACCGGTGCGGATACGCTGCCGGTCCAATCGCTTGCGTACTGGCTGTGGGTGTAAGCACCGGAAATACTAAAAATACTATTCAGTTTCGGGAGGTAAGCTGTTTTCAATAAGAACTCAATTCCGCTACGCCTGGTTTGCGCCGCATTCTGATACACACGGTAGTCCCACTCCAGCACTTCGCTGGTTTCCACCAACCGGGGCTTTTCCAGCGGCCAATTGGGCCAGAAGTACACCTTCCGCTGATAAGGTAATTGTACCGCGACGGGAATGTCCCGGGTCTTCTGCCGGAATAGCACCAGACGCAGATGACCAATTCGTGAAATCACATCCACACCCGTTTCCCATTTTTCCTGGAAGAAAGCACTGAGCCGGGGATTGCTCACTTTTAGCCGATGGGTGTGAATCAGCGGAAGGGTGTCGTTACCCACCACTCCTTTTTCCATCACGTCCACATAAACCGGCGCCGGGTAAAGCTGTTTGACCGGAGGCAGTTTGCTGCTGCTACCATACGCCACCTGTAAACGAACTCCCCGCAGGGGTTCTACCCGGCAACGTAATCGGGGATGCCAGAAAGAACCGTTTCGCCCCTGCAAGCCGGTTTGTCCGCCCCACGATTCGGGATTGTACACATCGGCGCGGATTCCCAAATTGAGCTGCCAGGGGAAACCCCAGCGAAAACGCATATCGTCCTGCAAATAGTAGCTCAGGTAGCGCATGGGAGGTACAGCATGGAAGGGATACGGCCGATTACCCGTGGCACCGTACGGAGGCAACAGGGGATTAAACTGCTTCCCCGGCCCGCTATTTTCCTGGTAGCGAAATTCACCTCCCAACAACCAGTGATGCCGCGTACCGACCCATTGGGTGTGTCGCTCGCTTTTAAAGCGAATACCGGCGGTCAGCTCGTTTCCCCGGGTACTGACCTGCCACACATAACCGCCTGCCAGCGGTACTGCCACCTGTGCACCGTCAGTGAGTCGATCCGATACGTAGATAGGTTCCATCTGCTCATACCGACTCACGAAACTATGGCGCCGCAGGTAGTTCAGGTAGCCACTCAACACAAAGGAAGTGTGTGCTCCCCAATTCCCCTGCAGCCGATGAATGTAGCGCAGGGTAAAATCCCGGTTACTGGCTTCGGTGGCATGAACATCTCCCACCACCCGATACTGTTCGAAGAATTGCACATAGCTGATTTTTTCCTGCATGTGCAGATTTTTCTGTGGCCAGCGGTGATCCAGCCTGGCCTGCACATGCAATCGGGTAACTTCATCGCCGTCAATGCGCAGGTCGCGCAAACTGCGGGCATAGTTCAGATTCAGATTCAGGATGTGATTGGCGGACAGATGCCGCCCACCCCCCAGATTGACTTCCCGCGTGTCGGGATTGTTTTTTAGCTTTAGCCGGAGCGGCTCCACACCACTCCGCGTCTGTACCTGAATCATTCCCCCTACCACATCGCCATACTCCACAGATGGCACACCGGTGATAATTTTAACCTGTTTCAGATTATCGGCGGGTATTTGTCGCAAATCGATCCCGCTACCGGCGGTCGTCTGCACTTTACTCCCCAATCCCACTCCCACACCTGCATTCAGATTCAGTTCGTTTCCCAGGGGAATGCCATCTACCACCACTCCGGTTCCGTACAACTCCGCCCGGTCATCCACCTGCTGACGGGTAACATCCCGCAGCCCCACCTGCATGGGACGCCATAAACCCGGTTTGTTCACCCGTACCACTCCAGGAACAGCATCCAGCACGTCCCCCAGATTGGTGGCCTGAACATGCTCCATTTCTCCGGAGGTGATGTCCATCAGCTCGCCCATCTCCGAATCCGGCAACGAATCCCGGGCAGTAACCAGAATGCCTCCCAGTGAGAGATAGAGAAACTGCCGGGCGTCCCCCGGGATGAGCTCCACCGTCAGCGTTATGGTGGAATCGGCGGGTAGGGAAATCTCCGGCAATACGGTATGGTAATAATCAGGATGAAAAAACATCAGGGTGTACTTCCCTTCGGGAAGGGAAGGTAAAATAAAGTAACCGGTGGAATCGCTCAGGTAACGATGGGTCAGCGGATCGCCGTGAATTACCACCCCTGCCACCGGTCGCTGCGTGTAGTAATCCACGATTTTGCCGCGGATGCTGTTTTGCGACCAGCCGAATCGGTAAACAAGAAGAAGCAGAAGCAAAGTTCTGTTTATCCAGTGAAAAAATTGTGAGTCATTTCTGTTCATCGGGCAAGCGAAGGTTCGGGTGTTTGTTGCTTTCGGGCATAAAGGGAAGCACAGAAAACGGTACCAGCGGAAGTTCGCAAAACCCTTCCCCATCCCCGAAAATAAAATCGTTTCGCCAATTTTGCCAATAATTTGATTTTTTCCACTTCATGTGTTAAAATCCTAATATAAAAATAAACACAATACAAAAGAAGTGCTTTCCATGCATCGGGTACCTGTCATTCGGATCGTTCTTATCATTTTGTTCACGCTTTCCGCCGCCTCTGCTGGCGAAACCAGCTGGAATTTTGCTACCCAGCCGCAGGTACCGGAAATCAGCTACCTGGGTAATCTTGTATTCGCCGACCATCTTACCGCTTATTTAGCCGGCACGGTGTTTGGAGAATCGGTCATTCTCAAAAGCACCGATGGCGGGCATAGCTGGCAGATTCTTTATCGGGACAGCACCCGCTTTACCCTGCAGAAATCTTTTTTTCTCAACTCCGCCACCGGCTGGGTCGTTGGCGACAGCGGAACGATCTGGTTCACGAACGACGGAGGAAACAGCTGGAACGACTATTCCACCCACAACCGCCATCACCATCTGCAAGCCGTCTATGCGGCTTCGCCCCAGACCATCTATGTGGCAGGTGACAGCGGACAGGTACTGAAAAGCACCGATGGGGGAACCACCTGGAATGACATCTCTCCGGGAGTCCCCTACAATTTTCGGGAAATATGCGGATTCAATAGCAACCGACTTATTCTGGTCTCGCAGCAATCCAATCATTCCTTTTTCGTCACCCAGGACGGAGGAAACACCTGGACGGAAGTATGCCCGCCCTACCACTACACCATGCTCATGAATAAAATGTACAGCTGTCGCGGGCTTCCCGGTGGCAAAGTGTATGCAACCGGCATTAGCGGCGCCATTTTTGTGAGCAACGACTACGGGATGAGCTGGCAATTCCTGACTTCCTTCTTCCCGTTTACTACCATCCCCCTTAAAGCACTGTATGTGGACAATAACGGCACGGTATGGTGTGGCAATCAGGGCAACATTTTCCGTAGCGACGATGGAGGGGGTAGCTGGGACACTCTTCATATTCCCACGGCAGCACAAATTGCTCGCATCGCCGCCTTTCCCGGACATCAGTTGTACGTTTTTACTTACGGCGGACACCTGTTGTCTTCCGGAGATGGCGGCAGTACATTTCAACCCCTGCTCTCCTGGCCCAATTTGCCTTTTGTCGATGTGGAGTGGAACGGGCAACGTCTGTTTGTTGCTTCCAGCTATGGCGGCGAAATGAGCATGAGCACCGACCAGGGTCAGAGCTGGAGTTATCCGGTCAACACCATAACCCATGCTACCAGCGGTATTACAGATGTTTGTTTTACCGATTCCCTCAGCGGTTACTATTGCAGCAAAGGGCAAATCGGCCGCACCAGCGACGGCGGAAATAGCTGGGAGCTGGTTTACAATGGCCTGCAACCTTTCCGATTTATTTACTTCGCCTCCACGACCCACGGATTGGTTGGTGGAGATGTGGGAACGCTTTTAATGACCAACGATGCCGGAAGTACCTGGTCCCCGATCAATCCGGGTACCAGCGCTTCATTGTATCGGTGCACGTTCATCGATTCGCTCACCGGATTCATGGTGGGTCGTAAGGCGCAGAATGGTGTCATCCTTAAAACCACGGACGGGGGCAACACCTGGCAGGAAACGATTGTGGCAGATAGCGGCATCTACCTGCTTCGGGACATCGCCTTCACGGATGCATCCACCGGTTTTGCCATCAGTAGCAACGGATATCTTGTCCGAACGGTGGACGGGGGAAACAACTGGACCGTTTTTCACCGTTTTCACAATAGTTACCTTCCCAATCATCCGGTGGATTTGCGCTTCATTTCCTTGCCCAGGGCAAACCACATCATCGTTGGTGGCGACAATGGCGCGCTTTTTGTGAGCCAGGATGCTGGTACCAGCTGGACGCAATATGACGTCCCACCGGAGGTCCGACACCTGCGATTGCATGCAATCGCATGGACTTCTGACAATCATGCGTTTATTGCCTCGGAAAACGGATACATCCTGACCATGAACTACACCGGCATCGAAACGCCTGGTGAGGTTCCCGGCCATTTCACCCTTCTCCCCGGTTATCCCAATCCGTTCAATTCCCGCACCACCATTCGCTTTTACCTGGTTCGTGGGGAGAGGGTAAAACTCACCATTTACAATCTTTTAGGTCAGCGGGTTCGCACTTTATTCTCCGGCTTCCTTTCTGCCGGATGGCATCGGTTAAGCTGGGATGCCCGAAACGACTTCGGGCTTCCGTGTCCCGGCGGGGTCTATTTTTTACACATGAATACAAACCGGGAACAACGCACCATCAAGTTGGTTTATCTGAAGTAGTGCATCAGGAAATTTGACAGGAAGGGAAACACGTTCGACAATCGACAACCATCTCCCGGTACCCAATTTCAATAAACGGCACTATATTTCCGGCAATTTATTTTTTCGATTTGTCGGAATGATTTTTCGGAAACGGACAAACAAAATTCGATAGATGAAAATTTCTGCATACATATTGCTGGTTTTGCTTATCCTGATGATGGGATTGAGTTTGCAGCCAGCACCTACTCTTCCCGCATCCGGTTCTCCGCCGGTCTGCGAACATCGCCTGCCTAACGGGCTCACCGTTATTCTGGCGGAAATGCACCACTCTCCCATCATTTCCTTTCTGATATTTTATCAGGTCGGCTCTCGAAACGAAACATCCGGCAAAACCGGCCTTTCCCACCTGGTGGAACACATGATGTTTAAAGGCACTTCTCACTTCCGACCGGGAGAAATTGCCAGAGTGCTGCGGCAAAACTACGGCCTTTTCAACGCTTACACCACCCGGGATTACACCCTGTACTATGAGGAGATGCCCCGCAACACCATCGAAATTGCTTTCCGGATTGAAGCGGATCGGATGCAAAACTGCAAGTTCGATCCCGGGGAATTTCACCACGAACTGGAAGTGGTGAAAGAAGAACGAAAAATCCGGATTGAAACCAATCCCCAGCGTTTGCTGGAAGAACAGATGATGGCCCGGTTATACCGAAACCATCCTTATAGCTGGCCCATCACGGGCTGGCCAGAGGATTTGAACCGGCTGACCGTTCAGGATGCCCGTGACTTCTACCGAAAGTTCTACCGTCCCAACAATGCTATCATCGTGCTGGCCGGGGACTTCGACTCGGACCAGATGCTGGCTCGAATTCGTCATTATTTTGGAGCCATTCCTTCCGGTACGCCCATTCCCGATCTGCCAGACACCTTCTCCTTTCGGCCCTCTTCCCGAAAAATTATCTGGCGATCCCCGCAGGTCTCCCAATCCAAATTACTGCTTTATTTCCCTGGTGCAGCTTATGGCTCACCGGATTATCCCGCTTTAAAAATGGCTCTCTACCTGCTCCGAAGCCCTTCCAGTTCGCCCCTGTACCAGCGGTTGCTGAAAAACAAACTCTGCCAGAAGATCCATCTGAGCATGGAACAACAAATAGACCCAGCTCCCATAAAATTTGTTGCCACCCTCTCTCCGGGGGTTTCACCGGATACCGTGCGCAAAATTTTTCTGGCATCCATTCGCTCCCTGCGGAGGGGAAATATCTCCGCCAAAGAATTGCGACTCATGAAAAACCGCTTTATCGTGAACCGCGCCTATCGCAACCTGAAAATTTTTGATGTTGCTCTGCGATTGGGCACGAACAAAGTGCGCACCGGGAATAGCCAATACGATATACTGGTCCGCCAGCGCATCCACCAACTAACTCCGGCAGACATCCAGAGGGCACTGCAACATTACCTGCTGGAGGATACCATGGTGGAAGGGTTGTTACTACCCGGGAAGGATTCCGCTGCAGCGAAGCCAAAACATCTTCCTCCGCCCGATTTAAACGGAAAAATGACTCCGGATATTTCCTTGCGCTCCCATTCTCCTTCGGTTTCTTACGACTCCAGCCGTTTCTTGCCGCTTCCCTCCCTTGCTGTCAATTGCGACACCTTCCGGCTGAATAACGGTATTCCGGTAGTATTTTACCCGGATTATACCGTACCCATTGTGGAGATTCGGGGGATTGTGCGTACCGGGAATACCTACGCCGATGGTTTCCCCAAAGGCACCGCAGCTATTACCTGTGCACTGCTGAGCAAGGGCAGTCAGCACTTTCCGCCTTCGGCGTTGCGGGATACCCTGGCAGCGCTGGCCAGTAAAATTCAGTTTAATAGCAGTGAGGAAAATCTGCTGTTTAGCTGGGGAACCATTCAGGAGCAATTCGAAGTGCTTACCCGCATCGGTAGCGACTTACTGCGTCATCCCCTCTTCCCCGATTCCCTGTTTACCAGGTTGCGGGACGAAAAGATCTCCCGGCTGGAATCCATTCGCCGTTCAACCGGCTGGCGCATCAGTCGCTATTTGATGGAAACCATCTTCCGGGATCACCCGTACGGCCAGTTGCCCTCTCCTGCCCATCTGCGCCATCTCTCTCCGGAATTGGTTCACCAATTTTACACCCGATACTGCCAGCCACGGAATACCACTCTGGTGGTAACCGGTAACATCGAACGTGCTGACCTGCAAAAGCTGCTAAACCGCTATCTGGGGGACTGGAGGTCCACTTCCTCTGCACCACTCACTCCCTTCCCCGGCCAGCTTCCTGTGGACACTCTGCAACTGGTTCTTTTTCCTGCACCGGCGGATCGGCAGGTTACCATTCGCCTGGCTCATGAAGCGCCAGACAGGCATTCTCCCGACTTAGAGAACCTGATGGTGGCCAATTACATCCTGGGCGGGAACAGCCTGACCTCCCGGTTAGGGAAAACCATTCGCGATAACCACGGACTGGTGTATGGCATCACCAGCAAGCTGTTTGCCCGGAATCATGGCGGATGGTGGCTGGTGGAATGTAAAACCTCTCCGGGAAACGCCGGGCGGGTTTTACTGTTGATGCTTCACGAAATTGAAAAAATGCGGCGCGATGGTGTTTCGCTGGAAGAGGTAAACGAAGCCCGAGGGTATTTTCGTGGTACCATGCCCTTTTCCATGGAAACGCCTCTGGATGTACTGCGCATTCTGGTGGAAGAGATCAAACTGGGCTTTCCCCTGAACCACTGGGACACCTTCCCGGACAGGCTGGCTTCCATCAATGCGGAAAGTGTGAGTCGCACAGCACAAAAATACTTCCATCCTCGCCGGAGTATTATCGCGATCGGTGGACCCGTATCGCCAGAGGAATTACAAACCGCCCTACAACACGCTGTGGAGGAAACCGGCATTCCTCTGCCCTTCCCCATCGATTTGAATCGCGTCCAGGTGATAGAAACTTCAGAATAACAATTTCTGCCACATGGATAAAACCAGAAGAGCCCGGCTTCTCCCCATGGGAAAAACCGGGCTCCTTCTTACCTGGGGTGATTTCTCTATTTAAGCAGAAAGCGAATCGATTTTCTGCCGCACTTTTTTCAGCACCTCAGTGAGCATTTGTTCTGCTTCCTGCTCCATGCTGGCACATTTCTCCTTCATCTCCCGAACGAACTGCTCATCTTCAATTTGCGGCAGGTTAATCAGAACGTTGTAAATGCCCCCTCGCACGCCGGTAAAAGCAATCTGCGCCCCCACACCGGCATCGGTCACTGAATTCACATTGCCATGCTCCACCGCTTCGGCAGCTACCTTCATTGCCTTTAAACTGAGTTCAGCCGTTCGCAGGGGAACCCGCACGGCTTGCTTCAACCCCTCCTGAATCGCTTTCTGGCGGGCTGCTTTTTCCTCCGGTGTGTTCTGGGGCATGCGGCGTGCTTCCATGTAAGCGTTAAATGCGTTGGTATCCTCATCCACTGCTTTCAGCAATTCATCCTTTACCTGCTGGGCATCTTCTGCTACCCGATTAAGCTTTTCCCATACCGATTCGTACCCTTTTTTACCAATGGTCAGATTACTCACCATGGAAGCCAGTGCAGCTCCCAGAGAACCTGCCAGAGCAGCAATGGAACCGCCTCCCGGTGCCGGAGTCTCCCGGCTCACCTCGTGTACCAGTTCAGCCGTTTTTAAGGATACCAGCGGTCCGCGATCCGTTTTGGGCAAACCCAGAATCTTCTTCTCCGGATCGAACGGTGCCACATCGTTCAATCCCATGGAATAAATGGCTGTTTCAATCACATCCTGCACCGGAACACCGGTGGATTTACCCTGTTGTTCCAGATAGTACTTCCCCGCCTGGTAAATGGCCTGGAACGGCACCAGTCCCACAATTTCGCTGCCGGTTACCACCAGTCCGCGCTCCCGCGCCAGCTCCCGGGCTTTCTCCAACACCAGGTGCGGTGGAGTAATTTTGTAATTGGTCAGATTGATGGAAATCTGCGCCCGACCGTATTCCTCCACATACCAGCCAATGGCTTTACAATGGGGGAAAATTCCCGGTTTCTTCACTGACTTTCCGATCACATGATTGGGATCGGTGCCGTGCATTTTTAGCAATTCAATCAAATCGTAGCCATGTACTTCCTGGCAGTGTCGGGCGGTTTCTTCCAGCGTTTTGCCCACAAAGTCGCAACTGCCGCAGGGATAGTGATTCTCCCGATACTTCAGCAAATCGCCCCGCATGTAAATGGGATGGATGTTGCCGGTACGTGCGCTGCGACCCTTTTCGCGCAGTTCAAAGGCAATGTCTGTGGCGTACATCTTTTCCCGGGTGTTCAGGGTAATATTGTAAGCAATCAGGAACTCCCGGGCGCCAATCACGGTGGCACCGGCGCGGGGATTAAATTCCGCCGGGCCGTAATCCGGTTTCCAGCGTGGGTCTTTCAGCTTTTTGGGCAGCCCCTCGTACTCGCCCTGGCGAATGTTGGCCAGATTCTTTCGCTCCGGCGTCCGCGCACTCTCTTCATACAGATACACCGGAATCTTCAGCTCCTCACCCACCCGGCGGGCAACCTCCTCGGAGATCCTCACACAATCCTCCATGGTTACCCCTTCCACCGGCACAAATGGGCACACATCCGTGGCACCCATACGGGGATGCGCACCTTTGTGTTTGCTCATGTCAATCAGTTCGGCTGCTTTCTTAATTGCCTGAAATGCCGCCTCCTTAACTGCCTCCGGTGAGCCAATAAACGTAACCACCGTGCGATTCACATCCGCGCCCATCTCCACGCTCAACACTTCCGTTCCACTCACCGATTTTATCGCACCAACAATCTGCTCAATCACCTGTTTGTCCCGACCTTCCGAAAAATTCGGAACGCATTCCACAATTTGTTCAGGCATAGGTCTTCCCTTTATTTTGTTTGCTTCGCTTGAATCAGGCAGGAAATTTAAAAGGAAGTGAGTTCAAGAAAAAAGAAATAATTAAATTTTCAGGATGGTGCTCGCGGATGGCAATACCCGCAATTTTTCCAGGAAATTAATCGGTTCCCACATCGATGGAACGAATGAAACGATCCAGCTCCCGCGCAGCCGCTTCCTCCTCCTGAGGGAAATCGCCTCCACCGTGCTTGAGTTGAAAAATCAAGCGATTGCCCTTCTCATCGATGTTGCAACCCCAATTGATAAGGTAGGGAATGACTCCGGCTTCATTGACCAGACGAAGTGCTTCCCGGGCGGAAATATGTTTGAGCTGATATACCCGAATCATGCACACCCCCACTGTTAACGTTGTAAAACCACTTTCGCTACCTGTTGTCCGCTTTGCGTGCGAATCCGGATGAAATATAGCCCACCGGGCTGGGGAATTCCAGCATCATTTCGTCCGCGCCACACCAGTGTGTGTTTGCCAGCAGAAAAATTTCCCTCCCTCAGCCGGCGTACCCGCTGCCCTAACACATTGTAAACATCCACCTGCACCGCACTTTTATGCGATAGGATAAACTCAATCTTTAGTTCCGGATTGAAAGGATTGGGATAACAGCGAAGCAGTTCAAACTCCCTGGGCAGAGAATTTATCGGCTCCGGAATGGCCAGCGGAAGATTTAACAACTGCAGGGCAGCCTGCATAAACTGACGTGCCGAATCTAACTCCATGAAATATAGCGGAAAGCCCAGGGTGAGTACCCGGTACCGGGTGGTATCCGCATCGGGGGCAAAGGCGGTTCCACACGGCTTGTTCTGAAACAGCGGATTCTGAGTAGCGGAACGATATCGGTACAGCACCCGACTGCTCCCGGCCGTATCCACCACTGCAACATTTGCCAGCCGATTATGGTAAAACGAAATGGTGATTTTGCTGGTATCCACCGGTAATTCCGGAAATTCCGATGCGGGGAGTGCGCCTTCAAAATCCGGTGCGGCATTTATCTGAATCCCCGAAACACCCAGATACTGTTGCCGGAAATCGATGCTGAATTTCTGCAACATCTTCATTCCGCTTACCAACAGCCTGCCACCGGCATTTAAATACGCCCGGAGCGCCGATTCCGCCGAATACACCTGAGAAGCATAATCCACATCATGATGCCAGATCACCAGTGAATAATGAGCCAATTCAAACACATCCGGGGCACGGCCCTGTTGAATCACATCAAACTGCTGATGGGGAATCCCACGAAGTAAAGAATCGTAAAAAGCATCCACCATCTCATCGGTGGGATTCAACATATTACCGCCGTTTCCGTTGCGGGTCTCATCTACCACGAATACTCCCTGATCCATGGGAAAGGTGGTATAGTTCACCTGTTGCGGTGCGGAATAAGCGGTATTCCGCCCATCCAGAATCGCTGCCACGGCGAACTGATAGGTACCTTCTTCCGCCGGTTGGTATTCAAAAGTGAAACCTTCTACCGGTGTGGTGAGAATCAGTTGAGCACTACCCACGCTATCCAGCTTTTCCACGCGCACCAGGTACGAATCCACCTGGAAGAACGGTTGCCAGCGCACATGGATGGTGTCGTTCGCCAGATATACCGCCTCCAGCACGGGACTATTCAGAAACTGAAACGTTCCTTTCAACACCCGGTCGTTGGGATCAATCAGAAGCTGCAACCCGGTGGTATCCGAAACCGCCATGTGATAGGTTCGGGAGAGGGAATCCACCCACAGGGTATCCCACCCGTTCGCGGTGGCAGTTTGCCACTGCACGGGTAGCGGCATGGCATGGATGGTGGTGGCATTCACGCTGGATGGTACACTGCGAATGAGCACTACCAGCGAATCCCCGGAAGCATTGGGCAAATAATAATATTCACCCGCCATGCGACCATCTCCGTAAATCCATTGCTGAAAAAACCAGTTCAGATCCGCTCCGTAATATCCTTCACAGAACTGACAGAACTGTTCGGTGTCGATATTGCCAAATCGGAACGAGGAGCTCCCCACATAATCATGAATCATCTGCCAGAATAGCGAATCGCCCATCACGTAGCGGAGCATGTGCACCACCACCGCTGCCTTCAGGTAAACCAGATTGTAAGGAATGATGTTACCCGGACTGGTAGGATCATCCACAAAAATTTTACCTTCGCCAGAACCGGCCATAAACTGGCGAATCATGTTCAAATACACCGTTTCGCCATCCCAGTATTCATGAAAGAGTGCTTCGCTATATGTGGCAAATCCCTCGTTTAACCAGATATGTCCCCAATCCGCCAGACTGATTAAATTGCCAAAATATTCATGGGCGCTTTCGTGAACAACAATATCTGAGAAGAAAGAAGATTGCCCCATGGTTAAAATGGTCTGATGCTCCATACCTCCGCCAAAAGTAGCCTCACACAATCCGTATTTATCCTGCGAAAAAGGAAACGGCCCGTAGCGATCCTCATAAGCCTGGAAAATTCTGGGTACTTTTACCTGCAAACTGGTTAAAATAGCGTTGGCATGAGCAGGAAAAAGAAAATACTGCAGCAAAATATTTCCGCTAACCGGGGAATTGTAATAGTCGGTGGTTACCGAAAACGGATACACGTTGATGGAAATGTTATATGGCACAATGGGATAGTGATGCATCCAGACAAATTGCGTTCGGCTTCCCGGCAGCGATGTGGTTTGTTCCAGCACTCCATTGCAGGCCACCTGGTAACCAGTGGGGACCGTAATCCGCAACCGAACCGAATCGGCTTTATCGGAGGGATGATCTTTGCAGGGAATGAAAGTACTGGCAAAATAGGGCCAGTTGTAACTGTACACAAGATGATTTCCCGCGTATCCGCTAAATATCAATCCGTAGCCCGGTGTTCCGGCCTGTTGCGGAAATCCGGTATAAAAAATGCGCAGCGCAAACCCATCCCCTTGATTGAGCGGCTGAGGTAAACTAACATCCAGCACATCATTTTGATGGGAAAAACTCAGCGGTGCGCTCTGGTACAGGACCGAATCCACCGTCATGTTCTGGTACAGATTCAGCACAATATGTTCGGTGGCATTGTTCACCACCGTTCCCTGTACCACCACCTCGCCCTGAATCCGGCTCTGCGTTAAATCGATATTCAGAGAAATGTCGTAAAAGGTTACATCATAGTCGTGCTGCTCCGGCAGTAAATACGGATGTCCGGTAACCGCCAGTAAAGGTATGGCGAACCAGAGAATAGCGGTCAACACAATTCCCGGATGGAAATAAAACAATTTCATAATAAACTCGCCTGTTTTCCGTTTTTGTGGTATCAAAAAGTTGTTGTTCTCATCGCTCTGTGCAAGGTATTCATCCTCTGAACCACGAAAAGCGCGATGACCTCTCAATATAAGAAAAAATCCTGTAAAACTCCAGAAATCACCGGGCAGAAATAAAGTGAGATGGCAACTGAATAAAAAAAGGGTGTATCGCACCAAACGATACACCCCCTGAGTGAAACCGAAAAGCCTATTTGTATCCGAACAGCATACTGTAGATGATGAGAATAATCAGCGTTATACCGATAAACAGGAAAGTAAATCCGAACGCCCGGATAATGCGCATCCATTTGGGAGAGATTTTGGAGAAGACCACCCGTTTTTTCAGTTCGCCAGTCTCTTTCAGTTTTTTGTACTCTTCGGGACGATCTTCTTTGTACTCATCCAGCGGAAGCTGTCCGGTAAAAATTACCGGGTCCAGCGGGAACGACTCCGGTCGCAGGTGGGTGTTGAAGAAGTGAATGGTGAAAATGAACCCCACCGCCAGCAGTGCTTCGTCGCTGTGGATAATCATCGCCACGTTAATCGCCCATCCGGGCAGGAATTTGGTGAAGAATTCCGGGAACCAGAGCATCAGTCCGGAAAGTCCGATCACCGCAACGCCCCAGAATACCGCAAAGTAGTCGAACTTCTCCCAGTACGTCCAGCGGCCATATTGCGGACGGGGACCCAGCCCCAGGAACCACTTGATGGTTCCCACAAAATCCTGCAAATCCTTTTTATTGAACATCATGGAATCCGGACCAAAAATAAACTGGAACCAGCTGACCTTGCGGCGGCGCTTCATCTGCACCAGCGAATAGAGATGAGCGAAGAAATATCCGAAAGTAATTACCGCAGAAATTCGATGGATGACACCAGCCACCTTCACTCCACCAATTAAACTGGCCAGGAAGTGTGCCCAGGGCATGTTGGCAAATTTGAGCATCATGCCAGTGAGTGCCAGCGCCATAAAGCTAATAATGACAAACAGGTGGGTAACTCGCTGTCCCGGAGTAAATCGCTGGATACAGTACCGGTTTTCGATATTTTTCGCCCGTCTGCGCCGTTCTTTCAAATGCTTGAACGACCTGGGCAACCATAACAGGGTGTGCAAACCGAAAAAGGTAAACACACTTACCAGCAGCGCCGTCATGAACCAGAAAGTGTAATAGAGAATGGGATATTTGGTTTTATCGTGATGGGTGGCATGAGTCAAATAACCGGTGAACCGCTCGTTGGCATCCTCGTGGCATTGCTGACACGTTTCCACCACATGGTTCATCCCCACCCGGGAATTGGGATCGTTGACCGGTAGAATATCGTGCGAACCGTGGCAATCCGAACATTTTGCCGCTTTCAGATAACCCAGGGTGTACGCCTTACCATGGATGGTTTCCATATAGGATTCAGCCAGGTCTTCGTGACAGGAACCGCACTGCTGAGTGACTTCCCGCATGAATTGATCCTGGTGAATGTTCTGTATTTTATGCGCGGAATGGCAGTCCTCGCAGGTGGGGAGCTTCTTATCAGTATGGGTTACCAGCGGACTATGCACACTTTTAATATACTGATCGTAAATCCCCTTATGACAGGTGGCACAGGTAGCCGGTACATTTTTGTAGTACACGGACGATTTTTCGTTTTTCGCACTCAGAATCAAATGGGTATTGTGGCAATCCGTGCACACCGCGCTGGGGAGCAATCCCTTTTCCACCAGTCCCTTTCCATGAACGCTGGTGGAATAATCCACCAGTACATTACCCATGCGTGCCAGGGCCGTATCCTTCTGAGCCAGTTTGCCGTGACAATCACCGCATAATTGCGGAATATTGGCCCGATAGGTTTTGTCTCGCTCATCCAGATGCGAGAGAATTTTATGTTTCCCATGGCAATCGGTACAATAAGGTGCATCGGGATTTTTCTCCATGTACGCCTGCCCATGGTCGCTTTCGAAATACTGCTCCGAAACCTCCGCATGGCACTTGGAACAATCCACCTTACCCGCTGTTTCGCAGGGGCGCTTCCGGGTAGGATCCACATCGGAATGACATTTGACACACGGAATGTTTTTGTGCACCGATTCCTGCAAATCGGTGGGATGCACAGTCAGAGAAATTTTTTGCCTATCCACTTCTTTAAAAATATTGTCCTTTCCGTGGCAGGCCAGACATTCTTTATCCGAGGTACGCGGTACCAGATTAGCCTTCTTTAAAATATGCGGTTGATGACAATCGGTACAGGCAGGAATCGCTCCCGGTTCTTTTTCCCACAATTCGCCTTTAATCACCTTTTTGTGCACCATCTCGATGTTCGCATGGCATTTCGTACAGGTTTTCGCGACGTTCCGGGCGGAAACTGTGGAAAGCGGATTGGTGTGAGGTAAAATCATGTGATTGCCGTGGCAATCGTTACAGGTAGCGGTAACAATCAGCCCCCGTTTAAACAGACCCTCACCGTGGATACTCTGTGAGTAATTGTGAATAATCTCCTTCTCGGGAATGTTGTACACCCGTGCAACCGGTGCCCCTTCGCGATGGCACTTACCGCACAACACGGGGATATTCAACTTGTACGTGCGGGATTTGGGATTGGATGAAGGCAGAATGTAGTGAATTCCGTGGCAGTCCTGACAATTGGGAGCATAGGGTCTCCCTCGTTTCAGGGCAATACCGTGGATTCCTTTGTCGAATTCCTCCTGTTCATCGGAATGACAATTCCCGCACTCCACTTTTTCCAGTTCTTCCGGATGGGGAAATTCTTCCACATCGGCATCGGAATGGCAATCCACACACTCCAGTTCTCCGTGCACCGAGCGCTCGAATCGATCGAAATTGATGTACAGAGAAATGGTTCGTCCATTCCGTTCGGTGGTCAATTCCGGATCGGAATGGCACATGGCACAATCTTCATTGGTGGCTGCCTGGACCGGCCAATGAGAAACACCCATCAACAAAATGGCCAGAAACAGGTTCACAACAAGCCGTTTCCATTGCATCAGCATCTCTCCAGGTATTAATCAACTTTTCTTTAATTGGACTAAAAAGTATAAATAAAATATTTTTTTCACTTACTCAATGAATATATTACTCCAGAAGAATATAATCAATATTTTTTTTCATTGACGGGCATCGGTTCCGGAAGTCAGAATTGGATGTATCATATTGTAATTTTAGAAGTAAGCAGAAATTGACCCGTTTTTTTCGAAGTAAATATATGCGGAATTTTACATATATTGAGACTCGATATTAATAATATCCGTAAATGAGCATTTTTTCATCCAGCTCTAAATTGTCGTTTCTCTTATTTTTCGTTATTAAAAAGAAAGGCATATTTTTATATTTGAAGGCAAAACGGTTGAAGCAGGATGAGTTTTTTTCTGATACTGATGATTGCTTTAGGAATGGCCATGGATGCATTTGCTGTGGCTCTCTCCGCTGGTACCAGTCTGCAGGTTATTACCCTTCGGCAGTACTTTCGGTTAAGTTTTCATTTTGGTTTATTCCAGGCGGGAATGCCTTTGCTGGGTTGGTTTTTAGGGAAAAACCTGATGGCACTCATTGCCCGCTGGGATCACTGGATTGCGTTTATCGTGCTGGGGTTTGTAGGAGGCAAGATGATTTACGAATCCTTTCATACATCCGGGGAATCATCTTCACCTAAAGACCCCACTCGCGGAGTTCGTCTCATTGCTCTCTCCATTGCGACCAGTTTAGATGCATTTGCGATTGGTTTTAGCCTGGCGGCACTGGGGGTAGCTATCATCTGGCCTGCCTTTATCATCGGTCTGGTAACCTTTTTACTCACCGGTATTGGCATGGTTACCGGGCGGTATTTTCGCAGTCGTCTGGGAGGTTGGGTGGAAATATTGGGAGGCCTTCTGCTTATCCTGATCGGCCTGAAGATTCTAATTGAACACCTCTCCGCCTGATAACGTACTTATTTCATCGGCAAAAAAACTTCTTGAAGATGCGGCGGGAACCGCCGGAAAGAACAATCCAGCTCATCTTCCCGATCCATTTTACGAATGGTAGTGGGTCATCCATGGCAAACTCGGCAAATGCTTTTTTCCCCTGGTAGCTTCTCAACCATTCCCGGAAGGTGATGGCACCTTCCTTCCGGTATGAAAAAAGCGCGCTTAAATCTTTTTCAATGGATATCCATTTCACATTTTCCTGATATTCCGGGACGTCCGGTAACGGAAACCCCAGGCTATCCAGATAATAAAGGTAGGCAAAATTAATTCCGCTGGCATAATCCAGATAATTCCACAGGCTGAATCGTGGATTCAGTTCAATTCCGTAAATTTTTTTTCGTATCGGGTCTTTCTTAAAATTAATTACCGCCATTCCCCGATACCCCACTTTCAGCAGAAAATTCTTCCCCAATTCTTCCATCTCCGGTTCACGCACCGAACGAACACACGCCCCCACACCATAATGAATGGGAGCGACCCGAATTTTTTGTCCCACAAAAGTAATTACCTTTTCTCCGGTTCGGGAAATGTAGATATGTAGAGAAAAATTACTGGCATCATCCCCGTGAATATATTCCTGAATGACCACCCGTGGATCCACCTGTGCCAGGTAAGCATAGTGTTCCCGCAATTCCTTCTCGTTGTTTATCTGAAGCACTTTAATCCAGCCATATCTTTCCACAATGCGGGGGTCGCGCCATTTATGGGAATAAAATGGTTTAATGATACAGGGGTAATCCAGTTTTCGGGAAATTTCTTCCACATCCTGAATTGATTTCGGTACAAAAGTTTGCGGAACCGGAAAATCGTGCTGCAGTGCCAGCTCATCGAATCCTTCTTTGCTGGCAAATTTTTCAATTAACCGGGAATCGGGTAAAACGAACCGAAAGTGTTCGGTTAACTGTTCACCATAGCGTGCCAGAAACAGAGCCATCATATCGCTGGTGGGTATCAGAACACCGGGTGTTTGTTTATCCGGAACTTTTCCCAGTAAAAAACGCAGAAATTCGTCCGGCTGATTTTCCGGGTGGGGAGAGAGTAAAAATCGAGCATAACGGGAGGCGCTGGCAATGGTATCGCGGGAATGGTACACCTGAAACACCGGGACACCTTCACGTCCCAGAGCCCGAATAATACCAAGTGCATTCAACGATCCTCCCAGGACAAAAGCAGGATTCGGCAGCTTCGATTGTTTTTCTATCACAATAGACCCGATTGAGTTTGGCCAGTATATAACACAAATTGTTGCTAATTAAACCACAACCTACAGATTTTATGTTATGAATAGCACAATTCCAAATCGGAATTTTTAAATCCCGGTTAAATAGATTCAGGAAATTTTTCTCACACCAGGATGAAAAGTTCATAAAGGAAAATAAAAAAAGCAATTCAACCAAACATAGGGAGTCTCTTCATCCGGGTATTCTCTGGGGAAAAATATTAATTCACCCAAAACCCGGAGGGAAGATGAAACAAAAAAGGAGAGATGAAATACCCCACCTCTCCTTTTATTTGTTGGAGTATTGCTTATTCTATTCAGCAGGGGAATAATAGCATCGTTTGGGTGAGATGACTTTCCCCTCTTTTTTCAGCCTGGAGATAATCTTCGACACTTCCTTGCTATCCAGACCGGTGGTTTTAGCCACATCACCGGGCCGCACCGGCTTCCCGGCTGATTTCATGGCATCCAGTACAATTGTGATTTTATCTTCCATTCAAACCTCCTGAAGTTTAGTTCCTGATTGCATTTTTACTTCACCCACAGATTCCCCAAAAGCAATGGAATCGGTGGGAATCGTGCTATTTTTTCTTCTCAAAATAATATAACTCATCGCCTTTTTTCGAAAAAATAATTTTTTACTTTTTTCCGGGTGCAAATCATTCCAGATGATGAAAAAATATTATTTTCACAAGGAAAATAGTTGGCAACTCCCAACAAACTTTTTATATTTGCTTCATCTTGTACTATTACACAATCCTGACCCTTCCGGGCATACTTTTACTTTCTGCCCGTACGTGGGGTATCTTTTCCTGTTTCCACGGTTAACCCAAAATATGGAGGTACATTTATGGCCACGAATCATCAGCAGGAGATTTATTATCCATCCCCGGAGGTGGTGGAGAGGGCACACATTAAAGAATACGATGATCTGTACAAACGTTCTATTGAAGACCGGGAAGGCTTCTGGGCGGAACAGGCAGAAAAGCTGGAATGGTTCAAAAAATGGGACAAAGTGCTGGACGATAGCAATCCACCTTTTTACAAATGGTTTGTGGGCGGAAAAATTAACATCGTTCACAATGCCATCGACCGGCATTTAAAAACCTGGCGACGGAACAAACTGGCACTCATCTGGGAAGGGGAACCGGGCGATGTGCGCACCTACTCGTACCACGCTTTAAACCGGGAGGTTTCCAAATTTGCCAATGTGCTGAAAAGCATGGGGGTACAAAAGGGGGATATTGTTACCATTTACATGCCACAGATACCGGAACTGGCAATTGCCATGCTGGCCTGTGCAAAGATCGGAGCTGCCCATTCGGTGGTGTACGGAGGGTTTTCCGTGGAAGCACTGGCCGAGCGCATTGCCGATGCGGGCAGTCGCGTTCTGATTACCGCTGACGGGGGCTGGCGCCGGGGCAAAATCACCAATCTAAAAGAAATCGCCAACGAAGCCATGCGCCGTTCCCCTACCATCGAGGTATGTATTACGGTAAAACGTACTGGCCAGGACGTGTATATGGAGAACGACCGGGATTTTTGGTACCACGATCTGATGGCATTACCGGTTGCCAACGCCAGATGCGAAACCGAAGTCATGGATGCCGAAGACATGCTGTTCATCCTGTACACTTCCGGGACCACCGGACGTCCCAAAGGGGTAGTCCACACCCACGGTGGGTATGCCGTGTACACTTCCACCACTCATCGGTTTGTATTCGACATCAAGGATGAAGACCGCTGGTGGTGTGCGGCCGATCCCGGCTGGATTACCGGGCACAGCTACATTATATATGGTCCGCTGATTAACGGTGCCACGGTCATGATGTACGAAGGTGCGCCCAATCATCCCTATCCCAACCGCTGGTGGCAGATGATTGAAAAATATGGAATTACCATTTTGTACACCTCACCCACCGCCATTCGTGGACTGATGCGATTTGGTGAGGCCTGGCCCAATCGGCACGATTTAAGCTCCCTGCGCCTGTTAGGCTCGGTCGGCGAACCTATCAATCCGGAAGCCTGGCGTTGGTACTATCGTGTAATCGGAAAAGAGAAATGTCCCATCATGGATACCTGGTGGCAAACCGAAACGGGTGGATTCATGATTACCCCTCTACCCATTACCCCGCTCAAACCGGGCTCCGCTACCAAACCGTTTTTTGGCAACGAAGTGGCTGTGGTGGACGATAAAGGGAACGAAGTAAAACCCGGTGAAGAAGGAAAGCTGGTGATCAAGGCTCCCTGGCCGGGAATGGCGCGTACTATTTATAAAGACCCGGAACGATTTAAAGAGATTTACTGGAAGGATTACCAGAAACAGGGCTGGTACAAAACCGGCGATTCCGCACGGATCGACGAAGATGGGTACATCTGGATTATCGGACGGATCGATGATGTCATCAAAGTTAGCGGATACCGGTTAGGAACCGCAGAGATTGAAAGCGCCCTGGTAAGCCATCCCGCAGTAGCGGAAGCTGCAGCCATTGCTCTTCCCCATGAGTTGAAAGGGAATGCCATCCATGCCTTTGTCATTCTAAAAGCAGGGGAAACCGGTAGCAAAGAGCTGGAAGAACAATTGAAGGAACATGTCAGTCACGAGCTGGGACCAATCGCTCGACCGGAGGAAATTCGTTTCGTGGATTCGCTGCCCAAAACACGGAGCGGAAAAATCATGCGACGGGTACTAAAAGCAAGAGCGCTGGGACAGGACGAAGGCGATTTAACCACCCTGGAAGAATAACTCCATCCGAGACAGGTCGGGGGCTCTCCCTGACCTGTTCATTTTAAGAATAATTACACCAGTGCCGGATCTTCCTGAATCTCATCGGTTCGACGATAAGAACAGCACAATATTTCAAAATCCCGTAAGTTGCGAATGGGATCAAAACCAGCCTCAAACCGCGTACGGCACTCCAACGCCTTCTTGACGCCCTGGGGACAAATCATGTCCATTACCGGACAATAGCGAGGGTCTTCCTTTATTTCCATAATGCACCTCTTGTTTCCATTCACTATCGGCACGGAGACCGATTCGATTTACTTTTAAAATAACAAAAAATTCCACAGGAACAAGGTTTTTCTGGAGCGGCTCAAAAAAACCAATTACCAATTATGGTTCAATTTTTGAATTGATGAGAGCAACGGGAATTTGTTTTTTCCTGCGCTCCTCTGCTCATTGGTGCAGGATGTGTTTATTCTCTTTAAGCCAGTGTTTCAATAACGGAATAAACTTGTGATTGGCACCGGGAAACGCAAATCGCCCCAGCGTGCCAGGCGATACCCAGCGGAAATCCACCGGGCCGTTTAACCGGACTCGCCCGTTCTGGTAAATACAGACGTAAACGGTCAGGCGAATTTTGAAATGGGAATAGGTATGTTTAACAGTTGTTAATAAATGGAATGGTCTTACCCGTAGATTCACCTCTTCCTGAATTTCCCGAACACAGGCTTTTTCCGGAGATTCCCCCGACCGGATTTTCCCTCCGGGGAATTCCCACAAGCCCCCCAACAATCCCTGTGATTTTCGGCGGGTGATCAGTAATTTCCCCTTTTTAACCACTACACCCACGGCAATTTCGTACTCCGGAATCGATTTTCGGGGAGAGCGCACGGGAATCCGTGAGACCATCTCTTCCCTCCGCGCACGACAGAAGTTGGCGACCGGACAATGCTGGCAATCAGGACGACGGGGCACACATACTGTTGCTCCCAGTTCCATCATAGCCTGATTAAAATTCCCCGGTTCCCTCCGGTCCAGTAAAAGCTCCGCTTTCGCCCGAATCTGCCTGAGCGTCTCCCGCTCCTTGATGGGAGATGTGAAAAGAAACAGACGGGCTATAACCCGTTTCACGTTTCCATCCACCACTGCCAGCGGCTGGTTTAAACCAATGCTCAGTACCGCCGAAGCGATGTAATCGCCCACTCCGGGGAGTGCCCGAAATTGATCATATTGCGCAGGAATTTGCCCGTGGAATTTTTCCACGACCATGCGAGCCGCCCGATGAAAATTGCGTACCCGGGAGTAATACCCCAGTCCTTCCCATATTTTCAGAACGTCTTCTTCCGTTGCTTCCGCAACGCTTTCCAGGGAAGGGAAACGGTTTAAAAAACGAGAATAATACCGAAGCACGGTTTGCACCTGGGTTTGCTGCAACATGACCTCAGAAAGCCATACCTCATAAAGTGAGGGATGTTGCCGCCAGGGTAACTTCCGTTGATTCACAGAGAACCAGTCGAGTAGTTGCTGACGAAATTGTTCAACATCCATGCGGGAAAATCCGGTTTCCGTTTTTTCATATAATTCTTTGCATCCGGATTGGAAATGTAATCAGAAAATAATCAGGAAAGAATGAGAGGATAAAAAAATTGGGAGCAAGGTTCAGGGGGCCCTTGCTCCCGGGTATGCGTTAGGTGAGGGGTGCGAAATAGACCTACCTAACAGAATTTTATGAAACCTCCCTATTTTCACTGATTAGTAGATTACCCAGACATCATCAGTGGTAAATTCCTTTTTAGCATGATAGTCTAATCCGGTTAAATTCATACCATTGGTCGCTTTGTACGCGTAGAATTCCATCTTGTGCCCGCTGGGTAAACGAATTTCCAGACTATGACCCGGTTGAAGAATGTCGTGCAAATCTCCTAACGTGTTTTTAGCTATCCAGATCACCTGTCCGGAACGATTAACGATCCGTACCCGATAAAAACCGTTAATCTTTTTACTCCGATCTCCCACCAGAGTGATCTTCCGCAGGGGTTTTAATATCATTTCCAGCATGTTTCATAGACCTCCACTTCGTGATTATATATTAGCAAGCAATATGCCAACAATTGTGCGTCTTTCTAACATCAAAAAAATCAGTGGATTACAAAAAAATCACTTTGTGGGATTTTTTAAAAATGTATCAAAAACGAAACATAATTGTGCAACAGGCGGGAATATTTCCAATTATCCGCATCTCTAAGACCGCATTGCAACAAAAAAGGCGCCTGATTTACCGGCGCCTGAGAGAAAAAAAACGATGTTTCTGATTTAATTAACTTCGAAATTGCTCGATCTTCCCGGAAAGCCAGTCCACCCACCGGTCAATCCCCTCTCCCGTGCGACAGGAAGTTTCGAATATGGTTAAATTGGGATTGATGCTCAGAGCATTCTTACGAATAGTATCCATATCAAATTCCACATAAGGCAATAAATCAATTTTGTTCACGACCATGACATCGGAAACCCGGAACATTTTGGGATATTTCAACGGCTTATCGTCCCCTTCGGTGGTACTGACCACCACAATTTTCATGTGCTCGCCCAGATCGTAGTTGGAAGGACACACCAGATTCCCCACATTCTCAATCACCAGCAGATCCAGAGCTTTCACATCAATATTTTCCACAGCATTTTGAATAAGGTTGGCTTCTAAATGGCAGCCACCTTTGGTAACGATTTGCACCGCCGGTACATTAAACCGGGATATGCGCCGGGCATCCAGATCGGTTTGTACATCTCCTTCAATGACCGCAATGCGGTATTTGTCGTGCAACTTCTCCAGGGTTTTCTCTAAAAGACTGGTTTTTCCGGAACCCGGAGAACTGAGCAGATTAAATACAAACACCCCCGCCTGGCGAAAAAACTCCCGATTCTCCGCAGCAATATCATCATTTTTCTTTAAAATCTGGCGTTCAACGGTGATCACCTGTCCCATTTTCATCTACCTCCAATTCGCTCACTTTAAGTTCCTGTCCACCTAACACCTGTACCCGGGTGGAACCACATTTTGGACAAACAAACGCATATTTTTCAATGTGAAACTCCTCCCCACACTCCTGACACCGACCGGTTAACGGAACGTTGCGAATATGAATTTTGGCACCGCGATAGGGAGTGGTTTCGATGATAGCATTAAAACAGAACTCCAGGGATTCCGGAACCACAGCGGTGAGTTCCCCTACTTCTACGGTTACCGAAACCAACCGACGGTTCTCGTCCTCTCCCAGCGTCTCCCGAATGATTTCCACTATGCTCTCGGCAATGGACATCTCGTGCATGGTAAGTCCCATATTTTTCTTAATATATGAAGGGAGAGGAAAATTTTCAAGCAGGAAAGGGAAAAGAACTGGCTGTTATTGCAACTTCTCAACAAATTTTTTAACCACTTTACCCAGTTGCAAACTTTTTTTACCGGTGATGAGCAGGGAAGTGTGGGGTTCCAGGAAATGCATCATCAAATCATCTAAATTGGCCAGGTTTTTACAATGCTGCACCACTTTGGGATGGTGATTCATTTTCTTGACTCCTTCACCCACCAATCTGGCGGACTCGCCCACAGTGATAATCACATCAATGGGAAGAGCAGAAACAAAGTATCCCAGATTTCGATGAACCACTTCGGTTTTAGCTCCGGGATCTTCCAGATCTCCCAGAATAAGCACAACTTTGCGGGAATATTTTTTAAACTGTACCAGGGATTCGATGGCTTTGCCCACTGAGTTCACCGTAGCGGTGTAAGAATAATCCAGCAAGTACACATCTTTCAAATGAATCAACCCCCCGCGACCGGGTAAAAGCTGAAAACGGGTCTCCAGCGCATCACGAATCTCCTCAAATTCAATTCCCAGAACTCGTGCCACAGCAATGGCTGCCAGCGCATTTAAAACCGATGTAATGCTAAATACCGGCAGTTTAAACGAATAGTAATCGTTCACCACAAAGGATATTCCTTCAGGACCCAGAAACTGAATCTGAGAGGCACTAAAATGAGCGTTGCGATTCAGACCAAATTTAACCACTCGCGAAGTGGGAGAGAACGATTCCATACCACTAACCAGATCGTCATCCACATTTAAAATGGCAAATCCATCCTCCGGAAGGCTGCGAATAAGCTCCACCTTGGCATCGGCCAACAAATACTTGTCCCCTAAATTGGATAGATGCGCCTCACCAATGTTGGTAATCACTCCAATATTAGGCTGAGCCACTTCCACAGCCAGTTTAAACTGTTCGGGATTGATGATTCCCAGTTCCAGCACAGCAAACTGGTAGGAATCGTTGAGTTTCAATATGGTGGAGGATACGGTAGAGGCACTGTGGCAATCCAGCGGGGTTTCCAGAATTTTCCCTTTTTCGGAGAGAATGGTGGTAATCATCCGCTTGGTGGTGGTTTTCCCTTCCGATCCAGCGATACCAATTACCGGAATCCGAAACGCCCGACGCTTTTCTTTTATCTTACGCAGATTGAGCAGGACGTAGTCCATATACTCGGGCGAGGGATTAAGAGTAATCTCCTCGGAATAGATGTTGTCAGTCGGCCCGTTTTCTGGTTTCATCCTCAACCTGAATTAAATGGGAGTGAATATACAATTTTGCAATAGGGTTATCAAGTTGTTCAATCATTTTATGCAAAAATGAGTAAGCTACTAAAAATTAATCTGCCTCCACAGGCTATATGTGGGATAAATCAATTTTCCATTGATTAAATTACGAATTGCGGAAGTTGTTCCCGGAGTCATCAGGAGAGGCGATGCTGAGCCAGACAGCGCGCCAGACGACGATTGATCTTGGCTGAAGAAATGCGGAATTCCTCCGGCCAGGGCAGGAAATGTTCGGGCACCTTAAATCGTGGTAAATGGCTCTCCAGGAACTCCCGAAGAGATTCGGTGGAGGGTAACGGATGGGAATCGGTATCCAGAAATGCCACTGGCCGCTGACCAAATTCATCATCATCGATGGGCACAACCAGCGCCTGACGAATATGCGGATGGGTTTCCAGTACTCGCTCGATCTCCTCCGGCTGAATGTTCTCACCACCGGAGATGAACATATTGTCCAGCCGACCTTTTACTATCAGATAACCGTTATCGTCCATCATGCCCACATCGCGACTGTGGTACCAGCCATCTTTTTCACATGCCGGATGAAATTGCCCTTGCTGGTAAAACCCACGACACAGGGTTCTCCCCCGAAGCAAAATTTCCCCATCCCCGGCAATGCGTAGTTCCCGGTACTGTAACAACCGCCCTGAGGTTCGTAACCGATCCAGTCCATCGCCAGGCCGGGTGGTGGTCACCTGCGAAGCCATCTCTGTGTTACCATAGGTGGTCAACAGAGGCAATCCCATTTCTACCGCCCGCTGAATAAGCGGAAATGGTACGGAACTACCACCTACCAGCACCGCCTTCAGACGCCGGATGGCTTGCGGAGAAAGGGTTGCCCCTTCCAACAATCGATGCAGCTGAGTGGTAACCAGGGAAAGATGGGTTACCGATAACGCCAGCAGTGCCCCGGGTAGTTCCATCCCGCCACCGGGAATGGCAATGGCGCTACCAGCCAATAGAGTGCGTAACACAATAGCCAATCCTCCTACGTGGTACAGCGGTAAGCTGAGCAACCACACATCTCCCGACCGCAAAGGGATATTTCGGTTAGAGCCCAGTGCGCTGTAGAGATGATTTTTTAAGCTATGCACCACTGCTTTGGCTTCGCCGCTGCTACCGGAGGTAAATATGATGGTGGCGTCCCTGTCGAAATCCAGCATTGCATCTTTTAAAGGCGCTGGTTCTTCTTTCGCCGGGGTTTCGGTGAGCTGGCTCAGGGAATGAATCGCAGG
>CAZBWV010000005.1:0-19958 GCA_964495805.1 uncultured Calditrichaceae bacterium
ATATCACAGGTAAGCAGTGTTTCCGAGTTTCAGAAATCCATGCCCATTCCCGTTTCCTCCGATATGCAATATCTTTCTCTAAAGTATTGTATCGAATTAGAAAATGTAACCATTCCCACCACCATGCCTTCTGTTTCGCTGTTCGGTATTCGCCTGACCAATGGTCAGGGAATGGCTCGGACGTTATATCACTACGGATTGCAGAGCTGTATGAGACACAATGTTTCAATAGAGGATTCCATACGTATTCCTCTTGGTGACCTTACTGGACAGACATTTGTTTTGAGCACCTCCGGTTTGCATCATCAGTTGTCGGATAACTATGTTTTGATTAACATCCGCGAATAGAGGAAAGAGTAAAGAGGAAAGAGTGTTTTTGGAGTGGGTCTGGTGGGGGTGGTTCCCGCCAGGCCCCATTTTTTGTTGCGGAACGTTTTGGGGAAAAATGGCTGCTTGGGGGGAATTTGTGACCATTAAAAATAAAGAAGCTGCCCCATGTGGGGCAGCTTCGATTTATGTGAAGTTACCGGAAGTATTACCGTTTCAGGTTGGTGACTTCCGCAAGCAGGTCGTCGCTGGTGGTGATGATTCGTGCGTTGGCCTGGAATCCACGCTGGGCGATAATCATCTTGGTGAATTCCTCAGCCAGGTCCACATTGCTCTGTTCCACAGCGCCGGAGACAATGGTGGCATTGATGCCTTCGCCAGCCGTGCTGATAATCGGATCGCCGGAGTTACCACTGCGGGCAAACAGGCTGTCCTCGGTGCGCATCAGACCACCGGGATTGTTGAAATTGGCCAGAGCAATCTGGCCCAATACCTGAACCACCCCATTGGTGTAGGCACCGGAAATGCGACCCTGCTCATCAATTACTATGCGATCCAGGGTACCCATGCTGTAGCCATCCTGTTCGGTCATCAGTACGGATGAGTTGGCGCCAGCCAGCTGGGTGATCCCATCGAATCCGCCGATGCTTCCGGCCTGCAAATCGATGCTTAATGTAGTGCTGGCACCGTTCCCCGGATTAATTTGCAGGGCAGAGGAACCATCATCGAACCGGAATTCTTTCAGGCTACCGTCTTCGTTGAAATCCACATACCCGGTGTTTCCACCTACCGCATGAGCGGGTTCGGGCACCTGCACTTCCCATTTCCAGCGGTTCTTCTGGGTCACATCCTTGGTGTACACAATAGTTAAATCGAAAGCATTGCCCAGCGTGTCGTACACGGTGATGGTAGCGGATTGCTGAGCATCTTCCGCTTCCTGGAGTTCTGTGTAATGACCGGGTGTACTATCGAAAATGTTGTTGAACAATGTCCGATCGGTGCCCCCCGCACCAGGGGTATCATCCGCGCGAATATCCAGCGCACTCAGTTCGTAAATCTTTCCGCCATCGGCATGAATTTTCAAACTGCCGTCAGAGTCCACTTCCACACCGTCCTCATTGGTGATACCCAGGGCGGTTTCGATCTGGCTGGCAAACTGTTTGTATGTGGTGGTAGCATCGACGGTAAAGCTGTACGGGGAGATGGAATTGCCGCCCACCAATCCGTTAATGGTAATTTCGTCGTTGGCTTGCAACCCCAGAGACTGCCCGTTTTTGTTACGCAAATTTACTAACAGGTCATCTTCCCGTGCCACGTGGGAGAATTCGTCGGTTACGTGGGTACCGCCTGCGGATAGGGTCGTGGTTCCCGAGTGCAGCGCCCGGGCCAGAATGTTGTTGTTGCTGCTATCGATGGTGAAATCCACATTGCCCGCACCATTGTTGGTAAACACCAGAGCTCCCGAGCCATTGAGAGAGGCCTGAATGTTCATGCTGCCAAAATCATTGTTGACCTCTGCAATTAAATCATTCAGCGTGTGGAATGCCCCGTTTCCCACTACGCCGTTGTCCTCGGCAACGTATTTGTAGCTTTTGGTTACCGTGTTCGTCCCGTCATTCACCGAAATGGTGATTTCGGTGTTGTTGACCACCATACCGGAAATGATTTCGTTGGCATTGCCGGTGGCCAGCAATCCGGATATGTCCGAATCGCCCTGTTCCACCGCGTAAACGGAATCGGTTTTCAGAATGTTGCCAATCGGCTCGGCACTGGCGTCCAGATTACCGGCCAGGGTAATTTCGCTGGTGGCTTTGGCTCCGATCTTCTTGCCAAATGGCAGAACAATGTCGCTCAGTGGCGTTCCCGCTTCAATTTTTCCTTCGGAATTTGCCATGTAGCCCTGCACGCGCATACCGCTACCCGGCATAATTAGCGTCCCGGTGGCATCGAACTGGAAGTTCCCCGCCCGGGTGTAGTACCGGTTGGTGCCATCGCTTACCACAAAAAATCCGTCTCCCTGAATGGCCAGGTCGGTGGTTTGACCTGTCGTCTCAATGTTTCCCTGTCCGAACAGCGTGTCGATGGTGGTAATGCTCATACCCAGCCCCACCTGCATGGGATTGGTTCCGCCCAGGTTGGTAATGGGTTGAGTGGTACCACGCAGCGTCTGAGCAAACGTTTCGCTGAACGTAACCCGACCGGTCTTAAACCCAATGGTGTTGACGTTTGAAATGTTGTTCCCGATTACATCCATCATCACCTGATGGTTCCGTAACCCTGAAACCCCTGCATAAAGTGAACGCATCAAACCCATGATACATCCTCCTTGTGTTTGTTGTTCATCCTTGATTGTCCCCTCGCGTCAGTCGGTCGGCGAGGTTTCAGGGCTTCCTTCTGTGGTGAGGTGAGGTTGGTTTCCACAGGAAGGTCCAGCCCTGTTTATTTGAATTACTTAATAATCACTGCTGAATCGATATTGGTAAATACATTTTCGCGTAAACTGGCTTCATCCATCGCCGTAATGACGGTGCGGTTGTCCACGTTGACGATAAATGCGGCATCGTCCATTAGCACCAGCGAATCGTGCGCTCCTTTTTCGCGTGCCCGGTCCAGGGCTTCGGCCAGTCTGGCCACCCGATCTGCGGTCAGCTCAATTCCACGGCTCTCCAGACGCGTTTGGGCGTGGGCGGAAAAACGAATGTTGTTCTCCTGCTGAAGCTTCTCAATCAACAACTTCCGAAAATCCGCACCTGCTTCCGGGGTGGTCAGCGGCTTGCGCTGCGGCAGCCCCTCCAGCCCGCCAATGGGAACAAACGGAACACTCACACCATCAATCTTTCCCGGCATCCCGAATCACCCCCTTTCTGAAAAATTTTGAATTCAACATTTCGAACTACTCCAGAATTTCATAAACGTCGCTCATGGCCAGACTCAGATCGCCAATGAGCAACTCCGCCCCGTTGTAACCGTACCGTACGCCGGTGATGGTTCCCACCATGTACGTCTGGACGGAAACGGGATTGCCTTCCTCATCGGTCGCCTTTACCCGAAATCGATATTTGCCCTGCGCCAGCGAAATCCCGGCGTTGTCCTTTCCGTCCCAGGTATAGCTTTGCTCCCCTTTTGCCACATCTTCCAGCTGAATGGTTCGCTTGACCTGATCGTTTTCGTCCAGAATCTCAATGGTCACCTTACTGGCATCATCGCTCAGGTCGTAATGCAAGGTCGCATTGCCATCCTCGCCCAGGTAAATCTGGTTCCCGGTAGCTTTTACCGATTTGCCAATGACGGTAGCAGCCAGGGTATTGTTGATGGAAGTCGTCAGCAGGTAGTTCGCATCGATGCTGTTTTTCAGTTCCTGATGAATGTTCTGGAGCTGTTCCAGGCTGCTGAACTGTGCCAGCTGGGCGGAAAATTCCGTACCTTCCATGGGATTCAGCGGGTCCTGATAATTGAGCTGAGTGATCAGCAGTTTCAGGAAGTCGTCTTTACCCAGAATTTTATCGTTGGTAGCGGTTGATGCGCTAAATCCTAATCCCTGGATGTTCGTCCCTGCACTGATGTTACTCATCCTTGAATCACCTCCTTTCATGCAACATATTCGAATGTACTGTAGTGAAACTTAAGTTTATCTGGCATTTTTTGGTCGGAATTTTCGGTCTGCTCCGCACTCACGGGTCGGGAATGAGCGAGCGGATGCGATCCCCGATTTTGTCCGGTTTGCTGATGGGTCTGGTTCTCCGCTTGCTGATTCATCACCTGCACTTCCACCTGCTCCACTTTGATGTGCATTTCCTGCAATCTCTGGGTCAGCTCCGGCAGATGCTGCGCTACCAGGCGGTGCACCTCCGGAGAGGTAACTTCCACCTTACCGGTGAGTTTTTCTTCCTGCATTTTTAACTGAATTTTCACCAGTCCCAGAGCTTCCGGTTTGAGTTCCATCAGAATTTCCTGTCCATGACGATTCAGTGCCAACCGAAAAGCCCGGGCAATGCGGGAGATGGTTTCCATCGGTTGAGTCAGTCCGTGACCGGAAGTGGGATGTGGAGCCTTAGCCGCTACCCGGTGCGCTTGTCGGTGAACGGGAGCATGGGACGGGGAAACACTGGATCCGGGAAGCGGAGTCGTTTCTTTCTCTTTTCGAACAGGAGAGATGGGTTCCTGCGCCGCTTTCCCTGGTTCAGCGGTTGGTTCCCGATAGGGAGACCTCTCCGTTCGACGATTGGGTGCCTCCGGTGAGGTCGGGGTAGTTGACATCTCCGTGTGGACCCCTCCGGAAATGGTATGGGAACGGGTGTATTTCGGTAACCCTTCCTTTTGCGCAAATCCTTCTGCCAACGGACTCTTTGAAGCAGATGTTTGATTGGCCGGATGATTTGGTCTTCTGGAAGGGGTGGCTGGAGTTTTTTCTCCCTCCGGTTGCCCCGCTTCTACTGCTTCTGGAGCCGGTTGACGCGGATCGGCAGATGGAATCCGCAGGGGAATGGCTTCTTCCTGTAATGCAGCGGAAGAGCTGACCGCTTCTCCGGTAAAATTCCCGGTTAGGTAAGCTTCGGGAGTGATGAACGACGCTTCCGGCACACGTTCCGTTTGAACTGAATGTTGGAAAAATGTGCTGGCTGCATCTGTCCGTCGCCAATGGTTTTGAATGGGCTTCTCCGCCTGATTCTGAACCGGCGATACGGATTGGCTCCGGGTAAACAATGGATTCGGCTGCTGAGGCGTATTGCCGGATTTTCTCGGAGCAGAGGTCATCTTTTCCCATTCCTGAGCGGTAAAAATGAACACCTGCAGTTGATTTGGTCCCGATGCAAATGGTTTTCGGCCCTGCAGGGAAGCCTCCTGTACCGGATTGTTTGGTGCAAGTGCCGGTTCACCCTCTGCCAGGGAAGTTGTTTCCCCTCCGGTTTGAAGGGGCAGGGATTGCTGGAACGTATCGGTAAGTCCCCTGCCCGGATAAAAATTCCGGGTAGTAAGGGGTAAGTGCGTTCGTTTCCCCGTGTTTGCCTGGGGTCCTCTTTCAGGTTCTGACGGCACACGGTTGAATACGATGCGTGAACCGGTGGATGGGGCGGGCACAAAGCTTCCCATCTGCCCGGATTGGGTGAAATTCTGAGAAGAAGCAGGCGAAGCGTGCTTACCGATTGTTTCGCTGGAAATAGCACCACCGGTTTCCTCAGATGTGGAAGAATTCATCGTTGTGAAAGCGCTCCTGAGACTTTCGCTAGCATTTGGTGGAGTAGATTGCGGTGTGAAACGGTTGAAGTGATTCACCTCTTCTGCCGTGGGCGCAGGTGTTTTGAAGACCGGCGTGCCAGATCGATTCTCCGTTTGTGTCCGGGTGAACAGGTCGAACACCGAGCGTGCCAGGTGGATGGGTTCCCGATGAGACGGTTGAGCACTGCGGGACAGGAGTGGTGTGGTTTCTCCGGCACTCTCTGTCGAAATGGGTTGTTCCTCCGACGGAATGGGGGTGGTCATTGCACCAGAAGCAGAGCGAACCTGCCGAAACGGATATTTCGGAGATGGGGTGTTCAGGTTCTCTCCGGCGGTAGTTTGAGCTGGTGGAAATTCAACCGGAAATCCCGGATTGCCTGGTTGGGGGAATTTCCCGAACAAAAGAGTGGATTGGGAAGATTCCCCGAAAACAGCGGGCACGGGAGAAGCCGGTCTGACACTTTCCCCAGCGTTCGGGGATTGGGGAATTGGAATCTGCGAACCGACTTCCTGCCCTGTTGCTGACGATGTGGGTTGTCGGAGGAAAGGTACGGTGGCGCTGCGCGATTTGCCAGAAATTGTGCCTGTGTCAAAAACCGGCTGGCTGCCGGTTCCCTGAAGAACAGGGAACATGGATTGAGTGTTTCCGGAGATTTTAGGGTTGTGAACCGGGAAAGTTTTCCGGAAAATGGGAATTCCGGGAAGGGGATGGTTTGCCGAACCCGGTGTGGAATTCACCCCTTCTGATTCTCCGGTCCTAAAATCCCGCGTTGGTTGGGGAGCGTCCGGTAACGTTTCCTGAAAAGCTTTTTGAGCCCAATCCACCTGAACGAATAGGGACCCGGTAGGAGACATCGGTTCCTTGCCATTTGAGGCAGTTTGCCCGCCGTTCCGGAGAACCGAACTTTTCCGCGCGAAGGGTTCGGTAACGGCCGTAAAAATGAGCTGAACGCTCTCCCCGGTGGGGGTGGTGAACTGAAGCGTAACAGATGCCGGCGGGCCACTCTGTTCCACGGAATGGCCGGTCTTTTCCGGAGACGTGCTGGCTTGCGGAGCGGGAGAAGAAGATTGCCCCAATGGAATGGGAGAGCCCGAAACGGCGAATGCTTGGGCAGTTGGAAAGATTACGTTTTCCTGCTCCGGCTGTGGAAGGTTCGTCGGAAGTGCCGGGGAGAAGCTGTGCTGAGCACGGGATTCCGTTTGCCCGGCGAACTGGAGACTTTTCCCGGCCGCTTTTGTCATTTTGTTATGAACCGGACTCTGACGAACCATCTGAGTGAACTGGTAAGGGATTGTTTGATTGGACTGCTGAACAACCACTACCAGTTCGGGTAGGGGAAACGTGGCTTCGGACGATTGAGCGCCAGGTAATTCGGAAACCTGCTCCGAAAATTGGGCTATGACCTGTCGGAGTCCCGGTGAAATTTGAATCAGTGGTTGGCTTTGCGGAGAACCGGAAGGAACCGGATGGGTGGAATCTCTCTGAATTCGGGAGAACACTTCACGAAACCGAACAGATATGGGAAATCCGGCTAAATTTTCCGAAATTTTCTTTATCGGAAACGGATTCTTTCCGGTGGGAAAGAGCGCTGCGATCAGATTCAAAATTCCATTGTTCTTTTGTGCGAACATCCTGTTCTTTCTGTTTTGTTCATCCTGAACGTTACGGTCTGTTTACCATTATCGGGATTCCCACCGGAAGCTTAAGTAAAATGCAGGAAATCCGGTTAGTAAATGGGGGAAAGAATGAGCCTCTTCTTTTCCCTTTTGGTCTTTTGATGCCCCTTGTGTTCTATATGTGCTTATGATTCTGACTCCCCATCCTTCAATTCATACTGGCAATTTGCTTGCTAATCTCGATAGCTTTATTGGCATCCATAGCTGCCAGCACTTTGGCTGCCTGGCGCTTTTTCATGGAAGCAATAATCATGGCCGCCTCATGCGTCTCGAACCCGGCTAAAATTGTAGCGGCGTCCTCGGCAGGCATGTTTTCGTAAATTTTAGCAATTTGTTTAATTTGTTCTTTCGTTTTTTGCCGGGTTTGCTGCCGGGCTGCCGCCTTTTGCTGGCTCTGTAAATTCTGATACTCCTGCTGGTATTGCATCACCACCTGTTTCAGACTATCCAGTTCATTCATCAAACTATCCTGTGCCGCATATTCGGTGGAATCCCCGGCCAGAGAGTCTGCTGCCACACTATCTGCCAGTGCCAGCGAATCCGCTGCGGTGCTATCGGCACCCGCCAGGGAAGGTTCGTCGTACATCATTCCCAGAATCAGAGTCATGGCGGTTAAAATGACAATAAATGTAAATGAAAAGAAAATAATGATTTTTGCCATGATGTCACCTCACGGTGTTGTTTGATCATTCTCAGGCAATCCCCTGATTCTTTAATCAGGATCGACTTCCGATAACTGCCAATTCATCCAGTAAAATTTGTTCTTCTTTCCGCACACTTTCCAGGTAACTGTTCTGATACTTTTCCTTGAGTTTGGCCAGAATTTTCCGTTCTTTTTGTTGTTCCATGAGCAAATTGCGGATTTCCTCGATCTTCTGCTCAATCTGCCGAATCTTTTGTTGCTGGGCTTTCGTCGCCTCCAGAAGCTGGTAAAAATAGTCGTATTCCATCTGGATGTCCGCTACACTATCGTCGTGCATGGCGTCAATCTTTTGGGATTGAGCCATCAGCGTTTCCTGTAATTTGGTGAGTTCTGCCTCTGCCTGTGCTTTTTGGTTCTCATGAAACGCCAGATCCCGTTGCGTTTTGCGAATCACCTGTTCTTTCACATCCAGAACCTTCTGAAGTCTGAATTTAAATTTTTTCATTTCTTCTCGTCCCTGATCTTTTCCTGGCATTCCTGCCCGTCCTGTTTAATGTTCGGATTAATCTTTCATTAATTGAATCAGTCTCTGGATGCTGTCCTCCAGAGCACTGCGTTCGCTAATATCCTGACGTAAAAACTGGTTGATGGCATTGATTTTTTTAATGGAATAATCCACTTTGGGATTGCTTCCTTTCACGTACGCGCCGATGTTGATGAGGTCTTCTGCTTCTTTGTAGGTTGCCAGGGTATCCATAAGTCGGTTAGCGGCCTGGCGATGTTCTTCGCGGGTGATGTCGGACATCACCCGGCTGATGCTCTCCAGCACATCGATGGCGGGGTAGTGGCCCGCTGCAGCCAGCCGACGGGAGAGCACGATGTGTCCGTCCAGGATGCCCCGGGCGGTGTCTGCCACCGGCTCGTTCATGTCGTCGCCCTCCACCAGCACGGTATATAATCCGGTGATGCTCCCGCGTCGGGCGGTACCGGCGCGTTCCAGTAGCTGCGGCATAAAAGCGAACACAGAAGGAGTGTACCCCCGGGTGGTAGGTGGTTCGCCAATGGTCAGGCCAATTTCCCGCAGCGCCATCGCCACCCGGGTAATGGAGTCCATCATCAACATCACATCCAGCCCCTGGTCCCGGAAAAATTCTGCAATGGTGGTAGCAACCAGCGAAGCTTTTACCCGGATGAGCGCGGGTTGATCGCTGGTAGCGACCACTACCACCGAACGCTTTAAACCGGCTTCCTGCAGGTCTTTTTCAATAAATTCACGCACTTCGCGGCCTCGTTCGCCCACCAGACCAATCACGTTGACATCGGCGTTCGTATTGCGGGCAATCATGCCTAACAGGGTGCTTTTACCCACCCCGCTGCCGGCAAAAATTCCTACCCGCTGGCCTTTCCCCAGGGTAAGCAGGGCGTCAATAGCCCGTACGCCCGTAGAAATAGGTTCGGTAATGCGCTGACGCGAAAGCGGATCGGGTGGGGAAGCATAGATGGAACGACGCACTCCGTCAGGCAGCGGACCCCGGTGATCCATGGGAACACCCAGCCCGTTTAGAATTCGGCCCAGCATAGCTTCGGAAACTTCGATGCTGAGCTGCTCACCGGTGGCAACAATATCGCTACCCGGCGAAATGCCGCGCATGTTTCCCAGCGCCATGGAGAGCACCCGATCTCCCTTAAAACCAACCACTTCTACCGGATAGGGAACTTCCTCCCCCGGGGGAAATACGTGACACAAATCCCCGATGGCGGAGTTCGGTCCCCGGGACTCAATGAGCAATCCCACCACTTCGGTCACCCGGCCGAAAACCTTCACCGTGTCCAGCCGGTCGATGCGACTGATTAAATAATCAACTTTCTCCGCCAGATTCATGGGTGGTTTCCCTGTCCTTTTGCAGTGTCTCCAGCTCTTTTCGAATTGCCTGAAAGAGCGTTTGCATCTGCGTTTCAATTCGCGCATCAATTTTGGTATTGGGTGTTTCGATGATGCACCCTCCCCGGGCGATGCGCGGATTGGGTTGAAAACTTAATTTTTCCAGATTGATTAACCGTTTTTCGATGCTCTGTTGCAATTGCTCCACGTCCTGGTAATCGTCCGGATTCAGCTGGATCAGAATCTCGCTTTCGTTTCCCAGTAGGTCCAGCACCTTGTGGATGGAGTGGTGAACCAGTTTGGGAAGAAAAGGGGGAAGTTCCTGAAGAATTCGTCGGGCAATTTTCAGGGTTAGCTGGATGAGATGATCCTCGCTTTCCCGGAAAAATTGCTGGCGTTCCTCCAGAAACGACCGGGTAATTTTTTGCAGGTTTTCTATTTTTTTCTGATAATCGGCTTCGGCTTGCTGGTAACCGATTAGCTTCCCCTCCTCCATCCCGCGCCGGTAGGCAAAATCGATTTCCTGCTGAAACTCGCTTTGAGTCATCTGGACCATTTCTTCGGTCGGAATCTCCGACGGCGTAAATTCTGAGTTGGCATTTTCCGCTCCCGACGATGGAGGTATCTCCGACTGGTGGTCGTCAGTTACTCGCAGTACGGTAACTCCACGAATGGGTGCACGAACTTTGATGACTCGTTTAGACGATAAACTCATCTTCCTTACCCCGTCCGGCTACGTAAATTTCACCTTCGTCTTCCAGTTGTTTAATCACTTCAATGATTCGGCGCTGGGCTTCCTCCACCTCTTTCAATCGAACCGGACCCAGGAATTCCAGGTCTTCCTTCAGCAATTGAGCGGCGCGTTCGGACATATTCTTGAAAATCTTTTCCTTGATGGCGTCGTCGGCACCTTTCAGCGCCAGGGCAAGGTCTTTCTTATCCACATGCTTTAGAATCTTCTGGATGCCCCGATCGTCAATGAGCACAATATCCTCGAACACGAACATCAGAGATTTAATCTGGGAAGCCAGCTCTGGGTCGGTTTCTTCAATGTAGCGGAGGATGCTGCTTTCGGTGGCTTTGTTGGCTTTGTTGAGAATTTCGGCCAGCGCTTTGGTACCACCGGTTTTGCTCATATCCTCGGAAATGACCGTTTCTGCCAGGGAATCCACCACCTCTTCAATCTCTCGCAGTAAGTGGGGTGAGATTTTCCCCAGTGTAGCGATTCGGTAAGCCACGTCAGCTCGAATTTCTTCCGGAAGCTCCGCCAGCACCTCCGCGGTTTGATCCGGAGGTAGATTGGACAGTATCAGCGCCACCGTCTGGGGGTGTTCTTTACTCAGGAAGTTCACCAGCTGACTGGAATCGGCTTTTTTCAGAGTGCTGAATCCGCGAATTTGGGTTAGGTTTTTGATTTTTTCGATCAGTTCTTTTGCTTCAGAAATGCCAAAAGCTTTTTCCAGAACAGTCTGCGCAAATTCCAGTCCTCCTTTTGCGTAAAACTCCTGGGCACGGATCATCTTGTAAAATTCCAGAGCGACCTGTTTAATGGTGGAAGATCGGACGGCTTCCAGCTCTGCAATTTCGACACTAATTTTTTCAATTTCTTTAGCATTTAAGCGTTTAAAAATTTCTGCTGCTGTTTCCTCATCCAGCGAAATCATCAAAATTGCAGCTTTTCGTTTCCCGGATAGTTTTTCCTGGTTTTTAGGGGCTTGATCTACCCTGGGGGGTAACAGGGTCTCTTCCTGAAGTTCATTTGTTTCTGTTGCCATGTGTTAAAATGCTCCTTTTTCATCCTCTTCCATTAACCAAACTTTTAATAATTTTGAAGCCTCTTCCGGATGGCTTCGAATGAATTCATGTAAACTGGTAATGGTTTGGTCGGCTTGAGGTTTGATTTTAAAGAATTCTTTCGCCTGAATCACGGTATTATCTTCATCCTCTTCTCCGGAGGTTGCTTCCGAATCGGATGCTTCACCGGGAGCAATCTCCCGGGCTCTTCCCTCCGGAGCAGGAAGTTCCGGATATCCCATCTCTGCGGCCTCCAGCATTTTTATTTGTTCGGTAATTTCGGCGTGCCGTTTTTGCACCTGCGTGAACAAGGATTTCATGATCAGAAATGAGACAACAATTGCTAAAATTAAGAAGACTTTTTCGATAATATTGTACCAGTTGTCCCAGAGGGAAGGTTCTTGATCCTGAAAGATTTCCTCTTCCATGTTCGGCAGGGAGAAGTTCACATTCACAACGGATATCTGATCGTTTCGTTCCGGATTAAATCCCACTGCAGTTTTCACCAGCTCGGTGAGCGTCTGAATTTCCTCAGGCGAGCGGGGTACATATTTTACCGTTTTTTCGCCATCCGGACCGGTTTCCACTACCCGTTTGTTGTTCACCATTACCGCCACGGAAATGTGTTCCACATTCCCGATCCCCTGAACAATATGTTCCACCGTGCGATTGAGCTCGTAGTTGGTTACCGTACTGCTGCGTTTGGAGGCGGGGGTGGAGGTATTACCTGTGGTGGTACTTCCTACCGGTGTGCTTTCCTCTTCAATCTCCTCGCTACGCACCGAGGGATTTTCCGGGTCGTACTGTTCAATGTTTTTTTCCACCTGAGTGAAATTCAAATCGGCGGTGACCCGTACCACCGCATTACCCGGCCCCACCGCCTGATCCAGCATGGACTGTACCTTTTTGGTAAGGTACTGTTCCACTTTCTGGGTAAATTCCAGTTGGGTGGCGCTGAGGGTCATCATATTGTTTGGGTCCTGATTATCCGACAGAATCCGGCCATAAGTATCCACGATGGTGATGTTTTCCGGTGTGAGCCCTTCCACACTGCTGGCCACCAGGTGAGAGATTGCCTGGATGGTAATGGGTTTGGGGGTGGAACGTCCTTTTAGTTTCAGGATCACCGAAGCGGTAGGCTCTTTCTGGTCTTCTTTAAACAACGCTTCTTTGGGAATCACGATGTGCACGCGGGCACGTTCCACCACTTCGATCTGTTCGATGGTATGAGCCAGTTCACCTTCCAGAGCGCGGCGGTAATTCAGCTGCTGGATGAAGTCTGTCATCCCCAGATTGGTGCGGTCGAAAATCTCATACCCCACGCTGCTGTTTTCCGGAAGCCCCTCCCGGGCAAATTCCAGACGTAAATCGTACACCTTATCTGTGGGCACCAGAATCGTGCCACCGCCGTTTTCCAGTTTGTAATCTATCTTTTTCTCTTTGAGTTTCTCTACAATTTTTCCCGCATCTTTCTGAGAAAGGTTAGAGAACAGCACATCGTAATTGGGACCAGCCGTCCATACCAGCATCACCAGAAAAATAGCCAGTGCAATGACCAGTCCACTGAAAATAAGTAATTTCTGACGGGGAGTGAGCCGATTGAATAACTGGAAGAGTTGTTCGCGAAATTGTGTTGTTCCGGTAGCCATAATGGACTTCCCTGTTAGATCGTTCCCTGAGTTCTTAGTTTCTGGATTTTGTTAACATCGTGCAATTTTCCCAGTGCGTCCGAAAGCTATGAGACTTCGCTTACACCTGCATACGCATAATTTCCTGGTACGATTCCATCATCTTGTTCCGAATTTCCAGCAGCAGTTCCAGGCTGACCCGCGCTTTTTCCACCGCCAGGGTCACCTGATGCAGATCGGTTATCTCGCCTCTTAAAAATGCGTTGGCGGTTTCGTCGGCTTCCTGCTGCATATCGTTCACATCGCTGATAAATTCTTTTAGCGTTTCTTTAAAACCGGACGATTTGGGCGTTTTCTCCTGAATGTCCGGGGTATTGGGAAGGATGCTCTCTGGATGAATTTTATGAATCATGGTTATCCCCTCACATCAATGATTTGACCCTTTACCGGTGGTTGAGCATTCTGATTCTGGAGATACTTTTGAATCTCTTTGCGGGCTTTGGGATATAGCTTTTCGAAGAAAGCCTGCTCTTTTTGATTCAGGCCCAACTGGATTTTATAGCCTTCGGGTAAATTGACTTTTTTCCCGGCAGCGGATGTGGGTTTTGTTGCAGGACTTTTTTCCGCCACCTGTGGGGAGCGCGAGACCGGATTCGTCCGGGGTTTGGGGATGACTCGCGGTGCGTTTCCGTAAATCTTCATCGGTTACTCCTCAGTTTAAATATCCAGAGCCGCTTTGGCCATTTTTTTTGCCGTATTAATTGAAGAAAGATTTGCCTCGTAATTTCGGGATGCGTTAATCATATCCACCATCTCGGTTACCAGATTGATGTTGGGCATCCGTACATAGCCATCCTCATCCGCATCCGGATGGGTGGGATCGTACACCTTCCGGAACTCTGAAGGATCTTCTTTAACCTGTGCTTGCACAGCCACTTCTTCCTCTTTGTTGCTCAGAATCTTTTTCCGTACTTGAATATGGTGCGGATTGGTTACCGCCAGTTTGTTGGTGGTTCGTTGCAGTACAACCTGGAATCCTTCCGTTTTTTGCGCTTTCATAACCGCTACCCGACGGCGATAGGGCTCTCCGTTCTCCGTGCGGGTGGTATTGGCATTGGCAATGTTACTGGCGACAGCGTCCAGCTTTTTACGCTGTGCACTGAGTCCGCTGGCGCTAATGTTTAACGCAGTAAACAGTTTATCGATGGGCATGGCTCACACCTCTCCCTGGTTTTTATTGATCGAACCGTCCTTTAATGCTGGCTCGCAAAAAAGAGAAATTTTTTCGTTCCAGTAAACTTCCAAATAGAAATTTGATTTCGTTTTTCACCTGATCGACAATTTCCTGGTCAATATCCACATTGTTGATACCGCTTTTCAGTTCGGTGGAAGGGTCCTCCTGAATGCGCGGTTGAATCTCCTCCAGTCTTTTCCGACCGATAGGCAGATGATTTTTATGGGTTCGTGCGCCGGTTAGTTTTTTATTTAAGGCGGATTGGAGTTCTTCTTCGAATTTGACTTCTTTGCGCCGGTACCCCGGTGTTTGAACATTGGCAATGTTACCAGCTATGGCTTTCTGACGCAGTGCGTAAACATCCAGCCCTTTGCTCAGGTTTGGAATGACTGTTTTGTTCAGAATAAAATTTTTAATCATCGCACGCAGCCCCTTTTGTGTCATTGGGTATTTTGCAACTGAAGTGCCATATTTTTTTCAGGGAATAAATATTTTGTAATTCTTTGATATTACGGGAGTTGTGAAAACATCCGGAGAGTGTGCTCATTTGCTAAGGGAAAGCGCTCTGTTGAAAATCGAATCATTTGCTGTGGAAAATTTCGGCATGTTTAATTTTTCGATACTCCTTTAAAAGGGCTTTTATAAAAATTTTGAGAGCAATTGCCATGAGTTTTTTATCATTATGAACCGGTTGTAGAAGAGACCCCTCGACTCCGCTATCGCTCCGCTCGGGGTGACAGAAGGAAAGAATGACACCGCCCGGCGTGACACACAAGCCATCTGTCATTCCGACTGAAGCGACGAACGCAGTGAGGAGCGGAATGGAGGAATCTCATTAAAAGATCTTTTTGGACAGGATGAACAGGATTTTACAGGATGATTCAGGAATATCGATTTTTGATTTGTTCTTAATTGGGATTCTTTTTTGTCTGCTATTTATTTTAGAACAGAGTCTTTGATTTCTCTCCCATTCAAAATTTTAAAATCTATGATTTAATCCTGTTCCATCCTGTTCATCCTGTCTAATTTTTTTCCCGCCGTGCCGGATGGAAATGAGACCCCTCGACTCCGCTGCGCTTCGCTCGGGGTGACACGTCGTCCTGCTGTCATTCCGACTGGAGCGACGAACGCAGTGAGGAACGAAACGGAGGAATCTCAGGAAGACACCATCCTGTTCATCCTGTCCAAAAATACTTTTTTCAGGGCAAACCAGATGGAAATGAGACCCCTCGACTCCGCTTTCGCTCCGCTCGGGGTGACACGTCGTCCTGCTGTCATTCCGACTGGAGCGACGAACGCAGTGAGGAGCGGAACGGAGGAATCTCATTAGACTGCAATCCTTTTTATCCGTTAGGCATTAACACCGTGGCTTCAGCCCGGTGGTACACAGTAATTCGACTACTTGAATAAACCGCTTCAGCGGTTTACCAATGGTCAACTCACTGTATTTCTCCATCCTAAATTCATCCAAACTTCGGACGCTCACAACCATCAGTCTATTCAATTCCGTGCCGAAACCGTTGAAACGGTTTCTTTCCTGTTCTTTACTTGCTGATCACCGGGCTAAAGCCGCGGTGTTAATCAATATTCGGGTTTCTGAACCAGGCAAAACCATCAATCCCTGATCCTGTTCCATCCTGTACGTCCTGTCCAAAATTCATTTTTTCAGCACAAGCCAGATGGAAATGAGACCCCTCGACTCCGCCACGCTCCGCTCGGGGTGACGGGGCGGGAGCAGTACCACCAAAAATTTATTTTTAACTTTTCTGAATACCCTTCCCCACCTCTAATTGAATTCCTTGTTTGAAAACACCGCTTCCCGTTTTATTTTATTCTGTAAATATTCGTCTTGAACCGATAACCAAAATCTTACCGGAGATACGATCATGTCGGACTTCTTTCAAAACGGACAAATTGTAACCTTACATCGCCTGACCGAGCGTTCGTTGGAGGAATTGGAACATGAGCTGGTGGAAAACGCTATGAAGCGGCGATTGGCGCTGGTGCTCCCCTCTCTTTATTCCGAACTGGAAGGACCAGCCCTGCCACACATTGTGGAAGAGCTCAAACAGGTACATTACATCAACGAAATCGTCATCACCATGTACCGAATGAACGAGCAGCAATTTCAGAATGCGCGGGAATTTTTCTCTGTGCTTCCTCAGCGCTGGAAAATCATCTGGAACGATGGGCCCCGTATGAAAAAGCTGTACAAACATCTGGAAAAAATCGGTATCGAAATCGGAGAACAGGGGAAGGGGAGCCAGAGCTGGATGGCTTTTGGGTATGTGCTGGCCAAAGGGCAATCCAATGTTATTGCCCTGCACGATTGCGACATCCGCAACTATACTCGCGAACTGCTGGCACGGCTGGTCTATCCCATGATGCACGCCACCCATCCATTTGATTTTTGCAAAGGTTACTACTCCCGGGTATCCTCACGCATGCACGGACGGGTGACGCGCCTGTTTGTCACCCCGCTCATTCGTGCTCTGAAAAAAATGCTCGGCGCGCTGGACTTCCTGGAATATCTGGACAGCTTTCGCTACATTCTGGCAGGTGAGTTTACCATGAGCATTGACCTGGCCCAGCGCATGCGCATTCCATCGGATTGGGGGCTGGAAATTGGTGTCCTTTCTGAAGTGCACCGCAACACGGTGTTGCACCGCATTGCTCAGGTAGATATTGCCAAAACTTACGAACACAAGCACCAGCAAATTCTGTGGAATGACATGGACACCGGTTTGTTGAAAATGGCCACCGATATCGCCAAATCGCTGTTCCGAACGCTGGCCGCCCAGGGCATCGTGTTCACCAATGAATTTTTCATTACTCTAAAATCCACCTATCTGCGCACGGCGCGGGACTTTATCGGACGTTATGCCATGGATGCCTCCCTGAACGGTCTGGAATACGATCGCCACGAGGAATCCAAAGCGGCGGAAAGCTTCGTGCAGAGCATCATACGTGCAGGTCAGGAACTGTTAGAAAATCCTTTCGAAACCGCTTTTATTCCCAACTGGAACCGGGTCATCGATGCCGAACCTCGCTTCTTCGAAATGCTCATCGACGCGGTGGAAGCGGATAACACATAGAAATTTTTCGGCACAGCGTCAACCAAAACAGATCGAGACTGGATGAGTTATCCAGCCTATATCGATACCGTTCGGAGTTCGCAGTTTCTTCGGCGGCTAAAACTGGCCAGGGAATTACTTGCGCCCTGCCGGGTGTGTCCCCGGAACTGCCAGGTCAATCGGCTGCAGGAGGAAACGGGTGAGTGTGGTGTCGGCAGGTTAGCCATCATTTCCAGTTACTTTCCCCATTTCGGAGAGGAACGTCCCCTGGTGGGGCAACACGGATCCGGCACCATTTTTATGGCCGGGTGTAATCTGGGCTGCGTATTCTGCCAGAACTTCGAAATCAGTCATCTGCGCCGGGGAGAGCCTGTGCCACCGGAACGGTTCGCCGGGATGATGCTGGAACTTCAGAAAGCCGGTTGCCACAACATTAACATTGTTACCCCCAGTCATATTGTTCCCCAATTGCTGGAAGCTGTCTCTCTGGCAGCTCGCCATGGCCTGCAAATTCCATTGGTGTACAATTCCAGCGGATACGATAGCATGGCGTCTTTGAAACTGTTGGAAGGGATTGTGGACATTTATATGCCGGACTTCAAATTTTTTGATGATGCCGTAGCGGCACGCTACACCGCGGTAAGCAATTATGGTTCTGTAGCACGAAAGGCTCTGCGAGAGATGCACCGCCAGGTGGGGGATTTGCAGATAGACGAAAAAGGGCTTGCCCGTCGGGGATTACTGGTGCGGCATCTGGTAATGCCCGGCATGCTGGAACAATCCCGTCAGATATTCCACTTCCTGGCCAGCGAAATTTCCCGGAACACCTATGTAAACATCATGGCACAGTATCGGCCCATGGGCGAAGCATACCGTTATCCGGACATCAATCGACGGGTGCGCTACCAGGAGGTTCGAGAAGCTTATCGTCTGGCCCGGGAAGCTGGACTGTGGCGGTTTGATGAAGAGCTCTGGTAAAAACGGAGATTTCTCCTGCCCCATTAAGATTTTTGATAACCGTCGTGAGACGAAGGATAAAAAAGGAGCCCGGATATCATGGCCTATATCGGTGAAATTGCTGCGTTGCTTACCGCATTTTGCTGGTCACTTAGTTCTATTATTTTCACCGCTGCTGGAAAGCGACTCGGTGCCTTGCAAGTAAATCTGTACCGCTTGCCCCTTGCAGTGTTTCTTTTGGGAGTTACCTATTGGGGAATCGGGGGTACCCTTCAGGTGCCAGTAGAAGCAATGTTGTATCTGGCTGTCAGTGGAATCATTGGTCTGGCCATTGGTGACAGTTTCCTATTCGAGGCGTTTGTCCGAATCGGCTCGCGTTTGAGCATGTTATTGCTTTCCCTCTCCCCACCCATGACCGCTCTGTTGGCATTTATTTTCTTGGGTGAACGATTAAAACCGTTGGCTATTGTGGGCATCGGTATTACAGTTCTGGGAGTAAGCTGGGTAGTGGCTGAACGTACACCCACTTCGGTGAGGCAGAATCGTCGGATATCTGTTACCGGCGTTTTGTTTGCCATTCTGGCAGCGTTGGGGCAATCAGTTGGTATTCTGTTTGCACGGAAGGGAATGGTCACCACTATGCCACCATTGCTAGCAACACTGATACGCATGGCCAGCGCGGGTATTGTTCTATGGCCTTTGTCGCTACTCACCGGTTGGGTTCAGTCCCCTCGTGTTCTTTTCCGCCAGCATCCTCCTGCACTAAAATTAATGCTTATCGGCGTCTTCTTTGGACCGTATCTGGGAGTTACTCTTTCCATGCTCTCCGTAAAATACACCGATGCAGGAATTGCTGCCACGCTCATGTCCACCGTACCTGTGATGATGCTTCCGATGGTCATGGCGCTGGAAAAAGAGCGCCCCAGCCTGCGTGCAGTTCTTGGCGCGGTAATTGCCGTGGTGGGAATAGGGTTATTGTTTGTGAGATGAAGAAATCCATTTGAATCGGTTAACTACTTTAAACCAATACAAATTAGCTCAGTATACCAAATAACTTTACAGGCTGTTCAAATGATTATGTAAACAATAGCAAACATCTGACTCATTCCGAGTAGCCAACAAAAATATTCATGGTTACATTTAATTTCGGTTAGGTAAAAACGGCCTACCACACTGATTAAATCGTTTCTCCTGGAAATAATACACTATTCGTAACGATTCTTCTCTCATAGTTCTTGATCTAATTCACATCCCAATCCAATTTCTAAATTTTATAGATTATTTATAGAAACCCAATTATTTTAAAACAGTCCGATTGATGTTATTTCTACAACAATTGTTGTGAAACAGACACGTCTGAAAACGTTAAACGTTTTTCGTGTCCACTCCCACCTGTTTCATTTTCCGATACAGATTAGCGCGGTCTATGCCCAAAATACGGGCAGCCCGGCTGATGTTACCACCAGTCTGTTGAAGGACTCGCTCAATGTAGCGTTTTTCAAATTCCCGGCGGGCTTCCTGCAAA
>CAZBWV010000006.1:0-58115 GCA_964495805.1 uncultured Calditrichaceae bacterium
ACAGGATTTACAGGATTTAGCAGGATTAAATGAAATTTTTGATTTTTGGTGCAATCAACCAGATAGGTGAGTTTTATGGGCATATCATTAAAATTAAAAATGAATCCTGTTCCATCCTGTCCAATTTTTTTTTTCATGGCAATCTGGAAGGCAAAGAGACCCCTCGACTCCGCTGGTGCTTCGCTCGGGGTGACAAAAAGCAGCCTGTCATTCCGACCGAGCCGAGACGAAGGTGAGGCGAGTGGAGGAATCTCAAGAGACCCCTCGGCTTCGCTGGCGCTCCGCTCGGGGTGACAGGAGAGCCTGGTGTCATTCCGACTGGAGCGACGAACTCTGTGAGGAGCGGAATGGAGGAGTCTCATTAAAATTTTTTTAGACAGGATTTACAGGATTTAGCAGGATTAAATGAAATTTTTGATTTTTGGTGCAATCAACCGGGTAAGTGGGTTTACAGGCTATATCATTAAAATTAAAAAAGAATCCTGTTCCATCCTGTCTATCCTGTCCAATTTTTTTTCATGGCAAACCGGATGGGAAATGAGACCCCTCGACTTCGCTGGCGCTCCGCTCAGGGTGACAGGAGAGCCTAGTGTCATTCCGACTGGAGCGACGAACTCTGTGAGGAGCGGAATGGAGGAATCTCATTAAAATTTTTTTAGACAGGATTTACAGGATTTAGCAGGATTAAATGAAATTTTTGATTTTCGGTGCAACCAGGTAAGTGGGTTTACAGGCTATATCATTAAAATTAAAAAAGAATCCTGTTCCATCCTGTCTATCCTGTCCAGAAATTTTATTAGCACAATCCGAATGGAAATGAGACCCCTCGACTTCGCTGGCGCTTCGCTCGGGGTGACAAAAAGCAGCCTGTCATTCCGACCGAGCCGAGACGAAGGCGAGGCGAGTGGAGGAATCTCAAGAGACCCCTCGACTCCGCTAACGCTCCGCTCGGGGTGACACATCAGTTGGTTGTCATTCCGACTGGCGCGCCGAACTCTGTGAGGAGCGGAATGGAGGAATCTCATTAAAAAAATTTTAGACAGGATGAACAGGATTTTACAGGGTAAAATAAAAATCAATCAAAAAATCCTGTTCCATCCTGTGTAACCTGTCCCCCAAACGGTTTCCCCTACTCACCGGGAAGGAAGGTAACTTCCAGGAACTCCTTTTCCTCAAACATCTCCCGGGAGAGTTCAAAGAGCGACTCCCGGCTTACCGATTCTATTTTCTCGATCACCTCGTCCATGTCCAAAAACCGCTCCAGATAAATCTCCATTTTCGCCAGCCGACTCATTCGTTTGGCGGTGCTCTCCAGTCCCAGCACAAAATTTCCCTTTACCTGCGACTTCAACTGTTCCAGCTCCCGATGGGAAATGGGACGAACGGTGATCTTATGAAGTTCCTTTTTCAGCAACTGACGGGCTTTTTCCAGTTTTTTCTTTTCGGTACCCAGATAAATTCCCAGCAACCCTTCGTAGCGGTAAAAATCCAGAAAGGAGTAAATGGCGTATGCCAGTCCGTGCTTCTCGCGGATGTTCTGAAACAACCGGGAGCCCATTCCCACCCCTAACATGGTATTGAGCAAAAGCAACTCATACTTCCGGGGATGGTCGTAGGGAAGTGCCGAAGTACCCAGGCACAGGTGTGCCTGATTCACCGGACGCGAAAAGGTCAGGCTTCCCCGCCCGACTTCCTGCACCGGTTCCGGATCGCTGGAATTACCCTTCTCAGGCAGGTCGAAATAGCGTTCGCACAGCTCCACCAGTTCCTGATGTTCCAGACTCCCCGCCGCAGCAATGACCATATTTTCCATGGCATAATGACGGCGGTAAAAAGAGAGCAACTGCTCACGGGTCAATTGACTGATGCTCTGCCTGGTACCCAGAATGGGAAATCCCAGACTGTTGCGGGGAAATAGCTTTTCCACAAACACATCCTGGATGTATTCATCCGGGGTGTCCTCCACACTGCTAATTTCGTCCAGAATAACCTGACGCTCTTTCTCGAACTCTTCCGCGTCGAACACAGAATGACACACCATGTCCGAAAGCACCTCCACCGCCCGTGGAAGGTGTTCGTCCAGAATTTCGGCATAAAAGCAGGTCTGCTCCTTGCTGGTGAATGCATTCAGGTAACCACCTACGGACTCCAGACTGCGGGCAATTTCCAGCGCAGTGCGTTTCTCCGTACCCTTAAACATCATGTGTTCCAGAAAATGCGCCACACCATTACAGCGCTCGTTTTCGTTGCGGGTACCGGATTTCACCCACACACCAATGGAGATGGAACGCACAGAAGGGATTTTTTCGCTTACGATGGTTAGACCGTTGGGAAGTATTGTTTTGTTGTATTCCGAATAGACCATTTTTTTCCTGTATTCATGTGAGCGCCCAATTTAAAAAGGATTTTCCGGAATACCAAGCACCGCTTTTCGCAATTTTTTGGCTTTCTCCCCCGTCAATTATTTTCCCCTTTGCAATATCAATGTGCTTCCAGCCAGTTCTTCCCCACCCCGATATCCACTTTAATGGGGACATCCATTTGAATGGCGTTTTCCATTTCATACTTCACCAATTCTTTTACCTGATCCAGTTCGCTGGCTTTTACTTCAAACACCAGTTCGTCGTGCACCTGAAGGATCATTCTGGTTTGCATGTTTTTCTCTTCCAGCCGCTTCTGGATGCGAATCATGGCCAGCTTAATCAGGTCTGCGGCGCTCCCCTGGATGGTGGTGTTAATGGCAATACGCTCGGCGTTCTGCCGGATGTTGGCATTTTTGCTGTCGATTTCCGGTATGTAGCGCCGACGATTCAAAATGGTGGTGACATACTTGTGTTGATGGGCAAAAGCGATGGTATGAATCATATAATCGTTTACCCGGGGGAAGCGGATGAAGTAGTTCTGGATGATTTCCGCCGCTTCTTCCGGCGAAATGCCCAGGCGGGAAGCCAATCCGTACTGAGAGATACCGTAAATGATGCCGAAATTTACCTCTTTGGCTTTGCGACGGTGTTCCGGGGTTACCATTTCGATGGGAATGTTAAAGATAGCGGCAGCGGTGCTGGCGTGGATGTCCTCCCCGCGCAGGAAAGCCTCACGCAGCGCCGGATCGCCGGACAGATGCGCCATCACCCGCAATTCAATCTGAGAGTAATCGGCACTCAGGATGTAGTCCTCCGGATTCTCCGGAATAAACGCACGGCGGATTTTCCGCCCCAGTTCCCCACGGATGGGGATATTCTGCAAATTGGGATCGCTACTGGAAAGCCGACCCGTGGCAGTAACAGTTTGATTAAAAGAGGTATGCAACCGACCGGTACGCTTACTGATGAGGGAGGGCAATGCATCCACATAAGTGGATTTTAACTTGGCCAGCTTGCGGAATTCCAGAATCTTACCCACCAGCGGATGCCGGGCATATTTTTCCAGAATGGATTCGGAGGTAGAATACTGCCCGGTGGGTGTTTTTTTAGGACGGCGATTGCCAAACTGTTTATGAATCTCTAACTTTTCGAACAACACCTGCCCTAACTGCTGCGGAGAATTGATGTTGAATACCGTACCTGCTAACTGATAAATCTCTTCCTCTAACTTTTTCAGCTCCTGGCCCAGTTCCCGGGACATTTGCTTGAGAAAATCGACATCTAATTTCACCCCGTTGATTTCCATCTTCATCAGCACATGTACCAGAGGCATTTCCACATCGACAAACAACTGGTAGGTTTCGGTTTCCTTCAGTTTTTGCTCAAGCAGTTCCTTCAGGCGCAATGTGATGTCCGCATCCTCGCAAGCGTACCGATACACCTGCTGCACCGGAATATCCATCATGTTTTTCTGATTTTTCCCTTTCTTTCCGATAAGCTTTTCGATGGGGATCATGCGGTAGTTCAGGTACACCTCCGCCAGGTAGTCCAGGTTGTGCTGTCGGGTCCCGGGGCTGATCAGGTAATGCGCCACCATGGTATCGAAAGCGATACCACGCAGCGAAATACCATGCTGCCAGAGCATCAATCCATCAAACTTGATATTTTGACCACCCTTGTGCAATTTCTCAGATTCAAAAAGTGGCTTCAGCTTTTCCAGGACCTCCGCATCCCGAAAGTCGCTATCGGGATGATTGAGCGGTACATAGTAAGCCTGAAACGGCTTCAGAGCAAAAGATAGTCCGATGATACTGGATTCGAATACATTTAGTCCGGTGGTTTCGGTATCGAACACCCAGAAGGGTTGGTTTTGGAGTTGTTCCACCAGCTTATTTAATTTTTCGGCACTATCCACCAGCACATATTCCTGCTGCACCTGATGGATGTCCCGGGTTTTCACATCTTCCTTGCCCACCAGTTCAGCCAGGCGGTCTTTCAGCTTGCGGAATTCCAGTTCGTCGAACAGTTGCATCAGGGTGTCCACGTCCGGTTCGCCCACTTTCATTTCCTCAAAATTCACCTCCAGCGGCACCTGCGTGTCGATGGTCACCAGTTCGCGGGACAGATACGCCAGTTCCCTGCCTTCTTCTAACTTTTTCCTCCAGGACGGTTTGCTAACCTTATCCAGATTAGCATACAGATTATCCAGGGAGCCAAACTGGCGGAGCAATTCCAGCGCGGTTTTTTCTCCAATACCGGGCACCCCGGGGATGTTGTCGCTTTTATCCCCCACCAGCGCCAGAAAATCCACCACCTGCTCCGGCTTCAGGCCATATTTTTTCTCCACCACTTCAGGATCGAAAATTTCCACATCCTTACCCGGACGAATGACGTACATTTTGATGAACGGCGTCAGCAACTGCATAAAATCCTTGTCTCCGGTCACCATGTAAGTTTCGATGCCTTTTGCTTCCGCCTGTTTGGCAAGGGTGGCAATCACATCGTCCGCTTCATAACCCGCCTTCTCAATCACCGGGATGCGGAAAGCTTGCAGCAATTCCACCAGTTTGGGGAACTGGTCGGACATCTCCTCGGGCATTTTCTCCCGGGTGGCTTTGTATTCTTTGTATCGATGGTGCCGAAAAGTGGGCTCCCTGGTATCGAATACCACCGCCAGATAATCCGGCTTCTCTTCGAACAGAATTTTAAACAGACTATTGATAAACCCGTACAGAGCGGAGGTATTCTCACCCCGGGAGTTAATCAGCGGATTGCGAATAAAAGCAAAATAAGAGCGGTAAAACAGTGCCGAGCCGTCGATCAGGAAAAGGCGTTTCCGGGCGTTCATGGTTCGTCCTCGCATCAATTTTTCATAAATATAATGGAAAACCGGAGCGGAGCAAACCAAAAGTTAGCGGTTTTTCAGGATGCACAAATCCGGCTTACTAAATTGGCTGCGGAGAATGTGCCGATTCCGCCTTTTTGTTTACATAGTTGCGCACCGGGATGGTGAACTCATTCAATGGTGAACGGAGCGGTTTTCCGAAAACGATGCAGTACCGCAAATCGAAATAAAATCCTAACATCCCCATTTGCCCATTCCATTCGACAACAGGATGAATTTAATCTGATTTCGATTATCCCGTTCCGGGAATCTTATTCAAAAAGGCTTGATTTTGAGGGATTAATGTCTAAATTACTCCTGTTAAAATAAACAACGAAAAGAGAGAAAGGGCAGAACTATGAGTCAGGAGTTGATTAACTATCTCGCTGATCAGTTGATGAAGACCGCACCGATTGACCGCGAGTTGTACACCAGATATCAGGTAAAGCGCGGTCTTCGCAACGAGGACGGTTCTGGCGTTCTGGTTGGTCTGACGAAAATTTCCAGCGTCATCGGGTTCAAGAAAGTGGACGAAGAGGTTGTGCCCACCGAGGGAGAACTGTACTACCGCGGAATCAACATCCGCGAACTGGTGAATGGCATCCAGAAAGAGAAACGCCATGGTTTTCCGGAAGTGATTTACCTTTTGCTGTTTGGCAAACTCCCCAACCGCAAGGAACTGAGTGATTTCGAAGAATATATGAAACCACTCATCGGACTGCCTCCGGGTCTGAACGAAACCACCATCCTGCAGTTTCCCAGTCCCAGCGTCATGAACAAATTGCAGCGGGTCATTCTGGTACTGTACGGGCTGGATCCCAATCCGGACGACATCTCCATTCCCAACGTCATCCGGCAAAGCCTGAGCCTGATCGCCAAATTCCCCATCATTATTGCCTATTCCTACCAGGCCATGCGGCACAAGCTGTTCGGTGAATCGCTGTTTGTGCATCCGCCCAATCCCAACCTGTGCTGCGGAGAAAACTTCCTGTACATGCTGCGCCCGGACACGAAATATTCCGAGCTGGAAGCGGACATTCTGGATCTGGCACTGATTTTACATGCGGAACACGGCGGCGGTAACAACTCCACATTCACCACCCACGTGGTCACCTCCAGCCACACCGATACCTACTCAGCCATTGCCGCAGCCGTCGGTTCGCTGAAAGGTCCGTTGCACGGCGCCGCTAACGCCTCGGTGATGGACATGATGGCAGACATCAAAGAGCATGTAAAGGATTGGAAGGATGAGGAGGAAGTCGCCCACTACGTGGAGAAAATTTTGCGGAAAGAAGCACACGACCGTACCGGACTGGTGTACGGCATGGGGCATGCGGTGTACACCAAGTCCGACCCCCGCGCATTGATTCTGCGGGATAAAGCCGGGGAGCTGGCCAAAGTAAAGGGACGCTGGGATGAGTACCAGCTTTATCGGAACGTGGAGAAGGTCACTCCAGGCCTGTTCCAGAAAGTGAAAAAGAGCAATAAAGTCATCTCCGCTAACGTGGATTTCTATTCCGGATTTGTGTACGACATGCTGGGATTCCCGCGAGAAATTTACACGCCGTTGTTTGCCATGGCACGGGTGGTTGGCTGGAGCGCCCATCGTATCGAGGAGTTGATCAATGGACGGCGCATCATTCGCCCGGCGTACAAAAGTGTGGCTGAACCGCAAAAGTACATCCCGCTGGACGAACGGGAATAACCTTTTTGAAATTCGGATAACTTCTCCTTCCCCGGCCATTTCCGGTCGGGGATTTTTTTATTGACCGATTTCACAGCAGGTAATGAGATTCAGATGGCATCAGATTGAACTTCGAACAAGGTGAGGAAAATCAACGGAAATCGGACTGCGGCTTCAGGAACGCACCAGAGTTTTCAACACCTCCACCTCTCCCAATCCCACACTGCGCACCGGATACCGGGTGAACAAAAATTGGAAGTAGCTTTCTAACTTGTTCATGTACCGTTCCACCTGTTCTGCGGTTTTGTTGTATTTGGAACCCCCCGGCATCAGCTCGTTGGAATGGAACATCATATTCAGCACTCGTACTCCACGGTGAATCTGCGTTTCGGTAAGCAATTTCATCTCTTCCAGTGTGGCGTAGGAAGGGCGCAACCAGACCAGATTGGTGCGGAACAAGAAACGGATCGCCTTGCGCAGTCCCCAGTCCGGTAAATAGATATACTTGCGGGCCAGAAATTCCGGAATGGGACGCGTAAATCCGACGGTGATGGGTACCTCCAGAACGCTGGAAGTACCGCTCCGGGTCATGTCCCGATAATTCAGATGGTAAGGATGTTCACTCTCCAGCAAACCAAAATCAGGCTCGTACGGTTTATTGGCCAGGCGGTAAGGTACCACACTGCTGTCCACCGCATAATTCAACGATTCCAAAATGGGAATAAACGATTCGTTAAATCCGTAGCGTCCCGCCCGATAGGAAAGCGGTGCATGGTCAAACTTTTCGGCAATTTCCTGAGTCAGAACCTGAAGCTTGCGGAATTGCAATTCCTCGGGCAAATTGTGGGCAAACGTATTTTCGATGGTCAATTCTTCGTCGTAGGGGGGATTGCACCAGGGATGGAGGTGAGCGCCAATTTCGGCCAACCCTTCGTTGCGGTACCGCTTCAGAATTTCCACCGCCCGGGGATCGTGCACCACCGGATAATCAATCAGGTAGGTTATCTTCAACCCATACTTGCGCGCCAGTTGATGAAGCGGTTCCAGATAAGTAATATTGTTTACCGAGCACCCGGGATGACGCTTGAACCCTTTTCCCCACTCCATTTCCTCTTCGGTATCCACGGAAATAATGAAATAAATATCCTGCTGGTTGCTCAATTCAATCAGGCTCCTGAATTTTATCGATCAGCTCCAGGTATTTTCGTTTCATGGTCTGACCGGAAAAAAGTTTCTCCGCCCTTTCCCGCGAATTTTTTGCCAGCATGTTGAGCATTTCCGGATACTGGTACAAATATTTAATGCGTTCGGCCAGGGCTGTAGGGTTTCGGGAAGGCACCAGAAATCCGTTCACACCGTTTTCCACCAATTCCGGATTGCCTCCCACATCCGTGGCAATCACCGGTAAACCGCTGGCCATTGCCTCGATAATGGCAATGGAGAGCCCTTCGGACAGACTGGTGTTCAGATATACATCCATGGCGTTCAGAACGGGACGCACATCTAACTGGGGTGCAAGAAAATGAATCCGATTGGTTAATCCCATTCCGGTAACCATTTCTTTAATCTGATGGGTATAACTACCGGGATGCTCGGAATTTTCAAACTTCCCTAACACCACCAAATGCAAATCGGGAATATCCTCTTTGAGCAGGTTGACCGTCTCCACCATCATTCCTACATTTTTCACCGGAACCACCCGGCAAACCGACCCTAACACAAAAGCATTCGGGGGTAATCCCAGTTTTTCTCTTGTGGATTGCCTTAACTCCGGTAAAGGGCGAAATCGATCAATATCCACCCCATTGTAAATAACCTCAATTTTGTCCTCGGGAATTTTCCATTCCACATTAAGGAACAGATAACCGGCATGTGAGACGGTGACCGCCCGGGCAACCAGTTTTCCCACACCAATCTGAAGTCCTTTTCTCAACGTTTTTTGCAACCAGCGTTCGGATTTAATCCGGGAATAGAACTCCAGTCCGTGTTGAATATGAATCCGCGCTTTAATTCCCGTAACGGCAGCAGGGACAATTCCTTCCACAAAAGTGCTGTAATTATTGGTAAACACCACCTGAATCTCGTGCTCTTTTAACCTGCGCGCAATTTCCCGAAAAAGCCCTAAATCGTATCCGGCTTTATGATGAAAAGTGATGGTTTTTATATGAGGTTTCAACAGTTTATCCGTTTCGTGCCGGATATCTTCCAGAATAAACACATAGACATCGTGAACATCAGATAATTTATTTGCCAGATCGATGACAAATCGTTCCACACCCGCCACACTCAGTTTCCGGACAAAAATCGCAATTTTCTTTTGCTCCATGGACAGTCGAGTTCCTCAATTTGAGCCGATGGATTTTAACATGCCAAAATAACACGGAATAAAAATCCCCCATGTGGTATCAGTCACAGACATCACAACCCATAAAAAAAAAGCAGCAGACCGATTCGAGTCGATCTGCTGCCGGGAGAATGTTCCCACAGCATTTAAGCGCCAAATTTATTAAAGCGCAGGGCATTGGCCATGGCAATAAGCAGAATATTTTTCATGGGCATTCGTCCGATAAAACCGGCAGCGCATTCGCGCTCGCCAAACTGTTTCACTCCGTCCGGCCGGGAATATCGGGACCACAGCAGCACCGGCACCGGATGCCAGCTATGAGACTTCAGCACAGCCGGGGTGGAATGGTCACCGGTGACAACCAGCACATCCGGATCGAGTTCCCGCAAACGCGCCGACCATTGATCCACCGTCTCGATCATCTTCACTTTTGCATCGAAATTGCCATCCTCACCGTAGCTGTCCGTCTTTTTAAAATGGATAAAGAAAAAGTCGTACTGCCGGTAGTTCTCTTTCAACTGTTCCCACATATCATCGAAGGTTTCCGGAACCGGCGGAACAGTCATGCCCACCAGACGAGCTAACCCGCGATACATGGGGTACTGGGCAATGGCAATTGCACGCAGACCATAGCGTTCTTCCATGGTGGGGAAGGGAACATACTTGGCAAAACCACGCGCCAGCACAAAATTTGCCGGATGTTCATCCTTTAGAATTTCTCGCACCTGAGCAAGAAACTCCGCCACATATTTTGCTGTTTTCCGGGAGGCTTCATCCTCGCCTTTCGGTTCCAGCGGTGGAACACCGGTTTTTTGCGGATCGGTATCGTTGATGTTGCCGCCCAGTCCGTCGCCACGCAAGATGAGCACCGCGCGGTGCTCGGAGACTGTTTTCAGGAAGAATTCCACTCCGTCGGAGAGTTTAACCTGCGAGCGGATTTTTTCCACCAGTTTCTGATTGAGCTCGGTAGGAATGCGTCCCGCGCGCCGATCGGCCACATTGCCCTGCTCGTCCAGGGTGCAAAAATTAAGTCGAGCCGCCACATCCCGATCGGTCAACTCAAAATCCACCCCCAGTGCCGAGAGTACTCCCCTGCCGATGTTGTTCTCCACCGGATCGTACCCAAACAATGCCAGATGCGCCGGGCCACTGCCGGGAGTAAATCCGGGATAAATGGGGTCCAGCAAACCGGTGATGCCCTCCGCCGCATATTTGTCCAGATTGGGCGTGTTTGCCGTCTCCAGTTCAGTTTTATCACCTCCGGGCAAAGGCAAGCCACCCAGTCCATCCATGATCAAAAACACAATCTTGCTATCGTTACGAATCAGCAACTCTTTCCACACCTTCTCGTTCATAATCACCTCCGTTTTTTAGAATTGGTCCCAAATTACGAAATGGCACCGATTTTCGCAATTGGAAAGAGAATCTTCACAGAATCCTCATGTAATTTTTTCTCCAGAGAAGGTTTCATTTTATCCACCTGTGGACTCCCCAAGCAACGGAATCAATTACCAAGCCAGGTGGAATATCTCTTCTATCCATTTCTGTAGGTTTCACATCACCGGCAGAACAATTTGCCCTCGTTTAATTGGTTATCCACTACATTTTAGGAAAAAGGCACTACCGTGGAGTTCGTTGCTTCACTCTACCCGAATATCCTCGAAATTCGCATTGCAATTTGCTTTAACCTGCCGGTGGACTTAATTTAAAGCGTAAAAAAGAATCAGGGAAACGATGCCTCGGAAACACCTGGAACTGATCATCGCCCTCGCCTCCATTGTATTTATCGGAAGCCTGTATCAGCTTTCGCTGATGGACCGTCATCCGGTTCCTGCGGTTCACGCACGCGAATTCGGCGAATGGGTGTCCCGCCACCAACCGATCATTATTGATTTACGGGAATCCTCCGAACAAGCACGCCATCCGCTTACCTATCAGCCGGTGCTTCATCTTCCCTTTTTGACTATTTTCAATCACCTGCAGCAGATTCCGGTGGATACCCAAGCTCCCACCCTGCTGGTTTGTTCGGATGGTAATCGGGCGCGACTAATTGCCTACTTACTCAACGAGCGGGGTATTCGGGTGTACTATCTGGCCGAGGGACTGAACAGCCTGTAGGAGCCTATGCGCTATCTTTTCAAAAATATTTTTACCGGCATTGCACGCAAATTTCTTCTCTCCTTCTTCTTTTTCTCCATCCTGCCCATTTCCCTGCTCACCTATTTCGGATATCGCATTAGCGAGCAGATGATTATTTCGCGCAACCTGCACTATCTGGAACTGCAGAACGAACTGGTGGTAAACCGACTGCAGGATTTTCTGAAAGGTGCACAACGGGAAATCTCGCTGCAAAATGCCGAAAACGTTGCGGTGTACCAGTGGATTCAGAAGCAGTTAGCGGAACCACTTCCGCCCCATTGCGAAGCCAGTCAGCAGATTCACACATATTTCCTGGAACGCCTGAAAAATCAGTCCTATTTTCGGGCGTTTGCACTCCTGGATACCAGCGGAAAGATTATCTGCACCACAGACTCGGTTTTCCTGCGCATCCCGGCAAATACGCGCAGAAGTTTTTTCCACCGGAACAATCCGGTGATTCTGGAACACCCTACCTCAGGGTTACCACACCCCGCCATACTGTTTCTCTCTCCGCTCATCAGCAATGGCCAGGAGAACCGCGGATTCATCCTGGCGATGGTGAACAACCGACAAATTCAGAATATCCTGCGCTATTTCAGTACTAATCGGGACTCTTCCATGATTTTTCTGCTGGACCATGAACATCACATCATGTACACCTCCAGCACATATATCCCCCAGCACTACCTTCAGAACAATGAAGTGAAGGTTCCCCGGAAAGGGGGTGGGATTTTCCGCGACACAATCGGTCCCCGAATGATTCGTCACATGCAACCCATTCCCGGCCTGAACTGGTATGTGGTTTCTGAAATTCCCTATCGCATTGCCATGAGCGACCTGATCCGTTTGCGAAACGAAGCCATGGTGGTGGTGGGTTTATTGCTGGTGGTTTTAATTGCTCTGGCATTCTGGGTCAGTCAAAAGATTTCCATCCCCCTGCGCCAGTTAGTATATGCAGCCCAGGACATTGGCGACGGATTTTTAGATGCTCCGATCAAAATTCAAACTCAGGACGAAATCGGTCAGCTGGCGCGGGAATTTGACGAGATGCGCAAACGATTGCTGGACTATTACGAAAATCTGGAGCGCAAGGTTGAAGAACGCACCCGGGACCTGGAACGGGCACAACACCAGATTATGCACCAGGAGAAGATGGCCTCGCTGGGACTGATGGCGGCAGGTATCGCCCACGAGATTGGTAATCCGCTAACCTCTATCTCTTCGCTGACCCAATTACTTAAACGGCGGTTAAAAGATGAGACCAATCTTCATTACCTGACCACCATCATGAAAAACATCGAACGCATCTCGCGCATCGTCCGGGAGCTGGTGGATTTTTCCCGACCATCCCATTACGAACCGCGCATGACCGATGTGAATGAGGTGGCTCGCGCGGCGGTGGGCATCGTCAAGTACGACAGCCGCTCCAAACAAATCCAATTTCACCTGGAACTCAGCCCCCACCTGCCCAGAGTGTATCTGGTAGCCGACCAGCTCCTTCAGGTGTTCATCAACATACTGTTTAATGCCGTGGATGCCATGGAGAAATGCGGCAGAGATCTGGTAATTCGCACAGCACGGCGGGAGAATTCCATCATGATCCAAATTAAAGATACCGGCTGTGGAATCCCAGCATCGGATTTGAATAAAATCTTTGAACCGTTTTACACCACCAAAGAAGTGGGTAAAGGAACCGGGTTGGGGCTTTCGGTAAGTTACGGAATCATTCAAAACTGGGGAGGTCAAATTCAGGTGGATAGTACCGTAGGACACGGCTCGACATTTACCATTATTTTGCCGCTGGAAAAGCTGCAAAAACCACCGGAGGCGTAAAAAATACCGGGTCACAACGAACCACCGATTCCGGGTGCTTCCGCAGAAACCAAATCGAGAACAAAAAGTACTTTCCACAAATGGTATTGTCCTTTAAGTTTGAACCTTATCGTGGTACCAGAAAACTTTTAAAACAGACGAGATCCTATGAAAGGAAAAATCTTAATTGTCGATGACGAAGAGGTAATTCGCGATACACTTTCGACCATTCTGACCGAAGAGGGGTACCAGACCGCCACGGCAGGAGATGGAGCAGAAGCCCTGCAAAAAGTGAGTGATGAGCACTTCGACCTGGTGATTACCGACCTGAAAATGCCGCGCATGGGGGGTATGGAACTGTTAGAAAAAATAAAAGAGCGGGATGCCAACACGTCAGTTATTATCATCACAGCCTATGGCACCATGGAAAGTGCCATCCAGGCGCTTCGCCTGGGCGCATACGATTACATCGTCAAACCGCTGGATTTTGACGATGTACTCATCCGTATCGAACGTCTGATGGAAATGCGCTCGCTGCGTGCGGAGAATGAATTTCTGCGCCAGGAAGTGCAGGAAAAATTCAGCCTGGATAATATAATCGGGCAAAGCCCTCCCATGCAGGAGGTGTTTCGGCTCATCCAGAAAGTGGCGGGCACACGGGGCAACGTGCTGATTACCGGAAAAAGCGGTACCGGCAAAGAGTTGGTGGCACGCGCCATCCACTACAACTCGCCGCGCAAAAACAAACGATTTGTCGCCATCAACTGCGGTGCGATTGTGGACAATTTGATGGAAAGCGAATTCTTCGGACACAAAAAAGGGGCGTTCACCGGTGCCATGAGGGATAAGGACGGTTTCTTTAAAGTCGCCGATGGTGGCACCCTGTTTTTAGATGAAGTGGGCGAGATTCCGCTGCATCTGCAGGTAAAACTGCTCCGTGTATTGGAAACCGGTGAGTTCACTCCGGTGGGCGATACCAACCCCATTAAAGTGGATGTGCGCATCATCGCCGCCACCAATAAAGACCTGGCCAGAGAGGTGGAAAAAGGCACATTCCGGGAGGATTTGTACTATCGCCTGAACGTCATCGAAATTAAACTCCCGGCACTCAGCGAACGACGGGAGGATATTCCCCTGCTGGTGGAACATTTTATTAAAAAATACAATCGGGAGCTAAACCGGCAAATTCAGGGTGTGGATGAGGAAACCATGCGGCTGCTGGTAAACTATCAGTGGAAAGGTGGCATCCGCGAGTTAGAGAACGTCATTGAACGCGCAATTATTCTGTGCGAAGGGGATCGCATCACTGTGGACGATCTACCGCCCAACCTGACGGCAACAGAAGTTCCCGGAGAAGTTCCCCTTCGGCTGAAAGACGCGGTGGCGGATTTCGAACGCCAGCACATCCGCCGCATCCTGCAGATGACAAAGGGCAACAAAGAAGAAGCAGCACGAATGCTGGATATCAGTTTAAGTTCTCTGTATCGCAAGATTGATGAGCTGGGCATCCGTCTCTCGTAGCCAACCTCCCAAAATAAATGGGGAATGAAACTTGGCTTTCATTCCCCATTCTTTTCTCTACGTCTCAGCAAATTTTCAGAATTTACTTTTCAATATGAAGTCCGGTTGGTTTGGCCGGGGGAGTGGTATCGTTGGATTTGGTTACCCGGAAGGTGGTTCCCCCATTGTGCTGGAAGAAAGCGGTTCCGTCATCTCCTACCTGCACAGAGGTAATCTGGTTTCCGTCCACGTACACCCGATACACACCGGGATTCAGGTTGCACACCAGGTGCCGGGTAGTTCCGGAAACGGCAATCTGATACTGCGCCTGATTCTGGAAATCGCTGGTTTTGCTGAACATCACCACATTGTGATCGATATATGCACCATAATAATTGCTCTGGTTGTCGATAAGCGTCACCGGTTCCATGGATGATTCGCTGGCGGTAGCGGTCTGGAACACATGGAAGAAGATGTCGTATTGCTGCTGGGTTGCCGGACGTACTTCGATACGCCACCCTCCTGCATAATTCATATCCTCATCGGTCATGCTATTGCACGAACCGGAAATCGCTTTATAGCCATCGCAAATCTGCTGATTCATCACATCGGTAAATGCATGCCCGGAACCACCAATTTTCACGATGTTCACATTGGCGGGCAACAGAGTTTTGCTGAACAGTCGTCCGTTGGAGCCGTTCCAGGTGTTGGTAATGGTTACCAGATCAGCACCGGGATACATGGTCTGTCCGGGATAGCCATTGCTCTGCCCGCTGGCATTGATATCCGGCTCGAAGGACATGTGGAGCAACCAGCGTTTGACAATCTGTGCATCCACCGTCCTGGTACGGTCGAACAGGAAGATGTAGTCGTGATCATCCATGTTATCCGGGCGCATGTACACCATCTCCCGGGTGAACAGGCTAATCTTTACCGGATTTTCGTTGGGATAGTTGTCCCGAACCACGGTGGAGTTATACGCCCGGGTCAGGTCCGAGTAAATGTAATCGAATTCTCCGGATTCAAACCGGGTGCGTTTAATACCGCCCAGGTCAAACTGACTGCCCGGTACCAGATCGTCGATACTGTTCATGGTAGGCATCAAACGCTGGCCAGCTTTGTCCGAATGCGAGCTGTTGTAATTCTGACCCGGAACGTCAAATAAAATAATATTCCGGCTGTATCCATCATTCTCGTAATCATGATGAGCACCGGAGCCGGTATTGAACGTCAGATACCCGCGTTTGTAGATGGAAAATTGCCCCTGATCGTATGCCGACCAGTAACCGCCGGTGTATCCCCACGGAATGGCTTTGTAAATAATTAGCGTGGAATTGGGATCTTCGAAACTCTGGCGCATCACCACCATGCCCAGATTTTTGAAGTATTTGGTCAAAGGTAAATTGAGTTGAGTGGGAGATTTTTCCGGTACGCTCCGATCGCCCAGTAAAAAGAAGTAGCCGAGATAACGATTCCAGGTTTCGGTGTTATGATAGACGATTTTTTCCGTCCGGTGATGCTGTAACCAGTTGGACAGAGCGGTAATATCCGGATCGCTATCCTTATACATGGCCTGCCCCAGCGAAACTCGCGTCCAGGTTTTGCGTGCTTCGTAGCGGACTTTTTCGTGATGATCGTGGTGCATTAAAAACACCTTGCCATCCGGATAGCTGGGATCATCCTCCGCCATGGGTAAAATGTTGTACAAAATAAAAGTGGGGAAATATTTGAAATAGTTCGAGGTCAGGAACAGATTTTCGCCGGTAGCAGTGTACCAGGCCAGTGCCACCAGCGCCAGATGCGGAGCAAAGTAGCTGCTGTACCAGATACCGCTGTTGGTTCCGCCATCGTTACCCGCCACAAAATTCTTGGCTCCCAGGGGGCCGGTCGGTCCTTTAAACTGATCGTAAAATTCATTGACCACCTGCTGGGCAACCGTATCGTTAATGCCATCCCCGTAAAACGCCATTCCGCAAACCAGGTAACCTGTGTTCCCGATTCCATTGGAATGGCCTAACGGTGGCTCGCCACGGGGTGTTTTGTTAATCATATCGATCATCTCACCAACCAGATACTGCTTATCTGAAGTGGACAACCGATCGTAGAGCCAGTCGTATCCCAACGGGATAATCCACTGGGCAGTCACCAATTCCGGATCGGCACCGCGAATAATCCCCTGGCTCTGTTCCGTCATCAACACCGCTTTTGCCCGATTAGCATATTCATCCATGGTGTGCCCGTAATTGAAACCGGACAACTGACCAATCTGATACAAAAATGCCAGCCGGATGGCCAGACCGTCCTCCGAGGAATTAAATCGCTGATCGCAGAGATCAATGAAATCCTGGAATTCGGTATGATACTGGTTCTGCAGCTTTTGTCGCAGTTCTCCCAGCGTATTCTGATTAATTAAAAGCCGGGGATGCGAGCTAATGACCGTTTGTGAATAGCCCGTTACCCCAAATAGAAATCCCAATAAAACAATCAACAATCGCTTGACCATTCCGTCCTCCATAAACATGATTGCTTAATCCCTTAATTTCCCTTCTCATTTCAATTAAGCAAAATTCATGCTAAAAACCAAATCATTCATTTTTCTTTGTATTCGTGGGAATGACAGGTGGTTCATGAACTCAATCGTTCGCCGTGGGGGAAAGATAGTGTAAAAAAACTAATCACGAATAGGGGACACAGGAGATTAACAGACATGAAAGGTGGATGTTGTTTGGGTGAGCTCCCTGCGTTCTCTATGTTCCCTGAGAGGGCGATAAATCAACCTTCTGCTCAGTTTTTAGAAATCAGGTTCTTGGTGATGAATAATTTTCCCGAGGGTTCCCGGGACAATTCGTCCACATAGTGGACATCGAAATTCATATCCGAACCGAAACGAACTTTTAGCTTTTCAATTAAATATCGGACTTCATTATTCCCGAACGTCTTGTTTCGCACGATGTTCAATCGAATCCGATTTCGTTCTTCCTGAATGGCCTGAAGTTGAAGATGTCCCATTCCCTGAGCAGCCATATCTTCGATAATATAATACAGATATCCACCATGCACGTAACTCCCGTCCGTTGCCTGAAGCAGATTCAATATCCGACCGGTGACCTTTTCGTAAACCGGGAGGCCCCGCCCACAGGTACAACGGTGGCGACTCTTTGCCGTCACATCATTAATCTTGTAACGAAGAATGGGCATGGCGTAGTTGTTTAAATCGGTTAGCAACAGATTACCGGTTATACCATCAGGGAGCGGTTTACCGTTCTCGTCCACGATTTCCGCATACAGATTCTCTGCCATCAAATGCATGGAGCCCTGACGACAGCTATACGTAATGGGCCCCAATTCGCTGCTTCCATAATCGTTGATGTGGGGAGCATCGTACATTTTTCGCAAGTAATTAATCTGGGCGGGATAAATGGGTTCGGCGGTGGTCACAATACCTTTCAGATGGAATTCTCGCGGATCGACACCATGTTCCACTATAGTTCGGGTAAACTCCAGAATCAAAGAAGGATAGCCGTAAAAATAATGCGGGGAAAATTTCTTAATTTTCAGATAGTAATCCCACAACTTTTCTCGGTTGAAGTTCATGGCGGAAATCCGTTTCCGGTTCATCACAAAATCGATGAGAGCAATTTTGACATTGGTCCCCTTGTCAATGGAAGTCCCCCAGAAGCGTGCCTGGCGATCGCCCACCCGGATGCCCCACCACTCCAGCGCTCGCCACATGGCCGCATCTTCCATCGCCACCGCTTCTCTGTTCTTAAAAATTTTCACCGGTTGTGCAGTGGTACCACCGGTGACTTTTACGGTATATTTTCCGCTTTTTCGGGTGGACTGAAATTCTTTTCCATATTGGATAAAATCATCACGTGTAACAATCAAAGGAAGTCTGGTATAGTCATCTAAATTGCGGATATCACCCGGATGAAGGTGTAACTCATCGAATTTTCGCCGATAAAACGGCACCGACTCGTACACATAATTCAATAATTTTTTAATCTTCTGCCACTGGTAATCCCGAATTCGTTCTTCGGACCACCATTGGGTTTCCTGATATAGTTTCTGATACTTGTAAACATTTTCGCCCCGCAGAAACCGTCCGGGGTAATATACCAACCAGCGATGAATCCATTCGTTCATAACTACCTCCTGATCCCTGGAGTATTATCGACTATTTCAGGATTAGGTTTTTCGTGATAAACAACTTCCCGGATTTTTCACGCTCCAGTTCATCCACCCAGTGAATTTCGAAATGCATGTCTTCTCCAAAGCGCATCTTAAGTCTCATAATTAACTCTCGGATATCTTCGTCCAGAATTGAGTAATTTTTGACGATATTCAGCCGAATTTTCTTTGATGATTCCTGAATTGCCTGAAGCTGGATGGCTGCGCGTCCCTGTGCCACCAGATCTTCGATGATATAATAGAAAGCCATGGCATGCACATAACTTCCATCGGTCGCCTGTAATAGGTTGATCTTCCGACCGCTGACCAGCTCAAACACCGGCAAGCCGCGTCCGCAACTGCATCGGTTGGGTTGTCGTGCGGTTAAGTCCCGTATATTGTAGCGAATCAGGGGCATGGCATAATTGTGCAAATCGGTTAGAATCAGACAACCGGTCACACCATCAGGTACCGGACGTCCCCGTTCATCCACGATTTCGGTATATAAATTTTCTGCCATCAGATGCATGGAGCCCTGGGGACATTTGTAGAGAATCGGACCCAGCTCACTGCTTCCGTAATCGTTAATATGTGGCGCCCGGTAAGCCGATTCCAGCAATTTCACCTGTTCCGGAAAAATGGGCTCAGCTGTGGTGATGATTCCTTTCAGGTTCAGTTCAGAAAGATCGCCTCCGCGGTTTAATACCGCTTGAGTGAAATGAATAATCAGTGAAGTATAACCATAAAAATACTGCGGTTTAAACTTTCGCATTTCCAGAAAGAATTTCCACAGCCGTTCTTCGGTAAAATTCATGGCAGACATTCGCCGCCGATTCATCACCCAATCCACCATTCGATTGCGCCAGTTGACCCGTTTGCTCACCGAAGTTCCCCAGAACCGTGCCTGCCGATCGCCCGGAAGGATGTTCCACCAGCTCCAGGCACGAAACATAGCCGCATCTTCCAGAGCAGTAGCCCGCCGGTTCTTGGGAATCACCACCGGCTGAGCAGTGGTTCCACCAGTTACTTTTTTGGTATGACGTCCCTGAAACCGTGTGGAGATAAACTCTTTTCCGTAACGGATAAAATCGTCGCGGGTAATAATGGGTAACGCTGTAAAATCCTGAAAAGTACGAATATCCTCCGGATGAATTCCTGCCTCCCGAAATTTTTTCTGATAAAAAGGTACAGTATGGTAAGCATGGTTCAGCAATTTTTTCAACTGTTGCCACTGAAAATCCTGTAACCGTTCCGGACTCCACCACTGGGTTTCCTGATAAAACTTCTGATAACGAAAAATGTTTTCCCCTCGCAAGAACCTGCCCGGGTAGAATACAAACCACCGATTTACCCAACTGTTCATTACACCCTCACCTTGATTCTATAAATCGAATTATTCTGATGGTGCGAAAATAATAGAGCGATTTTGATAGGGGTAAAATAGCAGAAAACAAAGGGAGGTTATTTATTCTGAATCAAATTTTTAGTCATTAAAAATTTACCGGAAGGTTCGCGCTGCAGGGCTTTCAGGTAATGGACGGTTACCTGCATATCCTGTCCCATAATATTTTTCAGTTCCGAGATGAAATAGTCCACATCTTCCTGACGGAGGGAATCGTTCTGAACGATATTAAGATACACATGGTTTACTTTATCCTGAACAATCTGGAATTGAATATGGCTGCGCCCCATTTCCACTAATTTTTCGATGAGATACAATGCGAAAGAGGCGTGAATGGTTCGGCCATCGGTTGCTCTCAACCGATTCACATCCCGACCGGTTACTTCATCGATTAAAGGCATTTCGCGACCACAGGCGCAGGTATCGGTACGCAAAGCGGAAAAATCCCGACTCCGATAACGAATGAGCGGCATGGCATAGTTATTCAAATCAGTCAGAATCAGCTCTCCTGCTTCACCTGGTGGTAATGGTTTGCCATCATCATCAGCGACTTCCACATAAATATTCTCAAACATCAGATGCATATTTCCTTCGGGACACTGGTACGCAATGGGACCCAATTCACTGCTTCCGTACTCATTTACCACAGGTACCTGATAAATTTGCTGAAGTTCTTCCCGTCCCTGGCGATAGGGAACTTCCGCAGTTAACACAATCGCCTTTAAATTTAGACTTCGGGGATCGATTCCTTCGTTTAACATCACCCGGGTGAAGTCCTGCACCAACGAGATATACCCGTAAAAATAGGCGGGTTTAAATTTTAACACCATGGGGATAAACTGTTTTAAGAATTCATCATCCCATTCCCGGGCAGGAATTCGCTTCCGGTTCATGATAAAATCAATGAGACGAATCTTTTGCTGTCCCTTTTTGTCTCCAGGAATTCCCCAGAAACGGATTTGCCGATCGGCGGGTTTAATACCATACCAGGACAGACCTCGCCAGAGAGCTGCATCTTCCAGACAGGTGGATTTTCGGTTTTTGTAGATTTTTGCTGGCTGGGCAGTGGAACCACCGGTAATTTTTATGGTGATCCAGGGATATCTTTTGGTGGAACGCATCTCCTCGGTGTGCTGCATGATGTCTTCGCGGGTAACAAAAGGCAGGCGGGACACATCTTCCGGGGAACGGATGTCTTCCGGGGAAATTCCGGCATCCCGGTAAATTCGCTGATAGAAAGGAACAGTGTGGTAAGCGTGCTGAATCAGCTTTTTCAGTTTCTGAAACTGATATTGTTGAATCTTCTCTTTCGGCCACCACTGGCTCCGTTTATATCGCCATAAATGATACGGAATATTCTCGCCCCGTAGCAAACGTCCCGGATAATATATCAGCCAGCGACTTAAAAATCCGTTCAAATGGCACCTCTGTACTTGTCCTAACTTTCAATTAACTGACGACCTTCTCGATGACGCCTCTTTTTCCTCCCTATCAAATTTTTGCTTAGCATGAACTTCCCCGACCGTTCACGGGGAATCTGTGAGTATGTATGCACCTCAAAGCGCATATCTTTGCCGAAGGTTTTGTGCAAATCCCGTACAAACCATCGGACTTCTCGCTTTATATCATACAAAGTTTCTTCCACGTTTACAATAATTTTTTTGGGTGCAACCTGCACCAGCTGGAAGCTAAAGCCCTTTCCTGTTTTACGGGCAATTTCCTGCACCAGATAAAACGGCACCACCGGATGCACATATCTTCCATCCGTAGTCATGAGCAGATTAATCTCCCGACCCACCAGTTCTTTCAGAAGCATCTGCTCTCGGCCGCAGGGACAGTATTCATCGGACAATCGTCCGAAATCCCCCGTCTGGTAGCGAATAAACGGCATGGCATAATTGTGCAAATCGGTGACCACAATTTCGCCAAGTTCGCCCATGGGCACCGGCTGTCCCCGGGAGTCCACAACTTCCACAATCAAATTCTCGCTCTGAAGATGAAGCGATCCATTGGGGCAGGAATACGCAATGGGCCCAAATTCACTGGTCCCGTAATCCACTACCACCCGGGTACGATAGGTCTCTTCCAGAAAATCTTTTACCTCTTCAAAAATCTGTTCCGCAGTGGTGACGATGGCCTTCAGTTTCAACTCAGCGGGATTCATCCCGTGTTGTACCAGCACTCGGGTAAACCGTTCAATGAAGAAAGGGTAACCATAAAAATAAGCTGGTCGAAATCGTTTGATTTTCTCATAATAGTTCAACAAATCGCGTTCACCAAACACAGTAGCGGGAATTCGCAGTCGGTTCATCACCCGGTCGGTCAGTTTCATCCGTTTCACCATTCGCGGTGAGGGCGGAATGCCCCAGAAGCGCACATTTCGATCCCCCGGTTGAATTCCCCACCATTTCAAACTTCGCCACAGCGCAGCATCTTCCCGGCAAATGGAATAAGCATTTTTATAGATATGTACCGGTTTGGCGGTGGAACCACTGGTTATTTTTTCGGTGACAAAAAAGAATTTCTTCCGCGAAAGCATACGGAGGCCTTCGCGTTCAAGAATAGTTCGATTTAAAAGGGGAAGTCTGGATAGGTCAGAAAGGGAGTGGATGGTCTCGGGAGAAAAACCAATTCGGGCAAATAAATCCCGATAGTAAGGTACCGAGTATCGGGCGTGGTTCAGCAAACGTTTCAATCGTTCCAACTGATACCGCTCAATTCTTTTTCGAGACCACTTTTCCGTCCGTTGATATTGCCAGTACACAATGGGGAAAAATTCCCCGCGAAGCAACTTAACCGGATAATATACCAGGTTTCTGGCTATAAATGGGTTCATCGTGCATGCCTACCTTTCTTAAGGTAATATCCATTACCTTTCGGGCATTATTATCCCAATTCAAATCTTCCATGATTTTCAGGCGTGCATTTTTCCCGAGTTTCTGGTAGGTCGGGTAATCCCGATAGATCATTTCAATTTTCGCTTTCAAATCATCGTGCGAATTGGGCTGGAAGAGCACCCCGTTTTGTCCGGGATCGATAATATTGCGAATGTTCTCCATATCCGGAGCCACCACTACTTTTTCCATGGCCATATACTCCAATATTTTCATGGGGGAGGCGTGATTTCGATATTCTGCCGGTAACACGGCTACCTGGAACAGCGACACCACTACAGGCATTTCGTCGTGTACCACATTTCCGGTGAAGGTCACTCGCTGTTCAATTCCTAATTTTCGGGTTAGTTCCCGCAGCTCCTCGCGAATGGGACCATCCCCAACCACGACTAATTGCATCTCCGGATAATTGGGAGCCATATCAGCAAACACTTCAAACAAAAAATCCAATCCATGCCATTTCCGCAGGCTCCCCACAAACCCCAGAATGAACCGCTCGGTGTCAATTCCGTATTTTCGGGCAACCGTTTTCTGCTCTTCCGGGCGAATTCTGGCGGGATCGAACTTTTTGTAATTGGCGCCATTGGGTAACACCACCACTTTATCCTCGGGGATGCCCAGTTGCAGGATTTTTCGTTTTAGCGGGCTGGATACCGCAAAAATAATATCCGATTTATTGAAGGTGAGTCGTTCGCTCCAGCGACCCAAACGTTTTAACTTCATGGCCTCGAATTTTAAACTCTCGAAGGAAGTAAAACAACTGTTGGCTTCCAGAATCACCGGCACACGCGCCAGCCGTGCGGCCAGAATGGGACCAATATCGAACTGGGAATGGCGTTTGTAAATAAAATCGGGTCGGTGAGTACGAATTTTCCGATAGAAACTGACAAATGTATATCCGTTGAGCAGCAACTGCAAAATTTCGTACAACCACTGGGGAATACCCCAGCGCACTGCAGCAATGATTCGAGCTTTTAAACCGGGCTTTCGCTCACCGTTCACCTGCTGAGCAGGGTACAGCTCGTCCACAATCACCGTGTGCCCTAAATTCCGAAACGATTGAACCATCTCCCGGATGTGCACACCTTCTGCACCTTCGGCCATGGTTCGATGATGATACAGGATTTTGTAGCTTTTCTTTTCCATGTTAGCTTTCCGTTAACAATTTAATTTCCTTGCTGAGCGTGTCATCCACATGGGGACGCACCAGGTTTTTACGCACCTCTTCCGCATGTTCAATCACATATTTCATTTTCTCCACCATATCCGGAATATTCTTGTTCTCGTACGTAATCACTCCTTCGGGTCGTGTGCCATTCTCCGCAGCTACCACCGGTACTCCCCAGTACAGCGCTTCCAGCACCGAAGTGGAAACACCATCCTTCACCGGAGTACGCAGGTAGAATACAGATTTCCGAAGAATGGTGAGAAAATGGTCGTGATCCTGATCGCCGACAAAATGGACATGCTCGCCGATGCCTTTGTCAATAGCTCGCTGCTGAATGGGTTCATATCCCGTTTCTCCCCCCATCACAATTAACTGTGCATCGGGATAAATCTTAATCAGTTCAGCCATGGCATCAATCATGAACTCATTAAAAAATTCCGGTCGGAAATACACATACGTTGCAATCACCGGATGATGCTGGCTAAAGATCTGGTCAATTTCCGGGGGAAGCGGCTTTTCTTCAAATTCCAGATACTGAACACTAAATGCCGGGATGGTATGGATTTTCTCCGCGGGCACTCCGTAGGACATAATGTTCTGCTTCACCGGTTCGTTATTACAAATAATTTTGTGGGACAGAGCAAATATGAGTTTGTAATAAGGGGTCAAATAAGGCGCACGAAATTTAGGGAAATACAACTGCACCGGTCCGGCATGAAAAGTAAGAATGGGTTTATTTCCCAGAATCCAGTTCAGAAACAGCCCCAGAAAAGTGATGACAAACCCTTTCGGGGAATCTCCGTTCACGTGGGAATGCACCCGGTAGCGCTTCAGTGAGTACCAGAACATTTTTGCCACCATATCCAGACCGTTGTACGTGTTGATATAGTTAGGATTGGGAACTTTACGGTTTTTGCCCACATGCAGAATTTTACAATCAATTCCCATGCGATCCATCTCTCGTTTCAGAAAGTAAATGCGCATGGCCCAACCCGTCCGTGGTGGCGGATAACCGCCGATTTCAAGAATTTTCCGTTTCATATTTCCTTCCACATTTCCTGCTTCGTATTTTGCCACGATCTGCCCCAAAATACATCTTTTTGGAGCAAACAAAGTGATATTGCCTAAATTTTAACGATCGAATTTTGAAAAACGATTTAAAAGAATTGTTTTCCCCGGGAAACCGCTTGAATCAGCTGAAAATGCTTAAATACATACCAACGATTGATCCATCGTTGCGGGAGCGGATATTTCTGAAAACGGGCTACTTTAATCAATTGAGTAATGCTGTGACGAATGAGAAACATCCGGAAAATAGCATGTTCTGCAACTTCCGGCTGATCATACCCTTTCAGGAAAGACTTCTGAAGTTCCCGAACCACCCTTCTGCGATACATTGGCTGGAATGTGAGCATCTCTAACTGATGAAAAAAACGCGAGACATCAAAATAGACAGATCCCTTTTCGATATCGTTAAAATCCAGCAGAACCACTTCGTTCTGATTAATTAAAATATTGGACAGGGCAAAATCCTGATGCAGCAAGCACATCCGTAGCTCCCGGGAGGGAACCTGATGCGCCAGCTTATGCAGCGTACTCAGGATGCGATGCCGATCGTCGTTGTCGAAGTCCAATCCCGGGTAATCCACCAACCGGCGCAACCGCAAATCCACATCCGCAATTAAATCTCCGGGATTAAATTGCTGGCTTTTTATTTCCCCGATTTCCTGAAACACTTTCAGCCATCTTCCAATATTCATTAAAACCTGACGCATGCGCCGGATTTTTTTTCTGAAAGGAAAATACTTCATTTCCTCAAGCATTTCCACAAAACGCACACCGGGAGTTTCCTCGGTAATAATGGTAAATTCCTGCGGGAAAATATACAGCGGGCGAATGGTTCCCACACCCTCTATCGGTTTTAATTTCTGGTACCAGAACAGAGTGGTTTTAAATTCACGAATAATTTTTTCGCTGTAATCTTTTGGTTTTCCCAATCGGAATGGCTTGTACACCTTCACATACACGTTCTTCTTCCCTTCCGTACCACGAATGGTGCACCGTGCAATGTAAGAATAAGGACGTTCGTGCACCTGAAGAATATCGTAAGACAAGATTTTCCCGATACCTAACTTTTCCTTCCCTTCCTCCTGGTCAATTTTCTGAATTAATTGATCTACTTTTTCCATCATCATCACAATTTGTTGGTTTCCACTCTTTTTATTCATAAATCGCAAAATCGGGTTTAGTAACCAATGGTTTCCGTAATTCCCTATTCACAACCAATTTCTTGCCCTTCCAGAGGTAATACTTTAACCCGGTTTGCTGTTCACACATAATCATGAATGAAGCATCGGATCTCACGTCTTCCCATTTCCACATACCCGTACGCTTCGCCAAAATCAAACGGACATTTTTCTGATCCTGGTTGAATTCCCACACTCTTACATCGTCGGATTCCTGGAAGGTTAAACTCCATTGCTTCTTCTGTGCTTGAACTCGATGGAGACTCAGCACCGCATTCGGCAAATTCAGGATAGCACTGGCTCTAAAATAATATGCCGGGAATTTAACTCCGTAATTTTCTCCCAACCAGCCTTGATCCGGTTTTTTGCCCCCTTTTTGAACCCGAATGTCCATGTGAGGATACAGAATATGGGTAAATAGCGTTTTCTCTGCCAGCGGTATGGTGATGGTATTCTCCGTCTGCTGAAAGGACTCTATTCCCTGATGGGCATGGAGATGCAACTCCACCCGGTGTGCGGCTGCTCCGGAGAGATTGTCCCAGAAGATCCACACATCCGGAGCAATAAAGATGAAATGGCGTTCGTGTTCGACGGGATCTTTCAACCGGCGAAATCCATCGTGCCAGACCCCCAGCGTGATGAGCTCCGGAGATTGGTAAAAATTGACCACACGAAAATGTGGAGCAAAACCAATCTTCATGGCGGTGGGATTCCATGCCTGCGTTTCACCATCCACAGTTACTGTGTTGTGTGCTTCCGTACGCCGAAAGTAATGAGCCCACTCCCAGGGTCCGTTGTAGGTGTAATGACCGCCATCCACCCATATCGGCTGTCCGTGCACATGTAATTCAAACGAGCTCAAATCCATATGTCCGTGGGCTGAGGAGAGAATCTCGTCATGTCGAACACCATGAGCGATGGGACCGGCATCCATTAGCAAATAGTTTGCCTGCGGATCCCATCCATCCCGAATTACCAGATAACCGCTTTTCTCGAACCAGCGGACTTTTTCCTCCGGGGCTCTGGATTCCATTTTCTGATAATCCCGAAATCCTTGTTGCCCGAATAGCCAGAAGGCATCCTCCTGAAATTTCCCGGCGGTATATTTCATATCCGGTCTTCGGAATAGCAATGCTCCGTAGTTCTGAAAAGCCCGGAAATCCCAATTCGCCGCATCCCGGAAGTATATGGACAAGCCATCATCAATTTCGCCAATGCGAGGGATAGTGCCATCCGGGCGCTGCAGGTACATCATGATTTCCGTGGACTTTTCCAGCTGTTGCAGTACCTGTGAATCCACCGGATCCCCATTTAACCGGCGAAGCAGCACCGCCTGAAGGTAAAATCCCAGTGTAAAATGATGATAATAAGACGTTTGCTCCACGGTCATTCCATCGGGATGAAACTGAAAGCTTACCTGATCCCGAAGAATGTTCCAGGCGCGCTGCTGTTGTTTGTCTGCCCCTTTAAAATGGGGAAACAGGTAATTGATGATAAATAAAGCTGTGGTTTCCCCAATAAGATGGTTGTACGGACTGAAATAAAACGAAAGATTTTCCGAGAGATATTTCTGATGCATATACAGGGATTTCTGGAGCAAAAAGTTCACTTCCCCGGTGAATGCTTCCGAATCTCGAATCAAAGCAAAGGCCCAGAGCCAGGCCAGCGAACGGACGGCCACTTCCAGGGCACTGCTCCAATTAATGCCATGTTTGTAAGGATTTTTCTTGTACCAATCCAGAAACAGCTCCACAATCTTGCGGGCATATTTTTCCTGACCGGTCAAATAATATGCTTTCCCAAGTTCAATAAAATACTGATGCCGGTTGACTTCCCAGATGTGTTTCACATCCCCCTGTCCTTGATTGCCACCAAATATCTTCACATCCCGGAAGTAAACCAGTGGATGGCGATATTCCGAAAGGGGATCGCGATGCCAGTCGATGCCATCCGGATAATGCAGGTCGATTCCCAGAAAATGAAGGCGGTTTTGTAGAATTCGCTCTGCCCGGTTCAGGCTAATTTGATATTCCCGGGGATAATATTTTTTAAAAAACGAAGCATCTTCGGCACGATCGCGCCCATCCAGAAAAAAGCGGCGCTTCCAGACGGGTGCACGATTTTTCTGCACCGATTGGCGTAAGGGGGACAAATCGTCTCCCGTCCAGAAAACAAAATCGTCCGCATGAATCCGCTGACTTTCCTGTTTAAAATGTCTCCTGTCCCAATATTCCTGAATCATTTTTTTTGTCCGAAAACCAACTTCGTCCGGAGTAATCGCTTTGATTTTTTTGAGCAGTGTCGGCAGTCTCATTTCACTTTCGTAAGTTATGGTTCCTCAAATTCTATTTTTACGACGGAGATTTTGCAACGGCAGCGCCAGGCTGGTTTCGAATGCAATTCCAGTCATTTTCCGGGAGATGTTTAACCGATGCAATGTAAACAGGTCGGTTTCCGCACTGTTCCACCCCACCTCCTGGGTGGTGGCACACTGATAACCCAACTCCTGTAAAATTTGAATGTCTCGCCGGGAAAAATCGGAACGTTTTCCATTGGGATAACTGAATAGAATACACGGGATGCGCAAATTGTTTTCAATCAAATCCCGGGAGGTCCGGAGTTCGTTTCGGCACTGGTTTTCATCCAGTTGAGAAAGCAACACATGGTTATGGGTATGCGAGCCAATTTCCATCCCATTCCTGGCCATTTCCCGCAAGTGGTTCCAGTTCATAAAACGGTAGCGTAACTGATCTTTTTCGGAAGTTAATTCCAGCGACACATCCTGAAGCTGGGTGCGAATTTGTTCCAGTACTTCGTCCACTTCTTTTTTTAATGAATGTTTCAGCTGCTGACGAATATGATTGGCAGTTTTTTCTTTCTGAATTGCGTTACTGATATCATACTGTTGTTCCTGATCTCGGATAACTACAGTCAACATTTTTTGTTCGGTATGGTTAAGCCGGTAGATGAGCTCTTCCGTCCAGAGCATTTTGTTTTGCCCGATGAACGATGTGGCCACATAAAAAACAGCTGGTATCTCCCATTTTTTAAGAATGGGAAAGGCATATTCATAATTGTTTAAAAACCCGTCATCAAAAGTAACAATTATACTAAAAGGGGGCAATTCCGTATCTCCGTTTCGGTAGCGGAGGTAGTCCTTAAATGAGATGGGATGAAAGTGCTGGCGAAGATATTTCATTTGACTCTCAAAATCGGTGGTGTTCATGAAATTCCGATACTCAAATTCCTGTAACAGTTCACTTTGCGCACACAACCCCTCCGGTAGTACACCATGGTAGGTTATAATCAGTAATTCATGGCGGTGAAGATTTCGAATAAACGAAAAAATTCCCATATATTTTAGCCCATAGGCTGCTACCTTGTGGTAACATTTCATAAACTATCCCTCCCCAACATTTTCCGCCACGCGTTTTTGTTTCCGGTTGGTTAGTTTTCGGAATGCCTTTTTAGCATCTTTCAGCAGTTCATCAAAAAATTCCTGCACATCGCTGAACCCAATGAACAAATGGCTGGCAAAATAAACCAGCACAGATACCACCGAGATAATAACAAACATGGGCCAGGAATCTATCGAAAAAATACCCTTTAGTCCATTCACTACTGCGGTCAGTGCCGCCAGTTGTATAATTCCATAAATGGCTGCCGAACGCTGAGCACGGAAGAAAGTGAAAGGTGAATAATGAAGATATTTATACATCAGCCACAAAATAAAGGTAAGATACACCAGCGAACCAACAACCACACTCCAGGCCACCCCCACAATTCCAAATCCCATTTTTGTGGTGACGATAATCAGAGTGGAAAGAAGAATCAAATAAATTCCCTGCAACATGGTTCGCTGAGCTACCAGACCTTTAGCTAAAATCACCGGGAAAAAGGTCATGGTTAACGTATTGATGAGGCCGGAGATACACATAATTTGCAACGGAGCTATGGTAGGCGTCCATTTGGGTCCGTACAGCACCGTAATAAAAGAGGGAGCGGCAAAATATAACCAGATCATAAGGGGGTAACCGATAAAGGCAATGGAAGTTTGTACCCGCTTCAGCGTGCGGATAATTTTTTCGTTCTGGTCCTGGATTTTGGAATAAGCGGAAAACAGTACAGAATTGATGATGTGGGCAATTTGCCGCCGGGGCAGGTTCATTAAATTGAATGCCCGTTCATAAAATCCCAGCGCTCCCACTCCAAGGAACCGGCCAATCAGGAAGTAATCAATATTGTTCTGGGTGTAATTAATCAGATTATTGGCATAAACCCAGAATCCGAAGGCAAACATTTCCTTTAAAGCACGGAATTTAAAACTAAGCCGGGGAAACCAGCGTGCATAATAAAAAACAATCCCCACCCCCAGAATACTGCCTAAGATTCGTCCCCATACCAGGCTCCAGACTCCGAAACCAAGCAACGCCAGGACAATGGGTACAATCAGTCCGGTAACTGTGTTCATCATTTGCACAATACCAAACTGTTTGAATTTCATTTTCCGTTGCAGGAGGGCTTTGGGCACACTTCCCAGGGCATCCAGAATAAAGATAATGGACATGACATAAAGAATTTTTTCCACCGCCCGGTAGTGGTAAAAATCGGCCAGGTAGGACGCCAGGGCGATGACAATAAGAGCAAGCAGAGATTCCAGCAGCAGGTTAAAATAAAAAACAGCGTTCTTGTGATCATCGTTAATTTCTTTTTTCTGTACCAGCACCAGGTTAAAACCAAAACTGGACATTCGCTTGGTAAAATTGATGACGATGGTTACCGCACCCATTACTCCAAAATCTTCCGGAAATAGCAATCGGGCCAATATCACACTGGAAGCGAATCGAAACACCCACCGACCAATACCAAACAACGTATTCCAGGCCACCCCTTCTTTCGTTTTCTGCGCCAGACTCTTACTCATATAAACCTGTTCCCCACCGAATTCTATTTCCTAACATAATCGTAATAGAAATGAAATACTGTAACCAAGCACAAAAGTTAATGAAATACCATTATCCAGATTGTGATTAAAGGAATAAAAATTAAAAAAAATTATAATTTCACCAGAGAGAAAACAAATGATATCTATTTTGGAGAGAAAAAATCGCGCAAATAAAAATTACGTGCGAGCCGTGTTCCAGGTCTGATATTTCTTACCGGAAAAACTTTCCAGTAAACCGATTAGCGACGCGACGTGCACTTCGATAAAATAAAACGGTATCAAAAACCAGGAAGGCAATTCCTTTTTTTGCCGTACGTTCCACCATCCTACCAGCGCCATCCCGTAAAAGACAATCTGTAGCAAAAAGACGATCCGATAGAACCATCCCTCCTGTAACAAAAACATGTTACTCACCAACAATAGCAGGGCAAAAGCCCACCAATACCAGCGTAACACTTTGTGGGATAAAATCTCCCAGGCAAAAATTCCGGTTCGCCGGGGATTCATCACTTGACGTACTTTCCAGAATCCCCGCCAGCTCCGGTTCACTATGCGCTTTTTGCGATAAAACTCTTTGTCGAAATCTCCCGCGGCATCTTCATAACACACAGCTTCCGGAGCAAATACGCCCCGATAACCTTTAGCAATAATCTGTAACGGATTTACAAAATCGTTGATGTCATCTGCACTCAATGGCTCGTACAATTCTCTGCGAATTGCATAAATGGCACCATCTCCGCCTACCACGGAATGGACTCGCGATTCGAATTCTTTGAGCATCAGCTCGTACCGCCAGTACAGATTTTCCTGTTTACCCGCCAGCTTATCCAGATTCTCATAATACTCCGCCTTCCCCACCACATAGCCAACTTCCGGATCGGCAAAATACTTCACCAGTTCCCGAACGGCATGTGGATGGTACATGGCATTGGCGTCAGAGAAAATCAGAATTTCTCCACGAGCTTGCTGAACTGCATGATTCAGACCATACGTTTTGCCATGTCGCTCGGGCATGCGCAACAATCGTACACCTTTATCCGCATAGCTACGCACAATTTCGTCGGTTTGGTCGGTCGAAGCATCGGAAACCACTAAAATCTCCAGTTTCTCGCGTGGATAGTCAATCTGCAACGTATTGTCCAGTTTTCTGGCAATCACCTGTTCCTCGTTAAAAGCAGAAATAATGAAGGTGACCACGGGTTGCAATTGTTCATCCGTTTTCCACTGTTTGCGCCGAAACTTATCCAGAATCCACAAAACCAGCGGATAGCCCAGATAGATGTAAACGGACACCAAAAGTGCCAACCAGAATAAAATTTTCATGAGCATTCGATTCAGGGAATATGTTTAATGATGCCCGGTCCAATTAATTTTGTCAACCAGACCGGTAATCGCTGCCAGATTTTTATGGCCAATTCATACCTGGGATTTTCCGGATTAATCTGGGGTAATTCCTCGCCTTCGGGCAAGATATAGTACCAGTAAAGCGGTTTTTCTGTACCACCCCACTGCTTTTTGAAACGGTAGGTTCCGCCCCCGGGAGTGCATCGCCCAAAATCAAATACAGTGTACCCGTTTTCGATGGCTGTTTCGAAGCTTTTCCAGTACAACAGCATGTTCGGACTAAACCGATTGTACTCGCGTACCGAGGAAGCCCAGGGGATTTCTATCGTATTACGGAAACCCAGCAAAAAACTTGCGGCAACCGGGACTTTTTCCTTCGAATATACCACCACCAATCGGGCTTTTTCGGGGAAGTGTTTCAGAATAGTCGCAAAAAATTTTTTAGCGTAAACCGGTGTCCCCAGGTCGCGCATATTGCGCGCAAATACGGTGTAATAATCATCCAGTAGCTCTTCCGAGCCTACCACGGCACTCATATACTCTTTTAACGGCCGTCGGACCTGACTGCGCACCTTGGCTTTTAATGCTTTCCAGAGGATTTCGGGATCATCCGGCAAAGATAATAAAAAAGTGACCTTATGTTGCTTCACAGGCAACTGAGTGTCGATGGGGTGATCGTGTCGGAACTCAATAAACTGAAAATCCTGCTCACGCATCCAATCCTGCAAATACCGATAAAATGCCTCCCGCACAGTGGATGAGGTGACCAGTTCACCCCCATAATTGAAAAAGGGGATCGAAACCAGAAATTTGCCAAAAAGGGAGGATTTAAAAATAATCAAGGGAAGAACCCCAACCAGTTCTTCCCCGGAATAAGCAGCTAAATAAAGTGAATGGTGACCAAACGCTTCTCGAATCACCTCACGCCATCGGTAGAGGTGATAAATCTTTGCCTCCGCATGCTGTTGAACGAATGCATCCCATTCGGTTGAGTCTCCGGTGTATTCTTTGACAACCACATTCTCCATAGACGCCTATTAATAATTATAGTATGAATACTTGTAATAGTGTTTCTTCAAATTCACTTTGACGCCGTTCAATACCACTCCCATCAATTTATCGCGAATGGTCTGGTATTCCTGAACCTTTTCACCCAGCAGTTCCACATTGGTGTAACCCGCTTTCACCACCAGGATAACCGCATCGGAGAAGCTGGCCAGCACTGCTGCATCAGGGGTTGCCTGGAAAGGTGCTGAATCAATGAGAATCATACCGAAACGTCCTCGCAGCACCTGCAACATATCTTTCATCCGCTGGGAGCCAATAATTTCCGTGGGATTGGGTACCTGGGAACCGGAACTGATCAGGAACAAATTGGGCACCATGGTTTGTTGAATAACCTTACTTAAATTCTCATAATCGATAGTTGCCGAACTAACCAGAAAGTCGGACAATCCCGGCCGCTTTTTATCACCAAATTCGTTATGCAGCACTCCGCGCCGAAGGTCTCCATCGATCAGCAAGGTGGGAATCTTTTGTTGCGCAATGGTCACAGCTAAATTAGCAGTAGTCAACGACTTTCCTTCACCAGGTCCAAGACTGGTGATTAGAAGCACCGAGATATCCTTATTTTGATTCTGAAAGAGCACTTTAGTGCGCAGTTCCCGGTACGCTTCCGAAGCAATCGTAGGTGAATAATCCAGGGTGATTAACTTAGCATCCTGTTTGGGAACTTCATCCTCCAGATCTTCCCATTCCGGCTCTTTCACTTCAATATGTGGAATGTTGCCAATGATGGGAAGCGGAAGCTTTTTCTGCAATTCATCGGAATCCTGAACGGTTTTATCAAAAAACTCCAGCACCACCGCCAGGCCACCGCCCAGAAGAAAGCCAATTAACAAACCCATCAGAATGTTTTTAATAATAAACAGCATTTTACCCGCAGGCATAGGTGGTGTGGCTTCATCAATTAAAAACACATCGGGAACTTCTACCTCATACGCAATCTTAGCCTTATTGTATTTCGAGAGAAGTGTGGAGTACAAATTCTCCTTCACATCCCGATCGCGAGTAAGTTCAGCCAAAGTTAATTCTTTGGAGGGTAAATTGGTTAATTTGTATTTTTCCTGGTCTATTTCCGCTTGAATTCGGCGCTTTTCCGCTTTTAATGAATTGATGAATTTCTGAGAAGCCTTTTCTATTTTGCTAAATAAGAGCGCAAATTTATTCTCGTTATCTTTTACTACCGGATGGGAAGGAGCATAATTCCCTATAATGGAATTGCGTTCCGCATTCAGTTCATTAAATTCCGTTTCCAGTGCGGGAGCAGTGGGGAAACCCTGAGAGCTCAAATACGTAAGCAACTCGCGGTAGATGGTCATCCGTTCATCGAAACTGTTTACCTGACGAATCCGTTGTAAAATGTTCTGCACATCTTTGATCTTCAAATCGATGGCATTAATCTGATTATTCAGATTGGTAATCTGCATCAATGGTGTATTGGCATCTGTGCTAATAGCTACCCAGGGATTTTCTTCTTTGAACTTCTTTAGTCGGGCATTAGACTCATCCAGGTCTTTTTTAGCAATTTTCAGCTGGTTTTCCAGAATTTTCATAATCTCTTCGGTGCGACGTCGCTTCATGGCCAGATTAAACTTAATGTATTCATCAGCCAGTGTGTTAGCAATTAGCGCTGCGCGCTTGGGATCCTTATCCTTCACCGTCAGCGTTAAAATAATCCGCGTCCGATCCAGCGAATAACTGATTTTATTCCACAAACTCTCGATAGCCCGGTCGAAATCTTTAATGGAGAATTCGAACTCTTTTACTCCTTTTAATCGCAAATACTCCCAATTCGGTAAAAGTTTAAATTTATTTAATTTGATGGTATCCCCAACCGACACCGTGGCAATTTTGTGCTGGTCAATATCTTCTGCGGGATTATAGTAAATCACATCCGCTTTTTTCCCTTGAATGATGATTTTGTAGAAACCCGGGACGCTGTTCCTATCAGCCTGAACGTATTTGATGGTTTTATCGAATTCCAATCCTTCCGTAACGATGCTCACATTTAGATTCAATCGCTTTACCACATTCGCCAGCAAAACCCGTGTTCGAGCCAGACGAGCCTTACTTTCGTTCTCTTTAGTGGACCGTCCCCGACTATCGGTCATATCACCCATTTTACGGGGATCTTCATATCCCAGAACGACCTGAGCCTGATACGAAGGAGAACTCATAAAGTTAATGATATAAAGACTCCACAAAGCACCCACAATCAGGGTGGAAAGCAAAATGAGTTTTTTTCGTTTTAAAAAGATCTTTATGTACTTTTTAATATCGAAATCGGAATGCTGGGAGGTGTTTTGTGATCCCCAACCACTATCTTTGTAAGCCATTGTCCCCTCGTTTTTTTAATATTGACTGTATCTAACTTCAAATCGGCGATAGTCTCGATAAATTACGTAAAAAGTCATAAAAAAGCTGGTTACAATCATTAAATCCCTAAAAATATCCACCCACGTACGCGCCTTCTGAGATGGAGTCCAGATCTGGTCTCCCGATTTCAGTCCTATGTGAGCCAGGGATTGCCCGCTTTGCAAATACGGAATTAAATCCTTGGAAACGTACTCTCGGTTTCTCTCCCATTTCATCTTTTTCAAACCATCTTCCAGGATCGGTCCTCCTGTTTCATAAATCAATTCCCATAAAGAGCGATTGGGATCGATGTAATAAAAACCGGGTCGAGCCACTCCACCCAGAACGCTCACACGAATCAACGGACGGACCTGAACATACGGATACTTCAGCTGATCCCGAAAATTTTTCAGAATAAAATCCACCAGTTCCTGCTCGGTCATCTTGCTGACATGCACCTTCCCAACGATGGGCATCAGCACATATCCGGCATCATCGATGGGAAAAATTCGGTTCAGAAAAGATGCGGTATCAGGAAATACCGACACCATAACTGCATCTCCAGGGTGAAACGGATATTCCTCTTCCGTCATATTCTCAGGTGTAGGAGCCACCACTTGTGTCTGTTTTTCCTGCTCCTGGGGAGCTGCTTTTATTTCAACGGGTAATGAGAACAGAAAACTTCCCAAAATTAAAATCACCAGGGGTTTTATAACCGGATGTTTCAAAAAAGTAATTAACACCTGTATTCTCCTATATTATTTAACAGGAACGATAGAACCGATACCTTTTTTCTCGCGTGTCCAGATCCAATTCTCTCAATAATTTCCATAATTTAAAAAGGCTTATCTTGGTTTTACCAAATTCTTCGTGTCGCAAAATCCGGCGAATCTGGAAAATGTTGGCGAAGGGTTGTTTCGCCACCACTTTTTTGATCTTCTCAGTAATGGGTAAGTTGGCTGTATTGGTGGTTTCTTCGATAGCGACCGGAATAAATTCCACTCGTTTCAAACTTTTTTCCCGACCACCCGCTACTTTGGGCGTCTCTTCCATGATTTCCTCCAGGTCCAGCGAGAATGAATCAACCAGCTCCTCGTCATTTTTCCCCTCATCACTTCCATTGTATTTGGGTTCCACCTTTAAAGCGGTTTCAGTAATATCTTCCTGAACCTCGAGTGAAGAACTTTTATCTTGTTTATTCACATAGTGCTTTCCGGTAAAACTTTTATATGCTTCCTGAACGGTGGGATAATCCTGCAGGATGTGATAAAATTCCAGCATCTGATACACTTCGTAAATATTAAGCGGCATGTTGGCCAGTTTAATATCCCCGCCTCTCTCGCGAAACCGCTTAATTTCCCCAACCAGAATACCCCAACCGGCGCTGCTCATGTAACTCAAGTCTTTTAAATCGAAGATGATATTAACAATATTGGCTTTTAACGCTTCGTTAATCTCGTGCTGTAAATGGTGGCAATTGGCCTGATCGACATAGCCTCCCAATTCGATGAGCAGGTATTGACCTTCTTCATCCAAAAAGCTCGAGTTGATTTTTATTCCGTCCTTTTCCATAACATAACCTTATTTTCGGTTAAAAGCCAAACTTGTTTACCGCAAAAATCTTTCCTTTTCAACCCTGGCAAAAGTATATTAATAAAAACATACGTGTGTGATAACAAGCAAATTTTAAATCAGGATAAATTTACTTTACTGAAAAGAAATATCAAACACTGGAATTAAATTGCTGAAAAGAAGTAAATTGATACTGTTGAATTAGCTGGATGAGGCGTTCCTTCATTCGTTTAATCCCCGCATAATGGCGGATTCGATGAAGGAGTGGGAGATCGACTGAGGGCAAATGCAAATCAAACTCCCAGGGGTGAGCATAAAAAATAATGGTAATTCCCTGCGCTTCTGCCTTTTTTAATAAGAATTGGGTCATGCGCAACGGATACAGGCGAAAATAGCCACCACCGCCCACGGGAAGGCGAAACCTCCCCATCTGTACCGTGGGCATGGGATATTCCCGAATTTGTTTTTCATCCTTCTGATATATCACATAGGGTGTACGGGGAGCATCGGGAATCCCGTAACGATCGTGATGGATGGGAAAGACCGAAGAATCGTAATGAATACCATGCTGTGCCATAATGGGTAAACTCCACAGCGTCTTTTTCACCACCGAAAAAGTAGGCGCCCTGTAACCTACCACCGGAGCATCCACCAACTGCCGCAAAATTTTCAACGAGCGAGTTAAATCCGCCTCGAACTCCGCAGGAGTCATTTGAGTAATCATCCGATGGGCATATCCGTGACTGGCAACCTCGTGACCTGCCGCATAAATTCGTCGAACCATCTCCGGATGGCGCTCGGCAACCCATCCAAGCACAAAAAAAGTAGCCCGGACGTTATACTGATTTAGAAGTTCTAAAATTAGATCAACATTGGGTTCAACACGGGAAGGAAGCTGATCCCAGGATTCGGGAGCGATAACTCCATTGAATATCTCGGGATGAAACCACTCTTCTATATCAAAAGAGAGAATTGCTTTCATCGGTTTTTTACATACCCTGAGCGGTAAAAACCACCCAGATGGTTTTAAACAGGATTTTGAGATTCAGCCAGAAGGAACGGCGATGCTCAATATAGTATAGATCGTATTTCAACTTTTCACGAACATCTTCGATGGATTCATCATAACCGGTTTCCACCTGAGCCAGACCGGTAATTCCCGGTTTCACCCGTAATCTGTTCACATAAAAAGGAATTTCTTTTTTGTACTTTTCTACAAAATAAGGTCGCTCGGGACGGGGACCAATCACACTCATATCCCCAATAATCACGTTGATCAATTGGGGTATTTCGTCCAGACGGGTTTTCCGTAAAAACCGGCCGACCCGGGTAATTCGCGGATCATTTTCGGTGGCCAGCCGGGGACCACTTAATTTCTCTGCATCGTGACGCATGGATCGGAACTTGAAAATCCGGAAAATCCGACCGTACTTGCCTACCCTCTCCTGAGAATAAATAACTGAACCCGGTGAATCCAGTTTAATGGCAATGGCAATGATCGTCCACAACGGCAGAAAGAGAATGAACAGTGGTACAGCAAATAATAAATCGAAAAACCGCCGGAAACTGATTTCGATAGGACGTTTAATATCCAGCAATATTTGCTGAAACACACGTCCGTAAACAATATCATATAGATCGGAAATTAAATCGTACTGAACATTATTACTCTTACATAGCTGAATCACTTCGTGAATTTTGCTGATGTCGGTAGGATCCAAAGCAATAATGACACGGTCTATCCCCTCTTCCTCGATAATTTGTTTAAACGAGGAGATATCCCCTAAAATGGGCGGTAAGTCCTTCCTCTCCGGATGAAATGCGATATCATATACACGAATAAATCCGGCAAATCGAGGTAAATCCTTCGGGTGCTGTTTTAACTTCAGATAAACATTAACCCCGGCAGGATTATACCCAACAATAGCAACTCTGTTTTTCTCGGAGCTCGGGACTTCCCTGATCTTTTCTTCCTTGATAGTACTTAGCATCACATTTTCCATCGTTCCGAATTTACTGCCTGCAGTTCACTTTAGGGTGATTGATATCACAGTCCCATCACCCTAAAACAAAAGAATTTCCGAGATTTTACAAAACAAAAACACACAAAAGGATGGCTATATGTCGTGTAGAACATATTGGTGCATTTATAATTGTAATAATTTACAACTATTTTATTCAACTTCAAAATATTTTTTTACCCCGAATATCTTGTTTTCAAAGCCTTCTTATTAATATCTTGATTAAAATGGTCTGCTTTTATATATTGATTTCGCAATTTTATTCCTGAAGGGATTTAAACAAGGAGGCATTATGAGCAAACAGTTCAAACCCTATGTTTCTCCCGACTCGGATATGCCGGAATTCACCTTACGGGCGCTTATTTTAGGTCTGTTTATGACGGTGATTCTGGGAGCAGCCAATGCGTATCTGGGTCTGAAAGCAGGTATGACGATTGCAGCAACATATCCTGCCGCGGTAATTGGTATGGCACTGCTTCGGTTAATGAAGGGTTCTATTCTGGAAGAAAATATTGCTCGTACGGTTGGTTCCATTGGAGAATCCATTGCTGCGGGCGCGATTTTTACCATTCCAGCCTTTATTATCGCAGAAGTGGATGGAAAGAAGGTTTGGGAAGGCGGCTTCTGGTCGTTTCATCACTACCTGGAAGCAACTTCCATTATGTTTGTTGGCTCCATCATTGGAATTATGTTTGTGACCATTTTGCGTCGCGTTATGGTGGAGGACGAAGAACTGCCTTTTCCGGAATCGGTAGCTGCAGCCGAAATTCACAAAGCGGGTCGTTCTGGCGCCAGTGGCGCAAAATTCCTTTTCGGAGCAATGGGACTGGGAGCCATTATTCAAGCATTAAAAGAATTCAAAGTGTTTGCCAGTAAAGGCGAAGCGTTTATTCATTTCGGCGAAAAAACTCTCAATGTGGGCGGAGGCGCAACCGCCAAAGCAGGTGGCGGTGCCCTGATCAGTACACCGGGAGTTAGTCCGGCCTACATGGGGGTTGGATACATCATCGGTCCGGAACTGGCTGCTCTGAACTTTACCGGTGGTTTGCTGGCCTGGGGGCTTTTTGTACCGCTGCTTCTCTACTTTTTAGGGCCGCAACTGGTAACCGGCGGAAATGTTCCAGAAGGTTCCTGGATCGAAATGGCGGTGAACGTGTGGAAAAACATCGTTCGTCCCATCGCCATCGGCGGTATGTTAATGAGTGCTGCCTACACCCTTTACAAGATGCGGAATAGCCTGGCCACCGGTTTGGGCCGCGCAATTCGGGACGTGAAACGTGCTGCCGAAGAAGGTCAGGAGGAAGTACGCACAGAAAAAGACCTACCTTTTAAATGGGTCTTCCTGGGAATTGCTCTGGCTTCCGTGGGTACATTTTTCATTTATCTGTACTTCTCTCAGGATGTCATTGCCGCTATTACGGCAACCATTGTGATGATTATCGCGGGTTTCTTCTTTGCTGCGGTATCTGGATATCTGGTAGGGCTCATTGGCTCCAGTAACAATCCCATTTCGGGATTAACCATTTCCACCCTTATTGTTGCTGCCATTTTGATGGTAGCTCTGGGCGTTCGGGGATTACCCGGTGTTGCCGCTGTGTTGGGTGTTGCCGCTGTGATCTGTGTTGCAGCAGCTGTGGCAGGCGAAATGTTACAGGACCTGAAAGTGGGACACATCCTGGGCGGTACTCCCTGGAAAATGCAGTTAGGCGATCTGTTCGGGGTGTTTCTGGCCTCGGCAGTAATGTTCTTCCCGCTGCTCATTTTGCATCAGGGAGATATTAATCAAGGTGGTACCGGTCTGGGGGGCGAACACTATCCGGCACCTCAAGCCAGTTTGATGGCCATACTGGCTAAAGGAATTGTCGGTGGCGATATGGCCTGGCCACTGATTATTGTAGGTATTGTTATGGCCATCGGATTTATTTTACTTCGGGTTAAAAGCCCCATGCTGGTGTGTGTGGGAATGTATCTACCACTGGAAACCTCCTTCGCTATTTTCATTGGTGGCCTTATTCGGGGCCTTGCTGACATGTACGTCAAAAAGTTTAAATACAACGATGCTCAAAAGGCCAGGGTGGAAAATACCGGCGTTCTACTTTCAGCAGGGCTAATCGCCGGGGAGGCACTTATTGGACTTCTGTTTGCCTTTTTTGCTTTGATGGAATGGAAAGTTCCGGCTGTATTCCATCAAACCGGCTCCATGGTTCAGTTCATCCCGGCCTTGCTGGTCTTCCTGGTAATCGGATGGGTTCTGGTGAAGATTCCGTTAAATAATGCGGGTCGTCCCGATGAACCAGCCCCACCGACAACCATGTAATTTATCAATCGAGTCATCTCAAAACCCCTCCCACCTTCGGGAGGGGTTTTGCGTTTCGGACACACCCCCGGAGGTACCAGCTTATATTCCCTTTATGGAGACATACCCGATCGACCCATTCCTGCAAAAAAACTTGTGCAATCGTAGCTCATGCCTGGATTCCAATATTTTTTATTGCTCATTGGACGACTGGAGCTTATCTTATCTTTTACGAAAATTCAAAATGTAAAGGAGACCAGGATGACCTTTCAGCAAATACTTGTCCCGGTGGATTTCAGCCCTTTCTCCGATAAAGCTGTGGAATATGCGATTGAATTGGCCAGGCAATTTTCTGCTCGAATTACCTTGCTACACGCGATTGTTTTATTTCAGGATGATGTGAATGAAGAGGAGCGACTCCAACAATACCATCAATTGATCACTCAACGAGAATCCTCTGCTCGGAAACATATTGAAGGGAATCGCCAATCGGTTCATCAGCAAGGGATTCATGTAACCACCGAGATTATTCGGGGTATCTCCGCCTCCGACGTCATTCTGGAATATCTGCACAATCATTCTCACGATCTGGTGGTTATGGGAACCCACGGGCATACCGGACTCAAACACTTACTGTTAGGAAGTGTGGCTGAAAAGGTGGTACGCTTTTCTCCGGTTCCGGTGCTCACCGTTCATCGATCCACCCAGAAATTTCAAATCCGTAAAATTCTGGTGCCCATCGATTTCTCTTCGTATTCCAGAGAAGCAGCTGACTATGCTTTTCTGTTTGCCCGGAAATTTGGTGCCACCATTGAATTCATTCACGTGATTGAACAGGAAATCCACCCGGCATTTTATGCATCTGGTGTCGATTCTATATTTGAAATTGACCCCTCGCTGAAAGAACGGGTTATCGAAAATTTACAGGAATTTATTGAAGACCTGAAAATTGAGGGAATTTCCACTCATTTCCTGGTGCGGGAAGGAAAAGCACACAAAGAAATTGTGGAATACGCCAGAGAAAACGATGTAGATCTTATCACCATTGCCACACATGGTTTAACCGGCCTGGATTATATTTTGCTGGGGAGCACCACCGAGAAGGTGGTTCGCTGGTCATCCTGTCCGGTGCTAACAGTGAAAAAACAGCAATAGTTAAAAAGAAAATTATTGAGATTTTATTGTTTTTTCTATATATTGTCTTAAAAAAGAAAATTAATATGAAATTAGACGTCGAAATAAAACGAGTTCATAAGAATCTTTTTATAGCCAGTTGCAATAATCTGCCCGGTTGCCATATTCAGGCTTCCTCCGAAGAACAAGCAAAAACAAGGATTAAAGAGGCAATTAAATTGATGTTATTGAGTTATAAACGACATTATGAGAAGGCTCCAATTGAAATCTAAAAACACCGAAAATCAACTCATCACCTCCGTGTCCCGACATCAGGTGATGGAAGTGTTTAAATCCATGGATTTTACCATCGATCTGGAGGGGATTGATATCCTGATTCTACGCAATAGCAAATTCCCCTTTCACCGCATTGCCATCCCAAATGACGAAATGATTTCGGTGGAGCTTTTAAAGAAGTATGCCAACGATCTGGGTATTCCCTTCGAAATATTCCTTCCCTGAGCAACAAAACCTCAATTTTTCATATTTAGTATTTCTTTAATTTTATTGACAATCTCGTTGACCTGGAACGGCTTTCGTAGATAGCCAATGGCCCCTTTTTCGAGAATATCTTCCAGGTCTTCTCGCTGGGAGTATCCGCTGATAATAAAGACTTTCTGGGTGGGATCTATTTTGTGGATATAATTAAAAGCCGTTCGTCCGTCCATCACCGGCATAATCATATCCAGAATCACCAGATCGATCTCATCTTTGTGCTTTTTGTAAATCTCCACTCCTTCTTCCCCGTTCCCGGCGGTGAATACTTTAAAACCGTACATTTCCATAATTTCCTTCATCATGCTGCGAATGTTGTACTCATCATCTACAACCAACAAAGTGGGTACATGTTCAACGATGGTTTCTACCATGTCTGTCTTTTCCACAGCAGTCTGAGCCACCGATTCCTCCTCTTCCTTGATGGGTAAATATATATAAACGGCTGTATATTCCTGGTTTTGACTCTCAATAAAAATTTCTCCCTGCAGATCTTTCACAATGTTGTAAGCAATAAACAGTCCCAAACCAACCCCTTCATTTTTAATCCGGGTGGAATAGAATGGTTTGAACACCTGGCTGAGCATCTGATGAGGAATTCCACATCCGTTGTCGTAAATGCACAATTCTACATATTCACCTTTTTCCAGATAAAACTCATGGCCTGGTAACAATCCATTGGTGGAATGGGCAATGTGTCGGGTGGATACCTGAATAAACGGTTTCTCCCGATCTTTCAGGGCATTGACACTGTTTTCGAATAAAATCCGCAGCAGTCGCCGTACCCGTAACGGATAGTACTGAACATTCTTTAAGCTGGCATCCAGATTGTATTTTACCTGAATTCCATCAGGTAATTCTTTTTTAATCTGATTAACAAATCGTTTGATAATTTTATTGAGATTGCCTGTTTCGTACGTTTCAATTTCTTCCAGATCGTAATTTAAAAATTTCTGTACAAAATTGGAGGAACGCTGCGTCGCTTTATCCATAATCTCCAGATACTTCTGAAACTGATGCTCCTGCGGGAGCTGGGTACGCATGATGCTAATGTTCGGAACTACCATGGTTAACAAATTGTTAAACTCTCCCACCAGCGTGCGTGCCAGCTGATCCAGTTCATCCAGAACCATGTTCCGTTGCTGGATTATATCCCGATAATAGATCTGAGTGATATCCACAGCAAACACCAGAATCAACGTAAAATGGTTCTGGAGAATAATTCGGCTGACATAAAACTCCAGAATGGGTTGAGGCTTCTTTTCGCTCACCACCGGAGAACGATAATACTGGATCTGCCCCTCCTGGCACTGATCGAGAATACGCCGGAATCCGGCCTGAAAGTTTTTGGGAATAATCTCCAGGAAGTTCTCCCCCACAATCATTTCTTCGTTAATCTTGAGATTAGAAAACGCCGTGGTATTGGCATGAAGAACAATGTAGCGAGGATCCAGGGTAAATATGTAAAGCGGGCCCTTCTCGAAGTATTCCGCGTACTTTACTTCTTCCAGAATTTTTCGCAGACGGAATTGCTTGAACAGGCGAGACTTTAACTGAGCAAAATAATAATGCTGGTATATCACCAGAGAAATTAGTCCCAATACCAGATTAATAAAGGAAAGATCGTTTAGCGAAAAGCTTTCCTGAGTCCGAATAAGATACCCCATGCCCAGGAATTTTCCCCGCACTTTCAGGGGAAACAGAATAGCGGATCGGGCATTGAGAAGATGCCAGGGAGCCTCCGTAGTGGAAAGATTTTCCACATCACTGATTAAATAAGCCAGGTCCCTTTCCTGAACAATATTTTTTAATATTTCGTTGCCACTGTGCTTTACAAAAGTACGGTATTTATCCAGATGTTTGACATGATTGGTGATAATCGTTTCGTCCGTGTCTTCATCCTTTAAACGGAAGGCAATAAACGCATGATCATTGGGGACTCGCCGATCGAACAGATCAAACAAGCTATGGATCAAGTTCTGCGAGTTCTTAAAATTCATCACGCTGCGCTGGAACTCAATCAGGTCCGAGAGCATGTCGATTTGTCGCACAAACGAGTTGAAATTATTCTCCAGCGTATTAAATGTGGCAATCATATATTTCTGTAAATTCTCTAACTCCTCGGAAATCTCTTTTAATTCATCAAAAACTTCCGAGGTTTTCTCCACCCGTTTGAGCGACTTGACAATGTTTTCGATGTACTGTACGATGTTCGTTTGCAATTTCATCCCGGGTTATAGGTTAAACAACTTCAAATAATCCTGTTGTTCGTCCAGGTCTTTTCGAACTTTGTTTAATAAATGTTGAATATCCGAATCAGAAAAAGAGAAATAGTTTTCGAAATGGGAATCCATCGCCACCACGTCACGGACGGTGGCTTCCTGGGTGTCTAACAAATGTACCAGCAAATTCCCCAGATAAACCAGACGTACCCAGGGAGCAACCGTTGGTTCCCCCTGAAATTCCTGCGGATGGTGATGAAACCGCACCATATCCACCACCGGTTCGGGCAAATGCCATTCATCCAATAAGCGAGCACCCAGCGTGGCATGATCGTACCCCAGAAAGGTTTGCTCCACCTCAAAAAGCGGCACATCTTCCTGTTTGCTCTTTTCGTAAATTAAATAATATTCTTCGTTTAGCACTTTAATAAAGGCTAATTTGCCAATGTCGTGCAATAATCCGCCAATATACAGAATATCTTTGTGCTCCGGGTCGTATTCCTCTGCTAATGTTTTCAGTGCAAAACCGGTGTATATAGAATGTTTCCACAGAGACTTAATATCGAAATATTTATTGGAATTAAACCCTTTGTACAAACTGTAAATAGCTATGGAGACCGCAATATCTTTCAACAAATTAAATCCAAGAATCACAATGGCACGATCGAGAGAATAGATAGTGCGGGGAAAGTTGAAGTAACTGGAATTTGCTATTTTCAGTATCTGGGCAGTCAGACTCTGGTCACCAGAAATCACCTTAATCAGTCGGGGAATGGGAATTTCCAGATCCGAACACATCTGTACCACCTGAAATGCCACCGTATTAATGGTGGGAAGCTTTTCTACCTGACGGACAATCTCCTCAACGCTCGACATACATGCCTCAATTCAACCTGTACCAAATGTAAAACTTCCTTTTTCTCCTTTAATAATATCGAAAATTTAAACAATAACTTAATCAATATTTTTGGGTTTGCTCAGTTTTACGGACAGTTCAACTAAAAATCCCCCCTTCAGGTAGAAAATAAACCAACCCAATCCATTCCACAAACAGATTTTTGTTGATATTGAGGGCGAAAAGTCCTGCAATCCTCCTCTACAACTGGTATCGTTTCACCTTGTTGCGGAGCGTTCGTAGAGTAATTCCCAATTCCCGGGCGGCACGAGTTTTGTTCCCACCAGTGGCTTCCAGCGCCTGGCGAATAATTTCGCGTTCGCATAGGTGCAGTTTATCTTTAAAGCTCAGTTCATCGTCATGTAAAAAAGCAGGTAACAGCTGGCTTTTCCGGGTGGAGGACTGGAGATAGCCTGGCAGGTCGTGCACCTGAATCACTTCCGACTCGCTCATAACAACCGCATTCTCGATGGCATTTTCCAGCTCGCGCACATTGCCCGGCCAGTGGTACTGCATCAGAATATCCCGGGCTTCCTGAGTAATTCCGGTAATCACCCGATGATTCTTCCGGGCATATTTCCGCAAAAAGTGGTCAATCAGCGGACCAATATCTTCCGGTCGTTCCCGCAACGGAGGAATATGGATGGGAATTACGTTTAACCGGAAATACAGATCTTCCCGAAACCGTCCTTCTTTGATGGCCTGTTCCAGATTGGAATTGGTGGCAGCAATAACCCGCACATCCACTTCAATATTCTGAATACCGCCCACCCGGGTAAAACTGCGATCCTGCAACACGCGCAACAGTTTTGCCTGAACACCTAACGGCAGGTCACCAATTTCATCTAAAAAAATGGTGCCATTGTGAGCGACTTCGAACTTGCCCTTTTTGCTTTTGTATGCACCAGTAAAAGCACCTTTTTCGTGTCCGAACAGTTCACTTTCCAGCAGCGTTTCCGGAATGGATGCACAGTTAATCTCCACCAGCGGCTGATCTCGTCGGGCACTCTGGTAGTGAATTGCCCGGGCGATCAGTTCCTTACCGGTGCCGCTTTCGCCGCGGATGAGCACGGTGGCATCCGTTGCAGCAACCTTCTGCACTTTGCGCATTACCTCCTGCATCTTCCCGCTAACGCCAACAATGTTTTCGAACCGATAGGTCTCCTGGAGCTTATTCTTTAAATCGATATTCTCCGAAATAAGTCGCTGTTCTTTCAGTGCCCGGCGAATGATAATCAGCAATTCTTCCAGATCTATCGGTTTGGTCAGGTAATCGAAAATACCGGATTTTAACGCCGCTACTGCGTTTTTTACCGAACCAAAGGCGGTCATCATGATAATCATGACTTCCGGATATTTTTTGAGGATTTTTTTCGAAATTTCCAGTCCGTCTTCATCAGGTAGCAAATAATCAATCAGTACAATGTTAAACGGGCCTTTGTTGATTTCCGCCAGCGCCTGCCGGGCATTTTTGGCTTTGGTGACAGAGTATTTTTCGTGGGAGAGAATCTCGGCCAATCCTTCCAGAGTATTTAAATCATCCTCGACAATCAGAATTTTTTCATTCATTTTAACCCAGTCTGTTTTTTAATTAACTATCAGAACGTTTAACGCTACGAATCGTAAATTTCATTCACGAGTAATTAAACGTTCCCGATAAGAGTTTGCAAGTCCAATCAGGATCAGGTTTCTGATTCGGATTGGGTCAGATGTTTTTTATGATTTCGAATACCGGGTGGTTCGTTTCTTTTCTGACCTCCTAACGGCAATTCAATCATCACAGTGGTACCCACACCCACTCGACTTTCGATGTAAACCCTTCCGCCGTGACCCTCCACAATCTGTTTGACAATTGCCAGTCCCAATCCCGTTCCGGTTTTTTTACTGGTATAATAAGGTTCCCAGATTTCGGAGAGTTTATCTTCCGGAATTCCCTGGCCGGTATCTTCGAATTTAATGATGGCAATCTGCTGGCTCCCGGAACCACTTTTCTCCTGCACAGCGGTGGAAATGAGCAGTTTTCCACCGGAAGGCATCGCTTCGAACGCATTCACTACCAGATTGTGAAACACCTGTTTTAGCTGGTTGTAGTCGAACATTCCATACAAATCCCGTTCGGTGTATTTCCGAATCAGTTGAATTTTTTCGCTGCGCGCACGAGCTTCCTGCAAAAGCACCACTTCGTCTAAAATCTGGTGCAGATCGGAACGAATCAGGTTCAGTTCCGGGGGGCGAGCAATGGTCAGGAAGTTGGTAACCAGCGCATTCATCCGCTCGATTTCGGAGGAAATGATGTTCAGGTATTTGAATTTTTTCTCCAACGGGGCATCCTGCTGGGTGATTAACCGCCGCAAAATTTGCATGTTGATGTTCATCGCATTTAACGGATTGCGAATTTCGTGACTGACAAACGAAGCAAATCGGCTCAACGCTGCCAGGCGCTCCACCCGACGCAACCGTTTCTGGTTTTTGTTCAAGGATTCAGCCATGGTGTTAAATTCTTTGGCCAGTTCGGCGATTTCGTCCTGCCGGCTCAGTTGAATGCGGTGGCTTAAATTCCCCCGGGCGTATTCCCGCACCCCCTGCACCAACACATCCAGCGGCTGGGTAATTCGTTTCATGCTAAACACTGCCAGGAAAAGTGCCAGCAACAGGGTCAAGCCGGAGAAAAGGATTACCCGATTGCGCATTTTATGAATCAGCTCGAACGCTTCGGAATAGGTTTGCTGAATGATGATGCCCCAGTGCAGCTCGGAAATCGGTGAAAACGCAGCGATCATCTTTTTGCCGTCCGATTCGAAAATGGTGATACCTTCCTCCCCCCGGAGCAGCTTCTGAAAAAACGGGTAGCTGGAATAGGACTTCTTCCGCAAAATCCGCTGCTTATCGGGATGGGCAATCACCAATCCGTCCGAACTGATGAGAAAAGCACTCCCTGTTTTGCCAATAGTAATATTATCCACCAAATCCCAGATGCTCTTCAAGTCAATCTCACCCACCAGTACCCCTTCCACCACATTGTATTTTTTAATGGGAATGGCAATGAGCATGGAGGGGAATCCCGATTCTCCGAAATAGACTTGAGAATAGAACACTTTACCTTCCATGGCTGCCTGAAAAAAATCCGAACGGCTGAATTCCTTCATTTCCTCGCCAAAACTGGTGGTTACCACTACGGTACCGGAATGATCCAGAATGAAAATTTTCTGAAAAATGGGATTGGCCAATTTAATTTTGTTGATGATACGGCTCTGGGTAAATCGCTCCATTTCCAGAATATCCCGGGTCTGCACCAGAGTATTCAGAATGGTTACCGGTTCCCGAATAAACAGCGATATTTCATTGCTTGCCCTTCGAGCGGTTTCCATATTGCGCTGATTCAAATAACTCTGCACGGTATTCTGGGAAAGATTAATCAGAATAAAACTCACAATGATAATCGGAATCAGACCCAATCCCACATAATTAATCACAATCTGGCGATGAATCTTTTGAGAGATAAAGCGCTTAACAAAATCTTTTATGGGATGCCAGTGGCGGAGAATGTTAAAAATGTTCTGCATGTTACCACTCCCGATACTTTTGCAGAACTTTGGGAACAAACCAATTCTCCAGGGGATTGAGCCGGTAGTAATACATCTTCCCTTTGCTATAGGAGATTCGAATGTTCTGAAACCGATTCTGAACTGCATAGATAATTTTATCCTGGAAGAACAGAAATACCACCGGCACTTCCTGATGAATCACAATTTGATACCGCTGATAAAGCTGCCGGGGTGGTAGTGTGTGGTTTCGCACCCCTTTAAACAACCGTTCAATGGTTAAACTCTGATAATTAATCAGAGATCGCCGCTTACGCAATTTTTTGGAATAAAAGTAATAAAGAGCATTGTATAGATCCGTATCGTAATAGCTATAACTGTCAATCGCCGCATCGAATTTGTTCGCTTCCAGCAGCGCCTTTTTCTCCTGACGCGTAACCGGTCGCGGACGCACATTGATTCCTAATTCCGCCAGGTGAATTTTAATGGAACGGGCAATGCTCTCCTCCAGAAAAGAATTCTTCTCAAAGATCAGATCGAAACTCAATTCCTGGTCGTTACGCATCAGTACACCATTTTGCCTGTTGATTGTCCAGCCATCCTGCTGAAGAATCTGGAGTCCCTGGTTGGGCCGATAGCTCTCTTTAAACAATCCTTTAAAGAAATATTTATTGGTATAATCAATCAGGGAATAGGCTACGTGTCCGTTCTGACCGATCAGACGACGAATGATTTCGTTTCGATTTATGGCCAGCCGGATGGCTTTGCGGATCCGTGGCGATTGAAAGGTCTGACTCTTCATATTGAACTGGACAAAATAGACCTTTTTCTCCGGACGGGGTACGGTAAATACTTTGATATTATTTTTTAGAATCTGGTGCAAACGCTGAGCAGTCAGCCGATCATTCACCTCAATCATGTCCACCGACCCGCGAATAAAGTTGTCGATAAGCACCTGTTCATCCTGGTAAAAGCGGAATATCACCCGATTCAGAAACGGACGCCCGAAAACATAGTGGATATGGGGCACCAGACGAATCTCGTTTCGGGTACTGACCTCAAAGCGGAAAGGGCCGTAACCCATTGGTTCTTCCAGATTAAAAATGGCTGGCCCTTTTTCGTATGCTTCGCGATAGTAATTGCTGGAAAGAATTGGGATATCAGAAAGTTTTTTATCGAAATTGAGGTCTTTTTTGTTCAGAATAAAACGAACTTCCAGGTCGCCGTTGAGCTGAATGTTGCGAATATTGGTGAAGTCAATACGCCGATTCAGGATGGAGCCACCCCAGCGTTTGAGGAAGTTGAAGGTAAACAGCACATCCTTATTGCGCAACGGAATACCATCGTGATAATTAATGTTGCGTTTGAGCACATACTGCCACTCGCGCCCCTGAAGGCGATTCCCTCCGGGAATAATGTAGCGATCCACCAGCGCCGGCGGCTCCCCAAATCGATCGGCCTGCTGGATTAATCCGCTTCCGAATACAAACCGATTGATCTCTTTTTCCACCACCTGATTAATTTGAAACGGATTCAGTACACGGGGAGGCATTCCAACAATACCAATCACTAACTGATCCCCAAAAGCTTCGGAAGGTGGTGTTAAGAACTGGGCAAACAACCCGGAGGCACACAGGGTAAGAATGAGTGTCAGTAGAACAATTATACGCAATCCTGATCCGATCTCCATATTTTTCCACCATAGTTTAACAAATTTCCACGGGAATGTCAACGTATGGCTCAAGCATGAGGTGTTTTGTGGATTTGAGGAAAGAAAGAGCCTAAAAGGCATAGGGACAGAAAAAGCATACTGGATATTTGAGCTTTCTGTGAGTTTTGAGGAGAAATTTTAACAATATGGATGATCCTCTCCAAAAAACAAGTGACTCACCGGAACAAAACATTCCCCACTCCCCCTTTCCCTTTTTTGTCTTTCGTCTTTCGTCTTTTGTCTTTCGTCCTTTCTCCTTTACCTTTTGCAGGTGCTGCAACTTGCTTTTTTTTGAAAAATATCATATATTTAGCGGCTAAATTTTTTGAATGATGAAAAATGGGAAAAATACAATGACCGAAGGAATTCGTACCATTCATTTGCCGGAAAAGAACGGAGAACCGGTGTTTCGTATTGGTATCCTGGAAGATCAGGACTTTCTGGATTTTAAAGTGATGGGAAAATTTTCCGTCACCGATGCGGAAGGGAACGTGCTGATTGAGAATATCACCTCTGATCTGAAATGGCGCGTAAAAGTCAAAGAAAGTCGTGCTGGTAAAGAAGTATTCCATCTCATCCTGTACCAGAGCTTCAATAAAGAACGGATTGAGGAGAAATTGCAGATTGCCCGGAAATACGATCCCGATGCACGGATTGAAGTGCTGGGCGGTAATATTTACTTAGGCGATCGACGAATCAACAATAATACCAAATATATCATCCTTTCGGGCACTTACGAAACGGAAATGGAGGCGAAAAAGAGTTTCAAGCGTTTCCAGCCGGAATTCAATCCTTCGGTTACCAAGGAAACGATTAAAGAACCCAGCGGGGTGCTGGAGTTTTTTGACGCGGAATACGAAAATGCCGGAGAGGTGGAAATTGCCTTTAAGCTGGTTCCGGAAAAAGTAGAAACCAAAATTCATCTGTATAACATTCGTACTTATGACGAAGTGCACCAGAAAGAGCATCTGGTGGAACGAGTGTACCAGGGAACTATCGAATTTCGCATCGATAACCGGGGCAAATTAATGGCCATCAGCGAAATTCCCCTGGAAACGTACCTGAAACGAGTCGTGTATTCCGAAATTGGCACAGACCTTCCGGTAGAGTTCAGCAAAAGTCTGGCCATCGTGTGCCGTAGCGAAGTGCTGGCGCGAGTGCAGCATAACCATCTGGGAGACCCCTACGACATGTGCGACTGGGGACACTGCCTGCGCTATTACGGAGAGGATTTCGAGGACAGGAACATTGAACAGGCGGTGGAGGAAACCCGCGGACAGGTCATTTTTACCAGTCATAATAACATCTGCGATGCTTACTTTAACCTGATCTGCGGGGGCCATACCGAAGACGCCACCGGTGTGTGGGAAATTGACGAAGCTCCGCAATTCCACGGAAAATACGACTGGGTGAAAGTTCCCCGGGAGTTTACCAACTTGCAGGATGAGAACACCGTCCGGAACTGGATTCTCTCCCGACCGGATGCCTGGTGTAACCTGAAAGGCCGCAAAGTACCGGCATCTCTGGAACAGTATAAAAAATATTTTCGCTGGGAAGTGGACTACTCCCGGCAGGAGCTGGAAGAGATTATTCGTAAGAAAACCGGTGAGGACATCGGCATCCTGTTCGACATTGTACCGTTGCGGCGAGGACGTTCCGGTCGGCTGAAAGAGATTGAACTGATTGGCAGCCTGAAAAACTACCGCATCCGCGGCGAGTTAAACATCCGCGAAGCACTCTCTAACGACTATCTGGAAAGTTCCTGTTTTATTGTGGAAAAAGAAATGGATGAGGTGGGTACACCCATCTCCTTCACCCTGGTGGGTGCGGGACAGGGACACGGTGTGGGAATGTGTAAAACCGGTGCAGCCGTGATGGCGCTGGAGGGATACGATTGGCGAAAAATTCTGAACCACTACTTCGAGAATTGCGATATTCGCTCCATTTACGAAATTTCGCTGGACTCTAACGACGAGTGAAACGAGGTTGAATCATGAAAGAAATTATTGAAGATCGTTTGCAGGAAGCGGAGCGAATTTTAGAGAATCTACGAGGTTATCTTTGACATCGAGCACCTGGAACAGGAGATTGCCCGGTTAGAGAAGGAAGCGAACGCTCCGGAGCTGTGGAACAATCCCGAACACGCTCAGGCGGTGCTGCGCGAGTTAAGCCAGAAACGCGATATCGTGAACGAATGGAAACAATACCACAGGGAAGCGGAAGATCTTGCCCTGCTGCTGGAATTAACCGCTGAGGAAGAATCGGATGGCAGTTTAAAAGAGTTAGAGGCGGAAAGCAAAACGCTGCTGGAGCAGGTAAAAAATCTGGAATTAAAGGGCTTACTTTCCGCCCCGGAAGACCGCAAGAATGCCATCCTGACCATTCATCCTGGTGCAGGAGGTACCGAGAGCCAGGACTGGGCACAGATGCTTATGCGCATGTATTTGCGCTGGGCAGATCGGCATCGCTTTAAAGCAGAAGTGCTGGATTTATTAGCCGGGGAAGAAGCAGGCATTAAAAGCGCTACCATCGAGATTAAGGGAGATTACGCATTTGGCTATCTGAAATCCGAAATTGGCGTACACCGGTTGGTACGCATCTCCCCGTTCGATGCCAGCGGTCGGCGTCACACTTCCTTCGCTTCCGTATTTGTGGTTCCCGAAGTGGACGAGGAAATTGAAATTGAGATTAATCCCAACGATTTACGCATCGACACCTTCCGCGCCAGCGGCGCAGGCGGGCAACACGTCAACCGAACCGATTCGGCGGTGCGCATTACCCATCTACCTACCGGAATTGTGGTGACCTGCCAGAGCGAGCGCTCCCAGCACAAAAATAAAGCCAATGCGTTGAAAATTCTGAAAGCACGCCTGTATAAGAAAAAACTGGAAGAGGAAGAAGCGAAAAAGCGAGAATTGGAAGAAAGTAAAAGCGAAATTAGCTGGGGAAATCAGATTCGTTCCTACGTGTTCCATCCCTATAACATGGTTAAAGATCACCGCACCGGACATGAAACATCGGATATCCAGCGGGTGATGGACGGAGAGATTGACGACTTCATTTACGCTTATCTGCTCAAAGCTCCGGAATTAACCGGTACCCGAAATTCCGCTTCCCGGGAATCCGCTTCGGAATAATCGGTTCAAAAGGCATCATGACAGGCGGATAGTTGGTGAGCGGTGGGATTCCTTTCCGTAGTTTAATCCTTTTCCTCTTCGGCAATTTGCACAATTTCCTGATACAACCGTTCCACAATCTGGTGTGCAGGCAATTTGCCAATAATTTTCCCTTTGCGGAAAAGCAATCCTTCGTTTTTCCCCAGTGCCACTCCCACATCCGCTTCGCGAGCTTCTCCGGGACCGTTCACCGCACAGCCCATCACGGCTACTACCACATCGGCGGTCATATCCTGAACTTTTTCTTCCAGTTCCGTAGCAATGCGAATCATGTCCGGGGTTTCCAGCCGTCCGCAGGTGGGGCAGCTAACAATAGTGACACCTGCTTTACGTAGATGCAGAGTACGGAGAATCTCCCGTGCCACGGGGATTTCCTCCACCGGGGGACCGGTAAGCGACACCCGAATCGTATCCCCAATTCCCTCTGCCAGCAGTGTTCCAATTCCAATAGCCGATTTGATGGTGCCACTGCGCACCGGCCCGGCTTCTGTCACCCCCAGATGCAGGGGATATTCCACCTGACGGGCAAGCAGCCGGTTGGCACGAATCATCATTACCACATCGGATGCTTTCAGAGAAATCACAATATCCTGAAAACCAACTTCTTCGCACAAATGAATGTGGTGTAGAGCACTCTCCACCATTGCTTCAGCGGTGGGATGTCCGTAACGTCGGAGAATGGGCTTTTCCAGGGAACCGGCATTTACCCCAATTCGGATGGGCACCTTCCGCTCCCGACACGCATGCAGCACCTGCTCCACCCGGCGGTGCTCCCCAATGTTCCCGGGATTGATGCGAATTTTGTGTACGCCTGCCTCCAGCGCCATTAACGCCAACCGATAGTTAAAATGAATATCCGCTACCACCGGAATTTGGACCTGGGGAACTATTTCCTTTAACGCTTCCGCCGCCTTTTCGTTGGGAACCGCACAGCGAACAATATCGCACCCGGCAGCTGCTAATTCACGAATCTGATCCACCGTGGCATCCACATCCTCCGTACGCGTGTTGGTCATACTCTGGATGCTGACCGGTGCATCCCCGCCGATGATGACCGATCCCACCCTTACCGCACGAGCTTTTCGCCGTTCTATCATCAACACCCCGGATTTTCTTCCGCAAATGATTAAAAATAAATTTAAACAAAATCCATCCCCGTTGCCGTAAAAATGTTGAAAAACAGAAGAAACAAAATATGCCGGGAAATAAGCCTGAAGGTTTGTATTTCGACTTGTTTTCGGGTAGTAAATATTGGTGAAGGAACCAATGCATAAATGGAATACTGAAATATTGAGTGGAAAGGCGAGGCGGGTTCTGCATTCGTTTCGCCGTTTTCGGGCAACAGGTACGTCAGCAAACAGAGTGAAGATTCAACGGAAGAATGAAAAAGTCGCCGCTGCGTGACATTTACCTTTTCCACCACACCAATCATTGATTATATTCCTGATGTTTGAATTTTTAAAAATCCGAAACAGTAAATTAAATACACGGTTCAATATGAAATCCATGATTCATTGGTTTCTACTGTTTATTCTGGGAATTGTCCCACTGTTCTCTTATGCACAAACGTCATCCACCTGGCCGCCAGCTGTGCAGCAAGGGCAACCCCAGGAAAACGAAATTTATTTTAACGAATATCCATACTCCATTGGTGACGATGGTTTGTTTACTTTCCGATACCGCAAAGTACGGCTGGTGCAATTCGGCACCCACTATCTGTACCACGATCCCAATATGCAGGGATTCATCTTCTGGTTGGACGCTGCCCCATGTACCTCTTTTAATTTTTCCGCTCAATACACCGATATTACCCGGCGTTTTTACGGTGGGTACGATCATTACCGTTTTTACGATCTGTTTGTTGACTACTATCAGATTCGTACTCCCCAATTAGTCTTGAGCTGGGGAGCAGGGATGAAGGGAGAGAGCACGGGAAGTTTTAAAGCAGGTGCGGGAATTCATTTAACCATTGACTACTATTTCAAAAAACCTTTCAGTGCCAATGTACGTGCCAATGCCGGGAAAATAGGCGACAACTGGCTTACCCAGTTTTTCTTCCGTTTCAACTGGCACTATCAGGGGAACGCGTTTTTTGTCGGCTACAACTATTTCTCCCGCGGTACCACCAATCTGGACGGTGTCATACTGGGAGTGTCGGTTTATTTTTAACCGGATATCTTCCATTACCTCCTACCTGGTGCTAAAAACCGATCTATTTCGGAGCCATAATGAGATTCCTCCGTTCCGCTCCTCTCTCCGTTCGTCGCTCCAGTCGGAATGACAGCGGGTTGATGTGTCACACCAAAAAGGAGTCGAGGGGTTCCAAGAGGTTCCTCCACTCGCCTCGACTCCGCCTCGGCTCGGTCGGAATGACAATAGCCAGCCCTGTCACCCCGAGCGGAGCGATAGCGAAGTCGAGGGGTCTCATCTCCATTCGATTTGTGCTACCAGTCCCATCAAACCAACTTTTCGCTACCACCTTGAATGAAATTTAGATAAACAAAAAAAATTTTTTCATAGAAAAATCTTTAAAACCATTGTATTTTTATTGTTCTGTACAAAACATTTGATTTGAATCGATTGTAAACGAAAAGGAGATCAATATGGTCAAACATCATGTTAAAGATCTGACGCTGGCACCGGAGGGGAAGCGACGGATTGAGTGGGCAGACCGTCAGATGCCGGTATTACGTGAAATTC
>CAZBWV010000007.1:0-9132 GCA_964495805.1 uncultured Calditrichaceae bacterium
ATATTTAAATTCAACTATTTATTTCTTGATTTTTTTAATCATTCGCGAAACGTTACACCGTACGAATCTAAATTATTTTCTTGTCAAAATTTTTTATTATTTTTATGGATATCTTTCTATAGGAATGTCGATTATCATACTTTTTAGAATATATGAATATGTTTTTTTTCCCATTTATATTATAGCAGAAATTATTCTTAAAATTTTTATTATGGTGATCTCAGGATATCTTGCTATCATTCCAACTAAAAGCAAGCGTGGTATCCCTTATCGTCAAATCTTTTTAATTGTTTTTTTAACAGCCATTGTAACTCTGGTGAATTATTCCAGGTATTTACAGAATCCCTTTATTTTAAGTAAACCAGAGAACTGGACCAACTATGCAGTGAAAAATTATATTACCATGGTGTTGGCTATTCTGGGTTTGCTGGTTTTCTGGTACCGGTACTACAAAAAAATGTTGGTTCTGTCTGAGTATCTTAATGTCATTGTATTCATTTTTATGCTTTCGAACATTGTGGAAACATTGCACTTTGTGGCTTTTCAATTGCAGTTTAAAATTTTTATTTATGGCCAGATTTTTAATTTTATTTTAAATCTTGCTATGCTTTATTTCTGGTATGTGCGTTGGCGATACTTGGAAAGTGATCTTGCCCGGGAAAATGAGCGTTACCTGGAAAACTTCCAATTTTTGAACGGGTTGGTTTCCAAACCTCGTATGAGTTTGTTATCCCGTCTCATCGGTTTTATTTCTCTCAATTATTTGTTGTCCGTTGGATTTTTTGGCATTCTTATTGCGATTGGATTGTTTTTAATTAAAAAGATTACTTTTTATTTATTGCTTAACACGTCCTTTATTTTAATTACTATTATCCTGGCACTTTTTCTAAGCTTCACCAGTATTAAGCGTGATTGGCAAAATCAATTCGGGGTGTTGTTAAAGAAGCAAAAGGGAGGAAAGTAGTTTCAATAATGCTTAATTTTTTCAAAAAAAGTCAAGGGAAACGATCACAGCCATTTCAATTAAGCAATTTAATTGAAATCCTACAGGATGGTGTCTGTATCACCAATATCAATGGCGAGATCATTTATTTAAATAAAGCGGGATATGCCCTGCTGGGTCTGGAGAATGTGGAGGACCTCTCTCAGTTTAATTTCCTGAATGATTTTATTAAAAAAGAAGAAATTATTCATGAATTAAAGCAACAGTTAAATAAATTCGGTTTGGTGACCAATAAAGAGTTAAAGCTTTACCGAATTGGTAGCGGACAGCTGGATGTTTTACTAACGGTAAATCTGATTGGCGATTTTCGGCAACAAACCATTGGGTTTTTATTCCTGTTCAAAGATATTACCGAGCTCAAGAAAATTCAGGATCAGCTGCTGCAGAGCCAGAAGCTGGAAAGCATTGGTCTGATGGCTTCGGGTATTGCCCATGATTTCAATAACGTTCTTGCGGCAATTATTCCCAATGCGGAATTGATCAAGTTGTCCACACCGAAAGGAAGCCCAAATTACAAACGGGCAGAAATTATTGAGAAATCGGCTCATCGTGCTTCAGATATTGCTCAGCGGCTGCTCACTTTTACCAGACAAAAGGACAGCACCAATCTCTATAGCATCGATTTGAATCAGGTGGTGTACGATAGCCTGGAATTACTTAAACCGAATATTCCCGGCAACATCAAGGTGCAAACCCGTTTGAGCGATGATCTGTACAGCCTTAAAGGTGATGAAACAGAAATGCAGCAGATCATCATGAATCTGGTGATTAATGCAGTGGATGCCATGCCCAACGGAGGGATTATTGTAATAAAGACAGATAATTTTCACGTGGACAAGCAATATCAGCTTGGTTCGTTAACTCCGGGGCCATACGTTCATTTGATGATTCGGGATACTGGTACTGGAATCCCTCTGGAAATTATGCCAAAAATTTTCGATCCGTTTTTTACCACCAAGGAAATAGGGAAGGGAACCGGTTTGGGACTTTCGGTGGTTTACGGCATTGTACGAGGAATGAACGGATATGTGGATGTGCACAGTAAAATGGGAGAATGGACCCGGTTTGATTTGTATTTCCCCGCCGAGGGGGAATATAGTGCACCCGCTCCCAAACCAGTGGAACACGAACAGGTGAAACCCAATGAACTAACACTGTTACTGGTGGATGATGAAGATTATGTACTGAATGTATTGGGCGATATTCTGGAGTTTTTGGGCTACCATGTAGTTAAAAAGAATAGCGGGAGAGAGGCGTTAAAATATTATCTGAATCATCAGCAGAATATAAATTATGTAATTATTGATATGAAGATGCCCGACTGGGACGGTAAAACCACCCTTGAGGAATTGCGGAAAGTCAATCCGAATATCAAAGTGATATTAACCAGTGGAATCGACGAGGGTCCCATCGATCATTCCAATTTACATGGTGTGCTGGGTTTCCTTCGTAAACCGTACAGTATTAACCAGGTATCCAAATCGATGGAAGAGATTTTATCCAGGTAAATATAACAAGTGGTAAAAATTTTTTGGTGAAAATTGAAAATTTCTGTTAAACTCTGGATTTTAACTACCAGCATTATTTTGATTTTAACAGCTGGATTTTATGTGTACTTTTCCACCAGCATGGAAAAACAATTCCGCGAGGGATTGTTGAAAAAGGGCCGTGGATTACTTCGCACGACTGCAACCAATCTGGGCGCGGGACTCTATTTTGATGATGACAAATTTAGTAAAAATGTGCTGAATAGTCTGGAAAACGATAGTGATATCTCGTTGATTTATATTACCGATGCGGAAGGAAAGGTTCGGTACGGGTATAATTACCGTGGGTGGGAGAAGGAGGTCCTTAGTTTTCGCCAATCCAATAAACTGGAAGAATTTACTTCTAATTTTTTGTTTCTAAAGCAAGGTATTTTTTTTCACGATGAATATCAGGGAGACTTAATTCTGGGATTAAACCTGAATTGGGTGAAGGAGAAGGTTAAAGCGCAACATCGTTCCCTGCTCACCGTGAGTTTGATTATTTCCCTGGTGTTGATTCTGCTTTCCAGTCTGCTATCGCGTCCCATTTCGCGTCCCCTGAACGAGGCAGCACGGAAAATTCAGGAACATACCGAATCCGGCAAAGCCCTGAGTTTACGATTACCTGAACGTGGAAAAGATGAATTTTCCCAATTTGCCCGAGCCTGGAATAATCTGGCCAACGATCTGGAACGGAATCTAAAAGAATTAAATAAATCGAAACGATATCTGGAGACCATCTTTCAGCTCAACCCTATTCCTATTATTATTGCAGACACGCTGGGTCAGATTGAAGAGGTCAATGAGAGTGCCAGTAACTTTTTCGAAATTGAGCGCAGCGTGCTGGTGAAAATGAATCTGGAGCGTTTTTTCCAGCGGGACGACTTAAATGCAATTCTGAACCGTTTGATTCAGGAACAGCAGGATGTTCGCGGTTATGTGACCACCATTAAAATGAATGATGGCAGCAAAAGCATTGTAGAATTAAACATCGCCGGATATCAGGATGAATATAACTACATCAAGAATATTATTGTTGCCATTATTGATATCACCGAAAAAATTCAGATTCAGCGGGAAATTCTCCACAATCAGACCAAACTTCAGCGGGTAAACGAGGAACTGGTAAAAAAGACTGAAGAACTGGAAAAACTGAGTGCCTGGAATAAACGCAATGCAAAAAATTTAGAGCACTTAATTGAGCTCAGTCAGGAGATGATGCGTGCCAGTACTCCCAACGAGATTCTGGATAAAATTATATATGAGGGAGCAAAGTTACTGGATGCGGCGGAAGCATCGGTTTATTTATGGGACGCAGAAAACAAGAAAATGGTATTAACCAAAGCCTCTTCGGATGAATTGTTTCAGCGGATAGCTTCGGAAGTAAAAAATGTGAATAATTTTGTGCTGCGCACTTACCATCACCGAGAGCCTTTGGTGCTGAAGTCGTCTGAGTTGAAAGCCGAGGATCTGGAATTTCTGGGATTGTCCCGGAAGCAGAACATCTCCCTGGTTACTGTACCCATCAGTGAAAAGGATTATTGCTATGGCACCATCCTTTATCTGAAATATGAAGAAAATGGTTTTCGTCTGGAAGATGTGCATTTGCTGAATACCCTTGCCAACCAGGCGGCAATTTTATTGGAAAACATTCATCTGGTTCATGCTTTGCGCGAAAAAGCACAGAGTCTGCAGCAGGCTTATGAGGAGCTGAAAAAATCTCAGCAACAGGTGATTCAGTTGCAGAAGATGGAAAGCCTGGGCACTCTGGTGGGGGGCATTGCTCACGATTTCAACAATATTCTTGGAATCATCATCCCCAATACGGATTTGTTAAAAAAGGATGCCAATGGGGATCCTCGCATTATTCGCCGGGCAAATATTATTGCTGACGCCGCACAACGTGCTGCAGATTTAACCCGGCAGTTGCTTATGTTCTCACGGGATCAGGATGTTTCTCTGAAGCCATTGTCGTTAAATGATCTGGTTTCCAGTCTTTCCACCATGTTAAGGCGAACACTGGGTAAGGAGTATGAAATTCTCCTGGATCTGGATCCGGATGTAGAAGATGTAGAAGCGGATGAAACGCGTTTAACTCAGGTTCTAATTAATCTGGCGGTAAATGCCCGGGACGCCATGCCGGATGGTGGCAGGATTATTATTAAAACAACGATGAAGAATTTCCGACCCAGCCATGATAACGGCGAAACGGAAAAGAATTACGTCTGTTTGAGTATTACTGATGAAGGCCATGGAATTCAACCGGGGTTTCTGAACAAAATATTTGATCCGTTTTTTACCACCAAGGGGCCGGGAAAAGGTACCGGTCTGGGCCTGTCCGTGGTGTACGGAATCATCAAAAGTCATAAAGGGTATATTGATGTGGAAAGTTCTTTAAATAAAGGGACGACTTTCTACATTTATCTGCCACCCAGCAAAATAAAGCGGAAAATCCAGGAAACGGTTACCTACGATAGTATTCCCGCAGGCACCGAAAAGATTTTGGTGGTGGATGATGAACAAATGGTGGCGGATTCGGTAAAGGAAATTCTGGAATCTCTGGGTTATCAGGTAGCGACTGCGGAAAGTGGAATGAAAGCACTGGAATTCATTATTAAAGATAAGCGGAAGTTTGACCTGGCGATTGTGGACATGTCCATGCCGAAAATGAACGGAATTGAGACCATCAAACGGTTGCGAAAGTTGGATGCACAGATGAAAATTCTCCTCTCCAGCGGTCACATTGAAAAGGAACGGCGGATGCCACCGGATATTCATGTCGACGGAACACTACCCAAACCTTATCGAATGAAGGAACTGGCGGTGAAAGTCCGTCAGGTGTTAAATAAATCCACTACCATCCGGATGAATCCCGCCATGCGGAATTAAACCTTTCGGGGGATGCTGCCTCTCGAATCCGAGAAACATCTTGCCTTAACTCATTGATCAGCCTAAATTTGTCAGACCAAACAGGCTTTGTGAAATATCCGTAGGGAGTTTAATGTTCAATTCGTATATAAGATAAAGTTAGGGATAGTGTATGAAATCCTCCAGGGTGATACGCCAGGAATTTATCGATTTCTTCAAGGGTAAAGGTCACACGTTTGTTCCCAGTTCACCGGTGGTTCCCAGGGATGATCCCACATTGCTTTTCACCAATGCTGGAATGAATCAATTTAAAGATGTTTTTTTGGGGAAAGGAACCCGTCCTTACACGCGCGCGGTAAATTCTCAAAAGTGTATTCGCGTCAGTGGTAAACACAACGATCTGGAAGAAGTTGGTCACGACACCTATCATCATACATTTTTCGAAATGCTGGGGAATTGGTCCTTTGGCGATTATTACAAGCGCGAAGCGATTCAATGGGCCTGGGAGTTGTTGACCGAGGTGTGGAAATTACCCAAAGATAAACTCTGGGCTACCGTTTACAAGGATGATGATGAGGCGGCTAAAATCTGGCCGGAGGTAACCGATCTCCCCGCCGGACGTGTGCTCCGTTTTGGTGAAAAAGATAATTTCTGGGAAATGGGCGAAACCGGTCCTTGTGGTCCGTGTTCTGAGATTCATATCGATCTTGGGCCGGAACATTGCGATAAAAAAGATGTCCCCGGGCATGTCTGTCAGGTAAACGGAGATTGCGGTCGCTACATTGAATTGTGGAATCTGGTTTTCATTCAGTACAATCGGGACGAAATGGGCGAACTCCATCCTCTGCCCAAAAAACATGTGGACACCGGGATGGGCTTCGAACGAATTGTGGCTGTGCTGCAGGGAGTGTTTTCCAATTACGACACCGACTTATTTCAACCGATTATCAGAAAGATCGGAGAATTCTCCGGCCTGAACTATTCTTCTGCCACTGAAGAGGAAAAAATTGCTTTTCGGGTTATTGCCGATCACATTCGGATGCTTACCTTTGCCATTACCGACGGAGCGCTTCCGTCCAATGAAGGAAGAGGGTACGTGTTGCGCAGAATACTGCGCCGTGCCTCCCGATATGCCCGTAAGCTGGAATTGCACCGACCTTTTATTTACCAGCTGGTTCCCACAGTGGTGGAAATTATGGGCGATGCCTTCCCGGAAATTCGGGAAAAGCAGGATTACGTCATGGAAGCCATTCGTTCCGAGGAGGAAAATTTCAACAAAACACTGGATCGGGGCATTGAACTGTTCGAAAAATTAGTCGCCCAATTAAAACAGGAAGGACGGACGGTTATTCCCGGCGAAGAGGCATTTAAATTGTATGACACGTACGGGTTCCCGCTGGATTTAACCCGCATCATGGCCGAGGAAAATAACATGACGGTGGATGAAGAAGGGTTCGATCGGGAAATGGAAAAGCAACGGGAAAAATCCCGGCAGGCGGGCAAATTCGTCATGCAGTACGACCATGTGGATAACTGGAACGTCCTTCATCATTGTCCCACTGCCTCGCATTTTGTCGGTTACGATACCCTGGAAGTTGAGACGAACGTGTGCAAATTTGCTGAAAAAGATGGAAAATATCGGGTGGTTCTGGTGGAAACACCGTTTTATGCAGAAAGCGGTGGCCAGGTTGCCGATCGGGGTAAGATTATTCTGGAAAATGCCGAACTGGAGGTAGTAGATGTACAGAAGGAAGGCGATGATATTGTCCATATCTGTCGCGGACCCCGCGATTTAAACATTGTACATTCCCGGGTAATTGCACGGGTCGATCCGCAATGGCGGTATCCCACCATGTATAATCACACGGCAACTCATTTGCTGCATGCTGCTTTACGGAAAGTTTTAGGTGACCATGTGCAGCAGGCCGGTTCACTGGTCGCTCCGGATCGCCTTCGTTTCGATTTCACGCATTTTAAAAAAGTAGAACCGGAAGAGTTAGAGGAAATCGAACGGATTGTGAATGAACAAATTCGCCGGGACATTCCCCTGGAAATTTTCGTCACCGATTTCAAAAAAGCGCAGGAAATGGGTGCTATGGCGCTGTTTGGTGAAAAATATGGTGATCAGGTGCGGGTTGTTTTGATTGATGAGTTCAGCAAGGAGCTGTGCGGGGGAACCCACGTACGACGAACCGGGGAAATTGGTGCTTTTGTCATTGTACAGGAGACCAGTGTTGCCAGTGGAATTCGCCGTATCGAAGCACTTACTGGCCCAGCTGCTGTGGAATTCATACAGAAAAGTCGGGATGTCCTTTCCGAAGCTACACGGATTCTCAATACCGCTCCCGATAAACTACCCCAACGAATCAAACAACTGTATGATGAACTGCACTCGATCGAGCGAGAGATTCAACGTCTCAAAGCCGAACGGTTATTGGATAACCTGGATGAAATGATCGCCAATGCCGAAAAAGTGGATTCCATTTTGCTGGCGGTTAAACAGGTACGAGATGTGGACATGGATTTACTTAAACAACTGGCCGACCGTTTTCGACAGAAAGTTCGCCAGGGGGTTTTGTTCCTGATCAATGTTAATTCGCGGGAGAATAAACTGAATTTTGTTTTGGCGATAACTGACGATCTGATTCGGGAAAAGAACTTAAATGCCGGACAGATTATTCGCGAGGTGGCGAAAGAGACCGGTGGAGGTGGGGGCGGGCGTCCTCATCTGGCCACAGCCGGTGGAAAAGAGTCAAAAAATATCGATAAGGCGGTCAAAAAGTTGAAGTCGATTTTAAAATCGTAATGCTGGATGTGTTCTTTACTAAAAAGGTGAACTAAAACTCCAACAGGACAGAAAAAAGAATGTAAAATCCCAAAAAATGTATTGCGCTCAAGTTTATTTTTTTTAAATTAACTAAAGTAAGTGAATGGAGTGACTTGATTCAAACTTCGATGAGATTATTTTTGACCATATATCACTTTCTTCTATTGCCCGATTATTCGTGTCAATTTGTTGTTTTCCCCAAATCATTATTAAATGGAATTAGTTTTTAATTAAAAATAGCAAATTTAAACGGATTGTTTCAGTGGAATAATCTTTAGCAACTACGACGAAAGGGGGTGAGAGTTACTAAAGAGTAAAGCATGAGGTGTAATTTTAATTTTTTTGAAACCAAACTAATTGATGGAGGTACTATGAAGCAATTTTTCAGTGTTGTGTTTATTGCGCTTATTCTGGTTGCTTCCGGTGTATTTGCTGCTCAAGGAGTAGAACAACCGGAGTACATGGAGGTCTCTCCGACGCTGGCATCCGGACCGGGTGGTTCGATCGATGCCACGTGGGATTTGCTGTTTAGTTTCGACGTCCAGGCGGCCACGGGTGCCCTGGGGAACGCAGGTGCAGAATACGATGGAACGTATTTTTACACCACTCGCTGGGCTTCCAACCTGATTCATCGGTACGACATGACCGGAACCATGGTAGAAGAATTTTCCATCTCTGGTGTGACGGGTTTGCGCGACCTGGCATACGATGGAACATACATGTACGGTGGTAAGGCCGGTAACACCATCTACATGATGGATTTTGTGACCAAGACGTTGATTGGTCAGATTAACTCTCCGGTTGCGGTGCGAAACATAGCTTACGACGAAGCCAACGATGCCTTCTGGGTAGGCAACTGGAACACCGATTTGATGCTGGTGGACCGTAACGGAAATACGCTGGCCACC
>CAZBWV010000008.1:0-25184 GCA_964495805.1 uncultured Calditrichaceae bacterium
CCCCCCTTATCCCCCTTGAAAATAGGACATTTCCCGTAACGCTGCAACCGGAAAGCGATAAATTGCCTGATTAAACGGGAAATATTGACAAATTGTTTCGTTAAACAATTGACCAAAAACTGGAGGGGCACCATGAAACGGACCGTTTGTTTTTGGTTTGCCCTATGGGCAATTCTGGGGTTCACCATGCTACCCTCGCATCTGTTTGCCGGGGGCACCATTCCAATTGCTGCGGATACCACCGCTATGGATACCTCTCAGGCGGTAAAGCCGGATTATTACAAAGGAGTGGACGTGAAGATTGTGTACACCTTCGAAAATGAAAAACCAACCTGGTACCGCAATGTCTGTTGCCAGCTCATACGGAAGGAAGGAAAGGTGAGTGAGATTAAAATTTTCCTGAAGACCTGTACGGAGGACATTCGGGTGATTCAGGGGTTTGTAAAGTACGAAATTCGCGACCATGCCAGCAAAAAACTAATTGCCCGGGGTCCTTGAAAAACGAAACGATATGGATGGTCAAAACGGGGCAGTGGTGCCCCGTTTTGATTCATCCGAAAAAGGGGAAAGAACTCAGCCGGGCATTCTCCATCAGAGAGGCAAGGTTAAAGTAGCGGGTGAGCAGGTACGGTTTCATGGATTCCACATTGGTACCGCGCATCATGAGCGAAAAGTACACCCCGGCGTTTTTGATATCGCCCACCAGCCGGACCCCGGTGATGCGGCCCCGGGTGAGATAAATTTTCTTGAGCACCTCTTTGCCATCCCAATAGCTCAGTGTTTCTTCGCCTTCCACTGTTCCAATGGCCATGATGGGAATCCCCAGATGTTTCAGGCTGTTCATATTGTAAGCGCCTTCGTATTGCACCTGCTCGCCCAGCGCGTTTCGGGCGGCAATCTGCCCCTGTTCCACTGCATTAGGATAAATGGCATGTACGTACCGATCCCCGGTGATGCGATCGGGTACTTCCACACAATCGCCTGCAGCGTACACCTCCGGAAAGTTAGTTTGCAGATAGTCGTTTACCAGCAGTCCCCAGTGGGTTTCGAAACCGGACTGTTTCAGAAAATCCACGTTTGGACGCACACCGGTGGCAGCAATCATTAAATCTGCGGTAAGCGCTTCACCGGATTTTAACAGCAATCCTTCGGCAAAATGTTCACCGAAAAATTCCACTCCCTCGGTGTTCAGCAGGATGCGAATACCCATTTGTTCCAGAAACTGTTGTGCCAGCCGGGAGCTATCCGCATCCAACATGCGCGGCATCACCCGGTTTTCCCTCTCCACCAGCGTGACCTGCACTCCCAGCTGATTCAGGGTGATAGCAATTTCCGTCCCGATGAATCCAGCACCTACCACGACGGCGGTTTTCACCCGACCGGATTGAATCTCTTTTTGAATGTGTTGGGCGGCGGAAAGGCTTTTGAAGTGATGGAATCCTCCCGCCGGTCCCTGGCTATGCGGTTGACGAATGTTGGTGCGGATGGGAGCATACAGAGTACTGCCGGTGGTGATAATGAGACGGTCGTACCCAAGCTGTTCGCCGTTAGCGAATAGAAGTTTCTTCTGTTCCGGGAGGACCCGAACCACGGTGCGGGGAGAGAGATAACGGATGTTCAGTCTTTCGGTGAAATCTCGTCCGCGCCAGAAGATGACGTCTCCGCCATGCAACAGATACTCCGCCATCAACGGGGGGCTGTAAGGGGGAAATGGTTCACGGGAAATCATGGTAATGGAGACCCGGGCATCCCGGGCTCGTAGTGTTTCCGCCGCACTGACTCCTGCGGGTCCGGCACCCACAATCACGATGTTCATTTATGTTTCTCCGTATTTTTCCAGTAACCGGGTTAGCTCCAGGTATTTTTGCAACAGTTCCGGAGCATAACCCTGTTCCACAATGGGCGAAATGTCCGGTTCAATTTCTAACAACTCCTCGGTGAAAGGAATTTCGGTCAAGCTGGTAAACAGGTCGGCATCTTTGTCCTGGAGTTGTTCCCGTGCGCGCTGGCTATCCCGTTCGCTCCGTATCCGATTGAGGATCAGGTGGCGGTAAGGGATGCCCAGTTCCCGGGCAAGCCGGGCGGCATGCAATGCCACCTGCATGGAGTTAAAAGTGGCATCGGTGACAATCACCGCCTGTTTAAATCCCCTGGCAATAGCGCGTCCGAAGTGTTCTACCCCTGCCTGGGTGTCCATCAAAATCACTTCTTTTTCTCTCAGATTGATGTAGTGTACCACGGCATCCAGCAGGGCATTTTCCGGGCACAGGCATCCGGTAGCCGCCTGAACTACCGTACCCATAACCAGTAATCGGATGTCATCTGGTGCCCGGATGCCAAAGCGGTCCACCACATCATCCACCTCCGGATTTAACCGAAGCATCAATCCCCATCCGGCGCCAGGACGGGCACCCACTTTTTCCTCAATGTAATCCAGATTGCGGGTGAGTGGTACAATGCGTTCCGCTTCCGTTTCCGGAATTCCCAGAGCGAAGGGAAGATTCATCTGCGGGTCTTCGTCCACTGCCAGCACTTTATAGCCTTTTCGGGCAAAAAGGCGGGCAAGAATGGCGGTAGAGGTGGTTTTACCCGCACCGCCTTTCCCGGTAATCAGCACCCGAAATCCCTGTTCCACTTTTGCTCCGTTGTGCAATTCTTTCAGTACCCGGGCGGTATCGAAAATTTTCTCTCGTTGCGGATTCTTCACCGGCACCGTTCGCTCCTTTGCTTAAACATGGGTTGAGGATTTTTTCCGGTTTTCAACGTCCGTGGAAAAAATAAATCCGGGTGCTCCCGCTACCGGAACACCCGGAAATTGCGACCGAAACCGTTACACCGGGAGTCCTAAGGCTTTTCGCTTCTGATTGATGCGGTCGATCATCAGATGAGCGGCTTTCACCGGGTCTGCTTCCACGGCAAAGGTGGCACCCACCACGTCTTCCAGACCTTTGGTGAGCAGATCGGTGACGTTTTTACTCCCTACTACCGGTGGTTGGATCCCCAGGGTGGTAAAGATGCCCGAACCCACCACGTAAGCACCGATAGAGACCGCTTTTTCTGAGTACCATTCCGGTGCGGCACCGGCTAATGGCAGATCGCTGATATCCACATTCAGGGCGCGGGCCAGTTTGGCGGCCAGGTCCAGGATGCGGATGTTATCCACGCAGGAACCCATGTGCAACACCGGCGGGATGCCCAACGCTTTGCAGATTTCCCGAAGACCCGGTCCGGCCAGTTCCGCCGCTTCCGGCTGCATCAAACCCGCTTTGGCATTGGCAACCGCAGCACAACCGGTTTCCACCACCAGTACGTCGTGTTTAATTAGCTCTTTCGCCATATTCACATGCCCGTAGTCCTGGCGAATTTTGGGATTGTTACATCCTACAATGGCGGCTGCTCCGCGGATTTTACCCGCTACAATGGCATCAATCAGCGGCTGGAATGTGCCACCCAATGCCTCTTGGATGGCTTCCACAGAGAAACCGGCCATCAATCGAATGGGCTCTTGCGGAATTTTAACCCGTTCCTTTACTCGCAACGGATAATTTTCGATAGCCATGCGCACCATTTGTTTGGCTAATTCCAGACCACGCGCCGGATCGAATTCCAGATGAATGGCTCCGGGGAATTTGGCTTTCTCCGAAGTGGAAACAATTTTGGTATGGTAGCATTTGGCCACCTCCACCACCGAAGGCATGATGCACTGGTAGTCCACAATCATCATCTCCAGCGCGCCGGTTACGATGGCCAATTCCTGCATCAGGTGGTTTCCGGCGATGGGAATACCCTGGCGCATGAGCAATTCGTTGCCGGTACAGCACAAACCGGAAAGGTTAATGCCTTTGGCACCTTTCTCCCTGGCCAGTTGAATGAGTTCGGGGTCGCGCACGGCTCGCACAATCATTTCGGACAAAATGGGATTGTGCCCGTGCACGGTGATGTTCACCTCATCTTCTTTCAGAACACCCAGATTCACCCAGCTTTCCACCGGTTTGGGCACACCGAAGAGGATATCGGAGATTTCCGTAGCAATCATGGAACCACCCCATCCGTCGGAGAGGGCGGTGCGCAGGCCGTGCAGCAAAATATGCACGTATTCATTGTCCACGCCCATGTGGGTGCGGTGCAACATTTCCACATTCTCCCGGTCGATGCTGCGCGGCATGATGCCTAACTTTTCCCACAATTTCTGACGCTGTTCCGGAGCACGACCGGTCATTTGCAGTTTCTCTTTACGCATACCATATTCTTCCATCATCACCCAGGCCAGTTCTTTGGCAATTTCCCGGGGTTCCCGGTCTTTGGTCTGGACGCCGAATTCCTCTGCCAGCCGGTGCAGTTTGGGTACGTCGGTAATTTCGTAACCGGGTGCTTTCCCTTCGCCCACCAGATAGAGTACTTCCACCAGGTCGCGGCCATGGTCGGAGTGGGCTGCCGCCCCTGCGGCAATAAAGCGTCCCAGATTTCGTGCCACGATGGTGTCCGCATCTGCGCCGCACACTCCGCGGGTGGGCCCGTTCCCAAACGGGTCAATCCGACAGGGTCCCATGGCACAGTTCCGGCAGCACAGTCCGGTAAGTCCGTATCCGCACTGGGGTTGCTGCTGTTCCAGGCGATCCCATACCGTCTCCACACCATCGTGCACCGCTTTTTTTAACATCTCTTTGGCGTCCCGGGCAATGGTGCGTCGGTTTAAAAGTTCCTCATCAATGTAAATGGGTATGTTGGCCATTTTCTGCCTCCTTCATCTTCATTGTTGTTGGTTCACATCGTGTAATTCCCGTTGCCAGGTACGCAACGCCTGTAGGTTCTCCGGCAAGGGGGTCAACTCATAATCGCCGGTTTGCATCACCATGGAAACCTTTTCGGTGAATTGTTTGCGTCCCCCTTTCACAATTTCGTTGATATCACCCCATTCCAGAGCGCCGGTTTTGCAAATTTCCACGCAGGCCGGTTCTCTGCCATGTTCGGTGCGATCGGGACAGTGGTCGCATTTCAGATTCATTATTTTGAACTTACCGTCGTAGCTGGCCTGGTCGAACACGATGACATCGAACGGGCACACCATGGCGCACATCCCGCAGGCAATGCATTTTTCCGGATGCAACCGCACGGTGTCGCTGGCTTCATCGCGATACAAAGCACCCGTAGGACAGATTTCCACACATGGTGCGGGAGAGCAGTGACGGCATTTGTTGGGGAAAGTGGTCAGATAAGGACTCGCTTCCACATGAATGCGGGGTACCGGTCGTGGTTCCTCCCACATGGCAAAGGTCAGGTCTTTGGACTGAGAATGTTCGACAGCGCAGGCAATCTCGCAGTGCTTACAACCAATGCAGCGCTCCGGGTGCACGAAGACAGTTTTCATGTGCAACCCTCCTGTTGTTTATCGGTTCATGGAATTCACACATTGATCCGGTGAATAGGCTCCCAACAAGTTCTGTTTCACCGGATGATGGGACTGACGGTTGTTTTTCTGTACCATTCCAGATTTTCATAATTTAAAAATAAAAATTTTGAGATGTTTTTCAAGAAGGGTTCCGTGACCGGAAAAATTTTTTTGTGAATGGCAGAAAATCGGATTTAAACGGTGAGAAAAAGCGGAGGAACGAATGGGTTTCACCATCTGTTTTTTTAGAGCATCAGACGGCGACGAAATTCGTTATACTTGCGGCGGCTCACGTAAATGCGGTCGCCACTGCATTGCAGAGGCAGTTTCAATAAGTATTTGTTGCCCTCTTCCAGAATGATTTCCTCAATTTTTTGCAGATTCACAATGTAGCTGCGATGCACCCGCATGAACATCTCACCGGGAAGTTTCTCGTCTAAAATGTTCAGGTGGATGGTGGAAAGAAAACGCTGTCCGTCCTCCCGACAAATGGTGGAATAATTTCCCGTCCCCTTGATGTACACGATGCTGCGCACATTAAGCAGTTTGATTTTTCGGTTCTCGTAAATGGGGATGCGCTCTAACCGGGTTCGGGTAATCTGGTGATTGATGCTCTCCTGATGGAAAGTGAACAGGGAGAGATCGTAGAATATGGCTATCATGTACGCCAGTTTGCCCTGCTCGTCATACAGTTTGGACAATTTGGCCCAGAGCAGGAAGGCATTGCCCGGACCCTCCCATACCTGAATGATGGGATATTCGTCCACGTTAATCTCCTGACCACGGAACATTTTCTGGATTTTCTTCCGTGCTTCCGGAGTGTGCAAATCGATGATGCTTTTGTTAAACAGATTCCCATGGGTCAGCGAAAGTAATTTCTGGGCATAAGCGTTTACGTATTTGATTTTGAAATCAGGTCCAACAATCACAATGGCGGTGCGAACTTCTTCTAAAAAGTCATTGATATTCATAGGGTACCCGTTGGTTTGTTAACATAAGGCATTTGGGGTATAAGGGGAATAGGGGAGATAAGGGATATAAGGGATATAAGGGAGATAAGGGAAATAGGGGAAATAGGGGAAATAAGGGGAATAAGGGATTTGGGGGATATCGGGAGAGAAAGGGGATGAATGGATACGGTTGTTCGGGTTCTGTGGAGAACGCTGTGTGGGAATATGCCGGTCATGTTCTTTTGCCTGATATTTTCTTCGTTATGGCACTTTTAACTTTTTGTTTTCCCCATATTGGAATTTGCCCCTGATGCTCCTGCAATGTTAGCCTCTTTTATCAAAATAAAAAATCCCTCATTTTAAAACAAGATGAAAACGGAGAAATGAGATTTTACTGCGCAAGAAGTTGATGCTTGGTGTGTTGAAAATTGTGCCGGTGGTACCATTCCAGAAGGCCTTGCTGAAGGTAGGCGCGTTGGGGAAGCGATTGCCGGGAGAACTGACGGAGAATGTGATTCTGATCGGCAGGGGGAAAGTGAAAGTACAGGTCTTCGATGTACCAGCGGAAACCCGGGCTGTTTTGGTGGTGCGCCCACAGGAAGAACAGGGGTAGAAGTATGTTGATGGTAAACTGGTGGATGCGCTGTTCGCCCAATGTGTGAGTGGGAATTTGGTTGAGATGGAGCAGGGATTGCAGCAGAGGAGCAAAGCTGCTGGAGAGGGGCAGACGCAGCGCCTGCACAATGGCCTGACGCAGGCGATGGAGCGGGAGACGTTGCTCAAAGATGTTCAGCAGGTGCTGAAACAGGGAGGTATGCTGGTAATGATGGATGATTTGCGCCAGAGCAGCCAGCCGGAGGTAAGGGGAGTTGAGCGGGCGTAACCGACCGAATTGCCACTGGATTAGTTGCTGGTTCTGGTAAGGGAGTTTGTGTTGATATTGGCGAACGATGTGTTGCACGATCTGATGGAAGGTGGTGTTTTGCCGGGGGATGTTTTGCAGAGCCCGATGCAATAGCCCGGCTTGCCAGCCCATCAGAACGTAAAACACCAGCGGAGAGCGTTGAATAGGCGGTACCAGGCGCAACAGTTCGGAAGGGGAAAGCTGGGAGACGAGTTGCATAAAGGGAGTGCTGTTTTTGCTGTAACCCAGCACCCGGGCCAGCCCCAGGTAGGTGGTCTGTTCCCAGCCATATTGTTGCAAGGTGTGGTGCAGTTCGCTGCATTTGCGCAAAAAGCGCTGCCATGCCATTTCTTTGAGGAGGGAGGTGGGTAGCTGCGGAAGGGAATGAGGCAGGGAGGCCTCCTGAAGCAGAGAGTGCATGTGGGCGATCCAGCTTTCTGGAGGGACGCGTAAATGCCGAGAGAGAACGAAATGGGGAAAACGCTGGACAAGCTGGTCGGGAAGGTTGGAAGGCGGATACCACAGCACATGCAGAATAACCTGCCGATAACGGATGTCGTGGTGGTGCCCGTGTCGGAACCAGTCCTGCCAGTTCAGGTGAAATTCCACATCGCCGCGCTGACGGATACCGTTAATTTCTAACACGGCATTGCGCAAATCGGGACCATTGTCCAGGGTCAGCTGGCCGGGACGGATGATTTTGAGCGGGGCGCCATTCAGACAATGGAGTTCGGATTGCAGATGTTCGGGATTCTGGAATGCCCAGTACATGAAAAATTCGGGGATGGGGGGCAGAGAATTTTGTGCTTGCACGGGAACCCCTCTCATTCTATATTACGTCTGTAATATAATCATTGTAATTCAATTTTTCAAGAGGATTTTTAAAATGAAGCACCGGGATCGTCTGGCAGATCGCATTGCGCAGGTGATGCAGGAGTTAGGGGTGACTCAGCAGGAGTTTGCCCGGCTGGTGGGCATCAGTCAACCGGCTATTTCGTTGTATCTGAAAGGTCGGGTTCCCCCGGCGGATGTGCTGTATCGAATGGCGCAAATCGCCGGGGTTTCCATGGAGTGGCTGTTAGGTTCCGAATCGTCTGAACCGCGGATGGTGCGGGAATCCCCGCCCGCCTACGGAAAACAGGTGGTGTTGCTGGAATTGTGGGAACGTCTTCCTGCCGAGATTCAGCAGGATTTGCTCTCGTTATTGCGTCATTTGTCCGGGCGAATGGGAGAGAAATAAATGGTTTCGTGATTGGTGGCGGATGGTCGGTTCCGGCCTGTCGGAAATCACTTTCACCCGTGTCAGCCGGTATCCGTCCGGGCCAGCGTTTCTCCTTCGCTGACCGTCCGAACTGAAAAAAATCGCTCCCTGTAGCTTGAACCTGAGGTACTTTAGAACTGTCGGTGCCTTAAAAATTCCACAATCTGAAAAATGGTGTTTTGTTCATTAAGGGGGTGAACCCGTTCCAGGGCGGCTATGGCAGTGCGAAAATACTGCTCTGCCACCTGCTGGGTTTCTTCGACGATGTGCAGAGAATAGAGCGCGTGCTGTAATTCCTGGAACGAAGAAAAGTCCCAGATGTTGGCAGGATATTGTCGGGAAAGTTCCGGATGGCTGCTCAGTTTCTCCTGATACTTAAGCGTGACATAGGTTTTTTTATCCAGTTTCCAGTCGCTGCCCACGGATTTGCCTAATTTGCTCTGGTCCGCCACAAAATCCAGCAAATCATCCTGAATCTGAAAACCCATGCCCACGTGGTAACCGAATTCAATCAGGGCCTCCAGTTCCGATTCGCTGGCCTGACCGATAATCCCCCCTAACTGGCAGGAGAGCCGGAATAGCCAGGCGGTCTTCTTGGAAATCATATCCAGATATTCCGATACAGATACTTCGGAACGTTGCTCAAACTCCTTATCCAGTGCCTGCCCTTCGCACACTTTAATCAGCGCTTCGCTGAAATGAGTGACCAGGCGGGAGAGATGAGGTGTGGTGCTTTTCAGCAAATTCTGGTAAGCCATACCGATCAGGGCATCGCCCACCAGAATAGCAGTGCCTTCGTCCCAGCGAGCGTGGATGGTAGGGCGGCCGCGCCGGAGGGTATCCCTGTCCATAATATCGTCGTGGATCAGGGTAAAATCGTGGAACAGTTCCACAGCCACCGCAGCGGGCAAGGCATGGGACGTATCGCCCCCCACCAGTTGACAGGAGTAAAGCGTCAGCAACGGTCGAATTTTTTTACCGGAAGTTTCTAAGAAATAGCGAATGGGGTCTTTGAGCGTGCGGGGAAAACTGTCCTGAACACTTTTCTGGAGTTCTTCATGTATTTGTATAATGGTTGGCCGGAGTGAATCGAAGATATCCAAGGAACCCTCATTTATTTAAAATTTCTAATAATCTCCAGAATCTCCTGTCGGGTTTTGGCCTGCATGAGTTTCTCCGCCACGTCCTCTTCCCGAAAATTTCGGGTAATCTGGGCCAGCGTTTTAATATGGGGACCCGAGGTGTCGCGCGGGGAAAGAACCAGAAAGATGAAGTGAGCCGGTTTGCCATCCAGTGTGTCAAAATCCAGTCCCTGAATGCTTCGCCCGAAGCTGACCAGCAACTCCCGAACCGCCGCCGTTTTGGCATGGGGTACCGCAAGATGCTTCTCCAGCCCGGTGCTCAAATACTGTTCCCGTTCAATCAAGTCGTTCAGTGCCGTTTCCCGGTCCTCCACTTTTCCTGCCCGAACCAGCACATCCAGCAGCTCTTCAATCACCTCAAACTTGTTTTTCCCTTTTAAATCCTCAACAATCAGCTCTTCCGTTAAGAGGTCCCCGATGTTCATACATGCCTCCGTGTTAAGTATGGCAAAATGTAACAACCGCATTCCGGAAAATCAATTTGGAATCCTTTTCTTTCCGGAACCCCAGCCAGAGATTTCCGTGGGTCAGGATGGATTACAGGAACGATTCCAGTGTGCTGTCTTCAAACAGCCGGCCTAACTGTTCCTCCGCCGCCACAATCTTCATTTTGTGATAGAAGCAGCCCTTCTTCAGGCAACCTTCCACAATTCCACCTTTGGGCAGGTGAAATACAAACATGGGGGAGGCGCACAGCACGCAGGTCTCGTCTGGCGATTTTAAACTCACTCCACACTCCGGACAGAAAAATTCCACCACAGCGCCATCGGGAATCTCAATCCCCTCTTCGATATTGTCGTGGCTACCGTACACCGGATCCAGATACAGAGTGCCTTCCTGATCCTGATATTTTACCCTGACCTTAATGGCCGGATAGCCGTGAATTTTGTGAGACTCATCGCACAGATAGTGTCCGTTGGGACAGGTGACATGGTGCACATGAATTTTTTCGGAGGGGACCTCGACTTCGATTTCAACTTTTTCTTTTTTGCCCATGATGCCTCTCCTTCTGTTTTTCCCGGTAATTTATGAAATTTTACCGGATTTTTCCACCTTTTCCTGTAATGAAAATCACACCGGAAGAATAATGGTTTCCCTACCGGGTCAGCACAATTTTCCGAACAACTTGCCGGGAACCTCCCTGAAGCAGGATAAAATAGATACCACTGCCCCAGTTTTCGCCGTTCAACCGATAGGTGTGTTCTCCCTGAGGATAGGACATCCAGCGGCTCTGGAAGATAGCCCGTCCCTGGATATCGAAAACCGACAGGCGGATTTTTTCGGGATGGGAGAGCCGAAAATGAATCGCGGTGGAGCTGTTAAACGGATTGGGAAAACAGACAACCGTGGTGAACGTTTCCGGCGGTTCCGGAGAATCCTGGCGGGAGAGGGCGGTAACGCCAAAATAAGCCCGGCCAATCAGGCTGGTGTCCAGAACAAAAGGATTGGGCTTACCGTCCTGATAGCTGGCGATGAGCTGGGTGCGCTGAATTTCGGCATTATCCACCGGATCCATCATGTTCCACCGGCGCAGCACCGCTTTTTGTTGCTCGAAAAAGCTGCTGCTGGCCTGGTTCCGATACATGGTGTAAAAATAGAACATGGCCCGGGCAACATTGCCTTTGTGGTCTTCGCGCGGTTCAAAAGCCGTACCCATATCCAGTTCGCTGTATTCGTCGATGTGGGAGGTGGGAATGGTGGTCAAATAGTAATCCAGCCGGTACCAGCGGTCAGTGAGCTGGTCGGGTATCTCGTCAAAAGGCAGGCTGCCCCGATCGCTGTTTACATCGATCCGGGTGGGGAACAGGTGGTGCAGGTCGCTCTTCGCCTGCCCGGTGGCACCCAGGCTCTGCGGCCAGGTGTGCTCGGTGTTTAAACCCGCCTGGTAAGCAATGGTGTGCGCATCGGGATCGTTGTAAGGCACATACACAGTGTAACCCGTGTACACGCAGGTAACGTGGTTGTTATGGTTGTCCAGTATGCCAAACATGACATCCCGGGCGGGTGTGTAACCTAACGTAAAAGACGGTTTGTACCGGGCTACCAGACTATCCAGCAATACCTGCCCGGAAAGCGTGGGAAAGATGCTTTGGGTCTGGCTAAAAGCCATCCTTGAAAAAAGAAATTCACTCAATATCAACAGGATGAAAATGGTAAAGCGTTTCATGGACCTATTCCTTCATTCGGTTCTCATGTTGTTACGAAGCAGAGCGGGCATTCCCCCCCCGCCTCAATAAAAAAGAAAGGCGACAGTGAGCGTTCCACTGCCGCCTTATAACGAAGCGTTCTGTGGTCTATCGGGTCAGAATCATTTTTCGTGTCGCTGAAAAAGAACCGGATTTTAGCTGATAGAAGTAAATGCCAGAGGGGAGATGCTTCCCGTTGAAAGTAATGGAATGCTCTCCCGCACTCTGGTAGCGGGAAAAGCTGTACACCTTCTGGCCCAGCAAATTGTACACCGTGAATGTCACGTTTCCGGCTCTGGCAAGCTGGTAGCGAATGACCGTTTCCGGATTAAACGGGTTGGGGTAATTCTGTTCCAGCTCGTAGCGGTAAACCACCGGAGAGGTTTCGTCCTGAAGATCGGTGCTCTGGAGATCGCTATAATAGCGGGGAAGAATCTGGTAACCTTCGAAGTACGGAGCGCTGTAATCGTACTGGGAGCCGATACCAATGACGGTTACGGGCCACACCGGTTCGGGATTTCCGCCGATATCGGTGGAGCCGATCACCCGAAGGGTCAGTTCCCCGGTGCCATCGGTGATGGTGACGTTAAATGAGGTATCGGCGGGAGTGGTGTACCAGGGATTGCTTCCCGGAGCCAGAGTCACGTTGTCGATTTGAATGAGACGGCCTTCAAATTCCTCACCCATGTCTTCAATGTTCACATCGATGGGAGCAGGCACCGGATTACCGGTGGAGAGCACTGTGGCGGTAAAGTCGGTAATTTCCACCTTCCCGTTGTAGGTGTCGATGGTTCCCACCACTTCCAGGCTATCGCCTTCGTTGTATTGTTCCGCTCCCATGGTAAAATTGAACAGATTGATGCCACCGGTGGCATCCTGCATGTAAAAGTCGTAACGGGAGGTGGAAAAGATACCGCTGGCAACAGTAACAATTCCCCGTAACCGGGCAAGATGATCCACATGCAGCGGTAAACCGTCGTTGTCCAGCTGGGTGTGGAACATGCCAATGTCGGGAATGCCCACCAGCACCCGTTTAATGGCAGAAATTGTCGCGGTACCGTTTCCCCACGCTTTCACCCAGTAAATCAGGCTGGTGGCGTTGGGATATCCGTTCAGCGAAGCGCTGTAGTGTCCGCTGCCGGTGTCAGTCATCAGCAGGGAATCCAGCGTCAGGGTATCCAGATTGGTGTAATAGTAGAGCTTGACCGAATCTACCGTTCCGCTGCTCACGGTTACGTCGCAGGAAATATCGATGGGCTGGTTGGCAGCAAATGGTTCATAGGTCATGTTCTCAATGGTGGGAGCATTGATTGCCGGCCCTAAAATTTCCACATCATCGATGTAAATGATTCCCTGGCCAGTCCAGTTGCTGCTTTCATCATAAAAACGCAACTCAAAATCCAGACTAATGGCATTGGCTGGTGCGGATTCCTGATAGGTGTACAACTGCCAGTCGGGATTGTCCGAAGAATACAGATTCCCGGGATTTAACGTTACATAACTGCCATCCGAAAGATTCCAGTAACCCCAGATGCGAAATTTGGCACCCGGATCGTTATCCAGTACCCAGATGTTAAACGTGTACAACGTGTTTCCGGTAATGTTGTTTATGGTCTGCTTAATTTTCTGGGTGGAAGTGGAGGTGAAGGTGACTTTCATGGAGTAATTTCCACCATGTACCAGGGTACTTTCCGGATCGGCTGTAATGGCGTTGGTTTTCAGTATCCAGTTATCTGGCAAACCGTTTGTCCAGTTCTCAAATCCCCCGTTTTGTACCACATTCACCTGGGCCAGGGAGAAATTCAATAAAAATAAAGATAAAACCAAAATTGTGGCAAGTCGCTTCATGGGATACCTCCGTTTACGTTAATATTTCAATCGGTTTCAATATAAAGTGCTATTTTCATGTTTTCAAATGACAATTCAATTACTTTTAAACGGAGGAAAAAGTTCACCGATTTTGTGTAGCGGGAGGATATAATCGGCCCTGGAAGGTGTTGCGCTCACGGAGGGCTTTTTCGATGTGCCGCTGAATGACGTCGGCACGCAGTCCCCAATTGGGTGCGACCAGGATGCGGGGATGGGTTTCCCCCACCAGACGCTGGATTTTAATGTCCGGCCGAAGTCGTTCCAGAAAATCCACGACCAGCTGAATGTATTCCCGGTACCCGGGGAGGGGAAAAGGATGTTCGCGGTACATCTTTTCCAGAATGGTTCCCCGTACCACATGCAAATGATGAATTTTCAGGTAATCGATGGGATAACGGGAAACAATCCGCGCTGTCTCCAGCATCTCCTCCCGGGTTTCGGTGGGGAACCCTAAAATCACATGGGCGCAGATATGAATTCCCCGACCGGCGGTTAATTCGATTGCCCGTTCCCAGTTAGCAAAGTCATGCCCGCGGTGTATCCACTCCAGTGTTTTATCGTAAGGCGATTCCAGCCCATATTCGATGGTGATGTAATACTCCCGTGCCAGTTGTTCAATGTAGCGGATAATGGATTCGTCCACACAATCCGAACGGGTTCCGATAGCCAGTCCGATGACCTGCGGATGTTCCAGCGCCTGCTCGTACAGCTCCTGTAAACGGGGCAAAGGAGCATAGGTGTTGGAATACGGCTGAAAGTAAACGATGAATTTGCGGGCTCCGTACCGCCGCTGTAAAAATTCGATTCCCGCCTCCACCTGCTGGCGAACGCTGTAAATCGGTTTGCAGTAGGAAGGTTTGAAACTTTCGTTGTTGCAATATATGCATCCGCCATATCCTTTGGTTCCATCCCGATTCGGACAGGTAAAACCGGCATCCACAATCACTTTTTGCACCCGCTCACCAAAGCGTTGACGCATATCATCCACGTATGCGTTGTAGGGACGGTTGGTGCCCCAGGGGAACGTTTTGGAGACGTTTTGCCGATTCATCCGGACTGCGCTCTCTTTTCCGGGAAATTTACGTGATTGAGAAGAGGGAAACAAACAGGGAGTGATTTCAAACCCGTATGCGGATGGAAAAGGAGAATTTTTTAACCTTTTCGAATCAGATTTACTTTGTAAAGATGAGCAAAATTTATTATCATTTACCTATCCAGCGATATGATCGAAAAATTCCGTCCTGTTCTAACAAATTTGAACCAAATGGTAAATCCCATCGGGAGTTTTCCCATTCCAGCGCTATCAATGTGCCTGATGGGGAAATCGAGATTTTGAGAAACAGAAGGAGTAGTTCCCATGTTCCGAACCGTGCAAAATTTTCTTTTACTGTCTCTGTTGATGGCTCTTGTTTTCCAGGGAATTGCCTCGGAAAACTGGATTTCGTTTGGTAATGCGGATCAGCCGGTATACCCCGAAGTGCGGGTAGTGGACTCCGACGCCACCGGGTTGACCATTCACTACCGATTAGCCGGAATACTTTCCAGCGACATCCAAAGAGAGGGGGAATGGTATCAAATGGTGCGACTTCCCGGAGAGGGCTTTTCGGCAGATATTGGTCTACCCCAGGTGCCAGCCATTACACGTTACATGGCCGTACCACCCCAGGCCAATATCTCTGTACAGGTGCTCAAATCTCAATTCCGTATGCTGGACGATTTCAATCTGTATCCCGCCCAGGAACCTCTACCCGACTTAATCGGTTTTGATGATGGCTCGGTCAAATTCCAGAAAAATGAACAGGTTTACCAGAAAAACGAATTTTTCCCCCAACAGATTGTTCAGGTGCAACAACCCCAGATTATTCACGGACTGGGGGTATCGCTGGTAGGAGTTTTTCCGGTCCAATGCAATCCGGTTACCCATCAGCTGAGAGTTTACACTGAGCTGATGATTCGGATTGATTTTACCGGAGGCAGCGGATTTTTCACTGACGAGTCCCGTCGGAATGCTTATTTTGAACCACTTTACCGAAATTTACTGATCAATTACCCGGCGCTGGGGGAATTCTCGAAAAGTTTTAGCGAGGTGGAGTATCTGATTATTACCCATGACAATTATCTGAGTGAGGCACAGAACCTCGCCGAATGGAAAAAGCGCAAAGGAGTAAGTACGCATATCATTCGCGTTCCCACCGATGTAGCTGCCGATAACGCAGCAATTAAAGATTCCATTGAATATTATTACCAGACTTATAATACTTCGTTTGTCATTCTCATTGGCGATCACACCGATATCCCTACCTGGTACGTGACCACTCATCCGTATCACGGAACCAAAACAGCGACCGACCTGTATTACAGCACGCTGGAAGGGAATGATTATTTCCCGGACATTTTTATCGGGAGGCTGCCGGTGGACCCCGGTTCTGCCCACACAGTGGTTCAGAAAATCATCGATTACGAATCCGATGTGTACACCGACCAGACCGATTGGTTCACCCGTCCGCTGATTGCCGGTTATTTTCAGGACAGCGATAACAACGGAAGAGCCGATCGCTTCTTTCTGCAAACAGCCGAGAGCATCCGGCATTTTCTGGGGCTTCAGGGCTACGACAGCCTGAACTACGTGTACACGACCCAATCCACCGCCTCTCAACCCTGGTATTATTATTACGGCGATCCTATTCCTTCCTGGCTGAATTTTTCCAGCACCGGAACCAGTGATGTGATTCAAGCCATCAACAACGGGTGCTTTCTGATACAGCATCGCGATCATGGCTCGGTGAGCGGATGGGGCGATCCCTACTTTACCACCAGCAATATCGCCAGCCTGAGTAACGGGAAAATGCTTCCGGTGGTATTCAGCATCAACTGCCAGACCGGATGGTTCGACAATAGCAGCGATTGCTTTTGCGAAGCGTTTCTGAAAAAGAGTAACGGAGGCTGTGTGAGTATTTTTGGTGCCACCCGGGTAAGCTATAGCGGATACAACGATGAACTCTCCAAAGGATTTTACGACGCCATCTGGCCGGACTTCCATCCCGGCTATCCCACCGCTTCTAATACCAATCCGTATTTAGACGCCCCTTATTACAATCTGGGCATTGTACTAAATTACGGAAAATACACCATGTACGACAAATATGTGTTGACCAACGGTTCTGGGTATCCCTGGTCACCCGATCCGGACATCACCATTACTGAATTTGAGGAATTCCACCTGTTTGGTTGTCCCGAATTAGAACTGTACACCGGCGTGCCTGAACCACTGAGTGTGCAACATCCCACTCATATCAGTACCCCCACTACCCTGACGCTAACCGTACGCAGCAACGGACAACCGGTGGAGGGCGCACTGGTGTGTTTGTACAAAAACGGGGAGGTATATTTACGGGATTACACCCCTGCCAGCGGGGAACTCACATTTAACATTCCTGCTACCGGAGAAGGAGCTCTTTACGTGACCGCCACCAAACATAATTACAAAGCCTATCTGGGAACCATTAGTTGCGGGGGACCTATCATTACTGTGTCACCGGATAGCTTTCAGGTCTCGCTGTTGGCCGGGGACAGCACAACCGATATTCTTACCATAGGCAACACTGGTACCAGCGTACTTAACTGGACCATCACCGAAAATTCGAAGAACCGGATTGTGTTACCTGCCATCGATCTGCCCAAAGGAGCACCGGATGTGCAACACGGCCCGGAGGTAACCCGGGGAAGCGGCGGCCCGGATAATTTCGGCTATAAGTGGATCGATAGTGATGAGGCAGGGGGACCCACGTTTGACTGGATCGATATTTCCGGTACAGGGACGGTGGTTACCGGTTTGTCCGACGATAATTTTGTGGGACCGTTCGATATCGGGTTTCAGTTCTCTTTTTACGGAACGGAATATTCCCGCTTCTACATCTGTTCCAATGGGATGATTGGATTTGGTCCCACCATCAACTATGACAAATATTCCAATGGCGATATTCCGGCTACGGATACCCCGAACAATATTCTCGCCTGGTGCTGGGACGACCTGCATCCCCGGAACGGTACGGTATATTACAGCTCCGATGGCGACCGGCTGATTATTCAATTTAAAGAATATGGTCGCTATAGTCCCTCCACCGCCACTATAAATGCGGAAGTCATCATTTACAAAAACGGAACTATTCTTTATCAGTACAAAGATTTTTCCAGTGATTTTACCCTGACCAGTTGCACCATCGGTATCGAGAACATCGATGGGAACGATGGGCTGCGGGTGGTGTACAATAACAGCTATTTGCACAGCAATCTGGCGGTTCGTTTCATGTATCAGGACTGGCTTACGGTTTCTCCCCAGAGCGGTTCGGTTCAGGTAAACACAACCCAGGATGTGACGGTGAAGTTGAATGCCCGAGAATTGAGCGAAGGGGATTACGATGGTATGATTACCATCCAATCCAACGATCCGCTAACACCTACCACCAATGTGCCGGTTCACTTGCATGTGTATGCCAATCGGGTGCTGGCCAATGTGAAGATCTATCTGGAAGGCCCGTTTGCAGCGGACACCATGAGTACATATCTGCAGCGTCAGGGATTGCTACCGCTTTCTCAGCCATTTAATCAGGCACCCTGGAATTATCAGGGGACCGAGCAGGTGAGTGCCGTACCCGGGGGAGTTGTGGATTGGGTCATGCTGGAGTTGCGCACAGGAACGGCCGCGGGAACCCGGGTGGCACGTCGCGCCGCTTTCCTGCGAAAGGATGGCATTGTGGTGGACACCGACGGAACCAGTCAGGTGAGTTTTATGGGCATCGAAGCCGGGGATTATTATGTGGTGGTACACCATCGCAATCATCTATCGGTGATGACCGCTACCGCTATCACGTTGAGCTCGGACAACAGCACCCTGTACGATTTTACCGATTCTCCCGGCAAAGCATATGATGCCGGTTCCCCGGCACTCAAAGCGCTGGATACCGGACATTATGGCATGTTTGCTGGCGATGCCGATGCCAGCGGTACCGTTGATAATCAGGATAAGACCGGCGTTTGGCAGGTCCAGAACGGAACCGCCTGGACGTATGATAAGGCAGGTGATTTTAACCTGGATGGTGCCATTGATGCGCAGGACTATAACCGGTTCTTACTGGTAAATTCCGGAAAACAAACCCAGGTACCATAAAAAGCACAGAAAAATAACCATTGTGCGGGGAATCGGGAGTTCTTTACCGGAACTAAAAATTTTCGTCTGTGTGCCCAAGGAAGAGGGAGAGAGAATTTTCCGTGCTTTTCTTCGGATTTACACCATTTAATGGGCAGTCAACAGGATGGGAAGTTGCTGTTCTTTTGAGAGAACACAGTTCATTGAATGGTGGCGATATTTATGATTCGTCATGAGTTTTGGACAAACAGGCGAGTCAGGGTGATGCTCGATAGAGACCTCTGGCAAGAAGAGAGAATGAATTATCTCAAAGAAAATCATCTCAATTTTATGCATCGGTGGGAAATTTAGGGAACGATGTGTTGAACTGCATTAGCTCCGTGTGCTTATTCACCGTTCCCTAAATGAGAAGCTCTTTAGGAAAGAAATCACCAGGTGAAACGTTTTAGCCCCAGCACTTTATCTGAATGACTCCCGGATGGAGCCCACCGATTTATTCATTTTCGGAATTGCAGAAGCCGTTTTTTCGATTTATTTTGACGTTTCGCAGGAGAAGTGTACGTTACGGAAAAAACTCGGAAGGTGATTGGAGCGATGAAGTACCTGGATCAACATTTCCGGGTCTGGATATTATTTCTCACTGGAATCTTATCTTTATCGGTAGTGTCGGCTAAAGCAGGTAGTTTGCATTTCCCCCGTCCCACATACGGAATCTGCCTGGGGAATTCGCCCCGCTTTACCGGGTTACGGATAAATTTCAGTGATAGGGAAGTGGTACAGTTAAACGGAATCAATGTCACCCTGTGGCGTGCACGAGAAAATAACCGGGCGGTGGTGAATGGCCTTTCGCTCGGTTTGTACGGACCGGAAGCAGGAGTTCTACGGGGCATTCAGGCGGGACTGATTTCCGTGGCAGGAACCCATCGGGTGCAGGGAGTTTCGCTGGCTGCCCTGGGAGTTGGCTCCGGTGGAACGGTTCGGGGGGTAAGTGCAGCGGGAATCGGTGTGGGTGCGGATAGCCTGGTTCGCGGAATAGCTATAGGTGGTATTGGTGTGGGCAGTGGCGGGAGTTTGCAAGGAGTGATGCTGGGTGGTTTGGGTGTGGGTGCCATGGATGATGTGCAGGGTATTGCCATGGGTGTGCTGGGTGTGGGAGCCGGTGAGAATATCCGCGGACTCTCGGCCGGATTGCTGGGAGTAGGAGCGGGGGAGAACCTGTCCGGTATTGCGATTGGCGGCATCGGGGTGGGCTCGGGCAACAATTTGCACGGTGCTTTTGCTGGCGGTGTGGGAGTGGGTTGTCGGGGTGAGTTAGCCGGTGTGGCTATTGCCGGAATGGCAGTTGCCGCCGGGGGTATTCGCGGTGTGGCGGTGAGTCTGATCGCCAACGGTGCCTACCAGTTGAAGGGGGGAATGGCCACACTTCTGTATAACCGCATCCGCACCGGAGGGGTGGCTCAGGGAGTTCTGGTGGGAAGCTACAATCGGGTAAGCGGAAAAATGGTGGGCCTTTCTCTGGGACTGGTGAACGAAGCACAACGCCTGAACGGTGTACAAATCGGACTGATTAACATTGTGCATCAAAATCCGGGAATTGCCAGAGTGTTCCCTTTGTTTAATTTCGGGAAATAAACTAACGGATGTCCCATGCGTTTGTTGGGTTTTCTGCGAAAAATTGCCTGGATTCCGGCAATTTTATTTTACCTGACAATGAGTCAGGCAAGCGAAAGTGGTTATTTTCAGCAAAGTGTACACTATACCATAAAAGTGCGTCTGTTTCCCCAATTGAACCGCCTGGAGGGCAGGGAATGGCTGGTGTATGTGAACCATTCACCGGATACTCTCCGCGAGTTGTATTTCCATCTCTATCAAAACAACACCCGCCTTCCGTATATTCAGCAGAAGTATCAAAAACGACACGAAGAACCGGGCTATCAGGAGATTGTTCTGCTTCGGGATGATTCGGGAAATGAGCTTCCGTATTCGCTATTTGCCTCCCTGATGAAGGTTGAATTGACCCGCCCCCTATTCCCCGGCGATTCTGTTGCCTTGTTTATTCGGTTTAATACCATCCTGCCCGAAGCGGGGGAGCGGTTTGGCTATTACGGCGACCATTTTGATGTGGGGAACTGGTATCCCACCCCGGCAGTGTACGACCGGGATGGCTGGCACACCGATCTTCATCTGGGCGGAGAGTTTTTTCAGGAATGGGGCGATTTTCGGGTGGAAATTACCGTCCCGCGGGATTTTGTGGTAGCTGCCACCGGGTATCTGCTCAATCCGGAGGTACTTCCGGATTCGGTGGAATCGCCGGAGCGAACAGTCGATTACTACCGACAACCGGAGAGCGATACCGTGGTGTACCGCTTTGTCGCACCCCGTGTGCACGATTTCGCCTGGAGCGCTGACCCGGAATTTGTCCTGCGCACCACCTTTCTGGACAGCATTCGCATTCAATTGTTCATCCAGCCTTATCAACTGGATTTGTGGGAAGGGCAACTCCAGGTCGCTCGCCAGACGGTGGAGTGGATGCAAAAATTGGTAGGACCTTATCCGTATCCGGTGCTGAATGTGGTGGACGGATACATCACCGCCGGGGGAATTGAGTACCCCAATCTGGTTATTATTAACGATTACATTCAGGAAAAACGGGATTTGACTTCCACGGTGATTCACGAAATTATCCACCAGTGGTTTTATGGTATGCTGGCCAACAACCAGACCCGATACGGCTGGATGGACGAAGGCACCACCACATATTTCGAAAACCTGATTACGGAAAAAATCATAGGGCTGGAGACCTGGCGAAATTCTCCGTCCGGATTTCTGGGAAAATATTTGGGTTACCGGGAGAATCAATGGCGGGAGGAACGGCTGGAATATCTGAATTACTTGCGTAACGGAATGGCCGAACCAATTAACCGGCATTTCGATTGGTTCCAGCGCGATCCGTTCCTGCCGTATTACACCGGGATGAGTCAGGTGTTGACCCAGTTGCAGTATGTGCTGGGCGATTCGCTATTTTTTGACGGATTTCGTCATTATTATCGGAAGTGGCGATTTCGGCATCCCGGTCCGGACGATTTTCGGCGCAGTTTCGAAGAAGTGTATGGCGCCTCGTTGCACTGGTTTTTTGAGCAGTGGTTAAACACCACGGAACGGTGCGACTATCAGGTGGTTGGGTTCAACAATGCTGCCCGTGTGATTCCCGACCAGGCACCATACATAAGTCGAATTACTTTCCGGCGCAACGAACCCATCGCCATGCCGTTAGATTTTCGGGTGTATCTGAAGGATGGCAGTGTCCGGGATTATCGCATCCCGTTGAATGCCGCCGAAGCGTTTCACTCAGTGGCTGATTCTGGTCTCACTCCCTGGCTGTTCAAGGAAAAGGAAAAAGAAGTGCAATTGCACCTTCCCGCACCGGTAACCCGGGTAGTGGTGAACCCACAGCATCGGTTGCTGGAAACCAACCCGTTTAACAACAGCACCGGTTTTCATCCGCCCGTTCGCTGGTTCTGGCTGCGCCGGCAGTATCTCAGTCCTTATCCCGATGCTTACACCGCCACCTTTTTCCCCTTTGCATTTTACAATTCAGTGGATGGATTGCAGGTGGGCATTCGCAGCCGGGGGAATTTTGCGTATCGTAACTACCGCCACACGCTGCGGTTGTTGCTGGGACTCCACTCCTGGCGTCCGGAAGTGGACTTCTGGTTTCAGCATCCCCTGTATGGACTCAGTCCAAAGGCGGAATGGGTAACCCGGTTTTATCATGGAGCCGGGCAGAGTGGTGGGGGGATGTGGGTACAGTACACCACCCGGAAGCGGAGCATTCGCACTCGCTGGGTAATTGGAGCGGAGTATCGCTACACCGGTATCACCAAATATGCACTGTTGCCCCATCAACCCGGCGGTTTAAGTGTGGTGGAAGCAACCCTGCACCAGGAGAACTGGGATAGTGGATTCATGCCCCGCGGGTGGGAGTGGAAGCTGCACGGAGAGAGCAGTAGCTTTGGCAGCGATTTCTCCTTCCAGCAATGGTGGCTGGAAGCGCGCGCTCGCGTACCGGTACCGTTTGATCAGCGGTTGGCGATGCGCCTGTTTGCCGGGGGGCAGTACGGACAGGTTCCCGATCAAAAGCGGTTGCGCATGGGAGGTGCCAGTGGATATGACTTCTGGCAGAACCCATTTTACCGGGCCCGGGGAACGTTACCGGAAGATTGGTGGCGGAATGGACATCTCTTTTTAGGTGGAGGCGGAAATTTACGCGCCCTGGCAAACCAGCCCGGGCAAAACAGTCAGTATCTTACCTCTTTCTCCGTCCAACTTACACTGGGGAATCCGCTCAACTGGTTCCTGGTATATGTGCCATATGTGTCGGATATTCTTATCTGTGGTTTTGCTACCGCAGCAGTGGATGATGAGCTCTGGCGTCGCACGCACCGGTTGCATTCCGAAGCAGGCCTGTCACTGACACTCACCCGTTTGCCTTTCGTATTCAATTATTTCGATCTGGATCAGGTCCATGTGGATTTTCCCCTGCTGGTGAGTACAACTATGACGGATGAGCCATTTCAGTTCCGCTGGGTATTGCGGCTGGATTTTCGCAAATTTTACTAATGGAATCGTAACATCAATCAGAACACATGAGGCAGGAGAAAAGACAATGGGAAACTTCTGGAAATTTCAGTTTCCGGCAATCGCCTGGACGGTGCTTATTTTCGTTTTATCTTCCATACCGGATTTAAGTGGCCCCGATCTGGGATTCGGCTGGCAGGATAAGGTAAAACATTTTGGTTTTTATGGAATATACGGCATCCTGCTGGTGCGGGCGTTTTATTTTCAGGGTTGGTCACTTTCCCTTCAAAAACATGCTTTTCGTGCCAGTGTGGTCTTTGGTGTTCTTTATGCCATTTCTGACGAAATTCACCAGTATTTCGTCCCGGGTCGTCAGATGGATGCAATGGATGTACTGGCAGATGCGCTGGGTATTGCAGTACTGGGACTCCTGTACTGGAAAATAGTGCTTCGCTCTCCACATCTTTCCCGAAATTAGTCTCGCTTCACTACCTTCCATCATCAACATACATGATCTTCCCTCCTCCTTAAAATACCTCTATTAACTTATTCCCTCTTCCAGTGTATTCAATGGTTTTACCATCAAAACAATCAGTATCTTCAGAGTTTTCAGTGGTTTTTCCCATCACCACCTTACTCGATATCCCATCCTCTCTTTTAATTACATGTCTCTATTAACCTTATTCCCTTTTTCAGTGTCTTCAGTGTTTTCAGTGGTTCCAGTGTTTTCAGCGTCTTCTATTTTTTCTTCAGAATGGTCAGCGTCTTCAGTGTTTTCAGCGTTTTCAGTGATTCCAGTGTTTTCAGCGTCTTCAGTGGTTCCTATCTTCAGCGATATTTCCCATCAGTTATTTTTTCAAAGTAATCAGCGTCTTCAGTGTTTTCAGCGTTTTCAGTGGTTCCAGTGTTTTCAGCGTCTTCAGTGGTTCCAATCTTCAGCGATATTTCCCATCAGTTATTTTTTCAAAGTAATCAGTGTCTTCAGCGTCTTCAGTGTTTTCAGTGTCTTCAGTGTTGTCAGTGGTTCCAATGTCTTCAGTGGTTCCTATCTTCAGCGGTTGCAATCATACAAGAATTTTTAAAATTTTCCTGCATCCTTTCAGTGGTAAGTTGAATCTAATAGTGTGAATTTTCCGGAATTGGTGGCATCTCCAGCACACCGGTATTTCCGGTCAATTCGAACCAGATAAAAAAGATAATTGCTGCAAAACTGCCCCTATGTGGCTATTTTTGCAGGTCAATATGTAAGGTGTTCAAACCAGGAAACATCGTAACGGAAGGAGTCAGCAATGGCGCAGATAAATGCCGATCAGGTTCGTGAAGTTCTCTCAAAAATCAAGTATCCGGGATTTACCCGGGATATTGTTTCGTTTGGTGTGGTACAGAATATCGAAGTAAGTGATGACCGTTTGACCGTCACGTTGAAATTCACCACCAAAAACGAACAAACCAAAACGGAGATTAAAGACTCCATTCAGAAAACGCTGGAAGGCACTTTCCCGGAATACAAGGTATTTGTGGTGGAAAGCATACCCAGTGTAAAGCTTAAAGCCAAAAAAACCAGTGATGATCCCTGGGCCGATCGGGAGGAAATTCCCGGGATTAAAAATATTCTGGCAGTAGCCTCCGGTAAAGGTGGTGTGGGTAAAAGCACGGTGGCGACCAATCTGGCGATTGCGCTTGCCCAGCATGGGCTTAAAGTGGGACTGATGGACAGCGATATTTACGGTCCCAGCGTGCACATCATGATGGGGATAGA
>CAZBWV010000009.1:0-15184 GCA_964495805.1 uncultured Calditrichaceae bacterium
CGCCAGCTCAATTCGCCGCTCACCAGCAGTTGCGGACGTTTATTCGATGCCGTTGCGGCTCTGGCCGGATTGCGCTACCGTGTGGGGTACGAAGGTCAGGCTGCCATGCAACTGGAAGCCCGCGCTGGAGAAATCAACCGATTATCCGACCATTCCGGATACCAACTGGACATCCGGGGAGATGAGTTCCCACTGGTGCTGGACTGGCAACCGCTTCTGGAGCAGGTAATGGCAGACCTGGCCAATCATGTGTCGGTTTCGGAAATCAGCAAAAAATTTCATGTGGGAATCATTGACGGATTGTATCGAGCCGTGCGACGCATTTACCATATTACCGGCATTCGCCGGGTGGTTCTCAGCGGAGGTTGTTTTCAGAACCGCTTGCTCAGCGAAGCTCTGGTACAAAAATTAAAACAGGAGACATTTCAGGTATTTTACCACACAATCGTCCCGCCCAATGATGGGGGACTCTCTCTGGGACAGGCTTATATTGCTGCAAACCAACTAAAACAGGGGATGATGACACCATGAAATATTTAACAGAATTTCGTGATAAAGAAATTGTCAGAAAACTGGTGCGTCAGATTCAGAAGGTAGCGGAAGAACTTCCGCACATTAAGCTGATGGAAGTGTGCGGAACCCACACCATGTCCATCGCGCGTTTCGGAATTCGGCATTTGCTTCCGGAAAACATCGAGCTTATTTCCGGTCCCGGTTGTCCGGTGTGTGTAACCCCCAATGCATATCTGGATCGGGCGATTGCCATTGGTCGGTTGCCGGAGGTGATTTTAACCAGTTTTGGAGACATGCTGCGGGTTCCCGGTTCTTCCAGCAGTCTGGAACGGGAAAAAGCGGAGGGGCGCGACGTACGCATTGTCTATTCCACGCTGGATGCCCTGCGCATCGCTCAGCAGAATCCCGATAAACAGATAGTGTTCCTGGGGGTGGGTTTTGAGACTACGGTTCCCACCATTGCCGCTTCCATTTTAATGGCACGGCAGATGGGATTAAAAAACTACACCGTACTCACTTCTCACAAAACTATGCCCAGACCGATGGAGTTGTTAGCTTCCGGAGATGAAGTTCAGCTCAACGGATTCATCTGTCCCGCTCATGTGACGGCAATTATTGGTGCAAGGACCTATCAATTTCTGGCGGATGAATATGGCAAAGCCTGTGCGGTGGCGGGATTCGAGCCGGTGGACATCTTGCAGGGAATCTATCTGCTGGCCAAACAGATTCGGGAAAACCGTCCCCGGGTGGATAATGAATATTCCCGGGTAGCTACCTGGGAAGGAAATCTTCAGGCACAGAAGGTTATTGAACAGGTGATGGAACCGTGTGATGCGGAGTGGCGGGGAATTGGCTGGATTCCCGAAAGCGGCTTACGCATCCGACCCGAATTTGAGGAATTCGATGCGGAAAAACGGTTCGATGTGGAAGTGGAACCCACCCGTGAACATCCCGCGTGCATTTGCGGAGAGATCATGAAAGGCGTTAAAAAACCGCCGGAATGCAAATTGTTTGCCCGGGTTTGTACGCCGGAAAATCCCATCGGCGCCTGTATGGTCAGCAGCGAAGGTACCTGTGCAGCTTACTATAAGTACGAGCGGGTGTGATTCCGGATCGGCGTATCGACATACAAAGAGACCGAATTACTGAAAACGCAAACAATTCGTTCACGATCGGAATCGTATTTTTTTAAAATTAATAAGCACCGGAACAACAGAATGAAACCAATTTTTTCTCTTTTTCCTTTTCTCTTTATTCTCTGTACCGGTGGGATCAATGCATGCATCTTTTGTTAAAAGCAAATGATTACGTTTGGGCGGGTTTCAGAATTGATTCCCGTGACGGATTTTCTGAAAAATGGCACTTAAAAGTCTAAATATTATTTCGGAGTGATGATGAAAATCGATCGAATTCTGTTATCGCACGGCAGCGGAGGGAAACGAACTCATGAGCTGATTCAGGAAGTGTTTTTACCCTACTTCCACAATCCGTTGCTGGAACCTCTGGACGACGGCGCTGTTTTTCGGGCCAGTGATAACCGCTGGGTAATGACTACCGACAGCTATGTGGTGGACCCCATTTTTTTTCCGGGCGGAAATATCGGAACCCTGGCTATTTCCGGTACGGTGAACGATCTGGCGGTTATGGGTGCAAAACCTCGCTATTTGAGTGTGGGAATGATTCTGGAAGAAGGATTTCCGATATCGGACCTGAAGCGAATTCTTCAATCCATGCGCGAAACGGCGGATCGAGCAGGGGTGCAGATTATCACCGGCGATACCAAAGTGGTTCCCCGTGGAGCGATGGATAAAGTGTTTATCAATACCGCGGGAGTGGGGGAACTGACCGGGGAGTTTGGAACGGGACGTCAAATTCAACCGGGCGATCGGGTGCTGATTAACGGCACCATTGGCGATCACGGAACCACCATCATGGCTCATCGCGAGGGGCTGGAGCTGCACAGCGAGATTCGTTCCGATTGCGCCCCGCTGAACGATTTAATCGCCACACTCTCTCCGCTGGGGCAGCAGGTGCGCATCATGCGCGATCCCACCCGGGGCGGTGTGGCAACCACACTGAACGAAATCGTTCAGGGCACGGGACTGGGAATTCTTTTGCAGGAGGATGCCTTGCCCATTCGTCCCGAAGTGCAGGGGCTCTGCGAAATTTTGGGACTGGATCCGTTGTATCTGGCGAACGAAGGGAAAGTGTTGGTGGTGGTGCATCCTGATGCTGCAGAAGAAGCCCTGGAGCGTTTTCGCGCTCACCCGCTGGGCGAACATGCCCGCCTCATCGGGGAAGTGGGTGAGCAGTATCCCAACAAAGTGGTGATGCAAACCGAGTTTGGTAGCAAACGAATTCTGGATATGTTAACCGGGGAGCAATTACCCCGAATTTGTTGATATGTCGGGGCACACCTGGATGTGATGGGTCAATTCCATGTGCGATTCGTTTGATCCTTTACAAATAACCGGAATGGATTTGTCAAATATGAGAAAAATAACACAACCAGGTGCCATACCGAGCAAAATATTCTTTTTCTAAATAATTAATTTTCTTTAATGAACGAGACTTCGACTTCGTGATTGGGGGAGTGGCACAACCGTTGCACATTCTCCTGTGTATCGAAGCCGGAGAAATCATGGAGAGAAAGCGCATTCTCATTGCCGATGGCGACAGGGAGGTAGGGGGAAGCATTTGCGAATTTCTCAAGTCAGATTACCAGGTGTTTTACGTCAGTGATGGTAGAGAAATTTTACCTGCTATTCGAGACAAGAAGGTCGATCTGTTGCTCACCGATCTGGACGTTCCGAACGTGTATATCTACCATCTTTTAAGCGAGGTAAAAGAGAAATATCCCGGGTTGCCCGTTGCGTTGATGTACGTTTATTGCGACTACACCCAGGAAATGGAGGAAACCATTCGTCGTATGGCAGATGCTATTTTTTTAAAACCGTTTGATATGGAAGAAGTCAAGCGGCGAATAGACGGATTGTTACGAGGTTCCTTGCAAAAGTCATCCATGCGTTCTCAGCCGAATTCTCCCGGCACGGCTTCGAACAGTTCCCGCTCGGATGCGGAAGTCAAACGGAAATGAACCAGGATTTTTTCGTTTTTGGTTCCTTTTCTGAGGGATTGGCTAAAAATTCCCATAAAAATGAAGAAAATTTACAAAGAAAATCAATTTAACTATTGACAACTATCAATTTTATGATTAAACTTCTAAGGTCAATTAATCAACCATTAAAATTGTTTCTGAACAGAGGTGTTGGAATAACGCCACAAGGATTGTGATATAATGGATGTTCGACATATAAAGATATAATTATACTGGATAAAGGAAGAAAAAGGCAGGTTGTTAAATAAAGGGTGTGCGTTAGGGACATTCCGGGCTGAGTAAACCGTAAAATCGTTTTTTTCAGGAAAATTCAGGGGCCTGGAAAAACGAAAAAAACTCGTACCGGATGTGAGAGGGGAAGCGAAAAATTCGTTACCTAAAAACGAACCTTCGAATTTTCAGTTTCTAAAAAGTTATTTCGTCCCGACAATTCGATCGGTTCAGGTTTTCCCCTCACGATAAGACTCTAAAATTTATGTCAGATTCGGACATTTTTTTGTCTGATAAAAAATGGATTAAACGTGCCTGGTAATTGACTTATTGAGGCAGGTAAAATGCTCAAATTAAATACGGAACATCTGATTCAGCTAAGTGTGGTAGGGGAGATTGATCATCCCACATTACGGAAGACAGGGTATGTGGTGAATTCCCATGGACAGGTAGAAGTGTTTCCCAGCGTCGGAGGTATTTCTTACAACATTCGAATTGGTCAACCGGCAGTCGGCTGGATGGCCGACCATGTGGAACCAGGAGTCAGTATTGTCAATAAGGGAAAATCGCTGGGCGAATATTCCCCCAACGCTGCCCTCAATGTGTTAGCCTGCATTGGTAATAGAGCGGTGGTGATTTCCGGCGAGGCAAAAGGTGCGACCGGATTTGTCACCGGCAAGCATGGCGGTGTGGATCACGTCATGGTGGATTTTGACTGGTCGGTGCTGGAAAAATTGCAGGTGGGCGATAAAATTGCCATTAAATCGTTCGGAGTGGGCTTGCGTCTCCTGGATTTCTATCCCGAAATATTAGCCATGAATCTGGATCCCTGGTTGTTGCAAAAACTAAACATTCGGGTAAGCGATGTGCTGGAAATCGGGGTCACGCATCTGATTCCCGCTGAGTTGATGGGAGCGGGAATTGGCAGCAGTTCCGCCCATTCTGGCGATTACGATTTGCAGCTTTTTGACCCGCCTTCCGTGGAAAAATATCAGTTAAATCGGTTAAGATTTGGAGATGTCGTGGCGATAATGAACTCAGATGCCAGGTACGGCTGGATTTATCGGGAAGGAGCTGTTTCCATCGGTGTTATTGTTCACTCTAACAGTGTCATTTCAGGTCACGGTCCAGGTGTAACAACGATCCTAACCTCTGCAACCGGCAAAATTCGGCCGTTTGTGGATGAAAATGCCAATTTATTAAATTACTTTTATAACCAATGAGCTACCTGAATCAATACAAATGCGTCAAATGCGGACAGGTGTACCAATCCTATGAAAATAATTGGCGCTGCCAGGAATGCGGGCATATGCTGTTAGCCGAATATGATCTGTTTAAAGCGCGCAAAGAATTATTCAATAAACGGTTTGAAGACGGGACCAGCATCTGGCGGTATGCCGAATTTTTACCGCCGGTTGCCCGGCACAATCGTTTGCATCTGGGGGAGGGGAGAACACCCCTGGTGTTCCTGGAAAAGATGAGTCGGGATTTGGACATGGATATTTATTTGAAAAACGAAGGCAGTAATCCCACCGGTTCCTTGCGCGATCGGGAAATGGGCGTGATGCTTTCGGTGCTGCGGGATGCGGGGGAAAGTGCGTTTTTAATGAAAGACACGCCCAATGCTTCCATTGCTGCCAGCGCTTATGCCTCTTATAGCGGAATGAAGAGTGTGTTTATGATTTCCAACACTGTGCCCATCCAGTTTTTAGGCGAGTTAAATACCTTTAGCGGTGAGGTGGTTCTTTACCCGCCCGAAACAAAAAAGCAGCAGGAGATTGAACAGGAAACCCGGGAGAAGTATCCCTGGCCGTTCCTCACACCGGATGCCACCCCTTTTCGGGTTGAGGGGGCGAAAACACTGGTGTTCGAACTCTGGGAACAGTTTCAATATCGTTTACCGGATGTGATTGTGCTTCCGGTGGGTCTGGGAATCACTCTTCTGGGTATCTGGAAAGGGCTGCTGGAACTTCATCAACTGGGCTGGATCCAGCGGCCGTTTCCTGCTGTGATTGCGGTACAAAATGAATTTCGCGCCCCTCTTTTTTATGCCTGGAAAGGTCTGGAACCGGAAGAAACGGAAAAAGAATCCATTGCCGTGGAAATGAATCCGGATAACCCGGTGGAAATGGAATTGATTTTGCAAATCATTCGAGAAGAAAACTGGCAGATAACCCTGGTGGATGACGATACAATTTTGAAAACCCGGAAACTATTTGCACAAAAAAATGGTATGATAATATCACCGGAAGGAGCAGCCGCCGTTAGTGCGTTCGAAAATCTTCGTGATTTCTTAAAACGCCGAAATCACCCCACAGTTGTATTCATTAATCCGGTGAATGGATTGAAATATGTTCAATCCATTGGTTTTTTAAAAAATTGATTTAATTGACAGGAGATAGACATGCAGACTTACGATGTGACTTTGATTGCACTGGACATTCGGAAGTGGGATCTGGAGAACTTGCGCCTTTATTTAACGACTTATGTGGTTCTGGATGATGAAGAAAAAGTCCATCAGCTGGAGCTGGCCATTACTCAACCGCCGGAAATGGTCGAAGAGTTTCTGGGAAAAGTTCGGGTTGGATGCGAGCAAAAAATGCGCAAAGAATTAGGCCCGGAAGCGGAATTCCAGATTGTTCTGGCAAACGAGACGTTTCTGCGGCAAAAACTTTACAACTATTTTAAACGAATCCTAATGGAGTTGAACAATCCCAAACGCCGCAAAGGGCAACCCAAAATGATTTTCACCACGCACATGGATGTTTACAACGAAAACCAGGATATCTCGTTCCTGCCCCTGGTCATCCAGTTTTTTGTGGTGCTAAACTGGGCACGTAAATATTATGATAAAGAGGATTACCAGCGTGCAGTGGAACCCCTGCGAAAGCTCATTCAGATAAAACCGGATTTTGGGTTGAGTTATAAATGGCTGGCCCGCTCGCTGAAGAAAATTCGCAAATACGACGAAGCGGTTAAATATTACGAAAAATACGCCGAGGTGGAAGGAAGTCTGGAAGCGAAGCTGGATCTGGCCCAATCCTATCGGAAAGGGAAGATGTTCGAAAAAGCAGAAGCCATCTATCAGGAAATCTTGCAGGAAGATCCCCAGAACAAAGAAGCACGCATCGGAATGGCACAAATTCGTTATGCTCAGAACAATCCCGAATTCATGAAAATGCTGGAAGAGCTATATCAGGAAGACCCGGAATGGCTGAAGAAATGGTTGCGCGAGGAGTTTAATTTCCGGATTTATGTCCCGCAGAAGACACCGTTACAACCCATCCAGGCTTCGCGATATCTGGGGTACGAAAAAGTGTTCGAGATGACTCAGCGTGCTTTCCGAAACGAGATTCCTTCTCATTTCAATCCCACCCTGGCAAAGATGAGCTTCTACAAAGAGGAACTGGACAACTGGGCAATGGTGATGAACCATTTCCAGGTATTCCCGGAGCCCATTCAGTTGCATCCGGAAACTTTACCACTGGATGAGTTAAAACCGGTGGAGGTGGAACCGGATGAAGAAGACCAGAGCACGGAGGCAACGGAAGTGCCGGAGAAAAAGGTTGCTGAACCTCCTGCCAAACCCACAGGTAAGCGTTCCACCCGGGTGGAGGAAATCCTGAAGAAACTGCGTGCTGCCCGGGCGGCAAAAGAGAGTGGTAAGTCAGAGATGGCAGCGCTGGTGGAGCAGGATGCGATTCGCGCCCGGAAATTGGCTGCCGGAGAGTCGGTGGAGGAAGTGCAACCGGTGAAGCGGCGTCGTGGACGTCCCCCGAAAGTGAAAACAGAAGAAGCAGCTACCGCTCCGATGGAAGGGGAAGCGGAAACAACTCCCAAACGCAAGCGGGGCCGTCCGCCTAAAGTGAAGACTGAAGAGGCTGAAGCCACTTCAGAAGAAACTCCCAAACGGCGCCGCGGTCGTCCACCCAAAGTCAAAACGGAAGAAGCCGTTGCCGCTCCGGCAGAAGGAGAGGTGGAAACACCTCCCAAACGCAAACGGGGTCGCCCGCCCAAAGTAAAAACCGAAGAGGCCGAAGCAGCAGCCGAAGCACCCAAAAAACGACGCGGACGTCCACCCAAACAAAAATCCGAAGCGGAAGCTTCCAACAGCGACAACGGAAAGTTACAGGAAGAAGATGCTCCCGCAAAACGGCGCGGACGTCCTGCTAAAGTGAGCGGGGATAACTCGGAAAATTCCACAGTGGGAATGGATATTCCCGGAGAAGAAGAGTTTTTAATGAAAACGAAAGAATAGGTGTTTGGGACGGTGAAGTGCTCTATGGTATAAGAGATTCCAAACAGGATTGGTGAATGAGATCTTTTTATTGGATTGTTCTGGTATTCATGGCGGGAGTCATGGTAGGTTGTTCCGAAAAGCCGGAAGCGGACCTGGTGCTAACCCACGGAAAGATATTTACAGCACGGGATACCCATGAATTCGTTCAGGCACTGGCGGTCAAATCCGGTCGTATCCTGAGTGTTGGTTCAAATCAAAAAATATGGCATTACGTCGGCCAGAACACCCGGGTGATCGATTTAAAAGGAAAATTGGTTGTTCCGGGATTCCACGATGCTCATTTGCATTTTTGGAGTGGTGCCGCATTACAACGGGAACTCAACTTAACCGGTCTCCGGAGCAAAGAAGCTGTTTTGAAACGGGTGGAAGAGGAAGTTAAGAAGCACGAGCCGGGCGAATGGATTGTCGGTCGCGGTTGGGATAATGAACTCTGGCCCGACCATCAACTACCCACCCATCGGGACCTGGATAGGATTGCTCCGGACAATCCGGTTTATTTAAAACGAGTGGATGGACATGCTGCCTGGGTGAATCGCCAGGTGCTGCGCATTCTTCGATACAACCGTCTCACTCCCGATCCACCCGGCGGAAAAATCGTTCGCTATCCCGACGGACAACCTACCGGTATTCTTGTCGATGCCGCATTTGAATTGCTGGATAATCTCATCCCCGAACCCACATCCGTGGAAAAAGCGGAGCTCATCCGTCAGGCAATGCAGTATGCGAATTCCCTGGGAATTACCAGCATTACCGATAATTCCCCCGCCAATCTTTATTTTGTCTATGCGGATCTGGCTTCGGAAGGTGAGTTAACCGCGCGGGTGCACTTCTGGGTGTACGGCAACAACAATCTGGATTCGTTGCGACATCGCTTCATTCAGGCTCCCCCGGTGAATGATTCCCTGCTGGAAGCCCATCTGGTTAAATTTTTTGCTGATGGCTCCATGGGTTCCCGCTCCGCTTATCTGCTGGAACCTTACCGGGATGATCCCGGCAATTATGGTTTACCCCAGCATACGCCGGATGAACTGTACCGGATGGTGAAGCAGGCCGATGAGAAAGGGTGGCAGATTGGCATCCACGCCATTGGGGATGCTGCCAATCGCATGGTTCTGGACGTTTATGAGAAAATTGCGGCTGAACGATTTCAATCGGATCGACGCTGGCGCATTGAACATGCTCAGTTCGTCCAGCCGGAGGATATTGTTCGCTTTGCCCGACTGGGCGTAATCGCCTCCATGCAGCCGGTTCATTGCATATCGGATATGAAATGGGCGGAAGATCGCATCGGGGAGCGTGTGAAATATGCCTACAGCTGGCGCTCCATGCTGCAACATCATGTTCCGCTGGCATTTGGTACGGACTGGCCCGTGGAACCACTCAATCCCCTGCTGGGTATCTATGCAGCTGTTACCCGGCAGGACACTACCGGGTATCCTCCCGAAGGCTGGCATCCGGAACAGCGGTTAACCGTTGGGGAAGCGGTATATGCCTACACGTACGGTTCCGCATACGCGGCAAAGTCGGAGACCTGGCAGGGACGGCTGCTGGCCGGATATGTAGCGGATTTTGTGGTGCTGGATCGCGATATCTTCACCATTCCACCTGCCGACATTTTAAAAACGAAAGTTGTGGAAACGTATTTGAACGGGCGAAGGGTCTATCCCTTTGGCGAGCAGTGAAAGACATCCTTCCTGTGGGTTTAATAAATAGGTGTTTATCTTCTTTTTAAACTTCCTTAAATTTATCGCCGGTCAATTGTGATTTGAATTACGCATCCGCAAGACGGGTTTTTGCAAATTGGCCAGCAATTACAGGGAGACAATCATTATAAAGGGGAAAAAGATGAAGTATCTGGTTACGGGCGGAGCCGGTTTTATTGGTTCGAACATTGTGGAAGAGTTGTTAAAGCGGGGACATCAGGTGCGGGTTCTGGATAATTTTGCTACTGGCCGCAGGGAAAATCTGGCACCTTTTCTGAACCAAATTGAACTCATCGAGGGCGATTTGCGGAGCTACCATATCGTCCGCGAGGCAGTGGACGGAATGGATTTTATTCTTCACCAGGGAGCTTTACCTTCTGTACCCCGTTCCATCAAAGATCCCATCACCTCCAACGAAGTCAATGTGGGGGGCACATTAAACGTGCTGGATGCTGCCCGGGATGCCGGGGTAAAACGCGTAGTATTTGCCTCTTCTTCATCCATTTACGGCGATAGCGAAAAACTCCCCAAACAGGAGGATATGACACCCAATCCCCTCTCTCCTTATGCAGTAAGTAAATTAGCGGGAGAGAAATATTGCCAGGTGTTTGCCCGGATTTACGGACTCCACACGGTGGCATTACGCTATTTCAATGTGTTTGGTCCCAGACAGGACCCCACCTCTCAATATTCTGCGGTCATTCCCAAATTCATCACCGCTATTTTGAACGACAAGCAACCCACTATTTATGGGGATGGCACCCAGAGCCGCGATTTTACCTTTGTTACCAATGTGGTGGAAGCCAATATTCTGGCTACCGAAGCGGATTTTCCCCCCGGAATGGTGTTCAATTGTGCCTGTCATGAACGCATCAATCTGAACCAGCTGGTTCTCGATATCAACGATATTTTGGGTAAGAACATTCAACCCGTTTATACCGATCCCCGTCCCGGCGATGTCAAACATTCCTTTGCGGATATCGAACGCATCCGCAAATATCTGGGCTATGAGCCAAAAGTGTATTTCCGCGAAGGTCTGGAGAAAACCGTGGCCTGGTACCAGAGCAAAGAAAAAAACTGAGAATTTCCTGTTAAAAATATCCTGATCGATAGTGGGTAAACCGTACCGTTTGGGGTAAAAATTTTTTTTAATGGAATGGGGACCATAGGAATAGAATTTTAAATTTTTGGTTGAAGATAAGTCATCTAACCAGATAGAGCGTTTTCATTGGAAAATCTCATTGAGGAATCTATGGAGTGGTATGCACTGTACACACGGCCGCGACATGAGAAGAAAGTGTACGAACAGTTGCTGGAAAAACAAATCGAAGCATTCTTGCCCATGGTGGAACGGGTTCGGCAATGGAAAGACCGCAAAAAGCGGGTGATGATGCCGCTGTTCAATAGCTACGTCTTTGTGCATATCGATTTGAAAGATCGTTTTGACGCATTGCGAACCAAAGGAGTCGTGCGAATGGTGAGTTTCGGAGGCGTTCCCGCGGCCATACCGGACTGGCAGATTGAGCAGCTTCGTCGATTAATTGAATATCCGGATACCCTTCAGCTGGAGGAATATTTACGAGAAGGGGATTGGGTGGAAGTGGTGGATGGTCCTTTTCGGGGAATTAAGGGACGTCTGCGAGAAATGCGTAACGAAACCCGGGTGGTCATTAATATCGATGGTATCTACCAATCCGCTTCCTTTGTCATCGACAAATCCCTGGTACGTAAAATAAAGGCACCGGAATGATGGAAGGAGTGGGAAAGTGGGGAAGGAATAGGGAATAGGAAAGAGGAAAGAGAAAATAGGAAAGAGGAAAGAGTGGAAGGGAATGTAGGGGTAATGTATTAAGGTATAAATGCATAAATGTATAAATTATAATTAATAAATATATAATTGCATAAATATATTTAAATATCCGAATCGTCTAACATACCATCAATACCCCCTCCGCCCCTTCATTTTCCATTTTCCATTTTCCATTTAAAACACCCCCTATCTCCTCTATATCCCCTATCCCCCCTATTTCCCCTATACCCCCTCCCGGATATTCTTTTCATAATTCTTTCAATTCTTAAATTTATGAATTATATTACCCGTTTCAATTTCGAACCAGAAAGGAGGAAGTGATGAGCGAACCGAAAAGTAAAAATATCTTCTGGCACGAAGGTGACATTAAAAAAGCTGATCGGGAACGATTGATGGGACATAAAGGCGTGTGCCTGTGGTTCACCGGCCTGTCCGGGAGCGGGAAATCCACCATTGCCCACGAAGTGGAAAATATTCTGTATGAGCGAGGGGTTCATACCTATGTACTGGATGGGGATAATATTCGGCATGGACTGAATCGCGATCTGGGATTTTCTCCGGAAGATCGCACGGAAAATATTCGACGCATCGGGGAAGTGGCCAAACTGTTTGTGGATGCCGGTCTGGTGGTGATGACCGCATTCATTTCCCCGTATCGAAGGGACCGTAATCAGGTAAGGGAAATTATGAATCCCGGCGATTTTGTGGAGGTTTATGTGGAAGCAGACCTGGAAACCTGCGAAGAACGCGATCCCAAAGGTTTATATAAAAAAGCCCGAGCGGGAGAAATTAAAGAATTCACCGGAATCTCCGCCCCTTACGAAGCACCGGAAAATCCCGAACTGGTGGTGAATACCACCGAAGAAACCGATGTTCATAAAAATGCTCTGAAAGTAGTCCGGTTTCTGGAAGAGCAGGGGTATCTGACGGTGAAGGAGGAATGAATGAAATATTAAGTAGAAAAGAGGAAAGAGAAAAGAGGAAATAGGAAAGAATGTAATATAAAAAGGGGATTAGTTTTTTGTAAAAAATTCAATGTTTATGATTGTGGGGTTTTATTAGAGTAACTTTTTCACGTTGGTGTAGTGGATGATTTAAAATAAAAGGAGTATTTCGTTGATCGATTTACACATGCATAGCACCTTTTCGGATGGAACGCTCACACCAACCGAACTCATCCGCAAAGGGAAGGAGATTGGACTCACCGCCATGGCGTTAACCGACCACGATACGATCGAAGGGGTTAAAGAATTTATTGAAGCGGGGAAGTCCATCGGGGTAATTCCCGTCCCGGGCGTGGAAATCAGTGTGGATACCAAATTACCCAATCACGGACACATGCATATTGTCGGTTTGTTCATCGATCCCGATTCCCGAGAATTGAAAAACACCCTGGACTATCTGCGCACTCAGCGGAATTTGCGCGCGGAGAAGATTATCCGCAAGCTCAATGATCTGGGAGTGGAAGTATCCATGGAAGAGCTTCTGGCGGAAGCGGGGGAAGGGTCGATTGGACGTCCCCATGTGGCAGCGATTATGGTTCGCAAAGGGCTGGTTTCCAATATCCTGGAGGCTTTTGAGAAATACCTGAAAAAAGGTGGTCCGGCTTATGTGGAGAAAGTGAAGTTGGGCGAGAAGGATGCCATTCAGCTTATCAAAAAGGGCGGTGGGATTGCCATCCTGGCTCATCCTCATCTTATGAAATATGATACGTTTGAAGAAACGAAACGGAAAATTCTGGAACTGAAAGAATACGGTCTGGACGGTTTTGAAGTGTACTATTCCGGTATGCCTCTGGAATACACCCGCAAATTGCTGGAAATGGCTGATGATTACGGCTTTGTTTATTCCGGTGGATCGGATTTCCACGGTGCCAATAAAGATGACATCCTTTTAGGTTACGGCAAACACGACCTGGAAATCCCCGACCTGGTGTACGAAAGGTTGAAGGGATACTGGCAGGTGAATGGGAATAAGGAAATAGGGGGAATAGGGGGAATGAAGGAGTGAGGGGATAAAGGAGATGAAACAGTTTGATTACGATTTTAAATCAGAAGGAGTGGAGGAACCTCCGGGAGAGTATTCTGCTTATAAGGACTTTACAACGCTGGCTTGCTGGAAAGACGCAAGGGAAGTCAAACTCTTTTTTAACAAGGAAATTATTCCCCAACTACCCCGGGAGGCCAAATATAATATTGAAAATCAGATTCGGAATGCTTTTATTAGTATTACAGCCAATATTGCTGAAGGGTATGGACGATTTCATTATAGGGAAGGGATCCAGTTTTATCGGGTAGCACGAGGTTCTCTTTTTGAACTGAAGGATCATTTAATCAGCTGCCGGGACTTGAATTATATCAATGAAGATATCTACCAGAAAGGAATTGAACTGATTGAAAAAGCAAAAATTTCATTAAACGGGTATATCAATTATGTGCAGCAAAAAATTAAATAAATTTTCCCTGACCCACACCCCCTATATCCCCTATTTCCCTTATATCCCCTATATCCCTTATATCCCTTATACCCCTTACATCCCTTCCCCCCCTTACCCCCATGCTCATTACTATCAACATAAATAGAGGAGAAACAGTATGATCCAGCCTCACGGTGGAACGTTAGTCAATCGGTATGTCACGGATGAGGAGAGAGAAGTTTGGATTGAAAAAGCACAGGGATTGCCGCAGATTGTTATTGATGACAAGAATATCTCCGATCTGGAGATGATTGCCTCCGGCGCTATGAGTCCGTTAACCGGATTCATGAAAAAGGACGATTATCTTTCCGTGGTCAATGATATGCATCTGGCCAACGGATTGGTATGGAGCATTCCCATTACGCTGGCGGTGAATAAAGATGTGGCAGGGCAAATCGGCGGAAATGGAGAAATTGCCCTAATCGATCATCAGAATCACCTGCTGGCGGTGATGAATGTGGAAGAAGTGTATCAGTACGACAAAAAACTGGAAGCAGAGAAGGTGTTCCGCACCACCGATGAGAAACATCCCGGTGTGGCCTATGTGTATCAGCAGGGCGATTATCTGTTAGGCGGTGGTATTACCATGATCAATCGCCCGCAGCACACCGACTTTCTGGAATATCGCCGCGATCCGGCCGAAACACGCCGCATTTTTCAGGAAAAAGGCTGGGAAACGGTGGTTGCCTTCCAGACCCGCAATCCCATCCATAGGGCACATGAGTATTTACAAAAATGTGCACTGGAAATTGTGGACGGTCTGTTGATTCATCCTCTGGTGGGACGCACCAAAGCGGATGATATTCCCGCAGAAGTGCGCATGAAGAGTTACGAAGTGCTGCTGGAAAAATATTACCCGAAAGACCGGGTGCTGCTCTCCGTCTTCCCCGCTGCCATGCGCTATGCAGGACCACGAGAAGCAATTTTCCATGCCCTGGTACGGAAAAACTACGGTTGCACGCATATCATTATCGGGCGCGACCATGCCGGGGTGGGGAATTATTACGGCACGTATGATGCCCAGCATATTTTTAAAGAATTTAAACCGGAGGAA
>CAZBWV010000010.1:0-5745 GCA_964495805.1 uncultured Calditrichaceae bacterium
AGAGGCACAACCAGGGGAAGGTGCGCTCGACCAAGGCGTACCGTCCGTGGAAGGTTGTTTATTATGAGACGTTTTCGACCAGGTCGGAGGCGTTTCTCAGGGAGATGTTTTTCAAATCGGTGGAAGGGAGGATGTGGTTAAAAGAGCATGGGATTCTTTGAACGGGGCGGTCTCGTCCGGAACGGATCCCTTCGGGAAAAACCGTTGTCCCTATTTCGGTGAGTGTCCCGGAGGAATGGCTTACGGCCTGGGTTCTCCGCATGATCCCTTCGGGAGAATCCCACCATGCCCCTTTGGGGCCTCTCCGCTATGTATTACACCTACGTACTGAAAAGCATTCATTTTGACAGGCACTATTTTGGTCATACGCACGATCTGGATACTCGTCTGAAAAGGCACAACCAGGGGAAGGTGCGCTCGACCAAGGCGTACCGTCCGTGGAAGGTTGTTTATTATGAGACGTTTTCGACCAGGTCGGAGGCGTTTCGCAGGGAGATGTTTTTCAAGTCGGTGGAAGGGAGGATGTGGTTAAAAGAGCATGGTATTCTTTGAACGGGGCGGTCTATCTGGAAAGAAACTTCGCTCTGGTATCCGGAAGACGGATCCTTTTGAAAGATATTCTACCCAGAAGAATTTGTTTTTCAAATAAATTCAAAAATGCCTGTTGTGAGGTAAATGTACACCCCGCACCGATTTTTTGATTCCCCTTGCACCATAACTAAAAACTTTTCCGTTGGCTCACCTTTTCCAGAAGTACAGCCGGGACAATGATCTCGAAGGGTGAGGAACCACCGTGTTGGTAGCGGTGCTGTTGGTATTTATTGCTGGGCCGAAAGTTAGGGTTTTCAATGAAACCGTGGTCACTGAATAGCAGTATCCGCCGACCTTCCGGAATCAGACTGAAAAAGCGTTCCAGATCGGTGCGCAACTGTAGCAGCACCTCGCTGGCAAAAACGGTTAAATCGTCCCGTGAAGTGTGAATTTTACTGTCCACGGCATTGATTTTATGGACGGACACACCTGGTACCAATTCTATTTCCTCACTCAAACGTGCAATGGGTTGTTGCCGGTCTTCAACTGAATCTTCCTGAAATGGCAGTTGGCCCAGAGATTCGACTAATTTAGCCATCACCGTTTCGGTGTTAGAAGGTACCACCGTCCAAACGGCATATTCGGTGAGCCGTTTCAGTTCGGGAAACAATCCGGCCAAGAATCGCTGGTGTAACACTTCCCACATATCCCAGCGTAATCCGTCAATCCATATCAGTATTGGCCGCTCATTTTCCACGCGCCGCAACAGGACTGGGAGTAACCGGGTGATGGAAATGGGTGAGCGGGAGTTTTCCAGGACTTCTGTAATCAGTACGGGAAATACCGATTGGAAATTTTCCGATAAAACGGTCACCTGTTCCCGCAAAGTCATCAGCGTGTCGTACAAATAGGATTGCATATCGAACATGCGCAAGTAGCGCCGGATAAGGTCCATGAGATAGGGGAGTGCAAAGACTTCCTGGGTGTAGATGTGATTCCACCAGCTGGCGTTGTGACGGGAAAGGTCACCCTGTAGGTGTTTTTCCACCTTTTGCCGCAGTAAAAACAATTGCGGTAGCAATTGAAGGAGGTGATGGGCAATTAAATGATCACTTCGCTCAGGCGATCGGAAAATCTGGTACCAATCCAATTTTTCCGCCTGAATCTGCTGGTTCAATGCCAGGCGAAGGGCTCTGTCCAGCGAATGCCGAACCAGCCCCACAAAATGCTGTTCCTTCCTTACAAATTCTCTTATCTGATGGTATTCACTGTTCTGATACAGTTTCTCAAACCAATCAATCAACGCCTGCTCAGGTAATTCTCCTAATTCCGAAACGGGAATTTCTTTTACCAATACTTTTATCTCGCGCAGAAAATCGTCCTGCATTTCCGCTGGCAGATCTATTTCCAGCAATTCCGGTAAACGTTCTATGGGCATCTGGTGTTCGGCAAACCAGTGGGCAGCCATTAACAGATGTCGCCAATTTTCATCTGACCAATCCGGAAAAAGGTTGTACACGAATGGCGAAACGGTTGCCACCCGGTAACTCAGTTGTTCGCCGGGATGAATTTTCCCCTTCACCAATCGTACGTACACCTGTCGGTCGCCCTGTTCCAGTTGTCGAAGTTTTTGCGACAGCGCCTGTTGTAGTTCATTCACATCCAGAAGCCGGTTTAAAAACGGCTCCATGAATTCGTCCACACTGAATTCATGAATGACCAGTTTGTCCTCCAGCGCTTCTTTTAGCACCGGTAACTGACCCGATTCCACAAATTGGACTAACTCTTTTTCGTCCTGGATTTTCCGGAATGCCTGCAAAGCAGCAAGCTTTTTCTTCTGGGAGAGTTTCTCCACTTTTTGCCGGAATTCTTCCACCTGTTTCTGAATTTGCGGATTCCGGAGCTGGACCACATAATTTTTAAGTGCCTGCAAAATGAGGTCGTTTAGCTGACCAGGTGCGATCGTTTTCATTTTGCCCTCCCCCAGATGGAATCCGCACTGACACACCGGTTGCATCCGGAGCCACTCCTGCGGGGACTGCCGACAGATGCGTTCGCGCAGGCGGTTTAGCTGTTGCTCAATGTCACCGGCAGAGGGATGCACCTCCACACTGCGCAGGGTAGATAGCTGCCGAAGTGCCCGGTACAACCGGGAGTTGCGAATCTCCTCCAGCCAGCCAAATGCCTGCTCACCCCGAAACTGCTCGTGCTCCACCAGATAGCGTGCCACGTATTCCTTCTGAAATTCACGAAACCGGTCAAATAACTGGGGAATGTGTTCGGTCACCGTTTGTGGTTGCTGAAGCATTTCCATGAGCTCTGTACGCATTTGCTGGAGTTCCCGATATTCCGGCTGTTCGGGAATTACCAGGTCGGGATGGTTCAGGTAAACGGAAATCTGCTCAAATCCCTGTCGATGTTCACGCAGGAACTGGACCACCTGATGCAACTCCTGGTACTGTTCGCCAAACAGGGGCACTCCTTCCAGGATTTCCACAATGTGTTGCAGCCCCTCCCGACTATTTGCACCTAACTTCAGACGCTGAAGAAGGGTGCTCAGATTTTCCACCAGACGTTGCCAGCGTTCCATTGGCAGAGAAGCCAGAACCGGGTGGTTGCGGAGTTGTTCAAGTTCCCGCCGAACAAACTGAAGAGCCTCCTGTAGCCAGGCCAGTTGCTCTTTGATTTGCTGATAGATTTTCTCCTGTACCCGGGAACTGAATTTCTGCTGAAGCAATCGATTGTCCACCAGAGGAAGGTTCTTCAGTGCCAGCACGGTCCGCTCGTCGATTAAATTGCCCCGGGCAACGGCAGTTATCCGTTCCAGCTTGTAGCCGGAAATCTGCTCCGGCGGAAGTTTACGCCCATGGGAATACGCCACCGCATTCCCGGAGAAAAGAATTGCCAGCAGCAGAAACTGGAATTGTTCCCGGGAGATGCCATAGGGACTGTGGTGAGCGCGTATAAAGAGATATTCGGTCTCCACCGGTTCCTGCTCAATAAAATCCAGTAAGTACTGCAACAACGGGGAGTGACGCGGTTCCACGCGTAGCAGATACCGTCCACTGCTGCGGGAGAGCAATCCCAAAGGTTTCAGATAGTTTTCGATGGTGGCACGCAGGCTGCTATCGGCTTCCTCTATGGTAATCCCGCCGGGCAGAAAAAAATTACGAATGGCTTCCTGCACCCGACCGGTGGTGTAAATGGGGCTGTACGGAGCAATGTCCTGGTGTTTGGGGAAGCGCCGGGTGAGAAGCCTGTCCACCATGGTGGTCATGAACCGGTCGTAAGGCAGGAGTCCCAGCTGATCGAACCGTTCGGGATAGTCGGCGACCCGGACATCGCCGGAAGCATAGGCGTTTGTTACCAGCTCCCGGACACGCCGCTTGAGTTCGCTGCGGCGTTCACTTAAAAACTGAAACATTTGCCGGCCGGTGGCGCTGTGATCATCCTGATAACGTTGAACCAGCACACTTACCGCATAGTATTCCCGAAGCACCGCACTGCTCTGGATGGGTTCCGGTAACCAGACGATTGTGTAAGCCAGCAGGTTCAGCGAAGCCAACTGCTGATGCAGAACCTCCTGATGGTGTTTCTTTTGCCAATCCGCACCGCCCGGTGAACCAATGAGAATCAGAAAATCGGCTCGTGCGCTGTGAATATCCCCGGCAATTTTCTTTAATTCCTCTTCCGTCAGATGTCGCAAATCGCGGTAAATGCGCCAGCCTCGCCGGGTGGTTTGCTGCCACAGATATTCCTCCTCACTCACTGGCTGTTCGGTGAACTCCTTCAACTTCAGGAATGGTTCGGAGAAATCCTGCTCTAACAATCGGTAGATGCGGGCATCGTGTTCTTCCAGTTCTGAGATTAACTTTTCAATTTTTCGCTGGACGATAACGTTGACGTTCGCCTGCAGATCAACGGTGTACACATCATCGGCTGGTGTTTCGCCCTGGTGGTAATCCAGATATGCCCCTTCCCGATACATTTGTTTCAGCACATCTGCCACAAACTGATAGTTCATTTGGGAATCCAGTTCGGTGATGCGGTGCAGCAGCATATTGGTAAGCTGGCGAACGTTTAACTGCATTTCGCGTGGTGAAATGGCAGCCAGAATGAGCAGCTTGATCAGACGAAGCGCCACTTGCTGGTGATGGGAGTGCTCAAAAAATCGGGGGATTTGTTTTTCCCAGTATCGGTACACCACTTCCAGGTAAGGGTTTAATTCCACCGTTTCTTTAATGCGCACCTGAAAATGGTCAAAAATAAAATCCGGTGTTAGCAACGAATCGGCTGGTTTGTTTAAAAATCCGGGAATTCCTCTCCGTTCGTCTCCCCTTAGCTGGTAATGAATAAAATCCACCACTCCCCGATGCTGAGAGAACAGGCGCTTTAAATTGTCCAGGAATTCGATAGTGGCCGGGTGCACGGGATAAATTTCGATGAATTTCTCTTCGCTAATGGGCAAGGTTTCGAACGCTGTTTTCATCCGCTGGTAAAGTTGCTGTAAAATCTTTCGGGTTGCTTCGTCGCCCTTTTTGCGAACCAAGCGCTGGCTGATGAGCTCTTCCACATGATGCGTTCCCAGAAACAACCGGACAGGGTAGCGATCTTTAATTTTATTGAATGTTTCCTGGGAGATTTCGCCGGTGTCTTCAATACGTTCCTGCAGGGTGGCAATGAGCCACAGTGGCTGTTTGAGCGAAAGCTCCCCCAGATACTGTAAAAATCGGATTTCTTCATTAAAACTGCGTGCATCCGGTTTGGAGCGTAAATATTCCGAAAGCTCATCGATGAGCACAACCAGTCCGTAGGCATTCTCCCGCTTTAATTGTTCAAATATTTGCTGGAACCGTTCCCGGCGGGGCAATCGGGCAGTCTGGGTGGTGAGCAATCTCTGTTCCACTGCCCGGCGGGTTACAATTTCTTCCAGATGCTCCTGACCGGAGTGTTCCACCAGGGAGATGGTGAGCACACGGATTTTTACCTCCCGAAGAGGCAAACTTAGTGCGTGCAGTTCCGGTTTATCGGCGGTCAGAATTTCCCAGGTAGCCGGATTTTCCAGTACAGTCGCCAGCACAGTCAGGAAGTGGGATTTACCGGAGCCGTAATTGCCCTCCACAAAAACTCCCTGTCCTTTCTGGCGATTCAGTGTGTGAAGAATTGCTTTCAGATTTTTCTCCACCTCTGCGGTAATTACAAAACTTTCCAGCA
>CAZBWV010000011.1:0-14583 GCA_964495805.1 uncultured Calditrichaceae bacterium
TACCTGAACGAAGTGCCCTCTTATTTTCTTGCTCATCAGTTGCAATTTATCGCTCCGGCGCCTCCGCGTTTTGCCGAAGGAGCAGGCATTGCTTTCCATTACCATATGCTGAAGCATTTTACCGCGGTGCTGGTTCCCGACCGAAAACTGGGAGAACACAACGAAGGTTTGCTGAGTGGCCGATTAACCCGGGCACGCCCTCATCCCAACATTCACTTCATCGGAATTCTCTCCAGCCTGAGGTACCGACAGATGGTCGAAGACATTGATTTGCTTGTTTCCATTTCCGGGCCGGAACCTCAGCGCACGGTGTTTGAACAAATCATCCGGCGCCAGATCGGACAGGTTCCCGGGCAAAAAGTGGTTCTTTTGGGTAAGCCGGAGGGCGATGAACCGGAACAGCTCCCCGATGGTACCATGATTTACCCTCATCTTCCCCGATCCAGAATGGAAGAGCTGGTCAACCGTAGCCGACTGATTGTTTCCCGTTCCGGTTACAGTACGGTGATGGAACTGGCTGAGCTGCGTAAAAAAGCACTTTTTGTCCCCACCCCCGGACAAACGGAGCAGGAATATCTGGCACGCCGATACCAGGAAAAAGGCTGGTTTCGTTCCGTCGCGCAAACCAATCTGAATCTTTCGAAAGATGCGGAGCATGCCATGCGTTATTCCGGTTTTCCCACGCCCCTCTCCACCGAAAGCACCCTTAAACAGGTGTTTCAATTGCTGGCTCAATAAAAAACCCGGCAGAGGGGAGAACTCCGCCGGGTTCATTCTTCATACACTGTGTACACACAACTATTTCATCAGAATCATCTTCCGCACTGCCTGCTGGTCACCGGCAGTCAGTCGGTAAATGTACACGCCGCTGGATACCTTTTCGCCCAGTTCATTGCGTCCGTCCCACTGCACGGAATGCCAGCCAGCTGTTTGCGTCGCATGAACCAGCGTACGTACCTTCTGACCTAACAAATTGTACACCACCAGCGTCACCTGTTCCGAAGCAGGCAAGCGATAGCGAATTTCGGTTACCGGATTAAACGGATTGGGATAATTTTGCAGCAGAGCAAAATCCCGGGCAACCTCTGCCGGCTGATGGGAGATTCCCACCACCACATTGGCATAGTTGCTGGTGCGGTGGTAATTCCCCTGCAAGGTGCTCCAGTAATTCTCGGTGGTACCGCTACCGGGAACATCGTAAATATTCAGCGAAGTGGGTGTTCCAATCAGCAGTTCCAGGTCGCCGTCACCGTCCAGGTCGTCGATGGTAGGGGAGGCAGAAAGCAGCCCCACCACATGAATCGGGAAACCGGTAAAAGCGCCACCATCCGCATGCACCATGTAGAAAAAGCCATCGGTGCTCACAAAAGCAATTTCCGGACTTCCGTCGTTATCCATATCGGCAATGGAAGCTGAGCTTTTAATGGCATTACCGGTACTGATGGGGAAACCGCTCAGATGATTTCCGTTCACATCCACCGCGTACAATTTCTTATCGGTACAGCCAAATACCATATCCAGCGTGCCGTCCTGATTCAGGTCTGCAATAGCGGGAGTGGAAACAATGCTGTTGCCGTAGGTATATTGTGCGACCACGGTTCCCTGTCCATCGATGATGGTGAGATTTTTAGCCAGTGAGGTAACGATAATTCGCACTCCCTGACTTCCACTCATATCCAGATCCGCAATCACCGGTGCGGACTCCACCCGGGCACCCACATTCACCGGAAAGCCATTCAGCACCGTAGCATCTCCGGAGGAAACGGCATACACATCTCCGTTGAACGTGCCAAAGACCACCTCTTCCACTCCGTCGTCATTCACATCCCCGACGGCAATGCCACCTAAAATGCGATGGCTCAGCCCCAGATCCATCGGAAAACTGCCGTATGCTGAACCATCGTGATGGATGATGTAAACTTTTCCGCTAAACGTACCAAATGCAATCTCCAGATCTCCATCGCCGTCAAAGTCGAACAGGCTGGGCGTTCCCCACAACTGCTCACCGGCATTAAAGTCCAGTACAGCCAATCCGTTATGCTGAATGATATAGAGATGATTGTTTTTGCTGGTGACCACAATTTCCAGATTTCCATCCATGTCCACATCGCCTACCGCTGGCGCCGAAATTATCTGCCCACCGGTACTGTAGGGAAAACCACTCATCATCGTGCCATCCTGCTCCCAGGCATACACATTACCATTACCGGAAGTTGCCACCACTTCCATGGCACCGTCGTTGTCCATATCTGCCACCACCGGACTATGCTGAATGCTGCCCACATCATTCTGAGGCCAACCGGCCTGATTGATACTAATTTCAATGTCGAAGTTCAGGGTGACATCGTACGGATAAGCGGAATCCTGATTGGCAGTGACGTACAGTTCCATGGGTATTGAACCAATGGTAGCACTGGAATCCACTTTAATCTGGAACACATCCACCAGATTGATGCCGATGCTTCCCCCGGAAATATTAGGAAAGCTGCCCACACTGTCCAGCACAACTATTCCGTTGTTTAAGGAACGGAGCACAGCCGTAACATTGGTTGCCACATGCCAGCCGTTTTCGTTTTTCAGCGTTACCCGCACATTGGCGGTTTGCCCCGGAGACAGGTCACCGCTTTCCTGCCCCACCACCTGTACCGAATATGCCTGGAAATGAAGGTTCGGATAAATCCCCTGTGCAATAGCGGCATATAGATTAACCCTTCCGCTACCCAGCATCCCCACATAGGAGGGATTCATATCATCGATGGGATCAGCAGAATCGATGATGCGTTGTTCCAGCCAGGTGTTGGGTTTGGTGGGGAAAAAGGCTTTCAGCAAAGCGATACTCCCTGCCACCACTGGCGAAGCCATGGAGGTACCACTCCACCCGGCTCCCTGATATCCACCTCCAACATTTTTATATACCGTACTCCAGATGTTCACTCCCGGCGCACTGATGTCGATGGGTGCGCCATAATTGGAAAAGGAAGCTTTCTGATCACCGCTATTCAATGCCGCCACAGCCACGACATTCTGATAATCGGAGGGATAATGATGATGGAGCTGGTTGTTTTGATTATCGTTTCCTGCCGCCGCTACAACGATACATCCATACACATTATGGGCAGTATTAATTGCGGATTGAACCAGACCACTGTAACCCGGACCGCCAAAACTACAGTTGATAATGTGGGCTCCACTTCTTGCTGCATACAAATAGCTGGAAGCACTGGCGTACACACCCGGTTCGTTATTGATATCGTTATCGAAAGCCACCTTAATGGCCATAATTTTTGCCTGGAATCCGGGACCGGCCACGCCGGTTCCATTGTCTGTAGTGGGAGAAGCAGTACCTGCCACATGGGTTCCATGCATTAACATCCCCATGAAACCCTGATAAGGTGAACTATGCGGATCGTTGTCCGGTTGAAAATTCCCCGTATTTGCACCACAGAAATCCCAGCCCACAAAATCGTCCACATAACCGTTGCCATCATCATCCACACCGTTCACATCACCGGGGTCAAATATCCACTGTGAACCATCCCAGATAACCGTTTTCCCATTTCCATTCGCATCTTCACCCAGATTATTCCACAGGTTGTGGATTAAATCGGGATGGTCCCAATCCACACCGGTATCGATAATAGCCACCACCACCGTATCGCTGCCCGGAGTCGCTCCATTCCACATTCCCCAGGCATAATGCGCTTGAATCTTGGTAAGATGCCACTCGCTGGCAAAATAGGGATCGTTGGGAATATACGGAGTGACTTCTTCCGGATAGTAAATGGGAATCGCTTCCGCAAGCACCAGATTGGGATCGTCATTGAATTTTTCGATGATTTGCAGGATGTCATCCGTTGGTTCCACTTCCACCCGAAACACATTGCTAAACTTAATATCGCCATCCCGGTCCCAGGGCTGGGCAAAAGGTACCTCCGGCACCACCTGCCGGACCTGATAGCGATCGAACAGGGCATCTACCGAGGGGAGACCACTCCGCGCTTTTCCGTCCACATACTGGATTTCAATATTATCATATGCCGGATGAAAAACAATCCAGAAATAGCGATTGGAATAATCCACCCCGGGTTCCAATTGCGCATGCACCCAATTGGCCATCACAAATAATAACACAAATAAAACCAATACTTTTTTCATACCCGATACTCCAGATTTAAGGTTGACCTGTTTTTATCCTAAATGAGAATTTTTTTCAATGTCAAAATGGTACAACCAGATGAAGCGGTAAAATACAGGATGAGGTCACTCATCTCATCGACGAATATCACATTCGGAATGTGGTTAACATTTCAACTGTAACAAAAACATCAAAAAAGAGAATGAGCCATTCACAACGGAATGGCTCATTCATATCACTCAATTCATCATACAGGACACATCCGATTATTTCATCAAAATCATTTTCCGGGTTTGAACTTTGTCACCCGCTTTGATCGTGTAGAAGTAAATGCCGCTGGTTACCGGATTCCCGGCCATATCGCGGCCATCCCAGGTTACCTGATAGTAACCGGAATTCATTCGACCATTGACCAGTGTATTGATTTCGCGTCCCAGCAGATCGAACACCTTCAGGGTAACCTGCTGCCCGGCCATATCCATCGGAATGGCAAACCGGATGGTGGTGGTGGGGTTAAACGGATTGGGATAATTCTGCTCCAGGCTGAATTCCCGAATTAAATTGGGATCGCCGTTAGCAATTCCCACCACATTGGCGCTATCCAGCATCACGCGGATCATCACGTTGTAGTTCAGTCCCAATTCACTGAATTTTGTCCAATCACCGGTTCCCACCTTGATGTAGCTCTTATCGTAGAACGGTTGCGATTCGTCGATACCGATGTCTTTGGTCAGCGGTGTGTAGCGCACACCGGCATAGAATTCACCATCGCTAATAGTAACTCCGGAGACATCAATTTCATTCCATCCCTGAGCTAAATTGGCTTTGGTTTTGGCATAAATCTGAGTACCGGGATATCCATTTGCTCCATCATCATCGAAGATGACAAATTGCGCCGAACCACCGGCATCTTTGAAGTACACCTTAATTTTTACCACATCGGTTGGCCAGCCAATGGGACGGAAACGCACTGCCACATAATTGGCTGTTCCTACCGGGTAGAAGCTCTCAGCGGTTCCATCGTCGAAAGCCATCTCATAAATGGTGGAGGACATGGGCGTTGCACTGACTTCGTTGGAATAGTCACTCTCGCCCTCGGGATACACAGCGGTTACCACATAATAGTAAGTGACACCGTTGGTGACCGAAGCGTCGTGGTAACTGGCTGTGGTTAAACCGGTCGCAATCGCCGAGCCATAATTCGGATTGCTGGCTTCCCGACGGTACACATTGTAAGTAATGTTGGTGCTACCGCTGTAAGTCACCGCTGCTCGCACACCCCATTCGCCATCGGGCAGACCATTCGCCGCTGCTACCGAAGCCCAGGTGCTCCAGCTCCCCAGGTACACCCAGCTATGCTGGCTGGGAGTGGTGTTTTCGTCCAGAGCTACAGAGATGTTAGGATTGATTTCAATTCCGGCCACAAAATCGCCGGGTACCGTCCAGTTTTCCGAAGTCAGATCGTACACGTTCCATTGATTCTGGATCAGCGTGACCTGTTTGGTGTACAGCGGGGTATTGCTAATCGTACCACTGGAAGCATCCCATACTTTGATGGTAGCCGTGGTGGAGGTGTTGTACTGCGTTCCCCAGATCCACAGAGTATCGATGGTGGCTGGTGCCGGGCTGTCGAAGTACGTGCCTGCATCAGCCGAACCACTGGTTACATGGATACCATTTTCGAATGTGCCGTCGTCGTACACAAACATGTGATGACCACCCACATTCAGATCATCCCAGGCCAGGTCCACATAGCCATCACCAGCAGTAGCCGTTAAGTTGGTCGGCGGTTCCAGCACAGCGGTGGGATGCCACACAATCACATCATCCACCTGCAGCGCAGTGCCAATGGGTGTATCATCATCGGAATAGAAAGTGAATTTTACCCGAAGCGTGTCTCCTAACAACGGCGACAGATCCACCGTGCCACTTCCATAGGATTCCGAGAACCATGCCCAACTGGTGGGAGCACTGCTGTACACATAGTTCGGATTATTGGGATTCATGGTAATATTGGACACATACCGCCAGCTTGTTTCCCCTTTAACCTGAACAAACACACCAAAATAATCCACATCGGGGAAGGTGTTATTATCGTCGAAGGTTCCCTGAAGAGCAAAATCCAGATAGGCTTCGGTCAGGGTATCCGGCACATAGAAATAGGGAGAGATGTAAGAATCAATCATATTGGGATGATAGGTTCCGGTTGCCGGATCGTTGCTGTCGGCAATATGAGTGGGAGAGGGAGCCGTGGGATCAGTGGCAATATGCCAGTAATCACCACCCAGGGGAGCCCAGTTCTGTGCAGTCATGTCCGCCTGAGTTCCGTCATTGGAATAGAGAATGTTGCTACCATCCGCTACCACGATATCATCCACCTGCCAGCCAAACATGGTGGGATCGTTACCGGTATCGTATGCCGGATCGGAAGCAAAAGCAAAACGAATTTTTACCGTCTGACCGCTGTAAGCGGACAGGTCGATGGTTACCTGAGTCCAGGTGGAAATTTCACCCGCCCAGCCAGGTACGTTGGGACCTTCACCGAATTCGTATCCGAAGCTATACAAACTGTTGCAAGTGTAAGCCGGGTTCGGGTTCTGCAATACCGTCCAGGTGGTTCCACCATCAGTGGAAATCCGCACGTTGACCCCATCCCAACCATCATAAGGAGAGGTAGCACCGGCGGGATTCTCGCATTTCAGACGATGGTAGAACGTCAGGGTGGGAGAACCACTCAGAGTAATATCCGGAGTATCCAGCACCTGATACCAGTGGCTCAAATAACCACCATCGTTCCCCAGAGTGGTATCGGCCATCCACCAGGCCAGATCACCAGCGCCGCCGTGAGCCATCCAATCGTCCTGGTGCCACTTGATGCCCACATCGGTTTCATCCACAGAAGTCCAGCCCGCTGCACCGCTTTCAAAATCTTCGTGCCAGACCAGCGAATCGCCCCGAAAATGAACCAGAATGCTGGCATTTTCCGGTAATGTGCTGGGTTTTTGCGCCCGAAAGAGCGAGGTCTTGCTGCTGGCTTTCAGCGCCTGCACATTGTCCAGATTGCTTTTGGCGAATGTCCACGAAGCCATCACCAAAAACGCCAATAAAACAACTAATACTTTCCTCATAATACCTCCTTACATTGTTATGCCATGAAAAACAACTAAATTTAACCACTTTTTTCAGAATGTAAAGGCGAAACTATACTGATGCACGTAATCCAGCAGGCCGTAATCGTTGAAAGAATAATCCAGCTGCAACAATGTGCCGCCCATGTTCACTTTAAAACCTGCGCCAGCGGTAAAGGATGCTTCGTCGTAATTCAGTTTGTAACCTGCCCGCAAGGCAAACATTCCGTTCCATTCGTATTCTGCACCAAAGTTAAACCGCAGGTAATGATCGATGGGGTCATTCGCTTCCAGAGCAATGGAAAACCGGTTTTTCGCACTTTTCATGATTTCCGAATTCTTACCCACCAGATCCATCATGATTCCCATTTTAAACAGCAGAGGAATTGGCCATTCCAGCGTCTGCATTCGAGCACCGGATTTATTCTCGTAACCTGTTTCCGGATCCGTGAGTGGCATGTCCAGATCGGGACCATCCAGTTTCATCTTTCCGCCAAAGTTCTGTAGTGCCATACCCAACCGCATGCCGTAAATACCGGTGTCGAACTGAGACCCAATGTCGAAAGCAAACGTGGACGCCTTCTCGTGATACAGTTTTTCCTGAATGTATTTCACGGTCAGTCCCAGCACAAACCGTTCGGTCAGGCGGCGCGAGTAAGAAACGCCAATTGCGGCATCGGTTGCAGTAAATGTTTCGCCGGTTCCTTCGGGTTCTTCAATGGTGGTTAAATCAATATTCCCACTATTCAAATAAATTACGCTGATTCCCAGACTTTGATGCGGGGTAACCGGGATAACCAATCCAGCGTAATTCAGGGTAATGTCGGCAAACAATTGCGTGTGGGAAAGTGCAAAAGCACGCTTCCCGATTTGCTGCATTCCCGCTGGATTCCAGGCCATCGCAGTGGGATCGTTGACGCCAGCCACATAGGCATCACCCAGAGCTGTTCCGCGTCCGCTAACCCCCACTTTCAGAAACTGCGCCATCGTGGTTCCCACTTTGGAGAGCTCGTCACCCGAAAATACCAGCGTCACCGTCAGTATCAAAATTAAAATGGTTAAAATGCCTTTTCTCATTTTCGAAAGCCTCCAAAAATTAGACTTGGTGTTCTATCGAATAATTACAAATTTACCCATATCTTTCTTGCCGTCAGGGGTTTCTACAACCCACACATACAGGCCAGGTGCCACTTCCTGACGATTGACCGTCCAGAGATTCCAGTCCTCACTACCATCGTAAATGCTATCGTGGTGAAGGGTCTGGACCAATTCTCCGTTCACATTAAAGATATAAATGGTACATTTGGAAGGTAAATTTGTAAACTGAAGCTTATGGCTGTACTCATTAAATTCCCACCCCGCGTGAACAATGTAGGGATTGGGAACCACTTTTACTTTCTTGATATCTTCTTGTGTGGTTTCTTTGACCTGGTAAATCTTGCTGGTGTTCACAATAAAGCCATCCCCTTCCTGGAACGGGTTGAACACCGGAATCAGCAAGGTATCTCCCACAGCCCAGGGCTTATTGGCGGGAATTAGCTGATTATTCTGGTTATAGTAAGGTGTATCGCTCCAGGTGAAGGTAAAAGAGAGAGTCCGGACAAACACACTATCCGGATAACCCACCAGATGATTTTCCAGCAGGAAGAATTTATCCTTGGAGCTCCATTTTCCGTCGTGATCGGTATCGAATACGGTGATCTTCGCTTTGCGAGGCGTTAACTTCTTATTTTCCACCGTCAACTTGTTCCACACCTGGAAAGGTACCTGAAAGACCACCTGACTGGTGTCCTGAGGACTGTAGGCGTTGTCCGCCCCTTCCCCGGTGAAGACCACGTAGTAATCGGATACGACCCGCCGTACAAAGCTGGCGCTAACCTCGTAATTACAATTGGAGTTTTCCGTCCAGCCCATATGGTCACGATCGATTTCTGTCTGCACGGCAGACTTGATGGTCCATTCCAATCCGTCAATCCGTGGGGGAATGGTCTTAAATTCGGAGCTCACATCCAGCGGGATATACTTTGTGCTATTCTTGAGCAACGTGTCCCCTTTGGTCAGGTTAATTAAATCATAGGTTGTTGTCCCCTGCACGGGAATTCCGTTGGCCATTTGAGCATGGAACAGAATCAGATACTCATCTCCGGTAATCAGGCTCTGGTCCACCACGGTAATCTCGAACTGCCCGTTTCCTTTGGTGGTGTCGATTTTGGTGATTTCCACTTCAGATTGTTCCACATTTGAAGGTGGTCGATGAGGAATAACCCGTACAATGTGAGGCAGGCGGTCGCTGTTGGAGAGAAAATTCTCCAGCGACGCCGCACGGAAATTGAACCGACCACCGGTAACATCGATGGAGTCGCGAACCGGGTCGTGGGCAATAAACCCACGGTCGTAAGCACAAACCGCGTACAGATATTCCCGACCGTTTTCCACATCGGTATCCGTCCACTGGAACTGTAAGCCGGTATTGCTTCCCAGAAAGCGATGTGGAGCGGTGGGATCGTAGCCTTTGATTTCATTGTCCAGATCGAACTGAGCAACCGGTACCCAGTACTCGATTCCGGTGGAATCATCGTGGCGTTTTTCGCCCCAGGTCATTCCGTTATCGGTACTTTTGTAAATGCGAAACCCTTCGAAATCTTTAATTTTGGTTAACGCATCCCGGGAATTGATGGAGACATCATCCCAGAACAGAGTGACTTCCCGATCGCCTTCCAGGGCGGTAACGTTGGGAGCAGTCGGGGGTGTGGGACCACGGTAGAAATTATCGTACATCAACTGAGCGACCTGCGCATTTACCACCAGGTCGGTGGAGTCCTGTCCCATAATAATGGCAAAGGAGAACGGAACCGTATCCCCAGGAGCAAAGGAGAAGGGACCGGAACTCATAATAAAGACGCAGTCCAGCCCATCGGGATAATCTTTCTTTAAACTGGCATAAGAATCGAAATGGGGATTGATGCGGCCCTGCGGATCGGGATGGAAATAGTGCTGCATGTTGTATGCATGCCGATCCGGAGGGGAATCGGTGGAGGACGTATCGCCGGACATTACTTTGTAAATAATGGCTTCAGCATCCACCGAAGTGGGGGTTTCACCGTCACCGGTAAATGGCCCGTTGGGGCCGCCATCATCCGCACCGGGACGGAAATACCAGTCGAACCAGTGCCAGTCGGTTAATCCTAACTTTTCGCCGACCTGAATATCGGGGATTCCATCTCCGTCCAGGTCCACCGGTTCCGTGGCACGGGGTGTTTCCAGCAGTTTTAATGCCGCATAGGCCAGATTGGTCGCACCACTGCTGTTATCGTCCAGGTCCCAGATGTAAGCAAAGTCCCAATCCGTGTTGAAGCTCATCATATCGTCGTCGTTCGTTCGGCCGACATAGCTCCCATCATAAGTTCGGTGATAGGAATCCACATCAAAATAGAAACCAGCCCAGGCTTTCTCATAATGATATTGGGAGAGGTTGACCAGACGCATGTTGAAGAAAATAATATCTTCTGCCACGGAGGAACCGTAAGAATAAGCGGATACCAGTGCTTTAATTCCCAGGGGATACCCTATTTCGGGAGGTGGTTCATATCCGTCCGGAACGGGGAGGATACTTAAATCAACGCTATCGGGATTCACATCCCGGCTGGCCAGCCGATCATCGAATTCAAAATACACATCTTCATCGGAGACAAACACGCCGGGTTGCTGAACGCCAGATGTGTCCAGCGCCCAGGGACCGGGCCAATAGCGTTCCTCGTTCCCCAGGGAATCGATATGAATGGGCCAGCTTTTGGGAATATCACTGGTGGCAATCAGTGGGGTGGGATCGTCTGGCTGAGCCCAGATTCCACCGTACACTTCGCCAGCGGTGGCGGAACCATGCAAACGAGTGGCTGCATCTTCCACCGCTTCCCAGTCAATCAGCAAATGCCCACTGGTGCGGTCCATGAACGATTCGGAAACCGAAGGACCCCAGTAAGTGTTGTCGTTTCCTTTCGTCACAAAATCTCTTTCCTTGGGGGAATACAAACTTTTGGGGCCCACCGCCCAGGGATAGGGATTTCCGTTCTCGTCCCGACCAGGAACACCAAATAATAAGGAAATCATGGAAATGTACTGATACCTGCCCCACAAACCTTCGGGGTAAGGATCGCCGGAGAACCCGAAACCGGTGAAAATGCCATAGTTACTGGTAGATGTTTTCAACTTCCCTTTCTCTAAAATACCAATTGCCCGTTGCAGGGCCGGATCGGGTATCCGGTATTTTTTACCAAATGTCTGGTGAGAACTTTCTGTTCTGGTATCTTTTGCTTCCAGTCCATTCCAGAACAAAAGGGGAACCAGAAACAAAAGGAGAAGCCAAACAGCAAGAATTTTCTTCATCGAAGACCTCCGAATTTTTGCAAAAAATCCTTAAAATGACACTTCCAGGGTAAAATCGACTCGGCGTCTGGGACCAAAGCGATACGGTTGATCCCAATAGGTCGAAGAATAGATTTTCCGGTTGATGAATCGTCGAATATAATTTCCGGGATCGTCCGCCTTTCCCGTTTCGGTGAACACATCCAGCGCATTTTTCCGGTCGAAAAGGTTGAACACCAGAATACCGAAAGTGTATTTCATTCCCATCAGCTCGAAATTCTTTCGGAAATGCATATTGAACTGGATGTACCAGGGTTCCCGTTCGGAATTGGTGGGACCGGCAATACCATTGTGAGTTGGGGTGTACGGAGCACCGCTGGTCGCGACAAAAATCAGGTCAATCCGGCTATTGGCCAGCGGACGAACCCCAAACAGCTTGAATCCCTGATGAGGCGGAATAACATACGCACCACTCAGGTTCATGTCGTGAGTCCGATCGTACCCCATCAAGAATTCGCGACGTGGCTGGGTTTCCACCGTGTATTCCCGACGATAACTTTCCCACGGGTCTTTGGTATTGGCCGTAGCCCGCGAGAGGGTGTATTGAATCATGCCGGAAAAACGTTTCTTCCGGAAACGAATGTTTAAATCAAACCCCCGTGCGGTGGCATAATCCCGGTTCACAAAAACGTAATACGAACGCGGGAAACGGGGCACACGTTCGGTGGAGGTCAGATTGTTGTATTCCTTCGACCATCCGATAATCTGGAATAAAAATCCTTCCATCAACTCGGTATTCAAACCGAATTCGTAAGAGGTTACCTTCTGGCTCTTTAACAGGGCATTCCCTACCAACGGTCGAATGGCTTCCAGACTCTGCTGAGAGTTCAGATACACATTTCGGTAGGTGGGGAACTGGTAGAACTGTCCGTAACCGAAGGTGAAGGTGGATTTTTCGGTAATCACGTGGGAGAAACCCAGACGGGGACTGATCTGATAGGTGGTTTTGGAATCGATCAGCTTGGTATCTGGATCGTAGGGATTTTCCCACATTTTAGACCGCGGGTTGTTCATATCCACCCGAATACCGGCATTGATGGTCATGTAATCGTATTCAATTTTATCCTGAATATAAAAACTCCCTTCGATGGGATGTTTTTTGTAGTAGTCATAGTAAGGATTGGCCAGCCAGGGCAGCTGAACTTCGTTGAAGTACAGATCGTGCTGCTTGTAGCTCACACCGGTTTTAATCTGATGATGCTTATTTACCTGTGAAGTGATGTCCGCCACTGCTTCCCAGGTTTGTGCATAACTCCGGTGGTGATAGCGGTCGTTGCCCTGAGCAAAGAACTCATAGGAAAGATACAGGTCGTAATCGTACCAATCCTTGGGAATCCACTCTTTAACGATGGGATCGTAGTACACCGTTCGTCCGTGCTCATCGATTTTGGTTTCCCAGTTGTTCACATCGGGAGGCGGATAGGGCCGGCGGTATTCGTCGGCATCCAGCCAGCGGCCGGTTTTGGGATCTTTGCATCCGATGTTCATCTCCTGATAAAATCGGGAGCCTCGAACGGTGTAGAAGGTGTTTTTGCTGATCATATGCGTCCACACAAATGCCTGACGGTCAGCGTTCTGGCGCACGATGTTCCGTCCGTCTTCATAAAAGCGATACCAATGGTTTTCGGTGTTAAAAGTACGAAATTCCGTGCCTACCACCCAGTTGGAGAGCTCCAGTTTCATGGAGGGACTGAGGTCAAAAGTTAACTTGGCAAACAAATCCCAATCGCGATTAAAGCCAAACGCTTTCCATCCTTTGTACCGGTCGTAGCGGTGGGCATGCTGGATGTGCTGTTCCTGAAATTCTTCCCAGGTCAAACCGGTTTTATCCAGCAATCGGGGGTCCCAGCGGTTGGCCAATGTATCGGAGGGATCGAATACAATATCATCAAACTCGTACACATTGTATTTACGGGTGGTTCGCCGACCGCTCATAATAAATTTGACATGTTTATTGGTAAACGGTACCGGGCCACCAAACGCGCCGGATACCCGCCCATATTCTCGCAGGCGATCGGGTTCAAATCCCAGTGCACTGGTTTCCAGGTTGATGTTGCCTTCGTACTTATCCGTACCGGAGCGAGTGACCACATTGAAAATAGCGGACATGGCATCACCGTACTCAGCATTGAATACACCGGTTTTCATATCCACCTGTTCGTAAGCAAATTTGTTCAACTGAATTCCTTTGTACCGGCCTCCGTAGATGGGGTTTTCGATGTACATACCATCCACCATGTAACCGATTTCAGCAGCACGACCACCCCGAACGTGAACTTCTTCAATACCACGATCTTCGAATCCCGGAATTCCTTTCAGTGACCCTTCAATCCGGATGACACCTGCCTGAATAGCCACCAGATCGGAAAAGTCTCGTACCGGCAACGATTTAATCTCTTCTCGATCGATAATCACTTTCTTGGTAGTCACATCCTTCTCCACAGTCAGCTTCTGTTCCGCCACTACCTCGATGACCTCACCCTGAATGGCTTCCGGTCGTAATTTGAAATCCAGCTTGGTAGTCTGATCCAGGTAAACCTTTACGCCTGGATGCACCACTGTCTGGTAACCGATCATGGAAACTTCCACCGTGTACTCACCAATAGGAACATTAATGATGTAGAAATAGCCATCCATATCGGTGGCGGCTCCCATCCCGGTTCCCTTCAGAACCACATTAGCACCAATTAACGGTTCTCCCGTTTGGGCATCACGAACCGTACCGGCAATTTTACCGGTCGTTCCTGCCATCACGGAAAAGGCTACAAACAAAATCGATAAGAACCATAGTAAAATTGTTTTGTGCATACTACCCTCGCAATTTTAAAGAACATGCCTATCATTACTCACATATATTTGAGCCGAACATATGTTCTATACCAAATGAACGTGGGTTTG
>CAZBWV010000012.1:0-19928 GCA_964495805.1 uncultured Calditrichaceae bacterium
CAATGCCAGCGTTCCGGTATTTGCCTATAATAAGCTGGATACCACAGTGATCCGATTTACCGGAGATGCTCGCACCTTTGACCTGCACGACCTGGATTTAACCGGGTACTATCTGGATGGCCGGTTGAAATTTGTCGGAATCGCGGGGATTAAAGACGATTTTAAAGGGTGGTTTTCGCTGGATTTACAGCGTGTTCCGCTAAAAGCCTACATGAAGGCTTTTGTGGGAAGTGTTCGCATTGAGTTAAAGGAATGGGAAAATTGGAATGGGGAAGAAGTGCTCTCAAAGAATTAGGCTTGAAAAGGAATAACACGTTCGGATGGAGGGAGGCAAAGGATTTTTCGGAATGACGAAATTCCAATTCCCTTCATTTTCCCGCCAGGGATAGGGCTATTTCTTCGCTTGAATAGGTCAGGGGAGGAGAGCGATGAAAATAGCCTTTCTTGTCTGTGGGGCGATATGTTGTTTGGTTCATCCGCTAATTGCTCAGATTATCCTCACCGAAATCATGTTCGATCCCGATACGCTTGAATTCCATAATGAGTATGTGGAACTCTACAATGCCGGACAACAACCTCAGGACCTCAGTGGCTGGCGAGTTGGAGACAGTCTGGAATTGGATGCGTTGACTGATGCCGGAGAAGGTTTGCTCCTGAATCCCGGGCAATATGCAGTAATTCTGGATGCCAGCTATTTCGGTCATTCCACTGTGTACGACACACTCATTCCGGATAGTGCACTGGTACTTACCATCGACGACGGTTCGTTTGGACATAGCGGTTGGTCAAATACCCATTCGGAACCGGTAATTCTGGTGAATGACGCAGGAGATACCGTTCAACTGTATCGGTATTCGACGGGTAACCTGCCGGGATATTCTGATGAAAAACGTTTGCTCACACCGGATAACTCATCGGTGAATTGGGGAGATTCCCGGCGATTTCGTGGGACCCCTGGATTTACCAACTCCATCACCCCACCGGCGCGGGACCTGGCAGTGGATACCCTGCTGGTATTGCCCTCTTTCCCGCAGGAGACGAATCCGTTTCAACTTGTTGCCATTGTAAAGAACCAGGGATATGAAGTGGTCGATCGTTTTCAGATATCTTTTTTTCGGGATGATAACGGAAACGCCCGGTTGGATACCGGAGAACTCCTGGATAGTCTCACTTTTCAGGGAAGCCTGGCCCTGGACGATACTGCCCGGATGCAGCTTGAGATTTCCGGTATTGCCGGCGGGCAATACATGTTTGGGTGCCAGGTGGAATTGCCCGGAGACGAACATCCCGAGAACAATGTACGAATCATCCCGGTGAGAGTGGAATCGGTGCAAAACGATCTGATTTTAAACGAAATGATGTATCGACCCATGGCGGGTTGGGGAGAATGGGTGGAAATTTACCATCGCGGAACGCTGACGATTAATCTGAAAGGGTTCTGCTTTGCCGATGCTCGGGACACCGTGGAAATTACCGGAACAGACTTTTGGTGCCAGCCCGGAATGTTTTACATCCTGACCGGAGATTCTGCCACCATTCTCCAATATCATTTGAATCCGGAAATTACAATAGTGGTTCCTGGTTTTCCTGCTTTAAATAACGATACGGACGATTTGAAACTCATTTCACCTTCCGGCAGGCAGATGGATCGGGTGCATTATTTTGATGAATGGATGCGCCGGGAAGTGGACCCCGGCACCTCGCTGGAGCGGATTCAACCGGAACGTCCTTCGGGAATTGCCGATAATTGGGCAGCTTGTGTGGCACCATCGGGAAGTACACCCGGGGCGCAAAATTCCGTGTTTATTCCCCTTTCCGGCACAACCCGGGCATTTCAGGTAGCTCCTAATCCATTTTCGCCGGATGGGGATGGATTTGAAGATTTCACCCTGATTCAGTATCATTTACCCGTTTCTCTGGGATATTTAACGGTTCGAATTTTTGACCTGCGGGGACGTCTGGTACGAGAACTGGCCCAGAAAATGCCGGTCGGGCAACAGGGGAGTCTGGTCTGGGACGGGAAAGGAGATAACGGCGAAAATTTACCCATTGGAATGTATGTGATCTTCGCTCAGATTTTTGATGAAATGCATCAATTCAGGCAGGAATTGCGCGAAACGGTGGTTATTGCCCGACGATGAACATTATAAAACGAACGACCATCCTTCCCGCGCTGCGTAACATTGAATATTGGCTCCGCGATCCTGTAAAAGAGATTTTGCCAGCACCAGCTTTTGATCCACTTTGTCGTCATTGTGGTCCGGATCGTGATGAAAGAGAATCAGGTGTTTGACTCCACTTTGTATGGCCAGGTCCACAGTGAAAGTAAAAGGGGAGTGTCCCCAGGTTTGTTTGATTTCGTACTCTTCCGGGAAGTATTGGGAGTCGTGAATGAGCACATCTGCTCCACGGCAGAATTCCACGAAATGCTCATTTTTATTTTCCACAAAGTTGTCGAACAAATCCTCCACACGGTTTTTATGTTGACCAATGGTGTTGGTTGTTCCCGGGGGATACTGGTCCTGGAATGGTTCGTTATCGCTGAAATAGACAAAGCTTTTCCCCCGGTAGGTAAATCGGTAACCCAGTGCATAGCCGGGATGGTTCAGATAAATGGTTTGCACGTGGACTCCTTGCAGTTCAAAGGACTCCTCCCGGAGTGAGCGGAATCGAATCTCAGCGCGCATATCCTGAATGGCAACCGGGAAATAGGTGGGATTCATCTGAAATGCAATAATCTGATCCAGTGCCATGGCCGCATCGTCACTGCCCAGAATAGTGAACCGGTTCCCGGGTTTGTAGGCAGGGCGGAAAAAAGGCAACCCTTGAATATGATCCCAGTGGAAATGACTGATGAAAATAAACGCTTCCACCGGATCTTTTTCTTTGAGTAGTTTATTGCCCAGATCGCGAATTCCGCTGCCAGCGTCCAGAATAAAAAAGGGACCGTTCTGAAAACGCACTTCCAGACACGGAGTGTTCCCTCCGTACCGGATTGTCCGGGGTCCCGGTGTAGGAATGGAACCCCGCACGCCCCAGAATTTAATTTGAAATGATTTCATCGGTGGTTGGTAAAAGCAGATTTTTAATGGCATCTAACAGGATGTACGAACGGGTGGGTTTGGTCAAGAATAGGTCCGCACCCAATGCCAGCGCTTTTCGTCTGTCCGATTCGTACATTTTTCCTGAGTAAATGATGATGCGCGTATCTGCGGTTTCCGGGTCCTCTTTAATCATTTTGCACAGTCTTAACCCATCCACTTCCGGCATCATCAAATCCAGGATAATCAGGCGGGGTTTTTCTTTTTTAATAATTTCGAACGCTTTGTGACTGTCCGTAATAAAATTCGCCTTGAATCCGTATTCCTGTACCAGCAGCTTGATGATGTTGGCCTGTTCGTAATTATCGTCAATTACAATAATATCGTACCGGGGTGTGGTCATGTGATTCTGTTCATCCCTGAAATGTTGTTCCATGTGTTTTCCCATTGTAATTCCTGCATTTAATTTCCTTTGAAATTACTCCCTTTTTAAAACCGACAGGTGACTAAAGTCACAACGTTTTTCAGGTTAAAATTTGTCGAAAAAGGAGACCGACAATAGAATTTATAACAGGGTATTAACTGGAGAATACTTTCCGAATCCGGGCAATTTCACGCAAATGGTGAGAAATTTCTTGTAAAATGGATAGGTGTTCCGGATTTTCCGGGGGAATTTGTTTGAGTTGTTCGCGGAGGATACTTAAGCGGGTCTGATGGCGAGCGGTTTTGATTTTTTTTACACAGTCGTTCAAATAGCGTTCCGGATCGGCAATTTCGTTAAACATGTGTTCGGTAATCTGGCTGACGGTCATTTCATCGGCTATCGTAGCCAGTGCTTCCTGGAAGATGCTTCCGAAGTTTGCTTCCCGGTTTTCCCGAAAAAATACAAAGAGTTTTCGGAACCCTTCGTTCTGAAAATCGTCCGGTTCCAGCACGTCGAAAATAAATTCTTTTAATTTATCGAAGTAGTTGTACATCAGGATAATCAGATCCCGTTCGGCACTCCAGGCGCCAGTAAGCCCACTGATGCGCGACTCCAGCACTCGTGGGGAAGTTTGGCGATGCTCTTCCCGAAGTTTTTCCCGTCGGGCTAACTGTTGCTGACGCTTTTTGATTTCGTTCAGCAAAGTGGTTTCCTGAATACCGAATTTTTCTGCCAGGTGATTGGCGTAAAAGTTTTGTTTTAGCGGATCGGGATGGGGTACCAGCGTATCAATCATTTCGTTCACCAGACGGGTTCGCTGGGTCACCTCCGAAAGGTCTGTTCCCTCCGAGAGATGCTGAAGCTTAAACTCGAAGTAATCCCGGGACTGTTTCAGCAAAGAATAAAACTCTGCCGCACCATGCTGGCGAACAAAGCTATCCGGGTCCTCGCCTTCGGGCAGAATGAGCACCCGAACATTCAGGTCGTTCTGAAACAGTACCTGCCCACCCCGCAGGGCAGCATGAATTCCTGCGCTGTCGGCGTCATAACATAAAATCACCTCCTGGGTGTAACGCCGAATTAATCGGGCATGGTCTTCGGTTAATGCTGTTCCGCTGGTCGCCACCACATTTTTAATTCCCTGCTGAAAAAGTTGTAAAAAGTCCATGTACCCTTCCACAAAAATGGCATATCCTTCCTGCCGAATCCATTCCTTGGCGAAAAACAGTCCGTAAAGTACTTCGCTCTTCTTAAAAATAGGTGATTCCGGTGAGTTGATGTATTTGGGAATGTCGGGATCACCGGAAAGGGTGCGACCACCGAATGCCACAATCTTTCCGGATACATTGTGGATGGGGAACATCAGCCGATTGCGGAAGCGGTCGTAAAAGCGGGATGGGTCTTTTTCGCTTTGCAGGATCAACCCCAGCTTGCGAAAGATGTTCAGATTCATGTTCTTGTTTTGAATCTCCTTCTGCAAGCTGTCCCAGGCTTCCGGTACGTAGCCGATTTTAAAATTTCGCATGGTTTCCCGGGAAATGCCCCGCTTTTCCAGATAGGGAAAAATCCTGTCCCGGTGTTCCTCCAGCAATCGCTGATAGAAATCCGCAGCAAACTGATTCGCCCGGTACAATCGGTCATATTCGCTAAGCTGAGGACGTACCTGCCGGGTCGGGATTTCGATACCTGCCTCTTCAGCCAGTTTTCGCACTGCTTCGGTAAAAGAAATTTTTTCATATTTCATCAGAAAATTGAACACATTACCGCCCACGTGGCATCCGAAACAGTGGAAAATCTGCTTATCCGGGCTCACGATAAAAGAGGGGGTCTTTTCGGTATGAAAGGGACAGAGCCCCTTGAAATTGCGTCCCGATTTTTTCAGATTTACATATCGGGAAATGACATCCACAATATCCACCGAATCACGAACCCGATCGATGATATGTTCCGGAATTTGCGGCATAGGATACCAGTCGTATTATCAGAGTTTTCTTGACTTACCTGTTCATTTATGGTAAATTAATCGCTTAAAGTACAAGTAAAAATACATTTAAGGAAAAAATGGAACCCAAAAATCCAGTACCACCCCAACAGCATCAAATTAATATTGAGCTGCCACCAGAGCAAGCGGAAGGAATCTATTCGAATCTGGCTTTGATAACCCATTCACCGGCGGAATTTGTCATCGATTTTACCCGGATTCTTCCGGGTGTTCCCAAAACGCGGGTGTATGCACGCATCATCATGACCCCACAGCATGCCAAGGGCTTGCTGAAGGCGTTGGAAGATAACATACGCAAATACGAGTCGCAGTATGGGGAAATCAAATTGCATGGGATGACGGAAACCGGCAAACCGTTTGGATTTCAGCCGCCTCCGTCCGAAACCAAATGATTGATATTCTTTTGGCGGAACGGATTGATTGGATATGAACCAGATTCAGGAAAATTTACGGCGCGTTCAGGAACGGATTGCCCGGGCTGCGGAACGTGCCGGTCGCACACCGGAATCCGTTGAGCTGGTGGCGGTGACCAAAACGGTTCCCCCGGAACAGATAAACCAGGCTATTCAAGCGGGGGTAACCATTATTGGCGAGAATCGGGTTCAGGAAGCCCGGCAAAAGAAACCGGAAGTTTTACCGGTTACCTGGCACATGATTGGAGTGCTACAAACGAACAAGGTTAAATATGCCGTGCGACTGTTTGAGATGATTCAATCGGTCGATCGCATGCCGCTGGCGCTGGAGATTGAAAAACGTTGCGCCCGGGAGAATAAGGTAATGCCGATTCTGGTGGAAGTGAACACCAGCGGAGAAACCAGTAAAAGCGGTTGTCTGCCCGAAGAAGCTCCGGAACTGATTGCTCAAATAGCCGAACTAAAATATCTGAAGATCCAGGGACTGATGACCGTTGGGCTGTTTAGCGATGATGAAAAATTAGTGCGTCCCTGTTTTGCCAGATTGCGGAATCTGGCTGAGAAAATCCGGGCGATGCATTTGAACAACGTTCGTATGGACATCCTTTCCATGGGAATGTCCTCCGATTTTGAATGGGCCATTGAAGAGGGCTCCACCATGGTACGTATTGGAACAGCGATTTTCGGCCCAAGGCACTACACCTAAAGAAAATGGGGAATCTCCCGATGGTGGTCTGAGTTCCGAAGAGGGCCGGAGGGAAAATAATTGAGAATTAAACCAGAAACCTTTAAACCATGGGGTTGAATCGTGAAGTTAACACCATTGGATATCCGAAAGCAGGAGTTTAAAAAAACACTGCGGGGATACGATCCCGTTGAAGTCCAAACCTTCCTGGATATGGTTGCCGAGGAATTCGAATCGCTTCAGGAAGAGAGCAAACAGCTTAATCGCCGGGTGGTGGAACTGGAAACCAAATTGAAGGATTACCAGGAAACCGAGAAAAACCTGCGGGAAACCCTGCTCAATGTTCAGGAAGTCAAAAAGCAATCCGAAGAACACAGTCGGCGACAGGCGGATTTGATTATAAAAGAAGCTGAGCTCAAGGCGCTGGAGATTGTGGAAACAGCCCGAAAGCAGGCGCGACAGATGCGCGATGAGGTCAATCTCCTGCGTACGCAAAAAGAATCGTTCATCAATCGATTGCGGCAGATTCTGGTTTCGCAAATTGAATTGCTCTCAGTGCTGGAAATGGACGATGCCATCCCGGAAGAAGCCCAGGTGTTTGTGGAAAAAGCGCGAAATCGCAAAAAGGCTTCTCTAAAGCAATGGGTGGAAAAGCAAAAAACCGAGAAGGTGGAAGACGAATCGGAAGATGAGCAGGCAACCATTGAACTGGCTGAGGAAACTCACACTGATGATCTGGTGGTAGAAGAAGAAATTCTGGAAACAGAAGATGCGGGGGACGAATCATTCCGGGTATCGCAGGAAACCAGGGATGAAGAGGATACCGAACAAAAGAAACCCAAAAAGAAGATGGAAGACGAAGATATTAACGAATTTTTTAAACGCGGCATTCAAATTGACGAATTAATTCAAAATCTGGAAAAAAAACGAAATAAATAGGGGGAAGCAGGTTTATGAAGCGTGTTTTTGGAAGTATGATGAGCGTTGTTCTGGTGGTGATTCTGTTGGCTGGATGCGGTGCGCAAAAGGAGTTGACCGTAGGGACCTTACAGAAACGTCAGGCGGTAAAGCTGGTGAAACGGGACGGGCATACCGAGAATGTGGTGATTCAGAATCGGGATGCTAATACCCTCACGTACGTGTCCGAAATCGACCATCAGGTTCACCAGATCGCATTGAAGGATGTGTTACGGGTGGAACCAACCGACAAGGTGTTCGATGATCTGGCTTATCCCATCAGCGAAGCTGAAATTCGCAAGAACAAAACCAGCTACAACACCTGGGGCTATGCTCTGGGTGGTGCGGTGGTTGGTGGTGCTGCGGGATTGCTGGTCGGTTTACCTTTCTGGTATGCCGATGTAGATAACATTCCGCCTTATTTTGTTGCTGGCGCTGGGGCTGTTGCGGGAAGTATTTACTTTGCCTATAAAGGGCAGGAGAAAGACCGACGGGAAGCTATCGAACGAATTCGCGTGGAACGCGAGGCGCAGCGGGTGATTGAACAGGAGAAGAAAAAAGTTGAACAGTTGAAGCAGGAAAAGGAAAAACTTCAGCAGCAGTTGAATCAAAAGAACCAAAATAAATAAATCCGGAGACACAAACAGCACTATGAGCGAACTACGCAAACAAATTGAGGAAACCGTTGCCTATCTGAAACAACACACCCGGCTGCAACCGGAAGTGGGTATTGTTTTAGGAACCGGTCTGGGAGACCTGGCTACGCATATCGAAAAGGAGACGGAGCTTTCCTATACAGATATTCCGCATTTCCCCGTTTCCACTGTGGAAACCCACGCCGGGAAGCTGATTTTCGGGCATCTGGCCGGAAAAACGGTGATGGCCATGCAGGGAAGATTTCATTATTACGAAGGTTACAGCATGAAGCAGATTACCTTCCCCATTCGGGTGATGAAATTTATGGGAGTGAAGACGCTGGTCATCTCAAACGCAGCCGGAGGAATGAATCCGCTTTTTCGGAAAGGTGATCTGATGATTATGGATGACCACATCAATCTGTTGGGCGATAACCCTCTCATTGGTCCCAACGACGATGAACTGGGTCCGCGATTTCCGGATATGAGTGAGCCGTACAGCAAGCGACTGATTGCCATTGCCGAAGAGGTAGCGCTGGAGGAGAAGATTAAAGTGCAGAAAGGTGTGTATGTGGCGGTGGCCGGTCCCAATCTGGAGACCCGTGCGGAATATCGTTTCCTGCGCGGAATCGGAGCCGACGTGGTGGGGATGTCCACCGTACCGGAAGTGATTGTTGCCCGGCACATGGGCATGGAAGTGTTTGGCGTTTCGGTGATTACGGATGAATGTTTCCCGGATGCTTTGCAGCCGGCTAATGTGGAAGATATCATCCGCACTGCCAATCAGGCACAACCGCGGTTAACCCGGCTCATGAAAAAAGTGATTGAAAAGTTGTAGTGAACCATGGAAAACTTCTCCTTACAACCGTTTGCCAGGTTGTTAATTTTTATGGGGGTGGTATTTTTAATTATTGGTATCATTCTCATGGTAGCACCCAAAATTCCCTATCTGGGCAGATTACCGGGCGATATTCTCATTCGACGGAAAAATTTTACTTTTTACTTTCCTATTACCACGCTTATCATATTAAATTTGGTGCTATTTTTAATCAGTTATTTGTTGAGAAAGTAGAGCAGAGGACCAGGACATGAAATTCAAGGAATACGGCGGCAAAGCGAACCTGACCCGGCTGGAAGAGGACATCTTAAACTTCTGGGATGAGCAAGAGATCTTCCGAAAAAGTCTGGAAATCCGAAAAGAAGCTCCCAATTTTGTGTTTTATGAAGGACCGCCTACGGCAAACGGACGTCCGGGAATTCACCATGTGATGAGTCGCACGGTGAAGGACACAGTGTGCCGCTACAAAACAATGCGTGGTTTTTTTGTGAACCGGAAAGCCGGATGGGATACACACGGTCTGCCCGTGGAAATTGAAGTGGAAAAGGAACTGGGTATTGAGGGAAAGGAAGAGATTGAGCAGTATGGTGTTGATAAATTTAACGAAAAGTGTAAAGAAAGTGTCTTTCATTATAAAAAAGAATGGGATGATCTGACCCGACGGATCGGGTATTGGCTGGACCTGGAACATCCCTACATTACTTTCCACAACGATTATATTGAATCCGTATGGTGGATTCTGAAGCAGCTGCACGATCGGGATTTGATTTACCGGGGATTCAAAATTTTGCCTTATTGCCCGCGCTGCGAAACACCTCTGTCCAGCCACGAAGTTTCTCAGGGCTACAAGGAAGTTAAAGACCCTTCCATTTACGTGAAATTCCGGGTAAAGGATGAACCGGATACTTACTTCCTGGTATGGACCACAACTCCCTGGACGCTCATTTCCAACGTTGCACTGGCGGTTCATCCGGATGTGGAATACATCAAAGTGGACTATCGGGGCGAAAAGCTTATTCTGGCCGAACCGCGAGCCAATGCTGTGCTGGAAGGTGAGTTCCAGGTGCTGGAACGTTTCTCCGGCAAAGAGCTGGAGCGGAAACGTTACGAACGGTTGTTCGATTATGTACCGGTGGAAAAAGACGCTTTTTACGTGGTATTGGGCGATTTTGTGACCACGGAAGATGGAACCGGTATTGTGCACATTGCACCTGCTTTTGGAGAGGACGACTATCAGGTGGGTCAAAAATACAACCTGCCCCTGCTGCGTCCGGTCAACCAGAGCGGTGAATTCGAAGATGTGGTCACCGATTTCAAAGGCAAATTTGTAAAGGATGCCGACCCGGAAATTATTGCCATGCTCAAGGAGCGGGGCCAGTTGTTTAAGAAAGAATTGTACGAACACAGTTATCCGCACTGCTGGCGATGCGATTCGCCGTTGCTTTATTACGCACGAGAATCCTGGTACATCCGTACCACCCGGTTTAAGGACGATATGTTGCGCAACAACCAGCAAATTAACTGGCATCCCCCGGAAGTAGGCGAAGGGCGATTCGGGGAATGGTTGAAAAACAATGTGGATTGGGCACTTTCCCGAGATCGTTACTGGGGAACACCGCTGAACATCTGGGTGTGCCAGAAGTGCGGACATCAGGAATCCATCGGAAGTATTGCCGAACTGAAGGAGAAAGGTCACAACGTACCGGATGACATCGATTTACATAAACCGTATGTGGATCGGGTAGAGCTTACCTGTCCGAAATGTGGGAGCACCATGCGGCGTACGCCGGAAGTGATCGACGTCTGGTTCGATTCCGGTAGCATGCCCTATGCGCAGTGGCACTATCCTTTCGAAAATCAGGAAACGTTTAAGAAAAACTTTCCGGCGGATTTCATTTGCGAGGGGGTGGATCAGACCCGTGGCTGGTTTTACTCTCTGCTGGCCATTTCCACCATGTTGTTTAATCAACCGGCGTTTAAAAATATTGTGGTGAATGAGCTGATTCTGGACAAATATGGCCAGAAGATGAGCAAAAGCCGGGGAAATGCAGTGGTGCCGGAGGAAATCATTTCCCGGTTTGGTGCCGATCCCCTGCGCTGGTATTTCATTACCGTTAGCGCCCCGTGGGTCCCCAAACGGTTCGATCCGGCCGGAATTGCGGAAGTCTATCGCAAGTTTTTCGACACGCTGTTTAACACCTACAGTTTTTTTGCGCTCTATGCCAACATCGATGGATTCGACCCTGCCACGCAGCCGGTTCCGTTTGAGAAACGTCCGGAGATCGACCGCTGGATCCTTTCCTTGCTTTATTCCCGGGTGCGGGAAGTGGGCGAATTCATGGAAAACTACGATATGACCCGTGCGGCACGGCTAATTGCCGATTTTGTCCTGGATGATGTGTCCAACTGGTACGTGCGGCGGAATCGGCGCCGCTTCTGGAAGGGGGATATGACCGAAGATAAACTTTCGGCGTATCAGACGTTGTACGAGGTGCTGCTAACCACCGCCCGGTTAATCGCTCCCTTTGTCCCGTTTACTGCAGAGGAAATCTATCGGAATCTGCGCACCGGAGACATGCCGGAATCGGTTCATTTAACGGATTATCCGGAGTTTACCCAGGAGATGGCACAGCGCCGGGATGAGTCGCTGGAACATCGCATGGAAGTGGCTCAGAAGGTGGTGAGTCTGGCCCGTGCAATTCGCAACGAAGTGAAGATAAAAGTTCGTCAGCCGTTACCACGATTGATCGTTGCTTCCCAGAGTGCTTCCACCCGTCAGGCTGCCGTGGATATGGCCGACATCATTCGGGAAGAAATTAATGTGAAATCCATAGAAGTCGCTGACGACATTGGCCACCTGATTGCGAAAAAGGCGAAACCCAATTTCAAAAAGTTGGGTCCCCGAATGGGTAAATTGATGAAACCGGTAGCCGCTGCCATTCAACAGATGGATGAGGCTTCCATCTCCCGACTGGAGGAGATGGGGGAAATTTCGTTCCCCGTGGGCGATCAGGAAGTAACCATCTACCGGGATGATGTGGAAATTCTGGAAGAAAAGAAAAACCCGGCGCTGGAAGTTGCCCGGGAGGGTAACATTGCTGTTGCCCTGGATACCACCATCACCCCGGAGTTAGAAAAAGAAGGTATTGCCCGGGAATTTGTCAACCGTGTACAGAATTTACGCAAGGAAGCCGGTTTTGAGGTAACCGATCGGATTGAGATTGCCGTCCAGGCCCCGGAAAAAGTGGCTAATGCAATTCAGGAGATGGCCGAATATATCAAGTCTGAAACCCTTGCTCTGGACATCCAATTTTCTCTGGATAACGGTGAAATTTCGCGAGAAATTTCCATCATGGGAGAAACCTTCCCCGTTGTTTTGAAGAAAAAGAAAAAATAAATACAGGAGATAGTAATGACTGAAGAGAAATTACAATATTTTAAAGAGCTCCTGCTGGAGAAGCGGAAAGAGGTTCTGGAGCGGATTGAACACCTCCGGGAACTGGCCATGGAAACGCCCATGGAAGCGGGTAACAATTCGGGATATTCCTTCCATATGGCCGATCAGGGGACCGATGCCATGGAGCGGGAGAAAGCATTCCTGTTTCTATCCCGGGAGGAAAAATACCTTCAGCAAATCGACCGCTCCCTGCATTCCATTGAATTGGGAGAGTACGGCATTTGCCGGGTCTGCGGAAAAGAAATTGATGAGGAACGTCTGAAGGCGGTTCCCACTACCCGGATTTGCGTCCCCTGTAAACAGGCCGAAGCTCGGAGAAAAAATCGGTGACCACCGTTTTTACCGAAAAAGGGCGACTCAAATTAATTACCTCTGTAGTGGCGATTGTTCTTTTTCTGGATCAGGTAACGAAATTTCTGGCCAGAACCTATTTAAAGCCGGTTCATAGCATTCCGGTATTAGGCAATTTTTTTCGACTCAGCTATGTGGAAAATACCGGTATCGCTTTTGGCGTCAGGGTGGAAAACAAGCTGTTTTTTACGGTTCTATCCCTAATTGCAGTGGTTATTATTTTTTATTATCTGTTCACCTTAAAGGACAATCGCTGGATGACTCTGGCGTTTTCATCTATTTTAGGAGGGGCTATCGGAAATCTGTTCGACCGCTTTATGTACGGGTATGTTGTGGATTTCCTGGATTTTGACTTTTTCGACATGAATTTGCCTTCCTTTAAGTTTTTGTTCTTTCGGTTCGACGGATACGCCATGCACCGCTGGCCGGTGTTTAATGTGGCAGATATGGCTGTGTTTATTGGCATGATGATGGTAATTGGGCTGGCCTTTTTCAGCAAAGCGGAAACAGGGAATTCGGTGAATGACCCAACCCCGGAAAATTACACTCAAAACTGAACCCGCCCATTCCCATGTTCGTCTGGATCGTTTCCTGCAGCAACGCTTTCCGGAATATTCTCGCTCGTTTTTTCAGAAGCTGATTGAGCAGGGACGAGTGCGGGTGAATGGCAAAAATGCCAAACCCGCTTTCAAACTCATCCCCGGTCAGCAGGTGGATGTGGAATTCCCCGAACCGGCTGAAACCAATCTGGAGCCGGAAAATATTCCCCTGAACATCATCTATCAGGATGAACATATCGTGGTGGTAAACAAACCGGCGGGTATGGTGGTGCATCCGGGGGCAGGTGTTCGGAGGCATACGCTGGTGCACGCATTGTTGTATCATGTCGGTGCGCTTTCGTCGGTTGGGGGTGAGAGTCGGCCGGGAATTGTACACCGTCTGGATAAAAATACGTCCGGTTTGCTGGTTGTTGCCCGTACGGATGAGGCGCACTACGCCTTGAGCAAGCAGTTTGCCAGTCGGCAGGCACATCGTCAGTATCTGGCGCTGGTCTGGCACCTGTTTGATGAGCCGGAAGGAACCATCGAAACATTTTTGAATCGCAGCAAGCGCGATCGGAAAAAATTCACTGTGGCAGATCGGGGAAAACGGGCGATCACCCACTACCGGGTGCAGCAAAATTTCGGTTTTCTCTCGCTGGTGGAATTGCGTCTGGAAACAGGCCGAACCCATCAAATTCGGGTACATCTGTCGGCTATGCACCATCCCGTATTTGGCGATCCGGACTATCACGGACGCAGCAGTCAGATTACCCAACTCCCCCGCAGCGCAGACCGACAACTGGCTCATCGATTGTTGAAAATGATGCCGCATCAGGCACTGCATGCCTACCGGTTGCAATTTGTGCATCCCTTCACCAGGAAGATGCTTTCCTTCCAGGCTCCGCTTCCCGAAGATTTCCGCCAGGTGCTCCAGGAACTGGAATCATCCCTATAAAACGTTTTTTCTGAAAAATTGAATTGCGTGTTGCTTTCGGTTTGGTCGTGAGATAATTTTCACAAAAAAGTGAGGGCAAGATGAAAAAACGATTCACCATAATCGCGATGATATTGATTTTCGGGAGTGGATTGCTGGCGCAACATTTGAAACTGCTTACCCCACCGGTGATGAATCTGGGAACCATCCCGTCCGACACCGTTATTAGCACGGTGATTCGGTTTACCAACGATGGCGATGTGCCGTTAAAAATTCAAAAAGTGGAAACCAGTTGCGGTTGTACCATTGCCAAACCGGAAAAACTGGTGATTCAACCGGGGGAGGAGAGTCAGGTGCACGTGACTTTTAACAGTAAGGGCTACCGGGGTTTGGTGCACAAATATGTTACGTTCCAGACGGAAAACGGAGAACCGCGAAGTGTGCGGGTAACGCTAAATATGCACGTGCGCGAACGGATTGAAATCGAACCCCGATTTCTCGATTTCCGGCAGTTGATCAAAGGAGGCGGATCGACAACGCTGGCATTTTTTGTGAAAAATCATTCTGACGGGAAATTAGTAGTAAAAAAAATTGACGTACCGGCCAGTGTTTATTCGGTAGCTCCCCGAACATTCGAAGTGGTACCGGGCGATTCGGTACGTATTCAGGTCACCGTGGAACCCACTCGCAGCGGGCGATTCGACGATGTGCTGTTGATTCATTTCGATAAACCGAAAGGGTTGATTAAACGGGTACCGGTGTTTGTACAGATAAAAGAAAATTAATCCCGTCCGGTTGGCAGGATGGGTAACCCGAAAGAGGTGGAGAGCAATTTTCTTGAAACCAGAAAAAATGTTAAAGTGAAATCGGTCTGTCGGATGAATGACGTGCCGGAATCATTTTACTTTCTTCTTATTAAAAAAATCCCCGGTATTTTCGAAAACCGGGGATTTCTAATTTCGGTAGAATTATTTTGGGATTGAGTTATTCTCTCATCATGTTGCGCAGCACGGTTTGCAGGATGCCACCGTTTTCGTAATATTCCACCTCCACGGGTGTATCCAGCCGCGCCACCACGTTAAAGATTTTCTCAATGCCTTCCGAATCCACTGCTTTCACAACCAGTTCCTTGCCAGGAGTCAGTCCTTCGCCAATGCCCAGAATCTGGAAGGTTTCCCGACCGGTGAGTCCCAGTTGCTGCCAGCCATCGCCCCCGGCAAACTGCAATGGCAGCACGCCCATACCGATCAGGTTGCTGCGGTGGATACGCTCGAAACTCTCGGCAATCACCGCTTTTACGCCTAACAGGGCAGTGCCTTTGGCAGCCCAGTCGCGGGAGCTACCCGTGCCGTATTCCTTACCGGCCAACACAATAAGCGGTGTGCCATCCTGCTGGTACTTCATGGCGGCATCGTAGATGAACATCTTTTCGCCGGTGGGGAAGTAGATGGTGTAACCGCCTTCCACCCCTTCTAACAGCAAGTTTTTGATACGGATGTTGCCGAAGGTACCACGCATCATTACTTCGTGGTTACCGCGGCGGGAACCAAAGGAGTTAAAGTCTTTCGGAGAAACGCCATGGGCAATCAGATACTGTCCGGCGGGACTGTCCACCGGAATTGCTCCGGCGGGGGAGATGTGGTCGGTGGTAACCGAATCGCCCAGCAGAGCCAGTACCCGGGCATTGACGATGTCCTGCGGTTGCGGCTTCTCCAGTGGCATGTTCTGGAAAAATGGCGGTAATTTGATGTAGGTGGATTTTTCGTCCCACTGGTAAAGCTCTGCTTCGGTAACCGGCAGAGCCTGCCAGTGCTGGTCGCCCTGATATACTTCGCCGTATTTCTCGGCAAACATCTCCGGTTTCAGTGCGGATTCGATGGTGGCGGCAATTTCCGCCTGGGAAGGCCAGATGTCTTTGAAATAAACCGGGTTGCCTTCGTTGTCCGTACCCAGCGGTTCATTTTCCAGATCAATATCCACCCGACCGGCCAGAGCGTACACCACCACCAACGGGGGCGATGCCAGATAATTGGCGCGTACCACCGGATGAATGCGTCCCTCAAAATTACGGTTGCCGCTGAGTACGGCTGCGGCTACCAGATCGTTCTCTTTGACTGCTTTTTCCACTTCTTCCGGAATGGGACCACTGTTTCCGATACAGGTGGTACAGCCGTAACCCACCAGATGGAAGCGCTGTTGCTCCAGATACGGCATCAAACCGGCTTTCTTCAAGTATTCCGTGACCACCCGGCTTCCGGGTGCCAGACTGGTTTTAACCCACGGTTTGGTTTGTAAACCTTTCTCAGTAGCCTTTTTGGCTACCAGTCCCGCAGCAACCATTACAGATGGGTTGGAAGTGTTGGTACAACTGGTGATGGCTGCAATTACCACCGCTCCATGTCCGATGGTCACCTCTTCACCATGAACGGTAAAGGTGACCTGTTTCGTCTCTTCCGAAGCTTTCCCGAAGACTTTTTCCAGTGTTTCGTGAAATTTGTCGGACATGGCTGAGAGCACAATGCGGTCCTGGGGACGTTTGTGTCCGGCCAGACTGGGCACCACGGTACTCATATCCATTTCCAGTACGTCCCTGTATTCAGGGTCCGGAGTGTCGTCGGTGCGGAAGAGACCCTGCTCTTTGGCATAGACTTCCACGCGCCGGACAACCTCTTCCGGCCGGGCGGTGAGACGCAGATAGTTTAATACAGTATCGTCAATGGGGAAAAAGCCCATGGTAGCACCATATTCCGGTGCCATGTTAGCCAGCGTTGCGCGGTCCGGTAAACTGAGTTTGGCCAGACCGGGACCGAAATATTCCACAAATTTACCAACCACCCCGTAGCGTCGCAGCATTTCGGTAATGGTGAGCACCAGATCGGTTGCAGTGGCACCGTTGGGGAGTTCACCGGTCAATTTCACTCCGATAACTTCCGGCATTAGCATGTAATACGGTTGTCCCAGCATTACCGCCTCCGCTTCGATTCCACCAACTCCCCAGCCTAATACGCTTAATCCGTTAATCATGGTAGTATGGGAATCGGTGCCCACCACGGTATCCGGGTAGGCAATAGGAGGTTCCTGGCCATTGGCCATTACCACCTGCGCCAGATATTCTAAGTTGACCTGGTGAATGATGCCGGTGTCCGGCGGTACCACGCTGAAATTGCGAAAACTTTTCTGAGCCCATTTCAGCAGGGTGTACCGTTCAGCGTTGCGTTCGTACTCCTTGCGTACGTTGTATTCAAATGCATCGGGGGAACCGAATCGGTCCACCTGAACGGAGTGGTCGATGACCAGATCGGAGCGAACAATGGGATTGATGCGTGCGGGATCGCCACCGAACTGTTTCATGGCATCGCGCATGGCAGCCAGGTCCACCACTGCCGGAACACCGGTGAAGTCCTGCAGAACCACCCGTGCAGGCATGAAGGGTATCTCCTGAGCTTTTACCGCACCGGGATTGTATTGAATCAATCGTTGCACATCTTCGGTAGTCACCAGGTGTCCGTCTTCGTTGCGCAAAACATTTTCTAAAAGAACGCGGATGGAAAAGGGGAGTCGGTCTAATTGTAGCAAACCCTGTTTTTCCAATTCCGGTAGGTGAAAAATGGTGTACTTGTGCCCATTTACCGAAATGGTTTTCTGCGTACCAAAGCTATTTAAGCGTGCGTGATTCATCTTGTCTCCTTTCTCTCTGTTTGGCTAAATCCGGTTGCCAAATTTAAAAGAATCCCTGATTTCAGAAAAGCGCTTTTTTGGAAAGGAACCAATCCCCCGGATCGCAACTCCATTTTCACACCCAAAATCCTTACCCTCGTTCTCTTCTTCCCCTATCTGCCTGTTTTCCCTATTCTTTCTCATTAGAACTGGTTACTCGTCTCTTCCAGCAGTTTCTCCAGCAGGGTACCGATCGTTTTGCGGTATTTCAGAAGGAAGTAGGGATTTTCTCCCGCCGGGGGAAATGTGTAAATGCGGTTCAGATACAGGGGGAGGTAAAAATCCACCGGTAATGTGTTGATCTCATAGTTTTCCATTCCTTTCATGCGTTCCCGATTAGCCGCTATAAACTGACGATATTCCGGAATTACCTCATCCACCACCAGTCCCGGTTCCGCTCGCATGCCACTGTAATTGAAGATAGAGGTTGCTCGCGATTTCAGCATTTTCAGAATTCCAAACCGAACGCTGGAGAGTTGCCGGCACAATTCTCCCTTTTTTAAGGTGTTATTGAAATCAATTCCCAGGTCTTCGCCGTTGTACGAAGTGGCAAACCGGTTGGTCAGTTCGATAAAATCTTTTTTCTTTCGCCGTGCCACCCGGAGCTTTTTCGCGGATTCGAAATCGAAATCAAACGGTTCGCCGGTGGGAGCTGTCACCTGCATTTTGTAGAAGGGGACGATGTACGTGTCCGTGGCCCGGGTGGGGGAGAAGTGGAGGGCATATCCGCTGCGGAAAAGAAAACCATTGCCTTCCATTTCCTCCTCCAGTAAAAAATATACCACCACCTCCTCACCGGTGATAACAATCGATTCGGTGTCCACCCCTTTGCGGGAGAACATGTCGTAGTCTCGTTGCATTTCCAGGTATTCCCTTAACGAAATGGTGGGAATCTCTTCCGGCATGATACCGGCAATAACCAGATTGTTTTCCCACTTCCAGATGTTAAGTCGAAGCGATAGGTTCTCTTCCTGGAGGTAAGGATTGCGATTCAGATTTTCCAGCATCAACGTACTGGGTGGAAATTTATTGATAAAAGATGCCGGGACTTTCAGTAATTTACACAGGTCTTTGAGAGCGGTGTAGGTAATAAAATAGTCCTGCTCGCCCAGCTCAATGCGCAAAAAAGCTTCCTCGTCCACTTTAAAGCGCAGGGATTGAGTTCGTTGAAGAATAGACTCCTGTTCGAATTCACCGATGAATTGGAGTGTTTCATCCACATTTTCGAACGTGCCGCCTAAGGGCACCACCGTGCGTCCGTGTCGCCAGTATTCCATTGTATCCTCTTTTCGTTTAGTTCAAAGGGTTAGAATATAAATCAAATTTCCCTCCGTTAAAACGAAATTATAAGAGAATAGTGAATTCAGGTCATGGTTATTTTGAAGAAAGAATGATAAACAGGTCAAACGGGATAATCTGGATTACAAAGAGACCCCTCGACTTCGCTGTCGCTCCGCTCGGGGTGACAAAAAGCGGTCTGTCATTCCGACTGAGTCGAAACGGAGTCGAGGCGAGTGGAGGAATCTCTTGATACCCTTCAACTCCCCTTGGTGTGGCACATCAGCCCACTGTCATTCCGACTGAAGCGACGAACGCAGTGAGGAGCGGAACGGAGGAATCTCTGGGGAATGTCATTCTGTTCATCTGACATCCATTAACACCGTGGCTTTAGCCCGGTGGAGCGGAGCAACCTGCTTGACTGAAAAACCGCTTCAGCGGTTTTATGAATCCTCCCTCGCTGTGTTCTTCATCCCGTAATCGCCCGAACTCCGGACGTCCACAACCGTCAGCATCATCATTCTCAAAGAAAACCGTTGAAACGGTTTTCTTGCTGGTTATTTCTCTCTAATCACCGGGCTAAAGCCACGGTGTTAATTATTATTCGGGTTTCCGGATACAGCAAAATCGTCAATTCATAATCCTGTTTCATCC
>CAZBWV010000013.1:0-51546 GCA_964495805.1 uncultured Calditrichaceae bacterium
AATTTCAGTTAATCCCGTATTTTTTCAGCTTGGACATAAAGGTGCTGCGGTGAATTCCCAGTTTTTCTGCTGTTCGCAGCTTGTTAAAGTTGTTCTCGCGTAGTGCTTTCAGGATGAGTTGTTTTTCGAAATTGTCCACCATATCGGTCAGGGAACTGTCCTCATCAAGTTCGATATCGCTGCTGATTTCCTGATGCACCACATATTCCGGAAAATCTTTGATGGTTAATCGACCGGTTTTATTCAGTACCACTGCCCGTTCAATCAGGTTTTCCAGCTCGCGGATGTTGCCCGGCCAGGAGTAGTTCTGCAGGCTCCTCATGGCATCTTCGTCGATGGCTTCGATCTCTTTGTTAAATTGCTTGCTGAATTTTTCGATAAAATGGGTGACCAGCAGGGGAATGTCGTCCTTGCGTTCGCGCAATGGCGGAACCTCCAGCGGAATCACATTCAACCGGTAGTAAAGGTCCTGGCGGAATTCCCCTTTGCGCATCATTTCTTCCAGATTTCGGTTGGTGGCGGCAATGATGCGCACATCCACTTTGATGGTCTCGGTACCGCCCACCCGTTCGAATTCACCTTCCTGCAATACACGCAGCAGTTTTAATTGCATGTTGGGGGAAATGTCCCCAATTTCATCTAAAAAGATGGTGCCGCCGTTAGCCAGTTCGAATCGTCCCAGCTTATCGCGAATGGCCCCGGTAAAGGCACCTTTCACATGGCCAAACAGCTCGCTTTCCAGCAGATTTTCCGCCAGTACAGCACAGTTTACCTTCACGAACGGCTTTTTAATCCGGTCGCTGTTAAAATGGATGGCGTTGGCAATAAGCTCCTTCCCCGTTCCGCTCTCCCCGGTAATCAGGACGGTGGAATTGGTCTTGGCAATATCTTTGATCAGCTCGAACAGTTCCAGCATCTTTCGGTTCTTGCCGATGATATTGTTGAAATTGTATTTCTGATACAGTTTTTCCCGCAGATATTCATTTTCCTTTTGCAGCGATTTTAACTGAGAGATCGTGTCCACTTTGGAGAGAATCTCGTCCAGCCGCAGCGGTTTCAGAATGTAGTCCTTCGCACCCTTTTTCATAGCTTCCACCGCTGTTTCGATGGTGCCATGGGCTGTAATCATGATGACGGCTATGTCAGGATATTTTTTCCGCACCACCTCTAACAGTTTAATGCCATCCATTTCAGGCATGACCATGTCCGAAATCAGAATGTCCGGTTCGTGCTCGTTGATTACTTTCAGCGCCTCCAGACCGTTACGGGCGGTGTAAGTTTCGTAGCCATGTTTCATAAACAACTCTTCCATGAGGTCCAGTGCATCCACTTCGTCATCCACAATAAGAATGCGGGTTTTCAAAATTTGACCCCTCCTTCGTTTATTGCTTAACTGGCTCGTTTTCTGGCTTTTTTATCGTTTGGAGTATGGTTTTCCATTTTTTCCTTTCCCGGAACCGGAAATTGCAATCGAATGACTGTCCCTTCTTCACTGTCGAACGCATCCACCCGGGCGCCGTAATTGTTCAGAATCATGTGCATAATGGTCAATCCCATGTCAATCATACCGTTCGTACGCAGATCGTCACCTTTGTACGGGTCCAGTATTTGCTCTGCGGTAAGTCCGAATCCGGGAATTTCGAAATAGAGATCGTACCAGGGAATTTCCGAATAGGTATGGCTTTCCCGTCCCTTGATAATAAGCTGTGTGCCCTCGGTGGAATATTCCTCGATGGCATCTAACAGGTAACCGATGGCATCCAGGAACTGGGTTCGGTTCCCTTCCACTAAAAAGTCCGAGTTTGTGTAGTCCCGGATGACAGAAATATTTTTGTTTCGGAAAGTGGCTTCCTTTTCGGTTAGCTTCTCCTCCAGCAATTCCCGCAGGGACACTGAGTGGGGGATGGAATCCTCCTTACGGAAGTTAAATTTTCCTAACAGCTCGGTGATGTCCAATAACCGATTAATTTGCCGACGAATACTCTGGTAAGCACGCTGGAAGTTGTCGTCGTTTATTTCCTCTGCTAAGAGCTGTAGCCGGCCATACAGAATGTTAATCGGATTGCGAATTTCGTGCCCCACCGCATTCGCCAGGTGAATAATGGTGGCCAGTTTCTCTTTGCGTAAGATGCGGTTAAACAGTTCGCTGTGAATCATAGTGTTGGACAGATTGATGATTAATCCTTCCACCCGACCCTCCGCGTCGTGTAAAAAGTCGGCGGTCAGATGGGCATCGTAGGAACTGGCCTCGCCAATCTTAATCCCTACCCGGTAACCGGCCACCGATTTGCCCAGCGTAAGTTGCTGGTAGATGTGGGAAAGAATTTTGTACCCGTCTTCAATGAAGTTGCTCAGCGGTTCGTTAACCAGTTGATCCTGAGTGACCTGGAACAGGTTCAGTGTTGCCTGATTGGAGTAGCGAATGTTGAAATCCAGGTCCACCACCAGAATGGCTTCGCTGGAGGAATTCAACAGGTCTTCGTAAAACTGGCGGTTTTTCTGGATTTCCTGAAAGAGTGCCCGGTTCTCAGCTTTTAGTTTCAGGGTGCGTGTGGCCTGGATCAGATAAGCCTGAAACTGTTCGTTCGAAAACGGTTTCACCAAAAAAGAATTGACCCCTTCGTTCAGCGCCAGGATGGTGGTTTCCACTGTGGCGTTGCCGGTAATCATGATGGTATAAATGTCAGGATTAATTTCCTTGATTTTCCGATAGAGATCAATTCCGTTTCCGTCCGGCAGCATGATGTCCAGAATGGCGATGTCGAAAGGCGTATGGGCGATTTTGAATTCTGCTTCCACCACATTCTTGGCCAGTTCGGTTTTGAATCCGGCCAGACGGAGCTGATCCTGCAAATTTTCGCGTATTTCTTTCTGGTCGTCAACAACCAGAACTTTCCAGCGCGGCATGAAAAGAAACCTCGATGTTAGAATGACGTAGCGTTCAATTGCTCTTTTTTGTCCAGAAACGCGTGCAGACGACGGAGCACGGTTTCTTTGCCCAGCACTTCCATCACTTCGAACAGTCCGGGACTCACATTCATTCCGGTAATAGCCAGGCGGATAGGATGAATCAGTTTGGCGGCGGAAATGCCTAACTCTTCGGCCAGTGCCCGAATCTCCCGTTCTATGGCTTCCTGATGAAAATCTTTTAGCCCTTTCAATCGTTCCATGACCCGTTCCAGCCGATTCCACACTTCCGGGTCTTTCAGGTGCTTCTTGATTCCTTTGGGATCGTACTGCACCGGGTCCCGAAAATAGTAAATTCCATAGGTAACATATTCCTGCAAAATGTGCATGCGGGACTTCAGCAACTCAATCACCCGGAGTAGGTAGCTCCGATGGAGGGGAATTTCTTTTTCCTGAATGTACCCGGCTTCCACCCATCGCCGGGTCACTTCCGGGAAGAGTTCTTCGGCACTGCGAGCGGAGATATATTGGCTGTTTATCCAGAATAGTTTTTTCTCGTCGAACACTGCATTTTGTTTGGAGATGCGATTCAGGGAGAACTCCCGGATCAATTCCTCCCGGGAAAAAATTTCCCGATCGTCTCCGGGCGACCAACCTAACAGGGCCAGGTAATTGAACAGTGCCTCGGGCAAAACACCCATTTTACGAAATTCGTCCACCGATGTGGCGCCATGGCGTTTGCTCAGCCGCCGCTTGTCCGGACCCAGGATGAGTGGCAGATGGACGAATTGGGGAATTTGCCAGCCGAAAGCCTGATATAGCAGAATCTGTTTGGCTGTATTGGAAATATGATCGGCACCGCGAATGACGTGAGTGACCCCCATGTCGTGGTCATCTACTACCACTGCCAGCTGGTAAATGGGACTTCCGTCCGAGCGCACAATGATGATGTCCCCGAACTCTTCGTTCTGCACTTCGATGGAACCATACACCCCATCTTCCCAGCGAGTAGTTCCTTCGGGCACTTTAAATCGGATGGAGAACGGCTTACCGGCGTCTAAATTCCGCTGGATTTGTTCGGGGGTTAAATTCCGGCAGGTACCGTCGTATCGGTAGGTTTCCTTACGAGCCTGAGCTTCGCGCCGTTTGCGTTCCAGTTCCTCTTTGGTGCAAAAGCATCGATAGGCTTTGCCTTCTTGCAGTAGTTGATGGGCCATTTCCCGATGGTGTTCTGCACGGGCGCCCTGAAATACCACCTCACCGTCCCACTCCAACCCCAGCCAGCGCAGGCTATCGAAAATCTGACGGGTCATCTCTTCGCTGGAGCGTTCCCGATCGGTATCTTCGATTCGTAGTCGAAATTGACCACCGTTTCCGCGAGCAAACAGATAGTTAAATAAGGCGGTTCGAGCACCTCCCACGTGCAAATACCCGGTAGGACTGGGAGCAAATCGCGTTACAATTTCCGGATTCATATGGTTCCTCATTATGGAATTTGTCGGGAAAAGCATTGTTTTTCGATATCAACTGTCTAAATTCCCGACAATATATATAATATCGACACCTGGGACAAAAACTTTTGCTTTTTTTTTCCGAAAATTTTCCCCGGGTTGGCTCCGGTCAGGTAAGCAAAGAATGAATACCCGCGCTGATGAGCAGCATGGCTCCGAACGCAATCAATAACCACCAATAATATCGCACTGACCCGTAAATTTGGGGAATATCCTTCCGATGTAAAATATACTGCTTTTTTTGGTGAGCCTGTTTTTCCGGCAGGATGAAACTAAGCGCGTAACCAATCAGGAAGCTGACGGCAAATCCGATTACATTCCACCATAACCAGGAGATCTGCCGGGGGAAGAATTGCCACAACATTATGTTGGTGAGTACTCCCAGAACCAATCCGATGATCGCTGCGGGTTGCGAAATTCGAGAGGTGAGCATGCCCATCCAGAAGGTTGCCAGAATGGGCCCGTAAAAAGCGGAACCGATTTTGTTGACCAGTTCCAGCACTGTTTCCGAACCACCTACCATGCTTAGAGCAAACAGGGTGCTCACAGTTCCCCAGAAAATGGTTAACCAGCGGGAGAGCCGAACCTGTGTGGCCGGGGCAAGGTTCTGAAGCCCGGGGAAGATTCGGGTAAGGAAATCCTGATAAGTGGCCGCACTCAGGGAATTCATTGCACTGTCCACACTGGACATGGAGGCGGCAAAAATGCCAGCGATGAGAATTCCCAGTACTCCGGAAGGCAGGTATCGGGTAAAAAAGTAAGGTACTAAGAAATCGGGTGGTTTCCCCTCCAGCAGTGCGGCAAAATCCGGATGATGGTGCAAAAAGGGAATGAGGAGCACACCGATGGCTGAGTAGGTAAGCACCAGCGGAAAGCGAAGCAGTCCGTTCAGAAATGCTGCCTTCTGGGCTCCCTGTGGTGCGGAGGTGGTAAGCAACCGTTGTGCCTGACTCTGATCGCATCCGTAATAGGAGAGGTACAGAAAAAGGCCTCCGATGAGCATGGGCCAGAAGGCAAACGTTTTGCCGTCTCCCAGTCCGGTATGGCGAAAGTCGAACACAGCGAGCCGGGAGAGATCCTCCGGTCGAAAGTCAAACGAGTTTCCACCTAACCTCCCGATTAATATGAAGATGGTCAGGAAGGCTCCGCCCCACAAAATAAATAGCTGGATGATGTCCGAATAAATATCGGCTTTGATGCCGCCGAATGTGGTGTACACAATGGAGACCACTCCGATGAGCAGAATCGTTTCCGGAAGGGGCCAGTTCAGACACACCGCAGTTACAATTCCGGTGGCAAGCAGCGCTACGCCGGTTCCCAGTCCCCGACTCAACAGAAACACAGCGCTCAGGGTGGTTCGGGTGGCTGGCCCAAACCGTTTTTCCAGATATTCGTAAATGGTCAGGGCGCGGATGCGGTGATACATGGGGATGAGCACCAGCATAATCAGCATCATGGCCAGAGGAATGGCAAATTCGTATTGCAACCATACCAGCCCACCGTCGGCTTTGCGGGCAATAAAAGCGGGTGCTCCAATTAAACTGATGGCGCTAACCTGAGTGGCCATAATGGAAAGGGCGATTTGCCAGGAGGGCATGGCACGCCCACCCAGATAATAATCCTCCTGCGTTTTCTGGCGCCGTCCCACCCACCAGCTCATCCCGATGATAAGCGCTATGTAATTACCTAAAACCAGCCAGTCGATGGCGGACATGTTGGTTACCCGGGTAAAATCGGTTTGGGATGAAGTGAAATTGCGGAATTAGAGTCGCTTCTGAAATTAATTACCGGCCGACTTCTGGTTCGAGCGGTGCCGGGAGAGATTGGTGGAGTACAAAATGCCCACAACCAGTCCGATTAAAAAACTGACCAGCAGCGACAGCAACAGAGAAACGTTTAGCGTCCAGAAAAATATCTGGATGGGAATGGGCGAGAGGTTCTGGAAAAGAATAATCAAGAGTAAAATGATTAGAATCAGGATAATGATGTTTTTCGTTTTCATAAGCCCTCCGGATTTTAGCAAAAAATTAATCATAAAATAAGAACTTTGCAAGCAGAGAGCCTGGAGAAGGAGTGCTATTTTTTTAAGACTCAATTTTGTTTTGCCCTAAAAATGCCCTATTTTTCTTTTTTACAAATTCAGGGAAGGACAATAATGAAACGAATTGTTGTATGGTTGAATATACTCACTCTGTCGGTTTTACTGCTTCAGAGCTGTAATAAACGGGTGGTCAATCCGCCGGATGAAACACTTCCGGATTCCAGCCGGATTCAGGTACCACGCTTTGGAGGGGATGATTCCCTGGAGATTGCTGCCTGGAATATTGAGTGGTTTCCCAAACGGGGAACCACCACGGTGAATGACGTGGCAGAAATTATGCGCGACCTGGATATTGATTTGTATGCCATGGAGGAAATTGCTGATACCAGCGCTTTTCGGAAATTGCTGAACGAACTGGACGATTATGATGGGTATTATTCTTCTGATATCTATTCGTTTGGCGAATACCAGAAAACGGCCATTGTGTACCGGAAAGGGTTTATTCAGGTCAGCGAAGTGAAGAATATTTTCGAGAACGACGGTTATGCCTTTCCTCGTCCGCCATTGCAGGCTTATATTGTCGCTCAGCGGAACGGGAAACGGTTCGATTTTCACTTCATTGTGGTTCATCTGAAAGCTTCGGGAGGTTCAGAGAATGAGGCCCGTCGTCGGGCTGCCTGCCAGAAGCTGGAAAGCTATATCCGAAGCCGAATTGCTGCTGGCGACGACCCGGACTGGATTGTGGCGGGGGATTGGAACGATGAACTCACCGATTCCGAAGACCACAATGTGTTTAAGGTTTTTCTGGATTATCCTCAGGACTACACTTTTTTAACCTGGGGGATTGCTCAAAATCCAGTAGAAAATGCCACCTATATCGGAGGAAGCTACCGGAGTGTCATCGATCACATCCTGGTCACTGCCCATGTGTTGCCGTTTTACAATTCTGGCATCACCACTGTTCTGAAAATTGATCAGTATTTTCCCGCTTATGTTGCGGAAGTATCGGACCATCGACCGGTAGCGGCTATTTTCCCCATTTTTCGCTAAATGGCCGCTTTTATTGTAACCTGGCGGAATTTTGTGGAATCAAATAATTAGATATCGTTTATCCGGAATATTTTCAACATTCATTTGGCGGAAGGGAATGCTGCCATATTCTGTTGGCTCCACCATTTGAGGTGGGTTCCCTCCCCCTGCGGTTCCAGGGTGGGTGCCTCTCTACCGCCAGTGTTTCTAAGAAATTTGCGGTAAATTTCAGGTAAAAATGAAAAAATAGGAGAATAAAATGGCTGACGTACGTAAAGATATGGAAGCACTGCAACTGGCGCTAAAAACGGAACAGGAAGGCTATCAAATGTTCCGGCAGGCTGCTGAGCAGGCAACCAATGAATTTGTGAAACGACTGTTTATGCGACTGGCCAAGGACGAGTTGCTACACATGGATTTAATTAAGCGGTTCTATGCCGATTTGCAGAATAAGAACAGCTGGCGCGATCTTTCCGAGGCAGAAAGGGACATTTCCGAAGCGCAACACGAAATGAAAACCATTTTTAGCGATGCGCTGGAGAAAGCAAAGATGGGTGATTTGGTTTTTTCCGATAAAGATGTGGAGATTTATCGCAAGGCTGCTCAGTTTGAGAAGGATGGGATGGATTTATACGATAAATTGTACAACGAAACCCAGGATGAAAAAGCCCGCCGGTTTTATGCCTTCCTCCGTGAAATGGAGCGGGAACACATGGAAATCCTGGACAACACGCTACAGTATCTGGACAATCCCGATAATTGGTATTTGCTGACCGAAGGCTGGTCGATGGAAGATTAATCGATCCGTTTTTCCCCTCAATTGGGTTGTATTTAAGATCACCAATTTACCGGAGCGCTTTACGCGAATACAAAACTCCGGATAGTTGAACCAGCAGCAACAATTTTCACAGAAATAAAAATCCAAAGCTCTCATCGGGCAATTCCCGCAAGGGAAGGTGAGCCTTGAGAACAGAATGGAACGGAAAAAAGGTGGGTTGGAGCGATTTCCTTCCCCGGCTTCTGCAATCTGGTTTTTTCTCAAGGAATTTTCCTGTCGGGAGAATAATTCTGATGCCCGGGGTTGTTGGTTGGGAGCTGTTGATTAAATTTTCATGCTCAGCTTCACCCGCCCCCGTTCCAGGTCCACACCGATGACCTTTACGGAAATCACATCACCCACCGCCACTACTTTATGGGGGTCTTTGACGTACTTTTCCCCCATCTCACTCACATGTACCAGCCCATCTCGCTTGATGCCAATGTCCACAAATGCGCCGAAATCCACCACATTGCGCACCGTACCCTTCAGAATCATCCCTTCTCGCAAATCTTCAATTTTCAGCACGTCGCTTTTGAAGATGGGTTTGGGCATCTCATCTCGTGGATCGCGTCCTGGTTTTTCCAGGTTAGCCAGGATATCTTCCAGCGTGGGTTCTCCCACTCCAATTTCTTCGGCCAGGGTAGCCAGGTCTATTTTTTGCTTACGGATTTCCGCCGGGAGCTCCCGCCATCGGGCCGGGCGGTCCAGCACCTGAAATTTTTCCAGCAGGCGGTGGGTGGCCTGGTAGGATTCGGGATGGATGGAGGTGTTATCCAGAGGATTGTCGCCATCCGGGATGCGTAGAAAGCCGGCTGACTGCTGAAAGGCGATGTCGCCGATGCCCGGAACCTTCTTCAGCTCTTCCCGATTGCGGAATTTGCCGTGTTCATCCCGGTACTTCACGATGTTCTCAGCCGTGCGAGCGGTGAGTCCCGATACGTACTTGAGCAGACTGGCCGAAGCCGTGTTCAGGTCCACACCCACCAGGTTCACCGCGCTTTCCACCACCTGATTCAGCGCTTCGCTCAGCTTCTTCTGGTTCACATCGTGCTGGTAGAGTCCCACCCCGATGCTCTTGGGATCAATTTTCACCAGTTCGGCCAGCGGGTCCAGCAACCGCCGGGCAATGGAGATGTTCCCGCGCATGCTGGCTTCCAGGTCCGGGAATTCTTTGCGGGCGATTGGCGATGCGGAATAAACCGAAGCGCCTGCCTCATTCACAATCACATAATGGACCTTTTTCCCTCCGGCTTCTTTGATTTCGCCGATCAGATCCGCTACAAGCATTTCCGTTTCCCGCGATGCGGTGCCGTTGCCGATGGCAATAACATCCACCTGATATTTGTCAATCAGCCGTCGCAGGGTGGTCTTTGCTTCGAATACCTTATTGTGTGGAGGATGGGGAAAGATGGTATCACCTTCCAGATATTTGCCGGTTTCGTCAATCACTGCTACCTTGCAACCGGTGCGGTAGCCGGGGTCGATGCCCATGATGATTTTATCCCGCACCGGCGGCTGTAACAGCAAGTTCTTCAGGTTTTTGGCAAACACCCGGATGGCATGCTCTTCTGCCGCTTCGGTCAGTTCGTGGCGGACTTCCCGCTCGATGCTGGGAGCAATCAGCCGTTTGTAAGCATCGGCAATGGCAATTTCCATTTGTTCGTAAAATGCTGAATCGCGATTCTTTATGTAAAGCTTACGGATTTCGTCCAGCATGGCATTCTCGTCCACATCGATGTACACCCGCAGGAACTCTTCCTTCTCCCCACGGTTGATGGCCAGGATGCGGTGCGGTACCAGATGTTTGATGGGTTCGCGAAAATCGTAGTAGAGCTCGTACTCGGACTGCACCTCTCCCTTTTTTGCTTCACTGCACAGAAATCCCGTGCGGCGGGTTTTTTCGCGGATGGCTTTGCGCACTTCCGCATCGTCCGAGATGACTTCCGCTACAATGTCCCGCGCTCCGGCCAGCGCTTCTTCGGCGGTTTCCACGCCTTTTTTGGGGTCCACGAACTGGTTGGCACATTCCAGTGGATCGCGGTTCTCAATTTCCTGGTCCAGCATCAATTGCGCCAGCGGTTCCAGACCCCTCTCGCGGGCAATGGTGGCACGTGTTCGCTTTTTGGGGCGGTAGGGAAGGTAAAGGTCTTCCACCTCCTGCAGTTTCAGCGACGCTTTGATTTTTTGCTCCAGTTCCGGAGTCAACTTTCCCTGTTCTTCAATGGATTTCAGGATGGTGGCTTTGCGCTCCTCTAACATGCGCAGGTATTTAATGCGCTCCTCAATGGCACGAATCTGTTCCTCGTCCAACTTGCCGGTGGCTTCCTTTCGGTACCGCGCAATGAATGGCACCGTGTTTCCGGTGTCTAACAGTTCCACCGTGTTGGCCACCTGGAAGGCTTTCAGGTTCAGTTCCCGGGCAATTAATATGTAGAAATCTTTTTCAGTCATGGATTGTGACCTTTCTGTTACATCCTGAACGGGAGCAAAGTTAACAAGCAAAGGATAGAATGGAAAACGGAAAAATGGAAAAATTGTCGAATGGAAGGCCGCCCTGAAGGAAATTTCGGCTTCTACTCCTGCTCGTTGCGGAAGTTTTGGAGCAGGAGAATCGGGGTAAAGATAAAACTCGATGAGGTTGATGCGTTCATTCAGTTGTTTCAGAGCGAGATCCAGGCGGGTAGCGAGAAGTGGAGAATCTTCGGATCTCCTGTTAACTTCGCTGCCGCTCCGCCCGGGGCGACGGGAGGCAACAGCACCGCACGAAGTTTTTTTAACGATAGAATGAACCGGATTTAGAAAACCTCTACCACCAGGGATAAGTTGAGCTCAGGCTCCCAATTCATTGGGCGTGCCGTGTTGTATCACATGGTGCGCTGAATTACCTGCCTGTCGGCTCGCAGCAGGTAAGTCTTCCCGGTAGCATCCTGAACTTCTGCCACCACGGTAACTTCCTTTCCGGGTTCCCACCCGGGACCATTACGAAGGGAGCGTTCCAGTTGGGTGGCGGTACTTCCTGGTGTATCGTGTTCCGGTACAGTCTCCCACACTTCCTGGTCGCGGAGAACCCACACCCGGGTAATTTGCAGTCCCGAAGGGAGGGGCTTGCCCTGAGGATTGCGCAATTTAACCACACCCTGCAGGGGACGACCACCGGGAGGGGACATGGGCATGAAATCGCGCCACAGGTAGGTCTCCAGCACCAGTTCGGTTCCCCCAATTGTAATTTGCTCAGGAGCCTGCCGAAGTTGCTCCAGGCTTGGCTTTTGCGGCTTTTTCCCGAACGTCCAGCCAGAGGTGATCATTACCAGTATGATCAGCACAATAGGTACAGCCCGAATCCGCATATTTTCTCCTTTTTCAGATTGACTTTCTCTTTTTTTACGCAAAAAGCTCAGAAAGTTCAAGGAAAGAAATATAAAGAGATATAAATTGGGATGACTAAAAAGTAAAATACAATGCAATGATTCACATGATTCAGCAAATTTCGAATTATGTTTATTCTGGTAGGAATCATCAGACGTTCTTTTTTGCCTTTTCGCCACCCCCTGAATGTTTATTGGGTACTGTGCCATTAACCTTACCGTTTTTTATCTATGAGAAAGAAAAATTCCGGGTTTTCCGAATTCCCTCACAGAGCTCATACTGTTCGTGGAGCTTCAAGGTCCGCAATGCTCTGTGCGTTTGATGCGCTTATGCCCGATCTCCCCAATCCCCCTATTTCCCCTATCTCCCCTATATCCCTTATCTCCCTTATCTCCCTTTATTCCCCCCATTCTCTTCCTCCCAGGCACTTCCTTTTTCTACCGTACAATCTCCTTCCACCGGCTGATGGGTTCCCGGGCTGGCTGAATGCGAAAACGAATTCTGCCCAGAATTTTCCCCTGTGCAGTAATGACCTGGACACGCCATTTCCCCGGATGCAGGTGTCGTTTAAAGGTGTAACCCCGATATCCACCTTCACGGCCGCCCCGGATTTCGAACTGCAATTGATCGGTGGTTAACCAGCGCTCCTGCTCTTCGTCGTAGTGTTCCCACACGTGTTGAATCTGTGTGCGTAAACGGGTGGGAGCAAAAATAGCCGTAAAACAAAAAGCCGTATCGCCCTGGGTATAGTAAAAAGGATTTTCCCATTTCTTAAAAATCTGGTACCACTCCGGTTGGGCAAATCGCAGGTGATACTGCTCACCCTCCCGATGCACGTGGTGGTAAATTCCGGCGAATTTCAGGGAAAGGGGTACCGGGGGAATAAGATTCAGCAGATAAAAGAGAACCATCAGCAGGTAAATGCTTCCAACCATACCGAAGAGCTGTTTGAGTTGGTGCAAAGGGAAGAGTTTCCAGCGATGGAATAGCAAATACAGAAGCACGACCATTACGGCTATGCTGAGCAAAAGACTGAGGAAAAAAATGCCCGTGCCCATTCGATGAAGGACCACCGGCAGAAAAAAGATGAAAAAGGAAAGCGTAACCAGCGCATATAAAGCCATTTGCAGAAAAAGATTGGTGAGCCGTTTCTCTAAAAATTCGTTGGCTACAAGTAACACCACTAACAGCCCGATAAACAACCAGTCCTTGCTCAGGGAGGCGCTATGAAAATAGAACACCACGTAGCTGCTGAACAATCCGCCCAGAAAAAATTGAATACCAGCCGGATAGTATTCCTGGTATTTCAGAATTAGCTTTCGGGTGATTTTTCCCTGTTCAATCAGATGCACCAGCACCATCAGCACGCCCACTAAAATCAGGTAGAGGAGCAAAATCAGATTGTCGGACATTCGGTCGATGCGGGTCAGGGTCAGGCTATCCCACAAAAATCCCCCGACAAATGATATGACCGGTATGTATTTCCGATAGCGCTGGTAAAGGGTCTGTCCGCGTCGGACAACCGAATGTTGGGTTATTTTTTCTCGAAGACGGTTTGTTTTGCGCATTGTGCTGCTATTTTGTTAAAATTCCGGGTGCAACCCATTTCAATAGGAACAAGACGGGTACTGGACTGGCGCGGTCATGTGTTTTGCATCGTTTTTTTTGCACGGCTAACGGTGGCATCGCTATAGGGATTTTCGCTGAATCGCCACGTAATATTCCCCGCTGGCGCGGTAAATTTTCAGAAAGATGATGGATTCCGGTTGTTCCACCGCCTTCCGATAAAGTTTTTTGAAGGAGCTCAGGCTGGTGACCGCCTGGCCATTGATGGTGCGAATCACATCGCCGATGCGTACCCCGCTCTGGTAGGCCAGTTCACCCCGCTTGACTCCGGACACGAACACACCGTGGTAGTCGGGTAGTTTTTGCATTTCAAAAATATGACGCGTAAGGTTTTTAACCACCATCCCCACTTCCGGACATTCGAACTCCGGTTGTCGGACAAATGGTTCCGGTTGGGTTTTCAGGCGAACTGTATGGGTTTTTCCCTTTCGCCAGATGGTGAGCTTCACCGTCTGCCCGATGGGCAAATCGCTAATGATTTTGCGCACAGCAGGCAGGTCTTCGGTGTATTCCGCGTGGACCGGTTGTTCGTTAATGCTCACCAGAACATCACCCGGTTGGATGTTGGAGCGGCTGGCTGGCGAAAAGGGATCTACGCTGGCAATAAGCGCTCCCTGCAGATGGGGTAGTCCCAGATATTCCCGGAAATCTTTGATGGGTTGCAGAACCAACCCCAGCCAGCTGCGCTGAATTTTCTTCTCCTGAAGCAGTTTGCGGGCAATTTCCCGCGCCAGATTAATGGGGATGGCAAAACCCAGATTTTCCGCCAGCATCACTCCACGCGCATTGATGCCTATTACTCTGCCCCGAAGATCAATCAGCGGACCGCCGCTGTTGCCCGGATTGATCGCCGCATCGGTTTGAATCCATAAATTGTACGGCGAAATCATGTCTCCTTGATCTTTAAAATACCGGTCGATGGAACTGACCACACCCATACTCAGGCTGCGGGAGAGTCCCAGCGGACTGCCCAGCGCCAGCACAATTTGCCCCACCTGTAAACTGTCCGAATTACCTAACGGTGCGTAGGGCAGAGGGGTGTTTCCCCAATCGCTCAAATCCAGTTGTAACACGGCAATGTCCGTAGAAGGGTCTGTGCCCACCACCCGTGCGGAGAGCTTGCGCTTGTTAGAAAGTGTGCAGGTGACTTTCTCCGCATTTTCCACCACGTGATTATTGGTGAGTACGTATCCCTCCGGCGAAAAGATAAATCCGCTGCCGGTAACCAGTGTGTGGCGTTTCTCTCCGGTCGTGTAAAAGCTGACCACCGGTTCAATATGCACCAGGGCAGGCATTACTCTGTCCCGGGCGCTTAAAATCTGGCTTTGCAGGTCATCGCCCGCCTGCACCAGCTGGCTCAGCATAAATATCCCGGCCAGTACATGGAACCAGAAAATTTTCGCTCTCATAACGTCGTCCGGTTTTGTGGTTCGGTTATTTCAGGCATTTTTCGGTTGCTCCGGGCGATTCCCCGGACACCGATATATTCGCAAATCGAAATATAACAACCGAAAACGCGCGATGCTATTCTTTTACCACTGCTTGCATTAGCGCCGGTTTGGTTTATATTTAGGGCGAAAAAAACGGAGAGCAGGGAATGTCCGATTTTGAGAATAAAGCAGCCAGAGTGGTATTAAAAAAAGGCCGGGCCAGGTCAGTGAACAACTTCCACCCCTGGATTTTCAGCGGGGCGGTGGATCGCATTGAAGGTGAGTTCACTCCCGGCGATATTGTGACTGTGGTTTCGTACGATGGAAAATTTCAGGCCAAAGGATTTGTTAATCCGCTGTCGCAAATTGTGGTGCGACTGCTGTCCTTTCGGGACGAACCCATCGATGACGATTTCTTCCGGAAACGGTTGCAACAGGCGATGGCGTTTCGCCAGCAAATGGTGGAACCGCACACCAACGCCTACCGGCTGGTACATGGGGATGGCGATCTGATCTCCGGGCTGGTGGTGGATCGCTACGACCGGGCGGTGGTGATTCAGCTGGTCTCGCGGGGAGTGAGCCGTTTGCGGGATAAGTGGGTGGAGTGGATCGGCGAATTGCTCCGTCCGGAGGTGATTGTGGAACGGAGCGAAACCATGGGAATGGAGCGGGAAGGATTGACTCCCATCCGGCAAATCCTGTACGGAAATCTGGACGGCCCGGTGGAGATTGTGGAAAATGGAGTTCGGTTTCTGGTGGATTTGTGGGAAGGGCAGAAGACCGGTTTTTTTCTGGATCAGCGGGATAATCGGCAGCGCATGGCACAATTGGCAGCGGGTAAACGCATGTTAAATTGTTTCTCGTACACCGGTGGTTTTAGCGTAGCCGCCGCACTCAAAGGGGCTCAAACGGTTTCGGTGGAAATTAGTGAAACCGCTCAGCAAATTGCCCGGGAGAATTTTCGTCTGAACGGCCTGAATCCCGATGACCATCAGTTTGTCAACGCAAATGTGTTTGAATATTTGCGAACACTCGACGAATCGTTTGAGGTGATTGTGCTGGACCCACCGGCTTTTGTGAAGAAAAAAGCCAATCTCACCAAAGGCGCCCGGGGATATAAAGATATCAATCGGCTGGCCATGGAGAAAATTGCTCCAGATGGTCTGTTACTCTCGTGCAGTTGCTCCCATTATGTGGACTGGGACCTGTTCCAGAAAATTTTATTTTCCGCTGCGCGGGAGAGCGGTCGGCAGGTGCAAATTATCGGCCGTTTCGGGCAACCTCCCGATCATGCCATTAACATTTATCATCCGGAAAGCGAGTATCTGAAATCCTTTCTGCTACGGGTAATTTAGTCGGAAAAAGCAAGCCGGTTAAATGTGTTCGGCGAACGTCCCGATAATCGGTTCAGTCAGCCGTTCGTAATCGGGGTATTTCATTTTAATGACTTCGGAATGAGTCGTAGCGTTGAAGCAGATGTCTTCGTTTCGGGTCAGAGACGAGTCCACATATGTGGGGAGCTCGTAAATTCTGCCGATGGCTGGCATGGCACCAATCTCGCAACCCGGGAACAATTTTTCGAATTCCTCCTCAGTCGCCATTTCTACCTCATGGGCGTGAGCTACCTGTTTGAACAGGTCCAGATTAATCCGGTGGGTGGCGGGGAGAACAGCCATCACGAATTTCCCGTCCGCCTTCAGGATGACTGTTTTGGCGAACGATTTGCCCGGCACATGCAAAATGGCAGCAATTTCCTGGGCGGTGTAAGCTTTGGAGTGAATCATGGTGACGTACTTGATGTGGTTCTCGTCCAGGAAGTCTTTCAAACGTTTTTTCAGGGGCATGATTGCTCCTTTCTTGTTTTATGAAACCCTGCGTTGAAGTTCGAAATCTATGTATTAGTTACAAAAAATTCAGAAATATTTCAAGAGGTGAAGCCGGGAAAATTTTTCGTTCGGCGCATATTTTCTGGCTGCAATCTCTTTTTTATTATACCGTTTCGGTCATGTCCGGTTCAATTCTCTTAAATGAGCCAAATTCTGGAAGATTCCATCCCGGTTCTCCCTAATAAATGAATAGTTCACCTCATAAATCTATGACGGAAGTTGAAATCAGCGAGAAATTTAAAAAAAAGCAAATTTTTTGTAACCCGGGCGCCTCTGATGCGTCCATTCATAAGATTTGTACAGAAAAATAGAGTGGGTGGCCCAGAAGTCGGACGGGAATATTTTTCGGTTGACAAAATTTTAAAACCCTTTATATTATATTTCTGGGAACTGTCGATTTATTTCAGAGTAAATGCACATGATGAACCAATACAGGAGGGAATCGATGCAAATTTTCAAGAGCCCGGAGGAGATGGAAAAGGACGAAGCATTCCCCTTCAACGAGGAACTTTCTGAAGAGGAAACGGAAGATGAGGAAGAAGGCGAGCCCGAAGAGGAAGACATCGACGAGCTGGAGAAGATAGAAGAGAAAATTGAAAAAGGCGAAGAAGTCGCCATCAATTCGCTGGAAGCGCATGGAATTCCCAAATCTCGCATTGTGTACACCTGCCCGAAGTGCAAAAAAATCTTTCTGAAAGGCAAGTGGGTAAAAGACACCATTTCCGATCTTTACACCATCAAACCGGAACTGGCGTATTGCAACAAGTGCATTAAAAAGGTGTACGAAAATTACATCGGTACAGTGGAGATCCGCGCCAGGGATGTCAAGGAACACAAAGAAGATTATCTGGAACTGGCCCGGGAAGTGGAACGTGAGCTGGAAGACCCCAAACCGTTCGAAAAGATTCACAAAGTGGAAGAGCGGGAAGGGGTGCTGATCATTCGGACCAACACCACGCGGCTGGCGCAGGAAATTGGCAAACGTCTGCGTCTGGAATTCCAGGGCGGCATCCAGTATCAGTGGATGGAGCGGAACCAGTATCTGAATGTCATCTGGCAGGATCATGTGGATAACAAGAACCTGCTCAAAGAACGGATGCGTGCGCTTCGTGAACGCCGCAGCGGGATTCTCTCCCTGGAAGATGAAGTGTAAAGGAATAACGTCCCGAAACAACAAGCCCGTCTCCGTAAAAGGAAACGGGCTTTTTTCATCATTTTGCTCAACGCATCCGGTGGAACATTCACCGGAATGATCTCATTCCCTCAATCGATTCTTCGCCCTTCCGTTAGAACTTGTCGCTAAAGAAATCTTCACTCTTTTTGGTCGCTTTGTCGATGAGATGGGATTTGAATTTCCCATGAAGTCGGTTGATCTCCTGAAATGCTTTTTCCTTGTCTTCCGGCAGTTTGTCGGGGTGGCAGGAATAGTAAATTTTCACAAATTCCAGAGCCAACTGGTTAAAGTCCATAATGGTACTCCTCTTGTTTTCGATTCAACGCACATCTATATTTTTAATTATTTTAGTAAGATTCGGGGGATGAGTCAAGTAAAAGGATGAAGAATGGGTGCGACGGTGGGATTGATTCTGGCGGTGTTTGCCATTTCCTGGGCTTCCATCCTGGTGCGTGGCAGCGGTGAGGTCCCTGCGTTGGTGATTGCTTTTTACCGCATGTTCTGGAGCACCCTGTTTTTACTTGGCTACCGGATGCTGCACAGGAAAAGGGGAAAGCGGGAAAATGAGGAAGGGCTTGCCATCCGGCGGTGGGTGCTGCTGGCCGGAGGGGTATTGGCGCTGCACTTTGTGTCCTGGATTTCTGCGGTGCAGCACACTTTCATCTCGCATGCCCTGGTACTGGGTTCCACCCATCCCATTTTTGCCCTGTTGCTTTCGCCCCTTCTGCTCCGGGAACGTGCCGGTTCCCGGGTATTTCTCGCCGCCGGATTCACCCTTATCGGCATGGTATTGATTAGCGGGCTGGATTGGGGCAGTAATGGATTTCGGTTTCAGGGAGATGTGCTGGCCACAATTAGTGCGCTAATGTTTACCCTTTACCTGATGATTGCCCGCCACCTGCGTGCCAGAGTGGATATCATCTCGTATCTCATCTCTGTTTATGGCAGTGCTGCTCTGGTGCTCCTTTTCGGGATGCTCGTTGCAGGTGTCCCTTTGGTTACGTATTCTTTTCGGTCTCACATGATGATGATTGGATTGGCATTGATTCCTACCCTGATCGGGCATTCCCTGCTTAACCATGCTGCGCGGCACATGCCCGCATATCGGGTCAATTTTTCCGTTCTGGGGGAACCCGTTCTGGCTTCGGTGCTGGCATTTGTGTTGTTTGGTGAAGTTCCCCGGGGATTGTTTTATGTGGGTGCAGTGCTGGTTTTTGGGGGAATGGTGCTGGCTTTTCGGAGCGGTAGTCCGCAAGAGGGGTGTGCACAGGAGGCGGAAGGATGATCCAACGACCATATCTGGCTTTTCGACTTCATCCTGCCAATCGATTTAGTTTTCCGGTGCTGCTGAATCGCATTGAGCGGGAAGGGCTGGATGAACGGTTCCGGATTATCTTCTTGCAGAATGAACAGGACGTTCGGGAATTTACCAGCCGTTCTCCGGAAGGATTGTTGTTTTATTCGTTTATGACTCCGCATCTTCCGGAAGTGTACCGGGAAGTTCAATTCATCCGCACCGGATTGGCGCGGAAACTCCGCCTGGTAGCAGGTGGGCCCCATGCCACTGGCGATCCGGTAAGTACGCTTCAGGCAGGTTTCGATTACGTCTATCGTGGGGCAGGGGAGACCGGCGTTCATCGGTTGCTGGAATGGTTGCTGACCAATCGGTTACCGGAACCACCCGCAGTATTTCAGGCACCCGATCTGGAATCGCTGGACGAGAGTTACCCGATTTCCCGACATTTACCTACCTACCCGCCTCTGGAAATTACCCGGGGATGTTTCTGGAATTGTCGGTTTTGCCAGACTGCCTCACGTCGGGCGCAACACCGCTCTCTGGAATCCATCTTCCGTTATTATGCCCATTTAAAAGAGCGTGGGTACCATCGGCGGGTAAGTTTCATCTGTCCCTCTGCTTTTGAATACGGTGCTTCCGGTGCCCGAAACCTGAATTACCCGGCAGTGGAAAAACTGCTCGCTTATTGCAAACAACAGGGCACGGAATATCTGGAATATGGCATTTTCCCTTCAGAAACCCGTCCGAACAGTTTTCAGGAAGAGTTCGTGGAGCTGATTCCCCGCTATTGCAGCAATCGGAAAATTACCATCGGGGCACAGAGCGGTAGTTTACGAATGTTGAAGATCATTCGTCGTGGGCACAATCTGGAACAGGTGGAACGTGCCTGCGAAATGGCTGCGCAACACGGATTGCGTCCGCTGGTGGATATGATTCTGGGATTCCCCGAAGAGAATCCCGACGACCGAAAAGTAACCCTGAAATTTATGAAATGGCTGCATGTGCGTTACCACGCGCGCATTCACGTGCACTACTTTTTCCCTCTGGCTGGTACTCCTTTGCAGACGGCTGATCCCACACCGCTGGATTATTTTACCCTGGATAGGTTAAAAAAATATGAGCGCGACGGAGTGTGTACTTCCTGGTGGGAAGAAGGTCTTCGCATGTCCCGGGAATATGTAGCGCTCCGGGAGCAATTGCGGGAGAAACCTGCTCCGGAGTTCCAGGAAATTTATATCGGCAGTACCTCCTGAAGCTTTTCCGCAAGCTCCTTCGGCTCCCGGAGCAATGCCTTCCGGATTTCTCCGAACTCCAGGCGTTTCCCGATTATTCGGGCTTTTATCGGCTGAAGGAGTTTGACCTTCTCCGAGTTACCTGAAAAATTCAATTCCTGAATTCGTCCCCGTTCCACCGACATAACCACCTGAATTGGCCGGTTGTCCAGGATAAAGGTTCGTCGCAGGGTAAAGGGTGGCGATTCCGCCATGTTCCATTCCCAGGAACCGTATTTGTTTTGTGACAGGTGAACAATCTGTGCCCAGTGGGTCTCCGAAAGGGAATAGGTGGGAAACTCACCTGTGTTGCCGAAAATGCGCTGTAAAAGCAAAGTGCGAAATTCGTCTATCCGGAGGGAACGGGGCAGGTAATGCACGATATTGGTTACCGGGCTGCGCACCGATTTTCGTGCCCGGGATTCGATACCGGTGGTCTCCACATGCAACGATGCCCGTATTCGCTGCAGATCGCTGTGGAATAGCAGCGTGCCGTGGCTCATCAGCCGGTTCCGGGTGGTAAACTGAGCATTGCCGGATATTTTAAACTGCCCGATTACCAGATCGTTGCGCTCGTTTAACTTCGCCTCTACCCCTAAGTGGCGAAGTGTTTCCAGAATGGGGCGGGTGAATTCCCGGTAGTTGTTGAATTTCTGGCGGGTGTAAGTGGTAATAAAGGTGATGTTCAGATTCCCGATGTCGTGGTACACGGTACCGCCACCGGAAATGCGGCGCACCAGGGAGATGTGATGCTGGTGCAGATATGGTAAATTCACCTCTTCCCACACATTTTGATGCCGACCAACCACCACGGTTGCCTGGTTCCGATACACCAGAACATAATCGTTTTCCGGCGGAAGCTGCCGAAGCGCCACCTCTTCCATGGCCAGATTAGTCCGTGGTTCGGTAATCGCCCAGTTGTCGATTAACAGAAGCATTCTAATGTGTTACCCGCTGTTTTTGGTTCCTGATGGTGACTTTCTCCCCAAACGGGAAATTACGAAAATCTGCGGTTAAAATGGTGGGTAAATCAAAAAGGCCCGGGGGAAAAATCCTCCGGGCCCTGAGGTCATTCAATCCAGTGATTATTTCATCAGAATCATCTTTTTTGTGGCAATGTGTTTACCGGCTTTCAGTCGGTAAATGTACACACCGGAAGCCACCTTCACACCGTTTTCGTTGGTACCGTCCCAGGTTACCCGATAGACCTTCGCCGGTTGATGGGCGTCCACCAGTGTTTTTACCTTCTGACCCAACAGATTGTACACCACCAGTTGCACATCGGCTGCTTCGGGTAACTGGTAAGTAATCTGGGTCGTTGGGTTAAACGGGTTCGGGCTGTTCTGGTACAGCTGGAACGATTGCACGGTCATACCATCGGTTTCTTCGATTCCGGTAGTGGTAACGATCATGTGGATGGGAATCACGTACATGCCCTCATCGGGATCATTGCTTTCAATCTGCAGGCTGGCCCAGAAGTCTCCCTGCGGGAAGTTGTTGGTCAGGAAGGTGAGTTGCAGGGTCATGGATTCGCCCGCTGCAATAGTTCCGCTCATGGGCTGTACGGACACCCAGCTATGTTTGCTGATTAACACTGCCAGGCTATCGTGCAGATATGCGGTGTTGTACGCAATGTTCAAACCGTCGTCAGCCATGTGGTTCTGAATTCCCACAGTGTAATCGGCTAAAATATTGTTCAGTTCTTTGTACTGGTACAGAATGTTGCCGTTGTTGTACAGCACCACTTCGAAGGTGTAGGGACCTTCGCCGCTTACCCTGTACACATTTTCGTACAGGAAGACCGCTTTGGTTCCCATGGATTCGTAGTAGGCTTTGCTGTCCTGGAAGAACACCAGGTCATCCCACAAAGGTGCCAGTAACGCTCGCGGAGCCAGGATATTGGGCAGGGAGAAATTATTGTAAGCCACGGAATAAGTGGTGAAACTCAACCAACCATTGGTACACATGCGCACCTGGTTATACTCTTCTCCATAGAAGGTGAAAGTGAAGCCAATGTCGATGGGATCGGAAATAGCATTGTTCCCGGTTAGTGGCAGCGGTGTTCCGGTGTTGGTGATGTCGATCCAGTCAAAGGTCGGGCCGTTGGGTTCATCGCTGTCAATCCACATGTGACCGAAAGCGTCCGAGCCACCGGCACCCTCCAGACCGTTGTTGGGGTCCCAACCAGCAATTTGTGCATTGAAGTACAGGTCTCCCAGTCCGGCATTATGAATCACGACATCGTAGGTCAGGCTGTCGGTGGGACCCACCGCCTGGCTGACCGAATCCGGCGCTTCAATATCCGGCGCGTAAACACCGGTACCATTTACCATAAACGTCTGGTGGAAATTTACCGGATCGGTGTTAATGATGGTGATGACTCCGTTATAGGTCAAAGTGGAATCCGGTATAAAATTCACCGTAATTTCTGCCGATTCGTTGGGCGCAATAACCAGGTTGGTTGGGCTGGCAGAGAATTGCGGAATGTCACAGAAAATATCGGTTACCGTCAGTGTATCTTTCCCCGTGTTGGAGATGGTCAGGGGTAAACTGCTGGTGAAATTCAGGAATGTGTTGGGGAAGTACAGCGAACTGTCGGACAGCACGATTCGGGCACCCTCACGGATGCGGAAGAAAATAGTCTGATCCCAGGTGTACCCGCCATCTGCTTCCATGTGCAGCTGAATCGATGCGTTATGCAGGTGTGGGGTATTGGGATGAATGGCAATTTCGAATGCTCCGGCAATGACCGTGTCTGCCGTATCGATGGCAGCAATGCTGGAGGTGTCGTCCAGGATGGTCAGGAACGTGTCTGTCGTGGTGATACTGGCCTGAATGTTGGTGGCTTGATCAATCCCCAGGTTGGTAATCTGGAGTTTCATCTGCACCGTTTCACCTGCTTCGGGTACACCGTTCGCATTGAGCGAGGTGTCCATCACCACCGGTGCCATGCAGTACAGATACGGTCCGGAGGCAGCAATGGGTTGCAATTGAGTAATGTAAGGCACATAGTTGTGTTTGTACACCACCATATCGATGGGAGTGGGATCGGTGATGGGGTTGTTCAGGTTGACCACAGCCACACCGCCGCTGGAGCTGGCAATACCCAGAATTTCGCCATTTCGAGTGAGCACCACCCGGGCACTGTCCGCATCAATGTTTAAGGTAAAGCTGGAACTGCCCATAATAATTGTGGGCGGATGGGAGATGACGAAATTCTGCGGTGCATGGGTTCGAATTTCCATGGATGGATCACCAAACCAATGGAACAGTTCAAAGGTGTACTCTTCGTAATTGAAAGGCGGGTTGCCACCGCCCCAGGTTTCGGTCATGCGGAATTTGCCCTGATTCAGAACCAGACCCATGGCATAAATGGGATCGTGCGGGGTAACCGATGGATTCTGATTGTGGGGGAACAGGGGAACCAGACCCGGCCAGATGGCATCCACCAGACCTTCGGCGAAACCATCGTTTAGTCCGCTGTAACTTACTTCCGAAGCTGCCACGACGCCCACACCGCCACCGTTGGGATTCCGTAGCCAGGCTTCTGCAAAACACACACCGGAATAGTCGAATTTTCCGGTTAAACAGTTAATGCTAAACACCACCGGGACTTTGTCTCCGTTCTGTAAGGCGGATACGTGACTCACCGAGTAAGCCGGATCGCCCCAACCGGTTTCGCCACCATGGTCGCGGTGGGTCAGGAAAAATGTGCCGTTATTGACCGCATTGGAAATATCGGTAGCGTTTCCGTTCCACATAAATCCGTTGGAACGCAAAAGATGAGGTGGAATGGGCTCACCATTGGAGTAGTAACCGTTGTTCCAGTGGGTGGGATTCACGCTGGGTTCGGTGTAAAAAACACGTTGCGCAGTATAACCATTATTTAACATGTGCTGTGTAATCTCTTCGCTGGTCTGAGCGAAACGACGTTCGGCGTATCCGCCCCCGGCATGCTGGAAATAAGCGGCATGGGTGGTATGGGTGTAGAAATTGATATCATCCACGGGTGCTTTCTCGTACTGAATCACCCGTCTCACAAATGTGAGAGCTTCGTTCGCGTTGGAAACGGAAATTCGACCGGAAGCGATATCCGGGAAGTAGTCGTTTCCATCCAGCTCCTGGTAGTACAGGTCAGTAACATGAGAATAGGAACCTGTGTTGGAGTAGTAGCTCTGGACGTCGTTGTGGTCGCCCAGGAAGATAACAAAGCTGGGTGCAGGGTTCCAGGTGTTGTATGCTGTTTGAATGAAGTTTTTAATCTGGGTGGGAGTGTTACCGGTTTCGTTGGTAGTAAATACAAGAGTTTTGATTCCTAACAAATTTTTCCAGGCAGCCAGCGTATCCGCAGCCGCTTCGTAAGCGGTGGTAGTAATGATAATCATATCCGCACCGTTGGAGCGAGTGGAGTATTGACTGAAATCAGGGGCCGGTCCCAATTCCTTGTAATTCAGAAAAGTAGATTTGAACAGCGGCTCAAAATAGGGGCTCCGTAATCGAACATCGGCAAGGTATTCGCTTCCACCGCTCATGGATACATGAATTCGGAAGTGCCGGTGAACCACCAGTTCCCGGCGAGCCGGGTTAAATTGAATGGGATAAATGCGGATTAACCGGGTTGCCACTCCGCGGATGATTATCTCCCCGGATACGGAAACCACATTGGCGGGATACAGTGCATCCTGGCTGTAGAACTGTTCGTCCAGAGTAAATTCCGGCTGAGGATAGTCCCAACTATCGATGGCCAGAGGCTGGGAAGGATAGAGATAGTAATTCGGTAGCACGATCGAATCGTCATCCAGTAACTGAACGGTGACCTGCGCACCCCGTGGCACAGCAATATAATGACCCAGAGTCGGGACTTTTGGCTTTCCGGGATCAATATTCACTCCCCATCCCGGGATGCTGATATTATGGAATGTTTGGGCGTTAATTTCTACTTTATCCACAAACATTCCGGGAATATCGTAAGTGAATTCCACGTTATCGGGAGAGGTGCTCAGGTTTTTCATTGCGGGAATGTCCGGATTGGTGGAAGTAAACGGTATCCACTGATTGGCGGCATTCACATTGATAATGAGCACCATAGCGATGATTAACACTAAAAAATGCTTCATATAACCTCCTGATTTTGAATTATAAGAAAAATTTCAAAAAAACGATTTCTGTTTGAAAGTTCCGGAGTAAAAAGAAGATCGGTGTTTTTCGATGACTGAAACAGGAAATGTCGGTAGCGCAGAGATTGGAAGACCCGGGATTGTTAGCGTTATCGGTTTGTGCACCATAAAAATGACTCTTGTCAATAAATTTTGCCCCGATATTTCTTAGTACAAATAATACGTCTGAGGGAATGAATTTCCCTATGCTTTTTCGGTATTTGGTGGAAATTTTCGGTAGAGTAAGATGGTGTTTCCCAGTATTTGCACAATCTCGGCATGACTTCTGGAGGCTAATTGTTGCGCAGCTTCTTTTTTATCGATAGGAGATGTTTCCAGTAACTTAATCTTAACCAGTTCCTTGGTGTTGAACGAGTTTTCCAGACTCTGAAATGTCCCTTCGTAAATACCATCTTTACCGATGATGATTTCCGCTTTCAGTCGATTCCCCAAAGCGCGGAGATTCCGTTTTTCTTTTCCTGTTAAATTCATGCGAAAGGTTTGTTTCCCACGTTAAGCTTCAAAATTAAAGGCCAGTCAATATATTGAGAATCTCGCGGGAAAACAACTCAATTTTCCCCTTTTCCAGGGAAAATCAAACAACGGGTTGCATAGAAAAGCAAGCTCAGGTTACAGAAAAATCTCCGTGAGTTTGTCCCTTAAATATTCGAATGCTTCCTGTGGGGTATTGGCAAATTTAAACAGATCCAGATCTTCCCGATTGATGGTTCCCTCTTCCACCATAAAATCGAAATTAATGACCTTTTTCCAGTAGTTTTCTCCGTAAAGCACCACAGGCATTTTTTTCTGAAGTTTTCCGGTTTGGATCAGGGTAAGCACTTCCCACATTTCGTCCATCGTACCGAATCCGCCAGGGAACACCACCAGCGCTTTAGCCAGATAGATGAACCAGAATTTGCGCATAAAGAAGTAGTGGAATTCGAAATTGAGTTCAGGGGTGATGAAGTCGTTGCTGTCCTGTTCCATGGGGATGGAGATATTCATTCCGATAGAGATGCCCCCGGGCACATCACTGGCGCCCCGGTTTGCTGCTTCCATAATTCCCGGTCCCCCGCCCGAACAGATGATGAAGCGGTGATGGCTGTTTCTGAGTTCCTTCGACCAGGCAGTAAGCAAACGAGCCAATTCCCGTGCCTCATCGTAATAACGGGACATCTTCAGATCGCGTTCCGCCCGTTCCAGCTCTTTGCGGTGTTCCTCGTCCGGATGTTCTTCGTACCGCTTCTTCCATAACTCATAATGTTCCCGCGCACGTTCTCCATCAATTACCCGCGCGGAGCCAAAAAACACAATGGTGTCCTTGATGTTGTGGTCCCGGAAACGCGCTTCCGGTTCCAGATATTCCGCCAGAATGCGAATTACCCGCGCATCCCTGCTTTTCATGAATGCCGGATTTTTATATGCCTTGACTGCTTTAATACCCATGTTACCCTGCCAATCGTGTTAAAATGAGTTCGTACACCTGTTCCACCTCTTTCGGGTGATTGGTCGTTATTATATTGTCGTCCTGCACGACTTTTTCATAAACGTGATGAACATTTTTCTCCTGAAAAATTACCGCGGCGTTATAATCCGGATAGGTGGTCGCTTTTTTGCCTTCCAGGATTCCCGCGTTGGCCAGCACTACCGGCGCCACACTGCATGCCACAATGAGCTGACCGGATTGATGGGCATCCCGTACCAGCTGGTGCAGAGCCTGATTGTCCCACAAGTCCACATAGGCGCCGTACCCACCAATGATTACGGTCGCGTGATAATCAGATGCTTTTGCCTGCTCGATGGTTACATCCGGTACGGCATAGCCTTCCAGACGCCCCAATGCTTTTTCCTGCCTGGGAGCAGCTACCCACACCCGGGCACCTGCTTCGGTTAATTTCTCATTCAGATAGTTAAATTCCTGTTCGTTGTAATTCTTTTGTCCCACTACCATGAGAATGTTTTTACCAGATAGTTGTCCCATGACGGCTCCTATCGTTTTTCGTCTCGATTTTATTGTTCAAACACCCTGGGATTTACCGGGAATTGCGGACGTTTGCCGTTTAAACCATCTAACAGGTTGCGTGCAGCAATTTCCGCCATTTTGTTTCGGGTATCTATGGTGGCACTGCCAATGTGGGGTGCCAGGACCACATTGCTGAGCTCACTCAGGCCGGGCGTTAGTTCCGGTTCGTGTTCGTACACATCCAGTGCGGCACCGGCAATCCACCCTTCCCGAAGCGCCCGAACCAGTACGGCTTCGTCCACTACCGCACCGCGGGCTGTGTTAATCAGATAAGCGCTACGTTTCATTCGCCGAAGTGCCTGCTCGTCAATGAGATGGTGGGTCTCGGCGGTCAGTGGCACATGCAGAGATACAAAGTCGGATTGTTCCAGCAACTCCTCCAGTTCCACCCGACGAGCGTTTAGTTCCTGTTCCAGGTAACGGTTTTCTCCCCGATCGTAATACAGGATGTTCATGTTCCAGCCACGACTACGTTCGGCCACGGCGGTACCGATGCGTCCTGCACCGACAATTCCCAGTGTTTTGCCTTTTACCTCCTGACCTAACAACAGCATGGGGCTCCATCCGCGAAATTGTCCCTGCCGCATCATGGAATCGCCTTCCACAATGCGTCTTGCTACTGCTAACAGTAGCGCCCAGGTTAAATCGGCAGTAGCATCGGTAAGTACACCTGGTGTGTTGGTTACCACAATCCCTTTCCGTGTGGCGTACTCCACGTCGATGTTGTTGTATCCCACTGCGTAGTTGCTGATCACCCGTAGCCTCGGTGCGGCGTCGATGACCTCCCGATCAATCGGATCGGAGAGAAGACAGAGAAGTCCCTCCACCTCCCGGACCTTTTCCAGCAGCAATTCCCGGGGGATCGGGTGGTCTTCGGAAAAAATTTCCATCTGGCAGTGCGGGCGAAGCAACTTTAAGCCAGCTTCGGGAATCTTTCGGGTCAGGTAAATGCGATATTGGCTCATGCGACTTCGGGCAATTTTAATTTTTAATATTAGAAAGAATTTGTGAAAAAATCAACACAATTGTCATGACCCGCACTTTTGAACGGATAAACTTACGAAAAGGCATTTACTCCTCAAGGAGTTGCTCCATCTCTTTCAGCAAATCCTGAAATAGCTGTGCCACTGCTTCGATGGGTTCCGGAGAGGTCATGTCCACCCCGGCATCCTTGAGCAGGTTAATGGAATAATCCGAATTTCCGCGGGTGAGGAAGCGCAAATAAGCCTGCCGGGCTTGCTCGTCCCCACTCAGAATTTTTCGGGAGAGTGCGGTTGCTGCCGAAAAACCCGTGGCATACTGGTACACGTAAAAGTTGTAGTAAAAATGCGGAATCCGTGCCCAGTTGATCTGGTACAGGGAATCCATTGCAAAATCAGGACCGTAGTAACGGGTGTAAATATCCCGCGCAATGGTGTTCATCGTCTCGGCGGTTAGTGCCTCTCCCTGCTCAGCTAATTCGTGGATGCGCTTCTCGAATTCCGCAAACATGGCCTGGATGTACACCGTCCCACGAATCTGATCGATATAGTGGTTCAGCAGGTAGAGTTTGCGATTTTTGTCGGTGGTATGTTGCAACAGATAGTGCATCAGCAAAGCTTCGTTCAGGGTACTTGCCACCTCTGCCACAAAAATGGTGTAATCGCTGTAAATAAACGGCTGATTTTTAATGGTGTAATAGGAGTGCATGGAGTGCCCCATTTCGTGGGCAACGGTAAACATGTCTTCCAATTGGTCGTGATAGTTGAGCAGCATGTAGGGGTGCGGTGCGCCGTACACGGCACTGGAATAGGCACCGGAGCGTTTGCCCTGGTTCTCGTACACATCCAGCCAGCCGGAATTGAAGCCTTCTTGGACCACCTGCACATATTCGTTACCCAGGGGTTCCAGTGCTTTCAAAATGGTGCGAACAGCCTCGGAATAGCCGATTTTCCATTTTACATCCGGTACCAGTGGCACGTACAGGTCGTACGGTCGAACGGCATCCAGACCCAGCACTCGTTTGCGCAGAGAGATGTAGCGGTGCATGGGTTGCAGATTACGGTTCATGGTCTGGATGACATTTTCGTACACCTGAGTGGGAATATTGTCGCTGTCCAGCGCCGCTTCCAGTGCACTGTGGTATTTACGGGCGCGGGCGTAAAAAATATCCCGTTTGATGGCACCGGAGAGACTGGCAGAAAGGGTGTTGGTCCATTGTCGATAAGTCTGATAAAATTTCTGGTACGCTTCCTGACGAACCTGTCGATTGGCCGAGCGCATGAATACCGAATAATTCCCCTTGGTGAGCTCCACGGATTTTCCATCTTCATCAGTAACGGTGGGAAATTTGATATCCGCGTTGTTAAACATGGAGAACACCGTGTAAGGGGTTCGGGAAAGGTCTCCGGCCATAGCCAGAATCTGTTCCCCCTCCGGAGAGAGAATATGCGGTTTGGTGCGCAGGATGTCTTCGAGATAATGCCGGTACACGGCCAGCTCCGGATTTTGTTTCAGAAAGGTGTGAATCCTCTCCTCCGGCAGTGCGACAATCTCCGGTTGAATAAACGATTCCATCTGATGAATGCGAACTGCCAGGTTGCCAATTCGCTCGCGCATGGCCTGATATTTTGCAATGCGGGTGTCTTCGTCGGATTTTAAAGAAGCATACAGAGAGAGCTTTCCCAGCAAAATTTCAATTTCGTCCCGGGTACGGAAACAGTTTAGCATGGTTTCCGGCGATTCTCCTAATTTCCCACGGAATTGTTCCAGTTTAGGTGCCATCTCCTGCAATCGAGTAAAATCGTGCTCCCAGTCTTCGTCTGACGGGTAAATGTCCTGCGTGCGCCATTTGTATTCTTCAGCTATTTCCTGGCGGGTTTTGAGCTGCTTGGTGGCGTGGTTGGGCGAAGAATTCCAGAACGGAAGCCAGAAAGTAACGATCATAAACAGTCCTCCCCATTTTACCGGATTCATGCGTTGCCAGTTCATCGGTAATCCTTTTATTTATCGATTCAACGGAACGATAAGTTACGCAATTTTGTATATGGTAGAAAAGGATAAAAAAATTCCCGGAAAGGGTTAATCGGTTGATTTTTAAAAAGACAAACAAGCAAAATAATAGAACTTTTTTGTGAAACCAAATAAAAATTATTTAAGAATTGAAATTTTTGATTATTTTTTTTATTTTATAATGTTTTGAATTTAATGGACTTTGGCTGAAACTCTAACTGATTTTGGGGGTGAATGATATGTCCTATCATAAGTGCGCTGAAGAGGGATGTCCGTTTAAACCGATTTCGTTTACCAACTACTGTTGGCAGCATATTCCTGATAAAAAGATGTATTTAAAGAAGTTGCGCCGGAATATTGAAAACTCGGTGGCTCCGGTAACACTGGATAAAATCGTCCTGAACGGTTACGATCTGTCGGGATTGGATTTGCGCAGCGCCTCCTTCATGGGTGCCATGCTCATCGATGTGGATTTTAGCGATTCAAATCTGACCAATATTAATTTAAAGAGAAGTTTCATCCAGAATTCCCGCTTTCATAACACGAAGATGGTACAGGCCACATTGAGTGGTACCATTATTCTGGATTCCGATTTCAATGAAGTGGATTTCTCCCTGGTGGAAGGAAATCTGTTAAAAACACGCAACTGTCGCTTCGAGAAAATTTACATCAAATCTGCCGACCTGAAAAACACCTACTGGAAAGAAGATGTGTTCGAGGGGGTGGAGATTTCCGATAGTAACTTTATGATGAGTTTTTTTGATAACATTGTCATTGAAAACAGCAAGCTGGATAATGCATTGTTTTCCGGTAGCCAGTTCTACAACAACGAATTTAAACGCAATGAATTTCTGGAAGTGAATTACATCGGGTGTTTAATCGACAACACCCATTTCCATAAAATTAACCTGCAGAATTGCCGGTTTGCCACAGCGATTATTAATAAATCGGAATTTGAGAATTGCACCATTACCCGCCCGATTATGCGGGAAACTCAGATTGTGGAGACGCGTTTTCTGCGTTCCACGGTAACTTCGCCGGTACTTCAGCGCGGTATTATTATTCGGAGCAATTTAAATATAAAAAAACTTGTTAATGCCAATACCGAAGGACTGGTTGTGCTTTAAAAGTCCGATTTTTAGCGTGTACGTTTCATACTTTCGAAAAAATAGCCATTCTTTCGGGAGTGGCTATTTTTTTTGAAATATGTTCGATGTCACAGCTTTTACCCACTGGATTGATTTATCTTATCCATCGTTGAAACGGTTAAGTAAATTTCGGGTATTGCAGGTTCGGATGTTCAGGAAACAGAACCTTACTGGCTCCCGGATTCGATCAGCTAAACGACGCAATAAAGTTAAATCACATCCAATGGTTTTAACTTCATGGAATTTTATTGAATGATTGCAACGGCTCGATACTGGAAAGGGATTGAGTGAATTTTTAAACCATAAATTTACCACAAAACCAGAAGGAGAAGCGCAATGAAAGGAAGATGGACAATTTGGGGAATTTTGTTAATGGTAATACTGACGTGGATGTTAGGATATTCGCAGATCACTATTACTTCAACCGATTTACCGTTTCAAATTGGTAATTCCTGGGTAGAGTATTATTTGAATGATATGTCCGGAGGGGGCATTCCGGTAAATCTGGGGAATACCGGAGGTGGAAATACCTGGACGTTTAGCATCTCCCAGTATCCCAACGGTTATACGGATATCAGCCAGATAGTCGATCCGGCGGCTACACCTTTTAACAATCTGTTTCCCACAGCCGATTTTGCTTTTTTCACCAACAACGATAGTGGTGGCGTATATGCGTTTTCGAAAAATACTTCCACCGAATTGCAGGTTCTGGGGTATGGGGTGGTGACTTCGGATACGAACATGGCATTTAAGCGCCATCCGTACGAAAAAATGCTGGTGTATCCGTTAACTGCCGGTACCAGCTGGACATCGGATGCTTCGGATACCCTCTCACTGGGGAGTAATCTTTTTTATGTCAATCGAACAGTTAGCGAGTATCTGGTGGATGCCTGGGGGACCATCACTGTACCATTGGGCACTTACGATTGTCTTCGAATCCGCTCCATTAATCACGATTACTATACGGCATACATGGGAAGTATGCAGTTATTTTCGGATACCACAGAGAATGTAGCGTATTTGTGGATTGGGAAAAACGTGGGATTTCTGGCCAGCGTAAGCGGACCGGACGGAAGCACGAATCCGAATTTTACTCAAGCCAGTGATGTTTATTTCCGGGTATCATCGTCCACAGCCATTGGATCATCCGATGAAACTGTGATAAGTCAATATGAACTTTTCCAGAATTTTCCCAATCCGTTTAATCCCACCACCACCATTGCTTTTACGCTTCCAAAGGCAGAAGATGTGCGGTTTGCAGTGTACAATATTGCCGGCCAGTTAGTGGAAGAGCGTTCGTTGGGACACCTGTCCGCCGGAGAACATCAAATTCAGTTCCGTGCTCAAAATTTACCCTCGGGGATTTATTTTTACCAGATTCAGGCGGGGAGTTGGAAAGCAATTAAACAAATGATATTAATGAAGTAAATTTTTCTTTTTAAAGTAAAAAGGGCGCTCTTTACCGGGCGCCTTTTTTGTTATGAACAAGATGGGAGACATGGGTTTCGGAAAAGAACACTCCGGGGACATTCCTCTACCCGTTTTTCCCCGAAACCAGTTGGCCTGGAATGGGAAAGCAAATAAATTAGGAAAACGATTTAACGGAGAGATGCAGGTGGTTATTTGTTTTGGAGAACTGATAGTGGATTTTACCCCGGAAGGCGATAGTCCGGAACTGGATAAAGCCGAATTGTTTCGGAGACATGTGGGGGGAGCTCCTGCCAATGTGGCCATTGGGTTACACCACCATGGCATACCGGTTCAGCTCTGGTCGCAGGTGGGTGACGATTCCTTCGGGCGATTTCTTCTGCAGAAGCTGAGCACATGGGGAATGGATGTGTCCCACATCCAATTCGATGATTCTCATCCCACCCGATTGGCCTGGATTGGTTGGGATGAACAGGGCGATCGCTATTTCGAATTTCATAACCGCGATAGTGCCGACCGGCACATCTCTCGCAACATGATTGACCTGGAAGTGTTAAAACACGCACGGATGTTCCATTTTGGCGGAGTTGGCCTTATCGGAGAAGAGACCACTGCCACTACTTTTGAACTGGTGGAAACCGTGCATTCCTTAAACGGATGGATCTCTTTCGATCCGAACATCCGGCTGGAGCTTTGTCAGCAACCGGAAGTGCTGAAAGAACGCATCCAGCGTATTCTTCCCATGGTGGATGTTTTAAAAATGAGTGAGCAGGAATTTCATCAGCTTTTCCCGGAAAAACAAATCCGGGAAATTTTTGATTCTGGCGTCTCGTTGTTGATTATTACCCGTGGAGCGAGAGGAAGTGAGTTGTGGACTTCCCGGCATCAGGTGAATGTACCCGCTAATCCGGTTTCAGTAGTGGATCCTACCGGTGCCGGAGACGCATATATGGCTGCCATTCTTTCCCGCCTGTATCATCTTTCCGGTAAAAAACTTTCTTCACTAACGAGAGATGAACTCCGCCGGGTGGGAGAACACGCATCCCGTTGGGCATCGGTCATTGTAAGTTATCCCGGTGCGGTACAGGGATATTTTGTTCAGAAAAAGGCATGGTAGTCGATATCAAGTGCTATGCTCAGGTAAAGTTCCATTCTCCCGATGAGAAGCAAAGACCCGAATGGATGGGGAAATGAGGACGATGGAATTTATTCTTTGGTGGAAATGAGTAAGGTGAGAGTGAGAAGCATGAGCAGGTACAGCGTTCCCCGAATTCCCAGGACGGGAATCAGAAACAGGGAAAACAGGAAAGAACCCGCCACTGCACCGGCCAGATCGATACCATAAGTGATGCCAGTGGAGAACACTTTTCCACTCCGGAAATGCAGTCTGGTGATAATATGAAAACCTGCACCTGTCCCCATCCCGATCAAAAGAATGAGCAACGGAAAATAGACCCATTGCAATAGCATGTTTCCCACCGAATGATGGATTAGGGTATTTCCGAAAAGAACCGGCCAGTATAATCCTGCAGTGAAAAAAGCAAACCACAGAAACAGTTTTCTCAGGTTCAGAAAAGCGCGTGCGACAATCCGGGTTCCGAGAGCGAGACCCAGCATAAAACCACCGATGACGAACGCAATCTGGTAGTACAGATTTCCAAATAATATTTCGAACTCCAGTAACAGCACAATCTCCAGAACCATGGAGAGTGCTCCGATGAAAAATAGTTTGTTCAGCCGGTTGAAGGTAATATTTTTTTGCCCTGTAAACTGAATAACCACCACCCATATCAGCAACAGAAGAGCCATAGTAGTGCGGTGTTGCTTTAGCCAGTAAAGGATGCGGTTCATGATTGGTGCGTTGATGGTTCCCCACACGAAAGAATGATACAGATAGGCCTGAAGATTAAAATCGTGGTTTGGTGTCGGTGGAGCAATTCTATTCAATTGTTCCTGAAAAGAATGAATTCGCTCGGCGGAAAATTGGTATCGGAGATAAGCGGGATTCAGATAGCGAACCGGATATGCTGTGTGCTGAAGGTGAGCAAGAAGCGTGTCCGGCAAATGTTGCAACGAGCGGTCTGGTGAGGCAAAAAAATAGTTGTTATCTCCGGGAAGGATAAACGTTTCCGGGAAAACCTGTTTGAGAGTATGATGGAGCAGTTGTACATACCGGGCCAGCGGTTGATTTAGATAATTCTCCGAAGAACGAATGCTGAAGAAGAAAATCCCTCTCGGAGATAGCCGATGTTGCACCAGCTGATAAAATTCCGTGCTGTAATACCGACTGTAATACAGGGTCTGGGGTTCGGGTAAATTTAAACAGATAATGTCGTAAGTGGTGGTATCCTGGGCCAGAAATTGGCGGAAGTCCTGAACGAAAAAATTAATATCGGGCAAACGAATTGCGTTGCCAGGGTGGTTGATGCTATCGCGCTGGAATTGTACCAGAAAGGGATCAATTTCCACATAAGTTATTTGTCGCAGTTCCGGAACGGCAGCAAAATAGGGCATTCCGGCGTACAGATCTCCTCCCAGCCAAAGGATCTTTTTGGGGTGTTGATGGGCCAGAACCGGCAAAAGGGTGTGGAATTCGCTTTCCATCTCGTTAGGACGGAGGTACAAAATGGTACCTCCCAGAAAAATTAAGAATTGATCCTGATACTTCACAAACTTCAGATTACCGTATGGAGTGTCTTTTTGAGCGACTAATCGGTAATGAGGGTGAGAGAAATGAAACAGGGTCTTTTGGATGCGATGACTCATACCGAAAAGAAGTATTCCAATACCAAACACTGCCACGCATTGAATCCGATATTTTATTTTCCCGGCGGAGCCCGGTAAGGTTATACACATGGTAAGAACCAGAAGAACAGCTATCATCTGAAGAGCATTTAACCAGTGGAAAAACAATAGATTGAGAACAAGCGCTCCGACAAATGCGCCCAGACTTTCGAAGGCATAAGCCTGAATGACTGAAGTAGAATTCGGAGAAGCATGCAATTCAATTAAGTAAGGGAAAAGGGCGCCTACACATAGTGCAGTGGGAAGCAGGGAAAGGAAAATTATTTCCAGGGATTGAGCAAAGGTGGGGTAAATTCCCGGGATGAGATGAAACAAGCGTGGAATTTGAGAAATGAATAAGTATGAAATGAGAAATAAACTTCCCGAAATCAGGGGAAGATTCACCGAATGAAGCAAGGGGATGCGGGTAAAGGAAATGGAACCACTGGCGGTCCCGATGAGCCAGATGGCCAGAATCGTTCCGATGATGAGTTCATTCCCCAGGAAAATATCCAGATAAAAGCGCAGAAAAAGTATCTGAAGACCGAGGGCAATAAATCCCAGCAGAAAGGTGGTCAATTTCAGGGAATTGATGGGCCTCATTGTTTTGGCCTCCCGGAATTCATTTAGTATGATAGAGTAAAAAATATCTTGATTTCAAGGAAAAAATAAATATATTATAAATCACCATGAAGGGATGCCGCAAAAATACTAACACTTTTTTATCTCACCTCATCACATATGGTAATGACCTGATTCTGCATTGGTTTTTTTGAATTATGAATAAGGAGGTTTGTTTTTTAACTAACCATATTATAATTAATTAATTGATGGAGGTGCTTTTATGAACAAACGTTTCTGGTATGTACTATTAGCAATTCTGCTAATGGTAAGCCTTGCTTTACCGGAGGCAACCGAAACCCTTAAGGAGAAGGATGGGAGTGAAATGCTTCCTCCGACTCAGGTTTCTATTGCCGCGCGAGCGCAGGCTTATCAGCTTAGCAGAAATCGAAGTACTCTGGATGAAGGCTTCGAAAGCGGGACCATCCCGATCAATTGGACGATTTATGATTTTGATGGGGATGGGTACCATTGGGAGGCTTTTCAAACCTCGTCGGCCCATTCCGGGAATTATGTGGCACGTGTTCATTATAATTCTTCCGGATGTAATGACTGGTTAATTACGCCTCCGTTGGCACCTCAGGCTGGTGATTCTATTGTTTTCTGGGCACGTTCATATTCCAGTTATTGGCCTGAAGATATGATAGTAAAGTTGTCCACTACCGGCCTGGATTCTTCTGATTTTAACGTTACGTTGGGATCTTACTACCAATTGAGTACCACCTGGGAAAGATATGCATTCGATCTTTCTGCCTATGCCGGAAGTGTGGTTTATGTAGCGGTCATATGCCCTTCGGTGGACGCTTACTATCTGTATGTGGATGATTTCTCCGGACCGGAAATTTATGTGCCGCCAACACCGGTTTTCACCACTCCGTTTACTTCCGTCTCTCTGAATGATGCTTATGCGGGTATTCCCACGTTGGGTGAGACGGTCTCCACGTATATTTACATCACCAATACGGGCGGTGCCGATCTGAACATTACTCAAATTAACACCGGTTCCTCCGACATCACCGTATCGCCAACCAGCCTGGTGGTTCCGGTTGGTGTCACCGACAGTGTCCTGGTGGAGTGGACACCTTCTGCCGCCGGAATGGATACCAGTTGGGTGGAATTTGTGAGTGATGCAGCCACCAGCCCTGATACGGTTCAGGTAACCCTGCAAACGGCTCCCTCCGGTTATTGGACGTTGAACATGGAACTGCCTTACGATCAATGGTGGACGACAACGGGATATAATTTAACTCTGATTGGCAGCTGGGGGACTACGACTCTCAACCCCCATTGGGGTGAACAAGGAATGTGGAAGAGTGGTTACACTGGAAAAGATACTACTTATGTTTGGACGCCGCGCTTAGACCTGTCTGCTCCTATTGAAGGGAATCCGGAGATGGGATTCTGGTACAAGGGAACCAGTTCAGGTGACGATACGGTAGAAGTGCTGTTAAGTACTGATAATCTGCAGACCTGGACGGTTATCGGAAAGGTCGTTAACCAGGGTTCCACCTGGCGTTATTACAGCATCGACCTTTCTGCCTGGGCCGGGAATGATAATGTGCGGATTGGCTGGCATTATTACTATCCGGCTGGTTCCACGTCTGGTTCCAGTTACTATATGGACGATATTGTGCTGCCTCCGCGCTGGGTATATCCGGGCGGATTACTCTATTCCTCGATCAATATGTACGATTTTGGTTTAGTGGGTATTGGAGATACCGTCACCGTGGATGTGGTGTTGAACAATGCGGGGGGTGCGGATTTAAACGTTAATTCCATCACTTCCGATAATCCGGATTTCATGGTCTGGAATGCCCCAACCGTTATTGCTTCCATGAGTAGCGATACGTTTACTATTGCATTTTCACCTTCCGTAACAGGTGCTATTGCAGGGAACATTACTATCGATCACGATGGAACCAATGGTTCCAAGGAACAGCTGGTTATTCCTGTGAGCGGTACCGGTTACCAGATTGCGACGATTACTCCTCCCTGGTATGAACCGTTTGCGATCGATAGTTTTGATGTAAACTCCTGGGATCCCACGAAATTCGTTGGAAACCCGGAAATTATCGACATTAATGGTGTGGCGACGGGGGTGTTCCCCTATCCACTTCCTTCCGATCCTTATATGATGGATATTTCTGGTGAATCCGGTGGACACGACGAAGCTGTGACGGCTAAATTCGATATGACCGGCCAAACCGATATGCAGTTCAGTCTGTGGAAGTCGGAACAGGATCTGGAAATTGGTGAATATGTACTGATTCAATATCTTGCTTCGGATGGTACCTGGAAGCTTCTGGATTCACTGGCTGGTACCAATAATGGTTACGGCGCATTTGAACCGTTCAAGCTGATGAAATACGATCTACCTTCCGATGCCTATCATTCCGAATTGCAGTTTAAATTCATCTCTTCGGACAACATGTCCACTACGGATGAATATTACTTTGATGATTTGAAACTCACCCGGAAAATTGGGTGGGCAAATCTGCAGTGGCCCTATACGATTAATATCAGCCCGGGTGATACCACCGAATTGATCTTTGGTCAAATCTGGATTGATGGAGTTACCAATCAATCGGGTCAGGCGCCGGATATTGTGGCAGAAGTGGGTTATGGCCCCGATGGTTCTTTCCCATACGATACGTTAACTGGCGCACCCAATCCGGATTGGGTATGGTTCCCCACCGTGTACAATCTGGATGTAGGCAATAACGATGAATACATGGGAACCCTGGTTGTTCCGGAAGTGGGTGTGTACGATTATGCTTACCGCTGGTCCTATCAGAATGGTCCGTGGGAGTATGCCGACAAGAGTGGCATTAACGACGGATACGATCCTGCTCAAGCCGGTGAGTTAATAGTAGTCCCGCCGCAACCGATACTCATCAGCGAGATTCACTACAATCCGTCTGCTAATCTACAGGGTAACGATAGCGATTTCGAATATGTGGAATTGGCCAATGTGGGGCTCGATTCTGCGGATTTGACCAACTGGGCATTTACCGATGGAATCGATTATACCTTCCCCGCCGGGGCGATTATTCCGCCGGGAGATTTTATCGTTATTGCACGTAATCCCGATTCTATCGTTGCTTTTTACGGAGTTGATACGGCAAAAGTGTTTGGACCGTACTCCGGAGCGCTTAGTAACAGCGGCGAAAGATTGGAATTGAGCGATGCCTCCGGAAATGTGATCGATACCGTGGAATACGATGATAATGAACCCTGGCCAAAAGAAGGCGATGCTTACGGTTCCTCCATTGAAGTTATTGATTTGTATGGTGATAATAACGATCCGGCCAACTGGAATGGTTCTTTCGAATTCTTTGGTAGTCCGGGTGCTCCCAATCAGATGGGCCCGACTCCGCTTGCCACCACTATTTATCAGGTCCAGCACGATGCAGACTCTACCGGAGCCACTAATCTGCTGGGTACCCGTGTAGAGGTCACCGGTGTGGTAACGGACGACTACTTTGTGGAATCCGGAATTACCATCCAGGATAGTTCTGCGACCTGGAACGGAATTCATGTGCTCACCCGGAATCATCTGACCATTGGTACCCAGGTCACAGTGATTGGAAATGCTACCGAGTATTATGGCCGCACCGCACTGGTGGGTACCGAAGTGGTTGTCAACGGACCGGGAGTGGTTCCTGATCCGTTAGTGGTGACCCCGGGAATGATTAAAACCGGTTCACCTACTGCCGAAGCATACGAAGGTGTGCTGGTCGAAATGCATAATGTGGTCGTGTCCAACGATAACGCGGGTTACGGCGAGTGGGAAGTCACCGACTACGCCGATACCGTTCTGGTAGATAATGATGATTATTCGTACACACCGACGCAGGGAGATTCCCTCCTGGTGCTGCGGGGTGTGATGAATTATTCTTACAGCAATTTCAAAATCCAACCGCGTAACGATGGAGACATCGAGAAGTGGTATCCTGCTGGTCCTCAAGGCCTGGTAGCAGTATCTGGTCTGGATGGAAAGGTACCATTGAGCTGGGTACCGGCCGATCTGCTGTTCGAAGGATTTGAAGATGGAATTCCTTCCAATTGGACGGTCATTAATGGTGGTAGTGATCCGAATGGAAACACCTGGCAGGCGACCACGAACGATGCTTACGAAGGCACTCAGAGTGCTTACGTGCCTTATGGCTCCAGCAGCGAATTCCAGGATGAATGGTTGATTACTGATGCCATTACTATTGGAAATTACAATCAGTTGCACTTCTTCCATCGCGCTGCATACGCCAGCTACGATACCGATCCCAATTACGTGCTGGTTTCCACAACAGGCGATTCAGGTAGCTGGGCAGTAGTAGATAGTTTTTACGATCCCAATGGCACACTGCCGAGCACCTGGACGGAAGTGGTCATCGACCTGTCTGCCTATCAGGATTCCACCATCTACATTGCCTGGGAATACCAGAGCGTGTGGGGTGAGGATTGGTACATCGATGCCATTTCGCTGTCCGATACCCGCGGTAACAAGAAAGCTGTGTTTGTGAAACCGGCGGCGAGTTCCGAAGAGCTGGTACAGAAACCGACTGAACGTGATATCACCAATCCCAGACCAGTAAGACAGCTGGATGTACCGTCCACATTGAAAGGCGGTTACATAACCCGGGCACTGCAATCCTATAACATCTACCGAAGCGAAACACCTGGTGTCACACCCGATCCGGCCAACCTGATTGCAACGGTTCCGGCCGATTCATCCCATTATACCGATACCGGCGTGACCAACTTTAACACATACTACTATGTGGTTACCGCCGTTTGGGATGAGGGTGAGAGCTTGCCTTCCAACGAAGCAGCAGCGACACCGTATGTTATCGAAACTCAAATTGCGAATGGTCTGGCAAACGTTGCCCCGACTCTGGACGGTGTGATTTCGCCGGGAGAATGGGATGACGCAGCGGTTGGATACGCCACCAAAAATGGTGTGTTCGGTAAGTTCTACACCAAGAATGATGGCAACTACCTGTACATCGCCTGGGATAGCTTTGTGGATAGCACGCTGGATGAATATGACCAGGTTGGTCTGTATTTCGATACCAACAATGATGGTCTGTGGGCTCCCGACAGCAGCGAAGGAAACTACTGGATTATGTGGTATAACGGAGCACCACTGGTAGAATTCCGGCCCTGGTTGCCCGATACCACCACAGGTACGGTCGTAAGCCCGGCACCCGGTGTGCAGGCGGCTATCTCAGTCAATAGCGGAACGGTGCAATACGAAGTGGCCATCGACCTGGCAACGGCTCACTTTAACCCGCAACCGGGTGATACCACCGGATTCCGGTTCTATATGTACAATGCGGCTACTTCTTCCTTTACCGGATTCTGGCCGGAAGGTGCAGTGTACAACTGGCCGGGAACCTACGGCGATATGATCATGGCCGAACCACTGGTTCAGGTAATTCCTCCCAGCGATCTGGTAGCTTATCAGGATACCAGTTTTGCCAAGAAGGTGCTCCTGAGCTGGTCGCATCCCGGAACCAAACGGTTGATGGGTTGGGCACGTGGCCAGGAAAAACCGGTGTACAATAACGCCATGCCACTGGAATCCTTCAGCTACTACAACGTGTATCGGGCTGGTTCCGATACCAACTTCGTGCTGATTGCTTCCGGTATCACCGATACTACTTACGTGGATACGGTAGGTCTGGAATACGATTCACTCTACTTCTATGCGGTGACTGCGTTCTACGATCCGGAAGGCGAGAGTGATCCGTCCAATGTGGTGCGGGTGATTCCGATTGCTACGCCACCGGCTATCCTGTTTGTGGATGACGACGCTTCCATGAGCGTGCCGGACTTTGAGGACATCAGTATGTACTATACCGATGCCCTGGCAGCGTTGAATCAACCGTACTATTACTACGAAGTTCCGTTTGGTGCGGATGGTCCGCCGGCGAACTTCCTGAAGAACTTCAAGGTTGTCATCTGGACCACCGGTGAAACCTGGACCGGAATTACCACCCTCACACCGGAAGATGAAGACGCCCTGGCGCAGTATCTGGATGCCGGTGGAAATCTGTTCCTGAATGCTCAGGACTACTTCTACGATGTGTATCCCAATGCGGGTGCCTTCAACGCCGGTCAGTTCCCCTACGATTATCTGCGCATCTCTTCGACGGTTCAGGATGCCTGGATCGATCCGCCTACTACGACAGGTGCTTCCGGCTCCATTGCCGACGGAATGAGCTTCAATCTGGCCACTCCGTTTGGAACCACCAACCTGTTCGTGGATAACCTGACCAGTTACGATGGCACACCGGTGTTTAATGTGGATAATCCCAGCGGTTATGCGGCGATTCAGTACTCCGGTTCGTTCAATGTGGTCTTCTCCACCATTGACTTTGCCGCTCTGGTGGATGGTACCTTCCCGAACACCAAAGAGGAGTTCATGCGCCGCGTGCTGGAATTCCTGTATGCACCGCTGGCTCTGGGCGAAAACGGTCAGATCCCGACTACCTTCGATATCTCACAGAACTTCCCGAACCCGTTCAACCCGACCACAACCATTAAGTACCAGGTGCCCAAGTCTGTGGACGTGACCTTGAATATTTACAATATTCTGGGTCAGAAAGTCCGCACTCTGGTCAACAAGACCATGGAACCGGGTTACTACAAAGTGGTGTGGGATGGTACCAACGATTACGGTGTGAAGGTCGCTTCGGGTATCTACCTCTATCGCATCAAAGCTGGTGACTTTGTGCAGACCCGTAAGATGATTCTGATGAAGTAATATTCTTCGGAATCGTTATCGACATAAAACCCGGCGGGGAGTTCTCCCCTGCCGGGTTTTTTATTAGGAGAAATGAAAATGCCCCGGGAAGGGTCAGGGAAATGTGTGGGAGCCGGTTGCTGTTTGGTTCAGAATGAATGATGGGGTGTACGGAAAAGCTTCAGGTGTTTGTTGAATTGTTCACCGGAGTAAAAAATCCCTGCCGGGAGTATCCCAGAGCAGGGAATGACGATTGGTCATGTTTTGTTTTCGTGCTTTTACCGGGTGGTTTTCTTACTTAGAAGCTCTCTCAACTTTTCCACCTGAAATTCCGATTTCTGTTCTGCTTTGAGAAGTGCCTTGATGGTACGATGTAGGGCGGCAATTTTCCGGCATCGCTGTGTGGTAGATGACCCGGTGTCGGCTGCAATGACCAGTACACCAGCGACCAGAATAAAGTGAACCAGGCGCTCGAAGCCTTCCTTATTGTACCATAGAATCTGATTGTACCGGTTGATTCCCATCAACCAGGCAGCATCGGGATCAGCAAGCAGTCGGTCGAACAGGTATGTTGGGTGTAGCGCCTGTTTTTCGGATAGCCGCCAGATTTCCTGAATTCCGGTAAGGAGGCGAATGAATCTTAGAGATGTTTCCATCTGCTCCTGTTCGGGTAGTAGAACGGTAAGAATTTCCCGGAGTGGTTTTTCCAGCAGCCATTCCTCCATTCCGCTCCGGCTGCGACCGCCAGCGTCCTGCGGATCCACTACTTCGCCGGTGCGATGCACCAGTAACCATCCCAGCAGCACGGCCGGCAGTGTGGAATCCTGGCCAAGAATCTGCCGAGCTTGTTGAATGGCAGTGCGATAAGTCTTTTGGCCTTTGCAGCGTAATTCCTCAGCAAGCTGCGCAAAGTGAACCAGTGCTTCGGCCTCTTTTCGAATGTTGCTCGCTACCTGATGTTCATCACCTTTACCATTAGTAAACTGTTTAATTTCCCGCAAAAACCAGATGAGTTTTTGTTCCAGTTCCTCTATCCGTGGTGCGATCTCCCGGTCAGCAATTTTCCCCTGAATGGCCTGGAACAATCGGGGCAGCAGGGAACCGGAAGCCAGTTCACGAAGCGGTGTGTGAATGGGAGCAAGCAATATTTCGCGCAAAGCGGAATGAATGTCCGGCACGCCTCGCCCGTTCAGGAACCGGTGTAATCGGTGGTAGTGTCCGTAAGCATCATCGTACACAATGCGGAAATCCAGAAAAACCTGCGTTTGGTAAGCTCGCAATTCCACATACAATCCCTGCTGATGAATATCCCGGCAGGAGCGAATAAACTCCAGTCCGGAAATGTGTTCGCGAAAAATGACAAAACAATTCTCCTGATCGGGTAAAGCCAGACCTTCGCCCAGTGTTTTCTGAATAATGTGAGTTTTATCTTCGGGGGTAACGAATCCCACCGAAGTGCGAATCCATCCGGCGGTGTTTTCGAATTTGTTGTTGTACACCACCAGAGCACGTTCCTCCCCGAATCGGTTCGAATAAGCAAAAACGTTTTCGTTGACGTGTCCCCCGGCGGTGAAGAAGTCGTACAGCAAAAAGTTTTGCACTTCGGCAAACAAATAGCGTTTACGCATCAGGGGGAAAATTTCACGTTCATGGCGCCGGATGAGCTCCGGATCGGGATGTTCATCCCAGTACGCCCGGCGGTATTCCATGCCGTACTTTTCGGCAAAACCTTCTACCTGCCCGTGGCCAAACATGGGCAGCCCGGGCATGGTGACCATCAGTGTACACACTCCAAAATACTTGTCGCCTTTCCCAAACTGAACCACAGCGGTTTCTTCGTCCGGATTGTTCATGAAGTTCACAAAGCGTTTCAAAATCTCCGGATTGAATTGCAGCACATTTTTAATGGATTCCCGGTATTTGGCGTTTTCTTCGTTTTTCAGCATGTTCATGAAGGCGCTGTTGTACACCCGATGCATTCCCAGCGTCCGGACAAAGTAGCTTTCCATAAGCCAGAAGGCTTCGGCCAGTAGCAGGGTGTCCGGTGCTTCCTGTGCCACTCGATCCACCACTTCGCGCCAGAATTCTTTAGGCATCAGTGCATCGAACTGTTCGCGGGTTAAGCCGTGTTCGGCACGGGATGGAATATCGCCGCCTGTGCCGGGTTCCGGATACCACAACCGCTGGAAATGCTTCTTGGTCAGCGTCATGGCGGCATCGAATCGAATGATGGGGAATTTCCGCGCCACCTGAAGAATGGTTTGAATCACCGCTTCGCGAACTTCCGCTTTGAGGTAATCCAGCTGAGCGGTGTCGTTCCATGGCATGCTGGTTCCGTCGTTTCCGTGGTAGATGTAGCGTGTGTCGCCAGTGCGGAAATCCACCCGTTTAAATACCACTGCCGCATCACTGCGATCGTAGTAATGGTCTTCAATGTAAATTCCGATATCGGGATGCCAGGAGAGATTGGGGCCGTTAAATGTGTAAGAAGGAAATGGGGAGTAATCCAGCGAGATGAACCAATCGGGGTGCTCCATAACCCAGCGTGAGTCAATACCCATGTGGTTGGGTACCATGTCGCCGCCCAATCGGATTCCCCGCTGCCAGGCGCGTTCCCGCAGATTCCAGAATGCCTCCTCTCCGCCCAGTTCGGCGGCAATCTCATAATCGAACAGGGAATAGGCTGAGGCAACCGCTTCGGGATTTCCGCACAACTGTTTGATGCGTCGCGATGCTTTGCTGCGCTCCCACAACCCGATAAGCCACAGGCCGGTAAATCCCCATCGCGCTAACTGATCCAGCTCCTGATCGGGAATCTGGTCCAGTCGGGTAATGGGACGCTGATACTTTTTGGAAAGTTGATCCAGCCACACATAGGTACTTTTCGCAATCAGCACCAGCCGGGGCATCCAGTGAAGGTCCGGGCTAAACTGCTCCGGTTCTTCTTCCCCCTCAGCAAATTGATACACCCGGGTCGGTCCGGGACCGGCGAAAACAGCCTTTTCTTCCTCTTTGATAAAATCCATGCTGCTCAGTAATCGCAGAAGGAATTTGCTTAAAAGCAGTCCCCAGCGGGTTCGGATGTATTCCAGTTGTGCGCTCAGGGAATTGGGGTACAGCCGTGCCGGTGTCTGCAACATTTCCACCAGATTCTGGTTATCCGGTCCAAATGGGGGTTGGGTGTCAAAAAAGTGGTGTAATTGGTCCATCGCTGCGGTGTAACGGGTGGTCTTGCGAAGCGTGGAATCATCGAAGAGTTCCCGGAAAGGGCCAAATGCAGGATTCTCGTTGGCCAGATAGAGCATCAGTAACTCTTCCAGAGCCATCTGGCGATGAACGGGCTTCTCCAGATAAGCTTCTGCACTGAGCTCTCCACGATGAACTGACAGGGGAGGAAATTCTTCCACAAATTTAAGCAAAAGGTGTGAAAGTTCGTGGGAACCAACCTTTTCTTCCAGCCAGGCGATGGCTTGCTTCATGGTTTCCGGGTTTACCTGCTGGCGGTACAGCTCCACCACATAATGAAAAATCTCGTCAATAAGTCCCATGGCATTGAGCTGGCCCGCTTTTACCGCCTGTTCCGGGTGCCGGGTCAGGTCCCGCTGACGGTTCATTCGTTCGGCCAGAGCCCGAGCCACATGAAAATTTGGAATGATGACGTTACCGCTGATGGTAAAAAGTGCTTCATCTACCTGGTATTTTTTCCGACTTTCTCTGGAAATGTGAAATTCGTATTCATGGCCGAAAAACGTACCTTTTCGGGAGTCATGGGGTTGCAGTGTACGCAAGGTGATTTTCAGTGTAATGAACGCATGTTTCAATGTTGGTCTCCTGCAATGTTGTGTGGATCGTTGTTGGCGAAAACCAGTAACAAATTTACGAAATATTTCCTATTTTTGAAATGAAATTTGCAGTTGACGCATACCATTTGCCAGATGGAGATGTGAAAATGCAAACGATCAATCGTTCTCTTCTGTTAATCATTCTCTGTATGATGATGGGGAAAGCTCAGATACGGGTAGTACCACCAGAGGCGAAGATCAATCCCCTGAACGGAACCGTGGTGGGGGCAGAGAAATATCCCCTTTCGCTGGATGAAGTTTCCTGGGTGGTAGGGGATTCACTTTTGCTTCGAGCCTTCCCGGGTGAATGGAAAATGGTGCAGGTGGTGTTATTCAATCACCCGTACCGGGAAGTTCAGGTGGGCGGAGAGGTGCCTCCCGGACTGCGTGTGTTTCGGGTGGGATTGGTTCGAGTAAAAGATAAAGATACCGGTGACGAAACATTCCTGCCCGATTTTCTCTTTCCGGTGTCATTTCGGGATTCCCGGGGAAGAATTCCGGAGAATTCGCTGCTGTTTCCCGAACGGGCAAAATATCTGGTTCTGTGGGTGGAATTTCGCACCGATTCCACCATGGCTGGTACCGTGTATCGGGGACAGTTTGTCTTTTCCGGTGGAGTTTACCGGGATTCCCTGAACTATGTTTTGCAGGTGAAGAAGACAGTTCTTCCCCCACCAGCGTGCGAGATCGACCTGAATGAATACGGCGCAAAATATCTCCGCGCGTTCGGAAGAAAACTTTCTCCGGGCGAGGAAATCCGCTACGAGCGAGAAATTTTCCGAATGGTGCACCAGCATGGTGCGGTGCTGAATCCACTTCCGTACAAAAGTCAGCGTGGAACCCCTCGTAAAAGGATGGCTCCGAAACTGGTGCGCATCGATTCCAAAGGAGCGGTGCTGGATTGGTCGGAATTTGATGCCCGATTTGGCGATTATTTAAGCGGTCGGGCTTTTTCCGACGGACATCCGTTGAGCCACTTTTACCTGCCGTTTAATCCGGAATGGCCGGCACAATTTGTTCTATACCAGAAGGATCGGAAACAGTATGAACAAATCTGGCAAGCAGTAGCCCTGGAATTTATCCGTCATTTTCAGCAAAAAGGCTGGACGCAGACCATGTTTCAGGTTTATTGTAACCAGAAACCCGGTCCCAAAAACAACATTCCCTGGAATTTAGATGAACCCAAAGGAGTGGACGATTACCGGGCGCTGCGCTATTACTGTGATTTAACCCATCACGTATTTGAAGGGTCGGAGCCGGTGCAGGTGCGCTTTCGGGTGGATATTTCCCATTTTTATTGCGAAGAGCACCGCGGCTCCAGGCGAAAAGATTTTCGGGTGAACGGAGGCGACACCATTCTGGCACCGGTGGATATCTGGGTCATCTCGCATCATTCTCTAAAGAATCGTTTTGCCGTTGGCAAAGCGCAGGAATTGGTGGCAAAAGGGAAATGGGTGTATGAGTACGGAAATACGCCTACCATTCCGGCTTCCGGTTGGCAGAACAAACAGCCGATTTTCCGGGTGTGGCAGTATGGATTTCACGGCTTTCTGGCCTGGCGCACTTTTGAATATGGAACCTCGGTGGGAACAGGAAAGAACTTCTTGCTTTACGCGGTGCGGTTACCCGAAGCACCCGGCATTTACCCCTCTCTGCGGTTCAAATTGTTAAAACGTGCCCTGGACGAAACCAGAGTGTTTGATCTGGCTGTTCAGAAAAAAATTTTGCAGCGAAAGGAAATTGTTTCGATGCTCCGAAAGCAGAACTCCGAATATTTTTCTCCGAAAAAGAAAGAGATGGAAATCATTTACCGGAAGCTTCCGTGAAAAGGGGAAAAACAGGGGATTACTTCTCGTGGGAGATATTTAGCTTTTTGAAAAGCTGTTCGGTAACCTTTTCGGGCACCGGTTTGCTTTCATGTTTCTGCCGGTACAAAGAAACAGTCATTTTTATAGTGTCGATGTAAATACGGCATTCCGGGCATTCCTGCACATGCTGAAGCAATTCTTTGCACATGGGATGATTCAGGTCCTGCCCAAGGTAGTTGCACAGTTCATCAATGATTTTTTTCGTATGATGCTTCATCTTCAGCTAACTTCCTTTACATGTTCCTGCATGTATTCTGCTAATTTTTCTCTGAGATAGAGTCTGGCCCGCTTCAAGCGAATTTTCACATTGGATTCGGTAATTCCTAAAATTTTGCTGGTTTCCCGAATAGACAGATTCTCCAGGTCGCGCAGAATGAATACCGAGCGATAGATTTCCGGCAGACTATCCACCGCTTCGTCCAGATGCCGTTGAAACTCTTCGCTGAGCATATCCTTGAGCGGTAAATCCTGCCATTCGTGCACCTGCATATTATCCGGATTGTCGAAATTGGTTTCCAGGTCCTGATCGCTGAGCACGGTTCGTTTATCTTTGCGCAGTTTCATTAAAGCGAAGTTGGTGGCAATCCGGTAAATCCAGGTAAAAAAGTTCGACCGTCCGTCGAACGAATTGATTTTTTCATAGACCGTTACAAATGTCTCCTGAAGTACGTCCGCCGCATCATCGGAGTTTTTTAAAATTCGCAGTGCCAGATTATAGATGCGTTCGCTGTAGAGATTAACCAGTTCGGTAAAAGCTGCCTGATCGCCTCGCTTCGCGCGGGCAACCAGTTCATTCACATGTTTATTCTTCATCGTTTCGACTATCTATTTAGATTATCGGGTTCCTTTAATGTTACACAATTCATGAAGACACATCGGATTCATAATATAAGAAAAAAATTGAACATATTGAAATTAAAAGGGATTTTGTGAAAACGGGGATACCGGGCGGAATCATCACGGAATAGGAGGAACTTTTTGAATCAGGAAACTCCCCGGGTTGGAAAAGAGTAAATAATTTGCAACACTGAATGGCAATTCGTGAACAGAGTGGAAAATAAAAAAAGAAGGAGGTGGGGTATGGTGATGGTACAGGATGAAATTCGCGAAGTTACTCCCGATGCTATGGCCATGCGTATTTTTCTGAAAGCGCTGGAGCTGGCTGGAGGTCCTCAGAAATTAATTGAATACCGAAATCTCACCTGGATTCCCAGTCTGCTGCAAGCGGCGTACGCTCTGGTACTATCCAGAGAATTTAATAAAACGGCAGAAGAAATTGCTGAAACACTGGGGGTGAGCACCCAGACCGTTCGAAATATTTTACATGCCAGTGTGGAAAAAGTAAAAGAAAAGCTGGCGGCGGAGCTGGATGCCCGGGACGTGAAAGTGCATACCGCAGCGGGATTGGCTCAGTGGGCTTATCAGGAAATTCAGTCTGGCAACGATAGCGTTCATTTCCTGGAAAGCACCTTCCGGCAGGTCTCCGATTTGCTGGATATTGCCTGGCCACTGGAGGTGCTGGTTCGGCTCCGCGGAAAGAAATTCCCCATCCCGCGGCAGGAATTAACCGGGTTACTCAAAGGTGTGCAGGTGGAGGGGAAACCGGTGGAAGAATTAATAAACCAATTACCGGAGACTATCGCGTCGCCGGCTCAATTGTTGAAGTCCCTTAAACGGAGTGCTGAAAATCTTTAACCATTCAGGCGATAACCACGATCGGGGCGGATGATGCCAAGGTATTGCCAAACTCATAAAACTAACTGAGGAGGGAACAGTATGGAGGATGCACGCTACGAGAGTTACACTCCGGAAGTGGTTGAAGAAAGCATTGTTCGATTTTCTGAGGCAAGTACCCGGGCTCCTCAATTGGAAGGGGTACCTACGGGTGTGGAAGGTCTGGATGACCTGTTTTTTATCACCCGTTTACAGGACGGAAAAGTGGTGCGCAAGCCGTTGGGAGGGATACCCCGCTACGCGGTGATGAACCTGACCGGGGTAGCGGATACCGGAAAAAGTCTGCTGGTGGAGCAATTTGCCATAACGCAGGCGGAGCGGGGCGAGCGAGTAGCGTTCGTGACTGTGGAGTCGCCCGCCCCGTTTCTGGTAATGGGGATGAAACAGCGGGCACTGGCTATGGGGATTCAGGAGGCCACTATTGAGGAAAATATCGTATTTCTGGATGTGGCCTCCCATTCCCGATTGCGAGAGAACATTCCTTCGTTGCTGGCTACCCTGGCTCATGTGATTAAAACCTATCGGATTCGCCACACCATCATCGATTCGGTAACCGGGTTGTTCGAGCATAAAGAGATGACCGCTCGTCTGGTGGTGCGGCAAATTTTTAATTTTTTAAAGAAATGGCATCAGACCGGTTTGCTGGTATCTCAAAAGCGTTCCGGTCACGAGGAACTTTCTGCCGAGGCGGCAGGCGGATTTGCCGTCGCCCACATTTTAGATGGCACCATGGTGCTCTCAAAAGAGACCATCGATTCCTCTTACAAAGCAAAATTGTACGGTTTACCCATTGGAGAGGTGGTTCGTCTGTTTCGCATTGATGGTTGCCGCCTCACCGGCCATGATAC
>CAZBWV010000014.1:0-10104 GCA_964495805.1 uncultured Calditrichaceae bacterium
AAAAAAACCGGCGGCTGCAACACTCCGCAACCACCGGTTTGGTAACACCTTACACAATGAATCGACAACAGCCAAATGGTCGTCTTACGCCCGTTTACTGTGATCCACCGCCTTGAGGATTTTCAGATTGAGTACAATGAAACGGAACAGTTGCACAATCTTGCAATTCATTAAAAATCTATCTTTTTTGGTAATTTCCATGGCATTTCTCCTTCTTTTCAATGATTGAAGTGGTCTGGAATAATTCCCGGGGCATTATTCAGGAATAATCTTCCAGCCAATTTTGCCCTGTAATTTATGAAGGAAAGTATGATGAATCATTCGTTTCATCCAGGCACCGGAGAGCCCCATTTCCATGTGAGTCACGAACAGGTCACGCCCTTCTTCGTTGGGATAGGTTCGGTAGTCCGGTACCACCGGATAAATCACAATCACTGCTGCGGAGCCGTCCCACAAACTACTTCCCATGGAGGCGATACAGGCAGCAAACATCTCGGTCATCCGTTCTTTATGGGTCATGCGGCCGTGTTTCACCAGGTCAATCACATTTTTGGCCACCACTCGCCCGATGATGCCGGAAACCATACCGGTCCGTGGTGGTGCAGCCGTGATACTGGTTCCATTGGGAGTGGTATGGGGAATGGAAATTGGGCCGGGAGGCGCAAAAGCAATTCCCGCAGCAAAAATGTTGGGATAATTGGGATTCTGATACACCGACGGCCAGGCATCGGGATTCTGAGCCAGTTTTTCATAAGGCAGTCCGTAAATAGCATCCACCAGAACAAATCCTGCTTTGTTGACCAGCTTTTCCGAAACATCCTCGTTGTTTTTCCCGATATACTTCATGGGCATGCCCGTGAATTGGGGAATCAGCATGGCAAAATCGTATTCGGTTTCGCCGAAATTGCCGTCGTAGTCTTCCCAGTAAATTTTCTTTTCATCCACTTCTTTAACACCCTTCTGCACTTCATAGCGGATCCCATACTCATTAAAAATCGCCTTAATAAAATCTTCACTGGTAACAATCTGGCCTTTTCGTTTAACGCTCAGCCCCCGCACGCCAAAATCACCAACCGCCCGCTCGTTGGAGAGCCAGAGCAAATCCGCTTTATCCCGCAGGCCCATCTTTTCCAGTTCCTTGTGGATGTTGGTGATGTACTCAAATGCCGCTCCCTGGCAGGTGGCACCGGGATGCCCCGTACCAACGACAATCTTCACCTTTTCACCCTTCTTCATCCGTTCCACCATCTCCATGAACTTATCCCGACTCTGAATTGCGTGCTGCATGGTACAGATGGAATAAGTGTACCCTTTTTCCGGCCCCAGTCCGGGAGTTGCCTCAAAATTCAACTTAGGACCGGTGGCGATTATGAGATAATCGTAATCCACCCGTTCCGGACCACTGCCGTCCTGCTTTTCCGCCACCACATAGTTCTCGTCAGGATGAATCTCGCTGGCTTTTCCGTGTACAAACCGAATATGCATTTTATCGTAAACCGGCTTCAGCGGAAAACGTGTCTTCTCCGGATCCATTGCACCAACACCGACCCACACCAGAGAGGGAACAAACAGGAATCGGTCGGACATGTTGATCATGGTAATCTCATGATCTTTCCCCAGCGCATCCCCTAAATAGAGTGCAGCGGTTTGCCCGGCAAATCCTGCACCGATTATAGCTACTTTTGCCATAATTCACACCTCATTTTTTGGGAGTAACACTTTTTTATTTATAAATACTACTTTTAGATGCAGCCCACACTTAAAAGTGACAGGGAGCACACCATCTGCATAATGATGCAATTTTCCGGAATTCACAACGAAATGCGACAGATATGTGTAAATACATCACATCACAAAAACCTGACCACAAAAAAACATCAAGCAACAAATATCATTTAACCGGGTTTTATCGGGAATTTGCCAGGGAATCAAGCAGTTTTTGCAATGAATCGGCTTCAGTAACAGAAAGCGGTTGTTCCAGAAGCAGCGCTTTCTGCTCCCCGATCACCCGCACCAGAATGAGCCGGGAATTTGTCTGTTTACGATATCGAAGGGGATCGTCGGTTGGTTGAAAATGATTCAGGAAGGTATTCAGAGATGTTTTTCGGGTAAATCGAATCAGTGCCAGGCGCACGAGTTGATTTTGCCGTTCCAGGGGCAGGAGGAACATATCGAAGGAATTTTCGGTTGGGAACCACTTTTCCCAATCCGCAGCCACGCTCCGTAATCCTAACGGACCGGCCACATAAAGAAGCTGGTGCCAGTGGGTTCGAAAAGGGGCCTTCTCCATCAGCGCCGGAAAATGAACGGTTTCAGTGGGAATTTTCAGCAACAGTTGCTTCATAATCTTCTGGCTCAGCTCACCGGCTTGCCGGGAACCGCTGTAATTGGTCACACTCACAATAAACGCACCCTTTACCACCGTCAACTGATATGGGTTCTGGCAACTCCATTGGGGAAACTCCGCTGCAGGTGTACAACCGCGCCGCTGGAGCGAAAATCGCCCGAATGCAGCCAGAGGAGAACGCATCCGATAAATTTCTACCAGCAGCTCTTCCTCTCCGGCACGAAGTTCCTGTACCACCAGTTCACGGAATCCGTACTCCCGGTAAATTTCCGCTCCGCCGTCAATATATCCGTACAGGGTTTGATGCGAATAACGTTCGGTGGAGACAATTTGCACACCGGGTACCTCTCCCGCCTGCAGCCCCATGGACACCTGACCAGCCGCATCTTCCCCCGGTAACATTCGAAATCCCATCCACAGAACCATCAGGAGCAGAATTTGAGCGGTGCGAAGATGAGTAAAAAGCATCATTCTATTTTTCTCCCCTATCCCAGTTGAATCATCTGATGCTGGATTTTTTCCAACCGGGATTCTCCCAGCCCGTACTGATGTGCCAGTTCCAGAAATCGTTGACCGGCGGAGGATTCTTTTTTCTGGATTTTCATTTCTCGTCGTTTTTTCTGAATCAGCTGGTAACCGATTCGATCCACTGCCACCGGATCGGTGCCCACCAATATCCGATGAAATGGTACGATATAGTTGGGATTGGCACCCGGACCGCCTTCGTAGCATCCAATCAGTCCATCGGCAATGTTTAGCACCACCTTGTCCCGCAGCGGTGGGAAACAGGGTACCTGTGCGCAGGTTTCCGACCAGAGCTGCTGATGCAACCGTGCCGTGTTGCTGATGGAACCGTATGCCAGATTTTTCAGGCAAAGGGTAATGGAAGAACCGGCATTTTTCAGAATGGGCAGATTAATGATTTTGTCCACCTCCCGGGTGACTATTTTGCTGAAATATGAATATTTCCCCTCATTCACCATGTAAGGAAGTGTTTCGGCATCGTACTTCATCTCGCAATCCGCGTAGTAATACCAATCCCGGTCAATCATAGCCTCTCCGTACAGTTTGCCTGCCTTATCGTAAAAAGAGCCATCGGCATCCTTGCGCTCGGTTCCCATAATTCGCACCCCGGGGAAGTTCTCCGGTGTAAATCCCACTTCATAAAGCTCAAATTCCCGACGATCCCAGATGACGATATTCTCCCGAGGCATTCCGGCGGCAATCAACTGATCAATAACCACCTGTACCAGCTCCCGGCTGGTGGAGAGCAGTTTTCCCGCCACGGGATTAACCTTGAGCCCCACCACCTCATCTGGCTTTACAAATTGCCGCCAGGCTTTTTCCGCAGAAGCCTCGCCGGTCAGGGTAACCAGAGCTGCCTCCAGCATTTGCCGAACAATCGCCTTTTCCGGGCGAAGCCCCTTTACCGATTGGCGATGCACCACTTCCACCACCTGCGCGGGGTAGCGTCCCGGTAAAGACTGAGCGGTTCGAGGATACTTCAGTGCCCGATCAATATTGGTAGCAGGCTTTTCGGCCGCACCGGAAAGAGAATGACTCCAGGAGAGCGAAAACCCGATTGTACCCAATCCCGCCATCCGGCAAAACTCCCGCCTTTTCCACAATCTGCTCTTTTCCGCCATCTGCCCATCCTTTTTTTCGGGAAAATAATCAGAAATCATGAAATATCAAAGAAAATACCGGAAAGGGTGAACAATTAAGCGCCATCCGGAAATACAGAATGAAACCTGAAGGGCAAAATAAATTGTTCAAAGGTACGGGACATACGGGATATAAATTGTCGGACCGGCTTGCTTCAGACCCGCCCGATTCTGGTAAGCCTGCCTCCACAAAACACATTTGTCCTCAATCCGATCAGCCTCCACCAACTTTTTCTTTTGGTTTTCTCCCTACGATTCACCCGTAAACCCAGGATACACCTCCAACTTTTCCCCTATTCCCCAATTCATTTTACATTTTACATTTCCACACCCCCTATATCCCCTATTCCCTTTTTTCCCTAAAATTCTCTCCCATCTTGCTTTATTCCCATGCGAACCATATATTTCGGAAAAAAAGATTGGCCATGGGGTGTTGCCGCTTACAGGTTCTACTGATTGTTATGCTCTCCGCTCTTTACGCGCTGGCATCTCCCCAACATTCCCCCAGATCCCACCTTCGCAATGATTTACCTAAAAACGCTCCTTTGTTTTTCCGGGCTTTTTCAGTAGCACGGGCGGATAATCAATACCAGCTTTATTTTTTCAGCGATATCATTTACGACTATCTAACCTTCATCAAACAACCGGAGGGTTACCAGGCACGATTCCGCATGGAAGTTTATCTGGAAAATCAAAAAACCCATCAGGTATATTCCGCCTCCTGGAAAGATACAATCAATGTACGCGATTTTTCCGAGACCAACCGACGGGATCGCTTTTTTCTATCCTGCGACTCGGTCGTGGTACCAGCGGGCAAGTACAAACTCACGTACCTTTTCCGGGACCTGCAGGTAGAAATTCAATTTAAAAAAATGTTTAAAGTAGATTTACCCAAAATAAAGCCACTTCAGCCATCTCCACCACTATGGTGCTTACCCGGTGTGTTACGGAATTGTCAGTCGCTCCATTTACCCTGCCGACCAAGAGCTATTACCGGGGACTTACCATTCAACCAGCCATTTCAGTTATTGTTAATGGGGCACAGTGCGCGGGAAAATCCACTCCAGATTTCCGTATCCGTTTTTTCCATTTCATCTGCTTCTTCGGAAAAAGTTATTTTTCAGTTAGATACTACCATTTCCGTTCATCGCCAGCGGTTCAAAACCAGAATTCCCCTTCCCTCTTTGAGCTGGGAAGAAGGTTCTTACCGACTTCGAATTCACTACCAATCGGGGAAAGAGCAAACCGAACAAACAGCCGATTTTCGCATTGTCTGGTACAACCGCCCACGCAGTCTGGCCACCATTGAGCTCGCATTGCAACCGCTGCAACTTATGCTTTCCAGAGAGGAGATTAAAAAGCGGTTCTCTGGCAACAAGGAAGAGAAAATCCACAAGTTTATTGCCTTCTGGAAGGAAAAAGACCCCACTCCCCTTACCGCATTTAACGAAGCATTGTACGAATTTTACAGTCGCGTGGACACCGCCAATATGGAGTGGGGAATGCCCGGAAAGGAAGGCTGGCGGAGCGATCCGGGCCGCATCTACGTACTGTATGGCCGACCCGACGAGATTGAAGACCACAGTCTGGATCCTCGCAATCGGTTTATGGTGTGGATTTACCACACACCGTCCGGTACCCAGCGGTTTATTTTTAAAGCCGTGGAAGGCAGGCGAAAATACAAGCTAATTCGAGAAGAACGAGAAAACGAATGAGTTCTGAGAAAAAAGTAGCCATTGGCGTGGTGGGTGTGGGGCATCTGGGACGATGGCACACCCAGCAGCTTAGCCGCATTCCCGAAGCAAACCTGGTGGGGGTGTACGACATCGACTCCTCACGTGCCCGGGAAGTAGCCGGGGCATTTCACACCCGCACTTTCCCCAATTTTCAGGACCTATTACGACACACCGAAGCACTGAGCATCGTGACTCCCACCACAACACATTTTCAGTACGCAATGGAAGCACTGCAGGCCGGGAAACATGTGTTTGTGGAAAAACCCATCACCGAAACTGTAGCCCAGGGAGAAGAGCTGGTGGCGGCTGCCCGGGAGCGAGGACTCAAACTTCAGGTGGGGCACATCGAGCGGTTCAATCCCGCCCTGCTGGCGCTGGAGGGCATTCAGCTTCGACCGCTGTTTGTAGAATCCCACCGACTTTCCACCTTTCATCCCCGGGGAACCGATGTGGCGGTGGTGTTAGACCTGATGATTCACGATATCGATTTGATTCTCAGCCTGGTGGACAGTCCCGTACGGGAAATCCATGCCAGCGGCGTTTCCATCATTTCCGGAAGCGAAGACATAGCCAACTGCCGACTGGATTTTGAGAACGGAGCAGTGGCAAACGTAACCGCCAGCCGTATCTCCAACCGGAAAATGCGCAAAATGCGCTTCTTCCAGCCCAACGCCTATATTTCGGTGGATTTTCTGGAGGGGTTCAGCGAGGTGTACGAGTTAGTGGAACCATCCCGGAAGCTGAGCAGCGAGAATCTCTCTTTTTCTGTGCCCCTACCGGGGAAAGACGGTACTGCCCGGGAAATTCGCTACACCCGGCTCGAGAAAAAGGAAATCAATCCGCTCAACTACGAGCTGAGCCTGTTTATCAATTCCATCTTACAGGACACCGAGCCGCCCGTCACCGGAGAGGAAGCCGTTCGGGCACTCCGGGTGGCTCAGAGCATCCTTCAAAAAATTGACGAACATGCCCAACTGGTCAAAAAACACTGGAGAGTTTAATTTGGACATCCGAGAATTTTTCTTTAAATATCGCGGATTTACCCCGGTTCCGCTGGTGCTGGTGGTTCTGATATTTGCCCGACCAACCGCAACCTCTTTTCTATGGGGAATTGGTTTGATGGTCGTCGGTGAACTCATCCGCATCTGGGGTGTGAGTCACGCAGGAGGTGCCACCCGTACCCGCCGGGTAGGGGCACCGGAACTGATTACCAGTGGACCGTTTGCCTACGTACGCAATCCCCTGTACATCGGCAATATGTTCATGTACAGCGGCGCAGCGGTTATTGCCAATGTGTGGTTACCCTACCTGCTGTTTGTGGTGTGGCTTTTTTTCGGAATCCAGTATTACCTGATTGTGAAATTGGAGGAGGAAAAACTTGGTGAAATTTTTGGAGAGGAATATCACGAATATAAACGTCAGGTGCCCCGATTTATTCCCCGATTCCGGCGGGCACCCATAGCTCGATCCGCAGCGGGAAATTTTTCCGAAGCCATTCGCTCGGAAAAGAGCACCTTTTTGAGTTTCGGAACCATTTTACTGCTGTTTTATTTACGGATGCGCCTGTTTTAGGCGGATTGTCGTGAATATTCCCCCGACCTTTAAAAATTTGCGCGAACCAATTTAACAGGAAAGGGCTGGACGATGAAGACCAGAATTCCTCGAAAAGCTGAGAACATTTCCATCGACAATGCGCGGGACTATATTGTGGGATATTACCGTCAGGTTCCCCTGCTCTCCGGGGAGATGCAACAATACATCAATTTCGACAACGCCGCCAGCACCCCTTCGTTAAAACCGGTGCTGGACACGGTAAATGAATTTATGGAATGGTACAGCAGCATTCATCGGGGCACCGGATTCAAATCGCAATTAGCATCGGAATTATATGAAGAGGTGCGCGAAATTGTCGCCCAGCATGTCAATGTGGACCCGGAAACCCATTCCATCATCTTCCTGAAGAACACTACCGAAGCCATCAACAAACTGGCTCACCGCATGTCCATCGGACCGGATCAGGTGGTGCTGGTAAGTATGATGGAACACCATTCCAACGACTTGCCCTGGCGAGCGAACGGAAAGGTGGTACACATCCGCGTACACCCGGATGGCCGATTGGATGAGAACGATCTGGTGGCAAAGCTGAAGGAATATCAGGGGAAGGTGGCCATCGTCAGCATTACCGGGGCCTCCAATGTTACCGGTTGGGTCAACGACGTAAACCGGTTGGCGGAGATTTGCCATGCCCACGGTACCCGCATCATGGTGGATGCCGCCCAGCTGGCACCACACCGCGCCATCGATATGCGCGACCAGGATGATCCCGGCCATATCGACTTTCTGGCCTTCTCCGCTCATAAAATGTACGCCCCTTACGGTACCGGCGTTTTGATTGGCGATAAAGATTTCTTTGAACAGGGAGCACCGGAGTACACCGGCGGTGGAACCATTAAAATCGTTTCGCTGGACCATCTGCACTGGGCAGACCCCCCGGAAAAAGATGAAGCCGGAACACCCAACACGGTGGGAGTGATAGCTCTGGGTAAAGTGTTACTGACACTGAACCACATTGGAATGGATCGGGTGGCAGAACATGAAAAGGAACTCACCCACTATATGCTAAAACGAATGGCGGAAATTCCCAGGGTGGAAATTTACGGATCCAGTGATCCGGAAGTGGTGGATAACCGCCTGGGAGTGATTACTTTTAATCTGAAGGAAATTCCCCATGCCCTCACTGCCGCCATATTGAATTACGAAGGTGGTATCGGCGTCCGGAATGGCTGTTTCTGTGCTCATCCCTACATTAAATTTTTAATGGGCATGGATGAACAGGAAGCACTGAAAATTGAGCAGGAAATTCTTCACAACGACCGATCAAGGCTACCCGGTGCTGTCCGCGCCAGCTTTGGCATGTATAACACCACCGACGAAATTGACCATTTCATCGACGTGCTCAAAACCATCGCCAGTGAGAATTTCCAGGGGACCTACGTAATCGACCGAACCCGCGGGGAATACCACCCCGAAAACTGGGAATATCGGTTTGAGGAATATTTCCGGTGGTGAAGGAGAGGGGAAGAAAGGATATAGGGGGTTTAAATGGAGAATGTAATATGTAGAATGAATTGGATTTAAGGGGTGTACGATATATTGAAAATGGTATATTGTGAGGTATGTGAAAGAATCATGAAAACAGTCCAGATCAAAGTGTCTAACTGAAAATTAAGGAGGAATGTATGAAACGATTATTAACCTTTGTGGTGCTGGTGTTCTGGATGGGGAATGCACTGGCACTGGGATTTCATTTTGGCGTCCATGGTGGGAAGGACTTTTATTCCATCTCGTCCATGGACAAAGGATTTCAGTTAGCGGATTTAACCGAAGCACGGGTGGAACGAGAAGGATTCAGCAATCCCTGGCTGGCTGGTGTGGACTTGCAATGGGATTTGCTGATGGGATTGAAGCTTGAAGCCACCGCTGAGGCAGCCTACCACAGTTACAACGTGGTTTACACCCGTAATGACCCTCAGCCGGGCGACCCCTTTCACAAACTGGTGAGTGAATACGATGTCAAGTTTGCCCGGGCAGGGCTGGTGGGATCACTGAAAATGAATATTCTCCCTTTGCCGATCGTGGACCTGTATTTTGGCGGTGGCGCTGGCATCCACTGGATTGCCCCGCTGGTCTCGGACAAGTTTTTAATGGGCACACTGATGGATAAAGCCGCAGAATTGGACCCCTCCGAAGATGTGAAAGTGGAATCCCGTCTGGGAGGACACCTGTTGGTCGGCGCCAGCATCCATCCCCCCATGTTCCCGCTGAAGTTTGCCCTGGAAGCAAAGTACAATTTTCTCCAATCCGGTGAATACGAAGAACCGGATAAATTTGCTACGGTGGTGCTGAAAATATTCTTTTAGTGCCGAAAATAATGGGGCAAAAGCGCCGGACGGTGGGTACGGGTTTTCTCCCGAAAGGGACAAATCCGAAAGGTTCGCAGACTCCTCACGACCAGATAGCAGACACCCGTTCAAACGAAATCCATTTTGGCGCTCAGGGAGAATATTTAAATTCGAATATTCTCCCTGAGCACAGACTTATCGGGTTAAATATATGGGCAATAAACAGCTAAAGATTGGCGATATTGTAGAACTTCCGCCGGTCAAAACGGTGGTTCAGCTTTCCGATTTACAGAACTCCCAACTGCGCGAAAGTCTGCTGGAAAGTTTTGTAATTACCGCAGAGGTGGAGAAAAATCTGAAAGCAATTCTTCACACACTGAATCGCCAGAAAGGACAGGGAGTTTTTGTGGAGGGCAATTACGGCTCCGGTAAATCCCACTTCCTGACTGTGCTGG
>CAZBWV010000015.1:0-18180 GCA_964495805.1 uncultured Calditrichaceae bacterium
TTGGTATCTCTCTTGTGGTTATGTTGCCAGAACCCGCTGAGCCCGCTCAAGTAAAGTTAAATTCGCTTCCAGCCGCTGACGGAAAAGCGAGGGGGAATCGTACCCTTTTACCTGAATCCGCTTTAATCGAAAAACGTTGGCTCCCTGCCGATTGAACCCCATTAGCGTGGTACAGGCGCTCCGAAAGCCCAAACTTTCCAATCCCTGCTCCAGCTGGCGAAGTCTGTCCGGTTGGCGCAGAAATGAAGAGATGGAATAGGCATAGGAGAAATGGACCACTTCCCGACTCAGGATTTCCTGCAATATCCTTCGGGAGGTGGCAACATCGTGCAGATAATCGGTCCCATCCATTTCCGTCACAGAGCGATGCAGGTGAGTATGGCTGCCAATTTCCACCATTTCGCTTTCTCCAAGCTGGTGGATATCTTCCCGGGTAAACGGTTGCCAGGCTGCGAAATCCCGCGAAACACCTGTCTCTTCCACCAGCCAGGGAAATGCCTTCGCCTGCCCTAAATAGCCGGTAGTTACAAACAGAGTAGCCGGTAGTTGCAATTGCTTCAGTACCGGCAGAGCATACTTCATGAAGGTGTGATACCCGTCGTCGAAGGTGATGACCACGTACTTTTCTTCCAGGGGAAGTTTTCCGCTCAGCCGATCCACCGCCTGGCTCAGGGGAACCACCGGTAACCCCATCTCGCGAAGCAATGTCATCTGCCATTTGAATTGTTCCGGGTGGACTGTGTAGATGTACCGTTTTTTCACGCGCGTGGGAATGGGATTGATATCGTGGTACGCCAGAATCAACACTCCGGGTTCCCGGGAACGATCCGTGAAGAATCGGCTCAGTTGCAGTAATGTCTGGTCAAATATGCGGGATTTGATCGCAAACGGAATCATCGTTGAACTGTGTTACCGTTGACAGGCAACTTTTTCGATTTCCTCAATAATCATAGCGGTTACATCAATATGCTCATTTAACAGGCGCTGGCGTTTTTTAGCCCATTTTGTTTTGACATCCGGAATGGTTAAAAAACGCTGGCTGGCCTGCAATGCTTCGGGCACGGAAAGGCACACTTTACCCAGACCGTAACGTTCCTGCTGAAAATTTAAATAACCCAATCCCCGGCGATACAGGAACACCCAGGGTGTGCCCAGTATGCCTGCTTCGGCCGCCATGGTTGCTCCCTCCCCCACATACAGATGGGCCACTGCTAATAGATGGTGAATATCTCCTGGCGGCAGATCCAATTCCAGCTCCTTCAACTCCGGGATATGCAGTTCGGAGCTGACAAATACCCGTCCGTACGGTTGCAGCGCCCGGACGAACCGCACACGCTCGGTATTGTTGCGGAACATGCGGTAATTCACATCGTGGATGGCATCCGCCGCAGCAAATTTCACCAGAATAATTTTTTCGCCCGGGCGAAGATTCAACGGCTCAAGCACTTTCGGATCCACCCGGAAGCGATTGGGATGAAGATATGCCAGCTCTTTAAATCCCCGATAACGAATCCGGTGAGGCGCATTAAAGGACTGGCGATAGCTCTGTGGAATAAACACTTTTTTAACAAACGGCTGAAAAATTAACCGATAGTACAGGTAATACGGGCTGAAGGAATCCGGTTCGGTATCAATAAAAGTAATAACCGGGATGTTCAGAAAATAGCCAAGATGAACCGAATAGGGAGAGGCAAAATTGACCAGCAGGTTGGGACGGAATCGGCGCACCACTCGATACAGCTGGTAATCGATGCGGAGCATTCCCACCATTTTTCCGATCAAACTTTCGGCATGGCCCAGGGAGGTGCAGGGCAAACGATACCGTTTGAGCAAAGCCAGCAAATTATCCCGCGGACGACAAACAATTTTTACCGCATAGCCTTTTTTCTGGCAATGCCAGATGGCATGTTTAAACAGATGCACATCGGCGGGATGTCCCAGGTCAAACAATACTCGCATGCACTAATCCTCTACCCGCTCCAACCAGATTTCCTTCCAGAATAAAAAACAGGAACGATCGCAACGTTCCCCGAACGCTCGTTCGCCGGAACAGTAAGCATCCTTCAACAACACCGTGTTCCGAATTTTACGAATTTTATTGGTACGTTCGTCCAGAAACATGTTCACCCGTTTGAACACCACCATCTCCCGACCGCAATATTGCCACATATCCCGGGTAAATAGTGTTCCGCGAAATTTTCCCTCTTCATCCAGGGTTTTTCGGATTTCTTCCGCCGGACGAACACGAACCCGCTCACCCGGTTGAAGACGGAGCGCCACTTCCTGCTGAGCCTGCTTCATCGGTTCGGTCTTTAGTGTACTTCGCCTCAGTTTCCGAATTCCCTGAAACAATAGCATCCCCGCTCGTTTTAACCTGCGCAGGCTCTGTTTCATCCCCAGCCAGATTTCATCCCACACGGTGTGGTCGGCAGGGAAATTCTTTATCTCATCCACCTGACAGATGGGATCGTATTCCTTCATGCTCCTTTGCTTTCTCCTGTACTGTGTTTCACTGACTTTTTACTTCCTGAGGGGAACTATCCGCCAAGATGTCGGAAAATGATTCTGCCCATTCCGGAGAGTACCGGTTGCGGTGCATAGCGAATAATTTTTTGAATGAACTGAACACCATGCCGTTGTTCCCAGCGACCGGAAATTCCCCGTACCTCCGGGTAAAAATGATGGTACAGCGGTACTTCCCGGGCACCCCAGTGGCGCTTAAACCGTCTCAAACTCTCATGAGAAATGGGCGAACCACCGAACTCCACCGAACGAAATCCCTGATTGGCGGCATCCTGAATAATTTGCCAGAACAGAGCAAAGGTAGGTTTAAATGCCATGGCATTGTAATCCATTCCGGAATATTCCATGTGCACCGTATGGGAAGAGTAAAGTACCAGCACTCCCCCAATGGGTTTACCTTCCGCTTCGGCCAGATAAATATTCAATTTATTCCTGGGTGCCAGCACTTTCTGCATATACCGAAAGAACTTGAACGGTTGGGGAGGCAGGCCGATTTTCTTCCGGGTTATTTGATACAACCGATAAAAAGTACGCAGCGCTTCCTTGTCCTGCCGCACCACCACCCGGACGGGAAGTTTCTCCAGTTTCTGCAGGTGCTGCCGGACATTGGAACGGCTGAACTTTCGGTAAATCGCATCCAGCCCCGGTTGCAGATCCAACACATGGTTCACATAGCTGGATATGGATTTAAATTGCTCCAGAGGAAGCGGCGTATGAGCAGTGCGAATTTCCAGATACTCCGCATTGTACACGCGCAGGTACTCAATGGCATTTTGATAAAGCAACTGTTCCACCTGCGTATTGTCTGCCAGTACACCGGCATAGAGGGTAAACGGAAGCGAGACCAGTCTTTGCCCGGTTATGGGGCTCTCCACTTTAAACAGGGGGAGCACTCCCCGAATTCGATTTTTACGGTCGGTTACCGCCAAAAAACGCGGTTTTAGCTGATGGTAGGAGAGCGTCAGTACCCGTGCCCAATCCACCGAAGTAAAAATATTCCCCGACGGATGCCGAGCGAGATACGCTTCCAGATTTTCCTCCCGAAACGGATCGACAATACGAATTTGATAAACTTCCATGTTCCTATCTTCCCTTTTTAAATCATAGATTTTTCTATGGTAAAGTCCTGTTTATCTGAAATTCTGTTGAATCCGATATCCCGTGTGCAGAAAGAGTGCGGAACATGCCCGGGATTCACCTTCACCCATGAATTGATGGAATTTTTCGTTGCCCGAAAAGACGGGGATAAATCATGCTCCGGGAAACATTACTGAAGCAATTTTGTGTCGCGAAAATCGTGGATAGAAGCCAGCACCGGAACTCCTAACAGGTGTTCCACCTCTTCCACAGAGGAGAACGTTTTTCGGAAATACTCCGAAGCGAAGGCAGCACCCAGTGCCACTACCAGTGCCAGCACCACGGAGAGCATCACGTTTAATTTGCGCCGGGGACGAATGGGATTAATGGGTACCACAGCAGGACTGATGACCTTAACAACCACTCCACCTTCCGCTTTCGCCAGCGAAATGCGCATTTCTTCTGCCTGCTTACGTAACACGGAATAGATCTCTTTCTTCTCGTTGATCTGCTGACGTACCTGTTGAATTTGATGGCGATCCTGAACAAAGCGTCGGATTTCCTGCTGAATATCCTGAATATTTTGTTCCAGCACCTGTTCCTGAGAGAGTAGCGCCCGTAATTCGGTTTCCTGGGAGGTTAAATACTTCCCGGCCGATTCTCGCAGTTTTGCCCGAACCGTAGCAATCTCCTTTTCCACATCTCGCACTTCCACGTATTCCGGAGTAAATTTTTCCAGCAGTTTTTCCCGTTTCAGTTCCAGGTCCAATAATCGGGTGCGCAGTTTGACGATATATTCCACTTCTGAGGGGACATCCTTACTTTTGGTCACCGGAATGGTCACGGCGCCGGAATCGGCCAGTTGCTGTTTGAGCAAATTCAATCGGGTCTGCAGGGCAATACGACTGGCACGAACCTGAGTCAATTGTTTCTCATAGTCGGCTAATTTTTCGTACAAAATTTTTCCGTATTCATCGGGAATGGCCAGTCCGCTGGAGGCAGTATATTGCATGGCCTGTTTTTCCAGTTCCTGAAGCTGCTGGCGTACCTGAAGGAGCTGCTGTTCTACAAACCGATACTGATTATTTTTTGCCGCCAGTTCCTGGCGATATTTTTTGTAATTATCGATGAGAGCATTGACGATGCGCGCCGCCAGCACCGGATTATGACTGGTGTATCGGATGGTAATTACAGGCGCATCCTTGGTGGTTTCCAGAACAAAAGAGTTGTAAAACCTTTCAATTGCCCGATTCAGACGCAGAGAATCGCTCAGCGCTTCCCCTTCTTCCTCCACAGCGTCCATAAGGTGAAGCTGGCGAATGGTACGGACCACCACCGGACGACTCCGCATAATTTCCACCTCTGCATTCACCCAATTGTACTGAGAGTAGTCGGTTCCCAGGTTCATCTGATACAGCAGCGCCTTTTCGTCCTCATGCTGTTTTTCCAACAAAATTTTGGCACTGGATTCGTACACGGGTTTCATCAGCAGATTTCCCACCGTTACCGTAGCCACGATGGAAAAAAACAGCACGGTTATCATCTGTTTATGTTTAAACAATACATAAAGGAGATATCGTACCGGTAATCCTTTATCTCCGGTCATGGTTTCACCCCCTGTTTCGGAACCAGCGGACATAGCTCCGCCAGGTGAGTTACATGCCAACTCATTTCCTGACCGTACACATCCATGGTGATTTTTCCCAGTTTGTCCGTTTACTTAATTGAATATTCTCTGTCACCACGACAGAGTTCAAATTGTCGCTTAGCGTTTTTGAATTCGGCCGTACACCGATTGAATCACTCGATACAGTCTGGGTCTGGGAGTAAAGAAAAAGCGACCGTATCGCAGTTCCTGCCCCCCAAATCGTTTTTTGAATTCACCCACGCCGTATTTTTCATCCGGTTTACCCGCCCCACAGAAATCGTATGCCTGATATCCATTTTCCTGGAGATACACAAACGTTTGCCATACCATCCATTCGTTCACATGGGTGGGGGCATAATCCAGTCGGGCAGCGGTGTACCACTCATACCCAATTCCGTTGTACAGGAGCATAGCCCGACCCCCGACGATATTTCCCTGATGTTCCACTACAAAAATTTTCAACACATTTAGCGGAGCGTATTCCTCCCACTTGCCGGTGAACAGGGAGATATCCGCCAGGGGGATTTTCTTACGACGGTACAGTTCGTGCAAAATCTGGTAGAACTGTTCCACTTCCCGGATATTACGCGCTTCGCGAAACACAAATCCTTGTTTCTCTGCCTTGCGAATGCCGCGCTGCCGTTCTTTGCGCATTGCCCGCCATACATCTTCCAGCGGACGGGTTAAGTCCACCCGATAGTTCAGGTAATCGACATAGTGTACTTGCAACGGTTCCAACAAAGGGATCAGTGCTTCCACCGACTGGTAGTTCCGCACCTCCCCAAACAGGTAAGGGGGTAGATTTCGGGAAGATAGCAGGTTTTGGAACAATTCCACGACACTGCGCAATCCTATTTCGTCCGGTTGCCAGAGAGCTCCCCCAAAAATAACCAACCGATTGGAAATAGGATTGAAGATGGAAGGCATAATCCGTACTTCCACCGGAAGAATGGAAGCTACCAATTCCCCCTGATACAGAGCAAAACGGGGATGAGGAATGTACCCGCGTGCTGCACGGGTGATGTGATAAAAATACGGAGACTGATAGATGTTTCCACCGTGTTGCAGGCAGAAACGGTTCCATGTCTCCTGATCCATTTCTTCGGTGATGATTAATTTACCTTCCATATACCCTCGAGAAAAAATCCTGTGCTGTGATGGCATCAATATCGCCGGTGACGGCAAACGCCGAGCGATGCTGCCCGGGCCAATGGTTAAACCGGAGTAGCGGTTGATCTAACCGGGTTAGAAAATCTTTTAACCATTCCGCTTCCGAACTCATCTGCGGTGTGGTCTCGAAATACACACTAAACTGCTCCTTTTCGGGCGGATTTTCCACATAATAAAATCCCAGATTCAACAACATCTCTTTAAATTCCGGGGAGACTTCCCGACTGACACCAATTAAAGGAATTCGGGAAATAGGAATAATTATCTCTTCAAAATTGAACTCGGACTTCAACATCCCCACAATTTTTACCTGAAGCTGAACATGATAATTCAAGCACTCATATTCCAGCTCCACGGGACGCTTCAGGTACAGTTTAATCCGGTTGTTTTCCAGAACATCATATTCCATCTGAACATGGCGTCGTACCTTCCACCAGCGGGCAATTTCCCGCAAAGGTGCCATCCAGATGTGCGAGCTGTTTCTTTGCACTTCGGCCAATAGATCGGTTAGCACCGGTTTGAGAATTTCGAACCGTTCCGGATGAAGCTGCAGAATGAACAAATCCCCGCGTTCCATGGTTTGTTGAAGAATGGTAAGCCAATGGGAAAAAATTTCCCTCAGGTCCAACCGGTTCACCCGATCCACCAGAATATCATCATCTGGCAATGAGACTGGTAATTCCACCAGTTTGCCGATAAAATACGGAAGAATCAGCTTTTCGGCGGGAGAAAACGGAGTGTATTGCTCCTCCATTTTCCGAAGTACCTGTGCCTCATCCTGATTGTGCGGTAAATCGACCGCCCACCAGAACGGAAAGCTGCTGTCGTAAATAAGCGGTAGGTCGTTCAGTAATTCCAGCACCTGACGATTGACGCGCAAATAAGGAAAACGAAATCCGTGCACCGGAACATTGTTCTCCTGAAAAGTAAAAAGGGCACGAATCATTTGTTCCTTCTGGCTGGCCGTAGAAAGCATGGTGTAATCCTGATGATAATAGCCATGAATGGCAAATTCCACCTGTTCCGGATCGAAATTCTGAAAAAACTTGCGATGGCGCGCCAGGACCTGGGCGGTGGTGGGAAAAGTAGGTACCATCTGGTAATGGTTAGCCGTTTCCACAAACGCCCGGATATTCTGACGCAATGAGTTGCCACTGATTCCGTAGCGCTGCAGAATCTTAGCAAATCGGTCGCTTAGATTATCCACACTCCGATAATTTTTTAAGAATCGTAGATATCCCATTAATTGACCGCCTCGGAATTTTCTGTTTCCCGCTGACTCTTTAACCAGTGATACGTTTTTTCCAGTCCCTTACTCAGGGTGGTTGAAGGTACCCAGCGCAGATACCGCCTGATTTTTTCGATGTTCATCACCCGCCGGCGGATGTTGTCAATATCCCGACGGTCGATATACACCGGTTCCACATCCAGTCCGGCTATCTCCAGAATCTTTTGCGCCAGGGTGTTGATGCTGGTTTCAATTCCCGTTCCCACATTAAAAATTTCACCAATTGCTTTCTCGTTAATTGCAGCCAGAATGGTAGCTTCCACCACATCCTCCACAAAAGTAAAATCCCGGCTCTGCTCCCCATCGCCATGGATTTGCGGTGGCTTCCCGTTCAGTACCGCATCGAAAAACTTGGACACCACTCCACAATAAGGATTAGAAGGATTTTGCCGTATGCCATACACGTTGGAGTAGCGCAAAATGGTGACCGGTACTTTGTAGGATTCATAAAACGCCATGCAATAGTTCTCGCCGGTCATTTTGCTGGCTGCGTAAGGATTGAGAATGTTGTAGTTATCGTCTTCGTTGATGGGCAGATATCGGGGATTTCCGTACACCGAGGCGGAGGAGGTATAAATAACCCGCTGAACCCCTCGCTTTTTTGCTGCCTGCAACACATTGAACGTCCCACGTGCATTCACTTCAAAATCCAGATGCGGGTTTTTGGTGGACACAATAATGTTCCGTACCGCCAGATTAAATACGTAATCTGCTTCGGCAACCAGTTCCTCCACCAGTTCGTAGTCAGCTACCGAGCCTTCAACAAAATGCACCTGATCCAGATGCTGAATGTTCGATAACTGTCCTGTAAATAGATCGTCCAATACGGTAACCTCGGCATTCAATTCCACCAATTTATCCACCAGATTTGAGCCGACAAATCCGGCTCCCCCGGTCACCAGAACCCTTCTTCCATAAAGGAACATAGCGTACTCCCTTACTTTATGTGATTCATCCCTGAGATTATTTATTCATAGTCCACCCAGATCGCTTTCAGGGTGTTCAAAATAATTTTCAAATCCAACTTCAGCGACCACTCACGAACGTAGCGCACATCCAGGCGCATGGCTTCTTCGTAATTTTCCGGCGAAAAACGCAGATACACTTTGGACAGACCAGTCAGTCCGGGTTTTACCAGCAGCCGCTGGAAATACCAGCGTTTGTACTTCTTAACTTCGTAATCAGGATGGGGACGTGGACCCACAAAACTCATTTCCCCGCGCAAGATGTTGATAATCTGGGGTATTTCGTCCAGACTGGTACGACGGAGAATTTTGCCCACCCGGGTTAACCGGGAATGGATGTAGCTCTGATAGGCCTCTTTTACCTGATCGGAATCCTGATTTTCGCTCAGAATCATCTCCACCAGCTTCTGGTGCTCCTGAGAAGGTGTTTTTTCTCGCTTCATGGTGCGAAATTTATAGATAAAAAATGGTTTGCCGTGCAGGCCAATGCGCTTCTGGCGAAACAACACCGGTCCCGGCGAATCAATAAAAATAGCCGCTGCAATAATCACCGAAAGAGGCAGAAAAAAGATGATGAAGAAAAAAGCAAAAACCAGATCCATCACCCGTTTGATCATCATCTGGTAATCCACATCGTAGGGGAATTCCCAGAGACGTTGATCCAGGGGAATAGCAGTTGCATACAGTTTTATCCCCTTATCAGACGAAGAACTGGATTCGGTATCCTTCTCGTCCTCCCACTTTTCAATCTGTTCACGTAAATCATAGAAATTTAACTTTTCGGATTTAATGATGAAGTATTCGGGTAAAATCTTTTCCAGTGCATTCACCAATCGTTTCAGGCACTTACTGGAATCATCCGGGTAGCACTGAGCAAAATTCACATAGATGGTTCCATCGTGGTAGCTCCAGAAATCCGTCTGACGAATGCTTCGGTAAATGGTTTCCGAAATTTTTTCGAAGAAAGGGCGAGGATCGCCGTCTTTTCCGTCAATCAAAGTAAAGCGAATCCGCGCGATGGTTGAAAACTGATTGGTTCGAATCCCCCGTTGAAATTCCTGCCGCAAAAACCGGGCAAAGTAAAACGGTTCCAGATAGTTCGGATAGCGGGAATATTTAACCATGGCATTCCTGATCATATTAGCTCCAACCTACTTTATAATTTCTGGTAAATCTTCTCGGGTACGTAAAATTTTCTGCGATTCATAACAACTCCCAACACCTCCGCCCCATAAAAATTCAGTTGATCCACGGCCTTTTTGGCAATAGAGGTTCGTGTATTCTGGGCATCAATGACCAATAAGTAATTTCGGAATATTTTTATCAGGGGAATGCTTTCCGATTGGTTCAATACTGGTGGTGTGTCCACCAGAATGGCATCGAATTTTTGCGAAAGCAATTGAACCAGTTGAATGAAGCGCGTGGAGGCAAAGGCATCTTCGTACTGCAAACCGCCCTTCCCCAGTGGCAAAATAAATAGATTATTCCCCGGCACTCGCGCAATCAATCGGTTAATTTTTCCCTGCCCCTTCAAAAATTCGCTTAATCCCTGATTGTGAGACAGATTGAAGAATCGGTGCAAACTGGGATGGGTTACATTTATATCCATCACCAGAATGCGCTTTCCACTGAGGAGATTTAGGTCCCCGGGCACCGAGACCAGTGACTTTGCCCACACAAAAGCCAACGTTGCCACAATAGAACTCACCCCAACCCCTGCCCGTGGACCGGTAAAAGCAAAAATCTTTTTACCCGTTTCATTCCGGATCGTAGCAAGATTTTCTTTTAGTATATAGAAATCCCGTAACAGGGTGGTGTTGCGAAAAAAAGAAGGGAATTCTTCGGGACGAATTTCCGGTTCCAGAATAGTAGTCCGCGAAGTGGCCGGTTTTTCGTTCCCGGAGACCAGTGCGCGTTCCTTTTTTAAAATTTCATAAAACTGTGCCATACCGTCCGTCCATTCCTCAGAAAAGGCCTAAAAGTTTTATAATATAAAAAGAAAAAACATTAATTCCGATAAGTAAAAGGATAAAAATGAATAAAAATACTCCTATTTTCCACTTTTTTCTGGGTATTCCCGGAATCGGAAGCTCATTTTGTACCAGATCGGGCTGTTTTTCGGAGACCTGTGGTTGCGGTCGTTCAACCGGCGTGGGGACCACATCTCGCACCACCTCTTCAATGATATCCGCATCGATTTTCTTTTTATTCCGGCTAAATGCCAGTGCCAGTGCGTTGGAACAAATCACATTGATGAGGCGAGGTGTGCCCTGAGTTACGTGGTAAATTTTCTGGATCGCCTGGGGAGTAAATAAATTCTCTTTACTCGAACCTGCTTGCTTTAAACGGTGGATAATATAATGCTGAGTTTCGGCAAAAGAAAGCGGTCTTAATTCGTACTGGATGAAAATACGCTGTTTTAGTGCTCGTAACTGCGGCATATTAAGCAAATCCCACAATTCCGGTTGACCAACCAATACCACCTGCAGCAACTTCTGGGTATTTGTTTCCAGATTGGTCAGCAGACGCACCTCTTCCAGTTGAGCCACTCCCAGATCGTGTGCCTCGTCGATAATCACCACCAGATTAATTCCGTAAAACGAATTTTGCAGGATGAAATCGTATAGGAGATTCAGTAATCCGTCTTTGGTCAACCTGTCATAATCCGCTTTAATGCCAAAGTCCCGACAAATATTTTGCAACAGATTTTTAGAGGTCACTTTTGTGTTGACAATAAGCGCAATTTTCTGATTGGGTGGGGAATTCTGCAAATAAGTCCGAATGACGGTGGTTTTACCGGAACCCACCTCTCCGGTGAGCACAATAAAACCTTTTTTATGCTCAATCCCAAATTGAATCCGCGCCAGCGCCTCGCGATGGCTCTGGCTGAGATACATGTACTGCGGATCCGGTGTCAGATTAAACGGATCGGCTTTCAGATCAAAATATTTTAAATAGACTGCTTCCATACCGTCCTTTCGTTAAAGCTTGGGTATATAACTACCATGGCGATACAGATAAATCGTGCGCAAATACAAATCCAGCGGAGGCAACACACCTTCCCATAGCTGCTTCAGAAAATCCATGGTGCTGGCAAAAGTGGTCTTGGGTACATAAATCAAATCGTATGGTTCAATATAAATATTTTCGGCCATGATTTTTTGCATGTCCTTCATCGCCAGGTTCAACCGGTGAACATAGAAATAGCCATCCTTCTGTTTGCGAATTAAAAAGATGTTATTGATATGCGCTCCCCGATCGAATCCGCCTGCGGTAGCGATAGCTTGAAGCACAGTCATGTTCTTCTCGTATTTGTGACTTCCCGGTACCTTCACCGAACCCAGTACGTAAAAATTAATTCCACCAAATTCCCGCACAAACACAGTGATTTCCGGATTTTTCAGGATTTTCCGGTAAACGCTCAGCACAGTATCCTGCACCTGGGCAGGTGTTTTGCCCACCACAAACAGATCGCCTACTTTTTGAAGCGTAATTCGTCCATCGGGTCGCACACGAACCGTTTCGTTAAATTCAGGATGGTTGAAGAACTTCACTTCCAGTACATCGTTGTAACCAATCTGGTACTCCGGCACCATGCTCTGTTCGGTAGCTGCCGGTGCCTGATAAGCAAAACGAAGCACCTCCTGTTGCGGAGGTTGATCGGGATGGGTGGCCGCACAACCTAAGAAAAAAACGAACACAAGAAGAAGCATAATTCTTCGGCCATTTATCGGATTGTGCAGGTAAACAGGTACTAATGGCGGAACCGGGAAAGGATAGCGAATGACTCGAAAGAGTTTTCGGTAAATAAGCTTAAACCACTGATAAATTATGTATGAAGTGCTGTTTCTCATGTCTTTCTTCCCTGAACAACGTTTTGCAATCCCTTTGCATTCACAAACCAGTATAATAATACAATATCATACACATTTTCGCTTGACTCCAGTCACAGCTGAAAAATGGGGTTATTTAACCGTACCTTTCCGGTCCAATAATCCGGATTTTCCCTCTTTTCTCTTTCCTCTTTCCTATTTTCTCTTTCCCATTCCCTATTCCCCTCACACCAGGTCCACAATAGAACCAAAATCGGGATCAAACAACCGTTTAAAGGTACGGATGGCAAATCCATCGGTCATTCCGGCAATGTGGTCACAAATAAGCCGGAGCCGCTGATTCGGGTTTTTCTCCCGGCGGAGAATAGTATCGGTTTCCACAGGAAGTAGTTTTAATGGTTTCGCGGAAAGGTAATTCTCTTTTAGCGCACGGAAAAGCCGTTCCAGAATGAAATTCCATTTGTAATCCAGTTGATGGAGTTGTGGAGCACGGAACACCAGTTCCACAGCCACCCGCTGGTAAAACTGAGCTTCTTCCCGGACGTCGGAATCCACTGCCAGCCGGAATCGATAGCGATGGGTTCTCCCGGTCATGGGATTCGGGTCTTCCTCCAGCTGACAGGCCCGGATAAATGCGCCAATTTTTCGGGCAAAATCGCGTTCTACCGTTCCCCGCACCATGGAACTCAGGAGCGCATCGAGCCACCGGGATTCCGACCGGGAGAGAGATTGTTCTTCTGCCCAGCGTTCCAGGGTTTGCCTGGTGATAAACCCGGCATGAATCCCATCCACAATATCGTTCAGGGAATAGGCGGTATCGTCCGCCCAATCCATTATCTGACACTCGATGCTTCGGAAGCGATTGCGTTCCTCAACATTTGAGAACCATCGGGGATAATCCGTATCGGCAAAAATGAATTGAAGAAATCGTGCCTGCTCATTATACAGAAAATGGTTTTCCGGATGGTTCAGCTCTCCGTAAAGCACTTTGTACTTCATCACGCCATCCAGCAGGGCACGGGTGGGATTCATTCCCCGGCGTCTGTGGGAATCGGAGTAGAAGATTTCGGTAAGCATGCGCAGGGTCTGGGCATTCCCTTCGAATCCGCCGGAGTGGCGCATCAACCGATTGAGGGTGCGTTCTCCGGAATGCCCGAAAGGCGGATGTCCCAGGTCGTGAGCCAGGCACACCGCTTCCACCAGATCGGCATCAATAAAAAATTCGTCATTTAAATAAGGACTGCTCTTGCGGAGAAAATAGCAGATGGATCGCCCGATCTGCGCCACCTCCATCGAATGAGTTAAACGGGTGCGGTAAAAATCGTACTGCCCGGACATGAACACCTGTGTTTTCGCCTGTAATCGGCGAAACGCCGAACTGTGAATAATCCGGTCGCGCTCCCGCTGAAATGGTGTCCGGTAATCCAGCGGAGAAGCGGGTTCCATCGTCTCCAGATCGAACGGGGTGTAGAATTCATTTGGCAAGGGCATTTTCCTCCTTTATTTCCTCCATCGGTAAAGCACATGGTTGCATCAATTTACCTACCGGATACAAATCCTTCTGCCGATCCCAGTAGGGTGAGCGTCGGTAGAAGAAATAGAGCCGCTGGTAAGGACTTCGGGCAAATGTGGAATCGCTGGCAATTTTTGCTTCGAACTCCTTTTTCAATTCCGGATCGCTCCGGAGCATCTCACGAGCCATTTTCTCCAGCACGTACATTTCCGCATACTCTTTGCGCTCGAATATGACATCCCAGAAGTCCCAGGCGATAAACGAATCCGGTGCTCTGGGTTCCAGCAGATTGACAATCACACGATTGGTGCGCTGGTTCAGCGGAACAACCACTGTTCCGGCAGGATAGAACCGACGTTCGGTGATGGGTTCCACCTCAAAGCTCACCGGATGATGACCTTCGTACGGGGTTTGCCGCCAGCGGGGATGATGAAACCGGTAGGAGGCAACGTTTAATGTCGTGTCCCGCTGTAACCGGTAAAGTTTTACTCCATGAAGTTGAAGCCGGGATATTTGCAACTGCCATTCACGGGGAATCAGGTAAGCGTACGGCACCTGGACCGAATCGATGACCTTTAACGTGTTGAAATAAGGCAACCGGTATGTTTTCGGTCGGTCGGAGTGGTAAATTACCCAATTTCCGCCGGAAATTTCGCTGGGAACCGTCTCGAACTCCACACCTAAAAAGTCCACCATCACACTATCCTGATATGAGGGGCTAACCCGAACGGGTAAAAACGTTCCGGCCAGATGCTGGGCAGTGAGGGCATCACTCCGGCGGTTGACTCGTTGCAGCATTTTTCCGTAACGGGAAGCAAATTCCAGAAAATGATGTAGCAGGTGATACGTTGCGGTTACCCGGGTGTGGTAATCCTTAAGCATATGGGTTTCTACCAGATAGAAAATGCGATTCTGAACCGCACCGTAACCGGTAGAAAAGCGCGGAGAAGCCGCACCGGCGCGCAACCCACTAAGCACGTTGGACCAATCGCGAAACATGATGTAAGGGAACATGGGAAAACCGTCCCGTTCCATCGCCTGGTTCAAAAAGGGAACCAGCGTGTCGGTGGTAAAGGTGCGCAAAGGTAACGCCACATGCTGACCGGTTTCCACACCATACGTCACGACATACTGGTAATCCGCCCCATCGGTCACGTGCACATCCACCAGCAAATCCGGTAGCCATCGATGAAACATGCGTAGCCAGGCCTGCATTTCCGGTGCATCCGCTTTCAAAAAATCGCGGTTCAGATTGAGGTTCTGAGCAGTTACCCGCCAGCCCATTTCCTGGGGTCCGTTCTGGTTAATCCGGTTGTAAGGGCCAAAGCGTTCGTGACCATCCACATTAAAAATGGGGATAAACAGCAGGGTGACTCCGTTCAGTAACTCCAGATTTTGCTGGTAAATCGCCAGGTCGCGGATGAGCATCAGACCGGCATCTTTCCCATCAATTTCTCCGGCATGGATGCCCGCTTCCACAAACAAAATCGTCCGTTCCGCCTTTCGAACTGCTTCGGGCGTATTCAGCCCATCTCGATCCACAATCAGCAACGGTAATTCCCTGCCCTGGGGCGAGTGGCCAAATGAACGGTATGTTACCATGGGAGAGGCTTCCGCCAGACGCCGACAAAATTGAATCGTCTCCGCATACCGGGGAGTTTTCTGAAAGTTGGATTGTTCGTAATAAGTGAGCCAATTCTCATCGGCAAAAAGACCGCTCGCAAAAAACACCAGCAGTAAGGTGAACGAAAAGATCGTTTTCATCATTCTACGTCCCTTTCAACCGATTTTTAAGAAAATTACGCATTTCAAAAATCAGATGTTACCGGATATTCAATTTATTGAACAGACCTTTGGGGCGAAAAAATAAAATAATCCGGAACAATCGAAAGGATGGTTGAGTGAGCACATCGGGCGTTTGGGTCACCATCGAAAAAGGCACGAACGATCGGAGAGTACACTTTCATTAACTCATCTTACCGCAGAAGGGGATTCATTAAATGGACCGGTTTATCAGTTCCACCGGTTTTTCTTTTTCCGGAATGAATGTATCCGTAAAGTAGAATTACCCTTCGTTTTTAGGATGAGATGTTTTGAATTTTCTCATTGTATTGGTCCAAATTCTTTCCTAAATTTGCCGCGCTAAAAATGCCCCCGTAGCTCAGTGGATAGAGCAATGGCCTCCGGAGCCATGTGCGCTGGTTCGATTCCAGCCGGGGGTACTCAGTAAAACCGGCGAAGGTAACAAAATATATTTGACAAAAAGCCGGAAATTTACTAAATTAAACATTGAACTTAAACGTGAGAGGTAGTGAAAACAGATGGCGCATCACAAATCAGCAATAAAACGGATTAAGATTGCCGAACGAAATCGCAGGCGGAATCGCTATTATCGTTCGACCATGAAAACGATGATTAAGAAGGTTCTGAGGGCTGAGACGAAAGAGGAAGCACTGGCTGCTTATAACCGCGCAGCCTCCATTATGGACAAGATGGTGGTTAAAGGCATCATCCATCGGAATATGGCCGCGAATAAGAAATCGCGCCTGATGAAATTCGTCAATTCCTTTTCCTCTTAAATTGTTCCCTCCTCAACCCGAAAGAAGCCGCACGCATCGTCCCGCCCAACTTCGCGTGCGGCTTCTTTATTTATTTTACTCCATACCCATATCCCCACCGAGTACCTGAAATTTCAACCGGAATGAGCCGAAACCAGAATGTTATTCGCATTAAGTTTTGTTCTTTAATCTCCCGACACAAAGAATAAAAGGGTGAGGTAAATGCGATGCCCATAATAAAGAGCATTCTCAAACAGAGGGAAAAATCCGCTCTGTTTTTGCCTTACCGTCACCCTTTTTTAACCGTTCAACGCATCAATTCGGCAATTTATTTCCGAAACATCTCATCCTGGTAGATCTTCTCGGCAATTTCCAGAAATGCTTTCGCCGAGGCGCTTTCCGGATTTTTTGCGACAATGGGAATCCCCATGTCACCGGCATCGGTGACTTCCGGTTCGATGGGTACCTGCCCCAATAACGGCACACCCAATTCCTGAGCCGAGCGAGCCCCGCCGTTACTGCCGAAAATAAAGGACTTCTTTCCGCAATGGGGGCAGACAAAGTAACTCATATTTTCCACAATACCCAGCACGCGAGTGTTTACTTTCTGGAACATTTTCAAGCCCCGGCGCGCGTCCACCAGCGCCACTTCCTGCGGAGTGGTTACAATCACCGCACCGGTGAGCGGAGTTTTCTGCACCAGCGTCAGCTGAGCATCGCCGGTACCGGGAGGCAAATCAATGACCAGTACATCTAATTCGCCCCAAACCACATCGCGCAGGAACTGTTCCACCGCTTTCATCACCAGCGGACCCCGCCAGATAAGCGGTGCATCCCGGTCCACCAGAAAACCCATGGACATCATCTTGATGCCAAATTTCTCCAGGGGAATGATCTTCTGATCCGGAGTAACCGCAGGACGTTCCTCTATCCCCATCATGATGTGCACGCTGGGACCGTAAATATCGCTGTCCATCAGTCCCACTTTAAGCCCATGCTGGGCAAGCGCAATCGCCAGATTGGTCGCCACCGTGCTTTTACCCACACCACCTTTACCGGAGGCTACCGCCAGAATATTTTTAATCCCGGGAATTTCCTCCCGATCGGCCCAGGGATCGTCGCTGGTTTTTTTGGCTTTAAGCTTTACACTGGGTATGCTTTCCACCACAAATACCTTGTATTCCGGGAAAGTGCCTTCCAGCGTTTTCTGAATGGAATCTTTAATCTCCGTTTTGGTTTGTTCGTTTTTGGTGGTGAATTTCAACGTGACGGTCAAACGGTCATCACTTATTTCGATATTCTGTACCACACCAAACGAAACAATATCCCGGGTGAATCCCGGATACTTGATTTTTGAGAGAACTTCACGAACCTGATCGGCATTTATCTGCGCCATTGCTGACTCCTTCCGTTACGATGTTTCCTGGTTTGAACACCTTACATATTGACCTGCAAAAATAGCCAAATAGGGGCAGTTTTGCAGCAATTATCTTTTTTATCTGGTTCGAATTGACCGGAAATACCGGTGTGCTGGAGATGCCACCAATTCCGGAAAATTCACACTATTAGATTCAACTTACCACTGAAAGGATGCAGGAAAATTTT
>CAZBWV010000016.1:0-50030 GCA_964495805.1 uncultured Calditrichaceae bacterium
GAGTTGCCCCGTAGTCTTCTTTGTAATAGCCCACCGTGGCATTAAGTGTGTGCCGCTGGTCCCAGCTCATGGGAATAAGCCGGTTTACCGGATCCTGGCTGGCTCCTGCCCGGGTAAAGGTCTGAATCGGATTATCCGCATTTCCACGGGTGTACTGAAGCGTGTAATTTAAATTAAATTTCAGCGCTTTGTAGGCATAATCGAATTTGATTTCCAAACCTCTGGAATTGCCGTAATCTTTATTGGTATACAGGCCGTATTCAATTTGATTAAAGGTACTGATTACTTTAGTGCTTAACAGAGAATATATGTCACGATAATAAAGCGAAACCTCGAGCCAGACATTCTGAACCACTTCCTGAGACAGCCCGATTTCGTATTGCACGGTCTTTTGCGCCTTTAACTGAGGATTGCCCATGGTGGTGGCATAATCCGCCGGGTAAACCAGATGAGAGTGGTTCTGATACATGGCATACATGGGCGGCATCTGGAAAAAATGGCCATAACTGAAATGCAGCACCGCCGCTTTTCCCAGCTGGTAAGCCAATCCAAAGCGCGGACTCAACTGCATCTGCGGTTTGGCGTTCGGATAGGTTGACATCCGTTCCGGGTCCGGCAAAGGATTCCCATTACTGTCTAAAATCAAATTGCCGTCCTCATCCTTTTGATAAAAATTGAGCTGATTGGCAGGGTTTCTCAACTGGGAAGGATACGTGGATTTTGGATCAAAATAATCAAAGCGTAAGCCGATATTCAGCACCATATCATTAAATTCCATTTTATCCTGCAGATAAGCGGAAAGCTCTATGGGTTTTACATTATAAATATCCGAATAGACCGAATTATCCGGGAAAATAGTCGGCTTATAATTATAGTAGACCCGTTTGCCGTTTTCATCATAATAGTATTCACCCAATTCCTCATTGGTTTTGGTTGAATCGTTCCGAACCGGTGTCCAGCGGTTTTTAAGATCGTGCAGAGTGTACTGAAAACCCGTTTTCAAGGCATGCTGATCGGTCACCTGCCAGGTTAAATCGAATTTAGCGTTGTAATCCTTTTGCCAGGTTTCACTGTGATCTTTCATCTGGCCACCCGTGTAAAACCCGGTTTCCGCCACATTTCCGGCAAACGCATCGTACACATAGCCGGAATCCAGCGGATTTTTATATAAATAGTACACGTTGTAATTATTCAGGTAGGAAACTTTGGCTTCCTAAAACGCACTATTGGAAAGCATCTGGTTTAGCGAAAAGGTAAGCATATCGGTTGTGCGATAGCTGGTCGCCCTGCCAAAGGGATTATATTTATAGGTATGAATGTATGGATGCCATTCATCACCATTTCGTGTGTATAAAAGAGATGTTTTAACGTGATCGGAAATTTTATAGCTTAATTTTCCCAAAGCAGAAAAATTAATGGAATTGGCCATGGGTACATAAGAACCGTCTCCACTGTGTTCACTGTACCAGCCCGAGGGATCGGTAGAACTGTAATCACTGTAATCATCCACATCAAAGCGGTGGATTCCGTTTAAATACCCTTTGTTATTTTGGTAGCGGGTATTTATAAAATAAAATACTTTGCCGGCCACCAACGGGCCGCTGATCTGAAACTTGTAATCCTGATTCCGGTTTAATTCGGAGTCATCCAGTCCGATAAAAATATTTTTATGAGAAGTAAAGTAATTTGCTAAATTTCCCGAAGCGCTGATGGAAAGTTTATCGTTACCGTCTTTGGTTACCGCATTCACCACACCGCTCATGGCCCGGCCAAATTCGGCATAAAACGTACCGGTGATAATCTCTAAGTCTTCAATGGATTCCGTTTCGAGTTCCACTACCCGTCCGGCGCCGCCAAAAGCATCATTTACCTGCAGACCATCCACCATATACGAAACTTCACTACTACGTCCCCCTCTAAAATGGCCGTTCACAACACCAGCCTGCATGGCAACTACCGCACCGAGATTTCCCACAGGCAATACTTCCATTTGATCGGATGAAACCGTGGACATAGAACTGGTGAGGTCTTTTTTGGCGGATATTTTATCGGCTCTTACTTCGATGACATCCCCCTCCATAATAGCTGGTTTCAGCTGAGCCTTAATAAAGGAAGTACGATTCACCGAAACTCTAACATCTACCATTTTTTGGGTTTGATATCCAATCATTTGGATCACTACGGTATATTTACCGGGTGGAATATTGATAATAAAAAAATCGCCATCTATACCAACCGCCGCGCCGTAACTCGTATTTTCCAAAAAGACATTGGCACCGGCCAGCGGTTCACCGGTAGAAGCATCTTCTACCATTCCGGCAATTTTACCGGTGGTTTGCGCAAAAATATTTCCTGCGAAAAAAAATACAAACAACAGAAACGCGGGTGCTATTCGCCAGCTTTTTTGTAGATTACTCACCCGGAACTCCTTTACAAAAAAAACAGGCAGCCCGTCGTTCGGCGGGCTGCCCGGTTGATTATTTAACTAACAACATTTTCTTTGTCTGAACAAAATCACCTGCTTTGATCTGATAAAAATAGACGCCTGAGGTAAAACTATGCGCATCAAAAGCGACATGATGAACGCCTGCGGTTTGTTTGGCATTTACAAGCGTTTTAATTTCCTGTCCCAGCACGTTGTAAACCGTTAAGGTAACCTTAGAATTGGTTGCCAGACTATATTGAATCATAGTTGTGGGATTAAACGGATTGGGATAGTTCTGCTCCAGGACAAATCGGGTGGGCAACGCATCCGCTTCCGGAGAGATGGCTGTGGTTGAATCCACCCGCATGTGCACCGGCACAAATAGCGTTTCTTCATCCGGATCGTTGCTATGCAACTCCACACTGGCCCAAAAATCACCTACCGGAAAACTACTGGTTTTAAACGTCACGTTTAGCGTTAGCTGTTCTCCCGGTTGAAGCACACCGCCCATGGGATACACACTAATCCAGCTCTGACGCTGAATTAAAATAGCCATCTGATTATGGAGATAGGGCTCGTTGTAAGCAATATAAAAACCGTCGCTGGCGGTGCTGTTTTGCATGCCCACCGTGTAGGCATCTTCCAGATTCTGCAGTTCCAGATACTGGAGCATGATGTTGCCATTCTGATACAGGATGACTTCAAACGTGTACGGACCATGCCCGGTAGCGGTGTAAATATTCTGCCATTCCACGATAAAACGATTTCCGTCCTGCCGGTAAAATGCCCGGCTGTCGCTGTGCATGTACAAATTATCCCACAACGGGGCAATCATTGCCCGGGGCGCCAGAATGTTGGGAAGCGTGGTATTATTGTAACTCACCGTTATGGCAGTAAAGCTGAGCCATCCGTTGTTGCACACCCGAATGGTGGAAAATGTGTCCGCATAAAAGGGCATGGAAAAGCCCAGGGGAAGCGGACCGCTAATGCTATTCAATCCGCTTAAAGGAATGGGTGTGCCGCTTCCGGTACTCAGCTCTACCCAGTCGAATTGGGGACCGCCCGGTTCGTCGCTGTCAATCCACACATGGCCGAAGCTGTCGCTGCCACCGGCTCCTTCCCCGGCCCGGCTGTTAGCGGGATAACTGCCAATCTGTGCGGTAAAACTTAGCGGTCCGGCACCCTGGTTCATGACGGTAAGCGGCACGGTAAGTGAATCGTTCGTCGTCACGTTTACTACCAGACTATCTGGCGATACGGCAATATCCGGTGCCAGCGCTCCGCTGCCGGAGAGGGGAATTCGCACTTCAGGATGCACCGGATCACTGCTCAGCACAACCAGTGTGTCCTGATAGAACAACGTATCGTCCGGGGTAAATTGCACCTGAACGGTAGCATAACTCCCCGCTGCCACATTCAGCTCAGCCACGTTCACATCAAACTGACTCAATCCGGTAATAAACTGCCAGACATGCAGCGTATCGGTTCCGGGATTGGAAATTTTCAGGGGGATTTCCGCGGTGAAGTTCACAAAAGTAACCGGGAAATCAATCCGATGGTAATTGGTGGTCAGACGTGCCCCTTTGCGAACGTACAGTTTTAGCACCTGATTCCAGGAGTACCCACCATCGGCTGCCACCTGCACTTGAAGGTTCAGATAGCTGCCATGCGACGCACCGGAATCCACCGACACGGTAAACGGTCCCGCATCGGTACTGCTACCGCTGGCCAGATTTCCAACAAAAGCACTATCGTTCACCACGGTCAGGTAAGGATTGCCGGATGCGATGACCACAGAACAGTTCAGCGCATCGTCCGCTCCTAAGTTCTCCAGGCCAATCATCAGCTGTACCGTTTCTCCTGCTTCCAGCACGCCGTTATGGTTTCCGCTACTATCGTTAACGGAATAACCGTTCAACGTTACAAACGGTCCGGTAGGTGGAATCAGCCGTCCTTCCACGGCATCCAGGTCAAAACCGGCATCTGCCACATTGGCCAGCCCGTCCCCATCATCTTCGATGCGGATATAACGGAATTCACTGACTCCGGCAGTGCTCAAATCGAAGTCCTGAGTTCCGTTTCCATTGCCGATGGTGATCCATGGCCCGTTCCAGCCGGTACTCACCATCACCGTGTAACCTTCGGCAGAGTTATCGCCTTCTATCACCCGGAAATCGTTTCCGGAATAATCCTGGATGGTTTCTCCCATATCCAGCACAATGTAACCATCTTTCCCCAGGGAATAATTCACGCCATCCGGTTCTCCCAGACACGCCCAGGTAGCCCCTTCGTCATTAAAATTGTTGTTGGGAATTCGGGAATAAATTACCCGGTACGCATAGGTTCCCAGTTGAGGCTGAAGTTGCACGTTGACCGGTGTGGCTCCGGTATCGGTGACCACCACGTTGGTCACTGTGGCTGGTTGATACCCATTGGCGGTAATCCTGACCGTGTAGGTACCGGGTAGCACAAATTTGTGGAAATCGCCCACTACCGGGTCGGCATAAATGGGCCAATACTGGTGACTGGCATCGCTGACCCACACAATGGCATTGGCTACCGGTGCTTTGCTGGTGGCATCGGTAACCATCCCTTTAATTCCCTTGCCGGCCATATCAATCAAATAAAGCATCGCCGGTTTATTCCAGTTGTAATACTGGCCAATCTGGGAGGCCGGTGGCTGCTTTTGGTTGGAAACTTCCATTGTCCAGCCCACCGTGCCCATCAGGCCATAAAAGGCATCTTTGGCACTGCCGTTGATGGAATACATTCCGCTATATCCCTGATAATAGGGAAGATTGGAGTAGCCGGAATGGCTGGCATAATTCCCTGCCAGAAAGTCGATGGGATTGTGATCCGGTGCCTGATCGGGACGATAGCTCCAGGGATAGGAGATGGCTTCTGTGCCACCGTGATTGCTCTGACTGATGACAAACTGGTGCTGGTTAATCCAGGCGCGCCCGGCCTGACTCTCCGGCTGCGAAAACGGTGCCGTGCTGCTTCCCCAGCCATCCCACATGTAGCCCCAATCCCGGTTTACATCCACTCCCGCAGCGTTGTAACGGGTAAGTGCCTGGCGGCCGTCGGGATTGATAAACGGATAAATCCAGATTTCCCGGGTATTCACTAACTGAGTAATCTGGGCGTTGCTCCCGTACTGAGTACACAAATCGCGCATCAATCGAACCAGCACCTCCGAACTCATGATTTCGTCCCCGTGGTGACAACCATCGAAGCTAATCTCCGGCTCGGGTTCATCTATTTGCACATTATCGCTAATTTTCACCGCGTACAGTTCCCTTCCCTGGACGCTTTGACCGTAGGTGACTTTTTTAATCAGGTTGGGGAATTGTCCTGACAAACTATCCACCAGTTGAATGGTGGAGTAGTAATCGTGATAATTTGCCAGGGTTCCGCGGGAAAGCAATTCCTGAGAATAAGCCTCCAGGTCCGCAATTAACACATTTGGTGCAAAACCCAGCGCAAGCAATTTCTGCATTTCCTCCGGAACCACGTAAATGGTGACCCGGTTTGGCTCAATTCGATCAATTTCAAATTTTTCCTGCACAAGAAGTTGAATTTCCTGAGCAGAACGGACTGGCACTTCCACCAACTTTTCGTTGGGCCGCCAGCTGGCCCGGAGCATCTGTACAACCATGAAAACACCCAATAAAACAAAAGTTACAAAACGTTGCATGAGCTTCCCTCGTAATTGATTTGATGAAACCCTATGATGAACTATCCGGAATTCCCTTCCCGTTCCAGAGAATAAAAGTACGTTTAAAAAGGAAAAAATCCTTCCCAAAAATTTTTTCGAAAAGGATTTTCCGGATTGGCGCAGGACCCTTTTTATTATTCGAATTTTTGTAAGACAGGTTTTTTTGCTGGAGGAGCTGTTACTGAAAAGGAAAAGCAGGTATGGATCAATTTGTTGCAGAATAAACTTCCGTGGAAAAATTTCAAAAGAATCGGGTGCTTATTCCGGGGAACTTTTATGCGGCGGGATATACATTTCCGGAGCGAACCAATGGGTTCGCTCCGGATTTTTTGTTATTTGAAGATGGCAAGCAGTTTATCCACTTTTTCTGCGATGTCCACATCGAAAATGGCGATGCTTGGCAGCAGCCAGGAGAGCCGATAGCGGTCATCACCATCTTTATTCTTGCCGAAATAAGCCAATGCCACTCGCCCAAATCCGGTTTCTTTTTCCACTTTCTTTGCTTCCCGTAAAAAACGCCGGGCGGTATTGGGCAAATTTTCGTAGGTCACCGGTTTTCCTTCCTGTCCACCATGTCTGGTCAGCTCCACTGCATAGCCCACATTGCTAATGGATTCAGCCAGCTTGAACAGTTTATGTTTACGGCAATATGCCATTAATACGGAACTTACCGGTAACCGTACAATTTCGATATTGTGTTCACCCTCCCGAAGCTGAGCTACCAGAAAAGATTGCCCATTTACCATCTCAATATGGGCAAAAATTTTTTTGTTTTTCGGTATCTCATGAAGTACTTCGTTTACTTCGTAATGAACATTCGCTACATCGTAACTATCTCCCTTATGGTATTTCCCAAATTCTGTGGTAAAATAGGTCTCCTGGCCCTGCTTTTTTCCCCATATCAGGTCCAATCCCCAACGCTTCAGAGATTTGAAATTAAAACTGCGTTCTTTTTCCGGCTGGCCCAGTGTTTCGAATACCAGCGTATTGAGTGCAATTTGCTCTTTTAATTCACTTTTTTTCATCAATAATTTCCTCCTTTTTCGTCGTATTTACATTTCGCTGGCAATTTTCCGTGCCATTAACGCCACCCAGATGAGTTGCCAGCCGTTTACAATAAGTTCGATGGAAACGAATAGACCAATCACCCACAAACTGCTTACTGGCCAGTGCACCACGATGTAAAAACCAAGATATACCGAAATTAATCCTAACAAAGCGTGCCAGAACCATCGCCAGCCGTGACGTGCCAGAAAAACGGCCAGGCCTACCCGAAATGTTCCGATAACAATAAACAACGCCCCCAGCAAGATGGTTAATGCTGAAGCCCCCTGTATCGGGTTTAAAAAGATTACAATACCACCAACTATGTATAACAAAGCAAATACCAGATGAGGAATCCGCCCGCTCCAATTCGTTTCTTTTTCCCGGAGCCAATGAATAAACTGAAATAATCCAGCAAGAAACATGAATACTCCAAACAGAATGGTGGTACTGATGGTGACAAATCCGGCAAATAAAACTCCGAATGTGCCGATCAACACGTGAAATACACCCAGAATAAACAACCATTTCCATTTTCTGGGAAATTCTTCCAGGACAATTTGTACCTGATTCATAAAATTATTCCTCCTTTTGTTTATTTTTCAACTGTTTCAAATTGAGACAAATACCATACCAGAAATTACAAAAAGCACAAATTATTGTAAAATTTTTATAAATACACATCATATTTATTTGTTATTATTGGAATTACATAAAACATCCATTCCGTCACAAAATAGCATTACCTCAAAAAGCAATTTTGCTGATTAACCAGGCGATACGACGATATGGCAGTATTTCTGACGGAATGTTAGACGCGGTTTGATATGTGAGCTGAACCCCGCCAATTTATAGGGGAATGGACAGAGGAACGAAAATGATCTGGAAATATCTTCAAGAAAATGAAGTGGCTTCGATCTTCCTTTTTCCGGATTTTTTAGATGTTTCCGGAAGAATCAACCACGATAAAGTTCACACGATTTGGGGATTTCCAAAATATCTTGGGGGCCCGAAATGTTAACTCGTTTGGTCGCTTCTTTCGCTTGCCGAAAAATGGATAATCGGATATTTCAACCCATACACCGTCTCCCGCAATTTCATCAGTGCCTCAATCTCTTCCGGTGGTAGGGGTTCGGGTTGCCCAACCTGCAGGGCAAGCCATATAACGCGTGCAGTGTGTTCCAGAATTTCCAGCTTCTGGTAAGCCTCCTCCAGTGTCTGTCCCACAGTCAGGCTACCATGGCGTTCTAAAATCACAATATCCGATTGACGAATGGGTTCCCGGATGCTCTCCGGTACCTGCCCGGTGGAGGGGCGTGCGTAAGGGGCGACCGGAACGGCACCCAGCATGATGGCGCTCTCCGGCATATATGCCTTTTTCCAGCCAAAACCAATTAACGAAAGTGCTACGACGTACGGCGGATGAGCGTGCACCACCGCGCCAACATCCGGGCGCTGGCGATACACTTCCAGGTGCATTTTAATTTCGGTGGATGGTAGCCGATCGCCTGCCAGCACACGTCCGGCAGTGTCAATTCGCACCACATCCGCTTCCTGCATTTCCCCTTTACACACCCCGCTGGCTGTAGCCAGAATGGTACCGTCCTTCTGCCGACAGCTGATATTCCCCTCCGTAGCAATGATTAACCCCCGCTGGTACATCTTTTTTCCCGTTTCGATTAACTGCTGCCTCACACAATAGGCATGCGTTTCCATGAAGTTTCTCCTGTCCTTACCGGTTCCCTGCGGTTAACCCACTTGATCAATCTGACAAATCGCCTATTTATATTGAAAAGTAAAAAGTTTTCTTTCGCCAGTCCAGTGCAAAAACCAGCCCTTCCCACGGAAACCATCTGAACCCACCCGTTCGGGCTGCTTCCCCTTCAATCATTTTTACCATGATGCAATTGCCATTTGAATCTTTATGTTTCTTTTTTTATATTACAACGATGATAATGAGAAGAAGAATCAAAATCGTTTTCTGCTGGAGGAATATGAAATAGGATGTTGATTTTGTTCAAGAAATCAGCCCGGCAGGAAGAGATAGAGGCTGTTCTTTCCTTCTTGCGTCAGCAGAACATCCAGCCCACTACCTATCTGAATGCGGAACGCACCATTGTGAAAGCTTCGCTCCAGGATGCTCCTTTTCCCGCAGAACGGCTGGAACAATTTCCCGGTGTAGAGCGAATCATTCGTTCCTCCCATGAATTTCCGCTGGTGCATCGGGAATTCCGTCCGGAAGGAACGGTTATTCGGGTGGGTGAAGTGACCATTGGGAGCGGTACTCCGATTGTGATTGCGGGGCCGTGCGCCGTGGAAAGCGAACAACAGATTCTGGAAACCGCCCGTCTGGTATATTCACATGGAATTCGCCTGATGCGCGGTGGAGCGTTCAAACCCCGCACCAGTCCCTACAGCTTTACCGGTCTGGGTGAGGAGGGACTTCGACTGCTGAAGAAGGCACGGGAGGAAGTGGGTGTTTCCATTATTACCGAAGTGCTGGACGCCATGGACGTGCCGCTGGTCGCAGAATACGCCGATGTGCTGCAGATTGGTTCCCGCAACATGCAGAATTACAAACTGCTCAAAGCTGTGGGGCAGATCCACAAACCGGTTTTGCTCAAACGGGGGATGTCTGCCCGGTTAGATGAATTCCTCATGAGCGCTGAGCACATCATGGCAGAGGGGAACCAGCAGGTCATTCTGTGCGAGCGAGGCATTCGCACATTTGTGGAATACTCCCGCAATACCCTGGATTTAAACGTGGTGCCCATGGTTAAGCAGATGTCGCACCTGCCCATTATTGTGGATCCCAGTCACGGTACCGGGCGCAGAGATTTGATTCTTCCCATGAGTCTGGCTGCTCTGGCCGCCGGAGCGGATGGGTTGATGGTGGAGGTGCATCCCCATCCGGAACAGGCTCTTTCGGACGCCGAGCAGGCCCTCTCTCCGGAACAATTTGCACACCTCATGGAACAGGTGAATTCGTTTATCCGCTGGCAATACAGCCATGAACATACTGAATCTATCTATTAATTCATCGCGTCGTCGGATTCCGATCCATTTCGGATTCCGGTTAGGGGAACCGTTTATCCGGTTTCTGCAGGAGCATTTCTCCCGGCATGCCATTTTTCTCATTAGCGATGCCAATGTGGCATTTTTCTATCGCAGGGAGATGGAGTCGCTGCTGGCGGGGTTTCCCGGTTTTCGGGGAACGCTCACTTTTCCGGCCGGGGAACTCAGCAAATCCCGCCGCACCAAAAATATTCTGGAGGACAAACTGCTGCGTCGCCAGGCCGGTCGGGACACGGTTATTTTAGCCATGGGCGGTGGCGTCACCGGCGATCTGGCCGGATTCGTCGCAGCTACCCTGCACCGGGGCATTCCCCTGATCCATCTTCCCACCAGCCTGCTGGCTCAGGTGGACAGCAGCATCGGCGGAAAAGTGGGCATCAATCATCCCGCAGGGAAAAATTTGATTGGTGCCTTCTACCAACCGGAAGCCGTGTTCATCGCCACCCGCTTTTTAAAAACTCTTCCGCAGGAAGAGTTTTTAAACGGATTGGGTGAGGTCATCAAATATGCGGTGGTATTCGACCCCAATCTGTGGCAGAAGCTGGAGGAGAATCGTTCGGCCGTCTTGCAGCGTGACCCTGCCCTGCTGGAAGACATCATCCGTACCTGTGTGTCTCACAAAATTCAGGTGGTGGAACGGGACGAAAAGGAGGCCCGCTACCGGAGCGTGCTCAATTTTGGCCATACTGTCGGCCATGCCCTGGAGCAGTTGAGCAATTACCGGATAAAACACGGATTTGCCGTGGCTGCCGGGATGCGCGTGGCTGCTGTGCTATCTCATCAGTTGCTGAACCTGCCCCGGGAATATGTGAAACGCCTGAACGCACTTCTGGATGCCTACGGGCTTAACCGGGTGTCGGCGCGGGATTTTTCTCCCGAGAACCTGTGGGATGCCCTGCTCACCGACAAAAAAGTACGCCAACAACAGCCCCATTTTACTTTGTTATCCGAACCGTTTACGCCGGAACTCTTCTATCCCATTCGTTACAAGGAGTTTGAATATGCCCTTCGTTCCCCGGATTTGCGTTAGCCTGATGCCAGACTCTCCCCTGCAGCTCAAAAAATGGCTACCTGAGTGCATGGAAGCAGACCTGGTGGAACTCCGTTTGGACCGCTGGTCGTCGGAAACAATTCGGGAATTCTTTACTGCAAAGAATTCAGGGTGGCAGGAAGCGCGCAGGCTATTTCCGGGAGAATTTATTGTCACCATCCGTTCCGTCGGGCAGGGAGGGTACTGGAAGGAAGATAATGATTTGCAGACTGAACTGCTGCGTCTGGCGATTCAATCCGGTGCCGATTATGTGGACGTGGAATGGGAAGAAGGCGTTTCCCCTACCTCCAACAATTTGCAAAAATTTCCGCAGGATAAGGTTGTCCTCTCCCATCACGCATCGGAATACATCGATCCGAAACACCTGCTTCTGGAGATGTGCAGGCTAAAGCCTGCCGTATGCAAACTGGTATTCCCCGCCCAAAGCATCCGCGAAGCGGCGATACCGGTGAATTTGTTAAATACCTTTTCCAGGGAGAACCGTGCACTCATCATCCATGCTTCCGGAGAAGCCGGAAGCCCTTCCCGCCTGGTGGGAGCGGTTCGGGGAAACGCCTGGACGTATGTGGCGCTGTCCCCCTCCCGCGCCACCGCCAGCGGTCAGCTCACACTTCAGGAAGCGCTGGAGGCGTACTACCTTAAAGAAAAATCGCCAAACACCCGTATTGTGGGTTTGGTGGGGCATCCCCTTCGGCAAAGCAAAGGCTGGAAATTGCACAATCGGCTAATGCATCAAAAGCGGGAGGAATCCGAACAGGACATGAGCCAAACCAGCGACTTTCTGTATCTGAATTTCCCTACCCGGGATTTTGCCGAATTCTGGGACGCCTGGCAATCCCACCTTTTCGGACTGAGCGTGACCATCCCCTTTAAAGAAGAAGCCATCCGATATGCATCCCGGCACTCAGCAGCTGTTACGAAAAGCGGTGTATGCAACACGCTGATTCAGCGGAATGGGGAGTGGTGGGCGTTCAACACCGATTTCCTGGCGCTTCTGGAACTGCTCAGTCCCTATCGGAAACAGCTTCAACAAGGGCTAATAGTGGTAGGCACGGGTGCGACTGCCCGCACTGCCCTAACTGTTGCCCGGGAGCTGGAAATTGAGCCACTTTATCTGGTGGGACGAAACGAAAACCGTTTAGAGAAATTAAGCAAGCTCTCCGGTGCAATCCCGTATCATTTTTCCCGATTACCGAGTCTCTCCGTTAGTGGAATGGTACAAACCACCCCCCTGGGTATGTGGCCCGACACCGAAACGGCTCCCCCGGTCTTCCACCTGTTCCGCAAAGGGATGGTGGTACTGGACGTAGTGTACAATCCCCCGGAAACACAGTTACTGAAACGTGCGCAGGAAGCTGGGTGCCTCACCATCTCCGGCCAGGAGATGTTCATCCGACAGGCAGCCCACCAATTTCGAATGTTTAGCGGTCGGGATGTCACCCATCAGGAAGTCGCGCGAGTGTATCAACACATCCTGCAGGAGGGGGAAGAGTGAAAACGGCTGCGGCACCGGGACGGGCGATTTCCATTCCGACAGGCATACTTTACGGTCAGTTAACCGCTCCGCCTTCCAAAAGCGTGGCGCACCGGCTGCTCATCCTTGCAGCTCTGGCAAGAAGGAATGTTCGCATTATTAGAGCAGTGCACAGCGCGGACACCCGGGCAACCGTAGCAGGTTTACGCAGCCTGGGTTACCGAATTCAAGAGAACAACCAGATGGTAGAATTTACCGGATATTCAACTCCCGAAACACCGGTGCACCTTCATGTGGGTGAATCCGGCACGACCGCCCGCTTTCTCACCGCACTGGCCGCCATCCATCCCCCACCCATTTTTGTGGATGGTAGCGAGCGCATGCGGCAGCGTCCCATGGCAGAGCTCATCCAGGCGCTTACCCGATTGGGAACGCACATCGAACACAACCAGGGGCATCTTCCGTTAACCATTTTTAAGAACATCCGCCGGGGTGGCGAAATTCCCCTAAAGGTGCATCGTTCTTCCCAATACCTGAGTGCGTTAATGCTCATTGCTCCCCGGCTAAAAGGGGGACTCACCATCCGATTAGAAACACCGCTGGTGTCTGCTTCTTATGTGGAATTAACCATCCATTTGCTTCGGCAGGCTGGCATCCCGGCGGAACACACTGGCAATATGTACCATGTTCCGGAGGTGTCAACCATCCCTTTACCAGCTCAACTCACAGTGGAAGGTGATTTTTCCGGTGCTGCTTACTTTCTGGCTGGCGCAGCGCTGACCGGTGGTGAGGTGCAAATTCGGGGATTATCCCCTGCCTCCGTGCAGGGCGACCGCCAGATTGTGGAGGTGCTGGCACAGTCTGGTTTTTCCGTCCGCTGGCGTGGAAATACGATAAGCATCTCCGGCCAGAAAGACTACCCTGGTTTTACTTACGATTGTCAGCACTGCCCGGACCTGGTACCCACGCTGGCAGTCCTGGCACTGTTCGCCAGTTCCCCCACACGTTTACGTAACATCTCCCATCTCCGTTTTAAGGAGTCGGACCGTGTTCAGGCGGTGGTGGAAAACATTCAGCGTTTAAACGGTGAAGCCCGGGTAGATGGGCAGGATTTGCTCATCTTCCCCAAACCGCTGAAAGGAACGACTTTACCGACATATAATGACCATCGCATCGCCATGAGCTTTGCTCTGGCGGGCCTGCGGGTGCCCGGTGTAAACATCGAAAACCCGGATGTGGTCAGCAAATCGTATCCGGAATTCTGGGAAACACTGTTTGCGGTGCTGAAACCCGATTCCATCAAAAAACAAAACTAAATCCTATACCGGGGAGGTCAAACACCGATGGGTGTTCACAAATGTTCAAATTTTGCCACTTTCATTTTTCTCTCACCCCTCACCAGCTTTTTTCCCTCCCCCCTCAATCCCCATTCATCACCTTAAACCGGATGTAACATGAGATCGAACCAGATTTCCATCCAGAAAATAGTGTTGATTGGATTTCGCGGAGCGGGAAAAACCACCCTTGCCCATCTGCTGGCGCGGGAACTACAATGGGAGTACTTCTCCACAGACCGGGCAATAGAACAGTCCGTAAATCTTTCCATTCCGGAAATTGTGGCACGTCACGGCTGGGATTTTTTTCGGCAGAAAGAGGCGGAGATAATTCAACAGGTCGCATCCCGGAAACGAATAGTGATTGATTGCGGTGGCGGAGTGGTAGAAAATTCCCGCAACATGGAGCGTTTGAGGCCGGGTGCGCTGGTGGTGTGGGTGGATGCTCCGCTCGCAGAGCTCAAGCAACGGCTCCGGCAAGCGGGAAATCGACCGCTACTGAACCAGCCCGACTTTGACCGCGATGTGGAAGAAAACTACCGCAGACGCTTACCTTTGTATCGGAACTATGCGAATCTTCGAATCAATACCTCCGAAGAATCGCCGGAAGGAGCAATTTCCCGAATCCTTTCCCGTTTGCCTGACCGATCAGATGAGTAGATGACCGGGCTGGCAGATATTCAATCCCTTCAGTCGCTGATAAAACTTCCCCAGCGGAAAACCCACCACATTGAAGTAGCAGCCCGAAATCTTCCGGATGAACAGGGAAGCAAATCCCTGAATGCCGTAAGCACCGGCTTTATCGAACGGTTCGTCGGAACGCAGATACATTTCCACTTCCATTTCGGTCAACGAATAAAAAGTGACCTCCGTCACTTCGTGGTCAATGACCAATTGATCCGGAGTTTTCAGACAAAATCCGGTAATCACCTGATGGGTACGATTGCTCAGACGTAGGAGCATTTGCTCCGCCTGTTTTCGATTGCGCGGTTTCTCAAAAATCTCTCCATCCATTACCACTACCGTATCTGCAGCAATAATCAGATCAAAATCGGTATGTTCAGCTACCCAGTGGGCTTTTTCGCTGGCATTGTGACGCACATAATCCACCGGCTTCATTCCCGGCTGGCGTTTTTCTTCAAATTGAGGGGGATAAATTTCGAACTCCAGTCCAACCGTTCGTAACATCTCAATCCGGCGGGGAGACTGAGTGGCAAGCACCACTTTTTTATTTTCCAGACCACACAATAAACTGATGAACTTCATGAGAGGACTCGCTGTGTTTTGTTTGGATCCAAGGGGATTGGGGGAAATATGGGGAAATGAGTCAGGAGAAAAATTGTTCGGTTGGTCATTTTTATTCGGCTCCGTTCAATTATCTGTTAATAAAAGCTACCCCAAATAAACCGCTAACAGTCCCACCAGCATATCTGCTTTAAGCAGATTGCTCACCAGCTCCAGAGAAGTAAAACTGCGATCTCGCCAGATGCGGACCAGCACATATGCCAGCACCGGATAGATGCCTACCACGCAAACCATCAAATAGCGCAGACCATACCATTTTGCCCAGAACGGCAGGAGGATAAGCACCGATAGCAACAGGTAAATTCCGGTTACCAGCTGCAGTGCCGCTTTCTGACCAAAGCGCAACGGGAACGTCCGGGCACCCTGCCGGGCATCCCCTTCCATATCCTGAATATCTTTTATCACCTCCCGACCAAGATGATAAAAGAAAGCGAAAGCGGCCGGTACCAGCGTTTGCCGAACCCGGTTAACGGCCACGCCTCCGTACACAAACGCCAGCGCCGAAGCCAGACTAACAGCCAAATTCCCCCAGAGCGGCGTCCGTTTTAACCGGGCGGAATAAAAGTAAAGCAAGACCGACACCGAAATTGCTATTCGCACTGCCCAGGAATTGATGCCTGCTGCCAGTAGCCAGCCCAGAACAAATTCCGTCAGCGCAAGGTTCCTGGCTTGCAAAGGAGACATCCAGCCTGCTGGCAAAGGCCGTCCCGGTTTATTCACCCGATCAATTTCCACATCAAAAAAATCGTTGATGGTATTGGCCGCCGCAGTAATCAGCCCGGCAGAAAGAGAAGCCAGCAACACCTTGCGGACGGGAGAAACCGTACCCGTAATCGCCGCCGCAATGAACACCGAGAGCATCCCGATCAGCACATTGGATGGTCGGGAGAGCCGAACAACCGCTTTCCAGGTAGAATTCATGGCTATTTCTCAGGCATTTTTTCCTGAATGACTTTCAACCCTTTTCCCGGCACCAGCTCATATTCCGACCCACAGGATGAACATCTGGCTTTCATCGGCGTTTCCGAATCGGCGGGTAAGTTCAGCCGCACTCCACAGTGGCACATCCATCCCACCACCCGGGCGGGTACTCCCACCATCAACGCATACGGGGGAACATCCCGGGTAACCACCGCTCCCGCTCCAATAAAACAAAATTCCCCAAGGGTAATTCCGCACACAATCGTGGCATTCGCACCAATGGAAGCACCACGCTTTACATACGTATCCCGATATTCATCTTTTCGGGGAATGTGACTGCGCGGATTTACCACATTCGTAAATACCATGGACGGACCGCAAAACACATCATCCTCGATGTACACGTTATCGTAAATGGAAACATTATTTTGCACCTTTACGTTGTTTCCGATAACCACCCGGGAGCCTATGAACACATTCTGGCCAAATGAGCACCGCTCACCTATTTTCGCCCCGCTCATGACATGACAAAAATGCCAGATACGCGTCCCTTCGCCAATCTCAACCGGTTCGTCAATCACACTGGTGGGATGAACAAAATACTTCTTTTCCGCCATAGGGTCTCCTTCTCAATTTTTCGTATAATATAAAGGTTTGTGGTATGTATGTAAAATCGAAAGTTTTGTTTTCGCAAAGGGGACACTCACTGGTTTATCATACACAGTTCGTGATAATATTATTTTATTGTGCCGAATTGAAAAATTTGTAAATTGCCTCAACTTATGTTTCATTATACCGGAGGATTGTATGAAGAAAATTTTTCTCAATGTTTCACTGATATTGATGCTGGTGCTACCGTTCACGGGATTTTCCATTTCGTTGAATGATGTTTTTCAGAACGCTCCGGCCATGGCCGGATATGACAAAGTTCTGATGCTGGACCCGGATTCCGTGTACACCGGTGGTATCACCATCTGGAACCAGAAGGTCGCCATCTGGGGAAACGGTGCGACCATCGATTTACAGAACTCTTCCATCATTGCCATTGGCACTGGTGTGCTGGATATAGATGGCTGCGCCATTATCAACGGAACAGCCGGAATTAACGTAAATGACGAAGTTCACGCCATTGTTTCCAACTGCGTGTTGTACAACAATTACAATGGCATCGAACACAACAGTACCCGGGCGATGATTCGGGTGTACAACACAATCTTTATGCAGAACCAGCACTACGGATTGTACACCAAGGAAGAGAATCTCACTTATCTGGAGTACAACGTCGCTTTCAATAACCTGGACGGCCATTACATGGCTGGTTGCGGTTCCTGAGGCACACCCAATACGGCATTTACGCCGACGCCTGGTACAGGCGCTTTGATTGATGTGGACCCACAACTGGTTGACCCGGCAAATGGCGATTTTCACCTGCAACCCACCTCTCCCTGTATTGCCAGCGGTCTGGACGGCTACGATCGGGGAGCTCGCTGGTACACCAATCGGCTATTACCGGTGGATTTTCTGGGTATCGACATCGCGGATTCCCTTTCCACTGTTACCCTTCACTGGCAGAATCCTTTAGCCATGCTGGACGGTTCCCCCGCCCCACTGATTATGGGAGCCAAAATCTTTCGTAATGATTCGCTGATTGCCATGCTTCCTGATCTCACCCCCGGAGCGACTTTACAATATAACGATACACTTCCTCAACCCGGGAACTACATTTACCAGATATCGGTGTACGATCCCAACGGGCTGGAGGGAATTCGGCGACGTACTGCGCGAAGCTGGGGCGGCGGTCTGCTCAAAGGAATTGTCATCTGGAATCTGGACCCCAACCCCATTAGCAAAGATGCCCTGGTCCAAACCCTGAACGATTTGCAATACGACCGAAACATCTTTGTGGTGAATGATCCCAATGCCCTGGATTTGACCCAGGATGTGGAAGCCGTATTTGTACTGTTAGGTGTTCAGCCCGACATTTATTTGCTGGGTAATGGCGCTTCAGATCGGTTAATTGTGTATCTGGCCGCTGGCGGTAATGTATATCTGGAAGGCGGAGATTTCTGGTCCGATCCCTTAACGCAACAATTAGCCGTCTATCAGTACTTCCATATCACTTCTCTGGGACCGGGTCAAAACGATCTGACACAGGTGGAAGGTGTACCGGGTAGTTTAATGGACGGTTTGAGTTATTATTATGGTGGCGCAAATAATTCCATTGACGAAATGACCAATCAGTACGACAGTGAGCTCATTCTGAAAAATCCGGCCGATGACAAAGGGTGTGCGGTGGCATACAATGCTTATCTGTACAGAACGATTGGAACATCTTTCCAGTTCGGTGGTCTGGCGGATGGCACGGCTCCGAACACGAAAAAAGAGTTTCTGACCAGAGTACTGAATTTCTTTAATATTCAGATTACCGGGCTAAAACCTTCCGCGAACCCTTCCGCACTGTTACCAGAGGGATTTGTGCTGGAAACCAACTATCCCAACCCATTTAACGCAACCACGAACATTCTTTTTCAAACTCCGGGTCAGGGGAAAGTGTTGCTGGAAGTGTATAATCTGTTGGGTCAACAAATTACCACGCTTTCGATGGATATTGCCAGTGCGGGAAAGCACCAAATTCGGTTTAACGCGCGCGATTTAACCTCAGGAGTGTATTTCTACAGACTTCGTTGGTACGGTTCATCCGGTATTCGGGTGAGTTCCGTAAAGACCATGCATTACATTCGTTAAATAAACGACCGGTGGGACTCAATCTGGTGGCATTTGATCATTTTATTTTCTTTCGATATCCCCGGCATTGCTTCTGATGATTCACATGCCGGGGATTTTTTTCTGGTAAGAAACAGGTGTCCCCTGTTGTCTTCCCTTCCTTCGGCCATTCACTTTATTCGTTTCTCATCCCCTGTCTTTGTGAGAAGAAACAACATCTTTAGATGAACCCACCCTCTATTAAAAATGAGGAGTGCCTCTCCCGAATATCTAATTTCCTTTTTCTGATTTTAAATAAAGATAATGGTAAAATGGACAGGGGTGTAATTTATCCTTCGAAATTAAAAATAACTTGATTATTTTCGAATAAATTGTTTATATTTCATTTAAGAAAAGGATATGACAAAGCGCCAAGGGACTGTTCGCCTCCTATTTTCCGATTCTATGATATATATCACGAGCAAAATTTTTGTAATCATTAAACTACAAGGTATTTTGAATTCAAGGATGATCTATGGACAATACGTTTGATTACAAAAAGACGTTTTATCGACGTCCCATTTACACACGGGATAATGTTCGGCTCTGGACAATCCTGAGTGTAGTGGCGGTCACGGTCATCCTGTTTGTGTCGGGTTCCCTGGATTGGGTGAGACATTTCCCGGAACAGATTCTGCAAAAAAAGATTAAGCGCGAATACATCGCCTTTCTACTGTCGCAGAAATATCCCGTAAGGAAGCAAAACACTGAAGAAAGCACTTCCAGCGAGAAGGACATCATCGCCGAATCTTCGACCGATAAACCAGTTGAGAGAGCAACTCGAAATCGATCCTATCGAAAACGCACTTCGGGAAAAAGAAAATCCACCACCGCCAGACGAGACATCCTTAAATACGTGATTCGCCCGGAAGAGTCCAGCGTGGAGACCATCACAGCAGCGGTGGAGAATACACCCGGAGTCGCTGCTTTCGGGGGAGTAATTTTCCGGAACGAACGTCCCCTTTCGCTGGCCAGTGCGGAGGAAGTGACCAAACGTGCGGAAACGCCAATAAACATTCCTCCCCCAACCATCCAGAAATTTGCACGCCACAACGGTAAGCGAGATCTATACGAGACCACCGCGGTGATGGAGTTGAACGAGCACGATATCCGTTTCTGTTTCGAGAAATATGCTCGTTACGATCCGACCTTTACCGGAGACGTGGTGGTGAGTTTTACCATCCATCCTAAAGGATATGTTATCCCTTCCAGCATTAAAATTATTAAGAGTAGTATTCACGATCCGCGTGTTTTGCAATGTATCAAGCAAAGTATTCGGCGCTGGCGAAACTTCCCCCGTATTGCCCTGACCGACGGGAATTTTACCGTTACCCGAAAATACGTGTTTTAAAAATTAAATTTTTTCAAAAACGCTTTACCGGAACGGATTGTACTGGTAGCGGGAATTCTCCGCCTTTCAACCGGGTTTGTATTCTTTGATTTTCTCTGACTCAAAATCCCGCTCCGGCTTTTCGGACTTAAATGGTTTTCAGCATCTATTTAGAAGAATTTGGGCTCATCGTATTCGCCAAATACTTCCTTCAGAGTGTTGACCATTTCGCCTAACGTACAATATGCTTTTGCTCCATCAATAAGCGGGCGCATCAGGTTCTTCCCGGTCTCGGCTGCTTCTTTTAACTCCGCCAATCTACGTTTTACCAGATTGTTATCACGCTTGCTGCGCAATTCCTGTAATCGTTTTTTCTGAATGCGTTCCACTTCTTCGGGAATTTCCAGGATGGGGATTTCAATCTTTTCCTCTTCATCCACAAACTCGTTCACCCCTACAATAATGCGTTCCTTTCTGTCAATCTCCTGCTGATACACATAAGCTGCCTGGGCAATTTCGCGCTGGAAGAAACTGGCTTCGATGGCGGGGATGACACCGCCCAGTTCGTCGATCTTTCGGAAATACTCTTCCGCCTTCTGTTCCATTTCGTTGGTCAGTTTTTCCACATAGTAGCTACCGCCCAACGGATCGATGGTGTAAGCCACACCGGTTTCGTAAGCGAGAATTTGCTGGGTGCGCAGGGCAATTTTCACCGCTTTTTCGGAAGGTAGAGCCAGGGTTTCGTCCATGGAATTGGTGTGCAGACTTTGAGTTCCACCCAATACGGCTGCCAGTGCCTGATACGCCACCCGCACGATGTTGTTTTCCGGTTGCTGGGCTGTGAGCGAACAACCGGCCGTCTGAGTGTGAAAGCGCATTAACCAGGAGCGCGGGTTTTTGGCGCCGTATTTATAGCGCATTCGCCGCGCCCAGATGCGCCGGGCTGCGCGAAATTTGGCAATTTCTTCAAAAAAATCGTTGTGGGAATTGAAAAAGAACGATAGCCGGGGAGCAAACTTATCGATATCCAGACCCCGCTCCAGTGCCGCTTCCACATAGGCAAATCCATCTGCCAGAGTAAACGCCAATTCCTGTACCGCAGTGGAACCGGCTTCGCGAATATGATAACCACTGATGCTGATGGTGTTCCATTTAGGAACGTGTTCCGTGCAATACTCAATCATATCCACAATAATGCGCATGGATGGCTGCGGCGGGTAAATCCATTCCTTCTGAGCAATGTATTCTTTGAGGATGTCGTTCTGCACAGTTCCGCGTAGCTGATCGAAAGGGACGCCCTGTTTTTCCGCCACGGCCAGATAAAATGCCAGCAACATGGCTGCCGGTCCGTTGATGGTCATGGAGGTACTGACTTTATCCAGAGGAATATCTTTGAACACCACTTCCATATCCTGCAGCGAGGAGACTGCTACCCCGCATTTCCCCACCTCACCCTCGCTCATGGGATCATCAGCATCCCGACCCATTAAAGTGGGTAAATCGAACGCTACCGAAAGACCGGTTTGCCCGTTTTTTAACAGATACTTGAATCGCTGGTTGGTGTCCTCCGGGGTACCAAATCCGGCAAACTGCCGCATGGTCCATAATTTACCGCGATACATATTATAATGAATACCACGTGTGTAAGGGAATTCACCGGGATATCCCAGGTCCCGGTCGTAATCCATTCCTTCCAGATCCGCCGGTGTGGCCAGCAATTCCACCGGCTCGGAGGAAGTTGTCACATATTTGAAATCCCGATCTTTGCTGAACTGTTCTTTGCGTTTCAGCCATTCCTGTTTGGCTTTTTTAAGTTTTTCCATTTCCTGAAACATAGGCAGGACTCCTGATATTTTTCTTAAATAATTTTAGCCATTTTGAACCGTTTCACTAATAATATAGCGCTTTTTGCAGGTAGTCAAAGATTTTTTCAAAAAAATGATTGCATGACGGAATGCTTGAATTGACATAACGTCCTGATAAAATAATAGGTTAGCTCCGTTCCCTTGTAGGGAATATTCCGGTTTCATCGTATTAACGGTAAGCAAATTCCAGTAATCGCATAAACGGAGTCAATCATGAACTCAGAAAAATTTGCTTCCGGTAAAATTTTCCCTTTGTTTTTTGCACTGATGTTTATTGTTCCCGCTTGCCTGTTCGCCGTCGAAACCGAACTGGCTGGCAATTCGCTCAATCAATATCCGTATTTTGAATATGTGAAAGCATTTAATGAAAATGCACCGGTACAAGTTGCTCTGGATCCCACCCGATTCCCATTCATTGTTGGTGACACAGTGGATATTTACCTTGTTGAAGCGCAGGACTCCTTAAGCTGGATTACCAATCCCACCCTCATTGATGCCACACCGGATGGCCCCATGACAGTAACGCTAAGCGGAACTAATATTCAGGACAACACGTTTACCGTATCTTTACCCTACGAACTTTCCAGTGCCGCCTGGGAAGAAGCCACTCATGCTTTTACCGGTCTGGGACACGGTTATGATGTGGTGATCGATATGAACCGAAATGGGGTCTACGACAGTGGTGATTTCATCGATGGGCTGGGAACTGAGGCAGGTCTGTATGTTATTCATGATGTGACTCAACCGGGACCTCTGCAGGTTACCGAATATGGTCCCTATAGTGTGGGAACCATTTTTGGAATTCCTTCGGACGAAACCATGGAAATTCTTTACTACCCGAGCGACATCGCCAATATGGAACCCAGACCGCTGGTGGTCATCAGCCACGGTTCGGGACACGAATTTACCTGGTACGACCACATTGGCAAACATCTGGCTTCTTACGGTTATATTGTTATGTCTCATCAGGATCATCCGGTGAGTACTGTACTGGGACATACCGATGCACTATTTGAACTTCAGGATACCATTGCTGGGGGAGTACTGAACGGCAAGATCGATAGCACCCGCATCATCTGGATTGGACACAGTTTCGGAGCGTTACAGGCGGTTGTTTCCTACGATAAAATTTACCAGGGTCTGTACACACCCGCTCACTACACCCTGGAGAGCATTGTTCTCATCAGCTCTATGCTGCCACCAGCGGGAACCGGTCTGGATGGTGCCCAACCGCATCATGTTAATTTCCATTTATGGACTGCTTCCGGAGACACTCAGGTGAACGGCTCTGCAGCCTGCGATCTGTGTCAGACGTATCAATTGCACGACCGCGCCAAAGGCTTCCGCATGTCCACTACCGTTCAGGGAACCGGTCATGCCTGGTTCCACAATGGTCAGGAACCCTGGGGTAGCTGGTTTGAGGGCCCGTGTCCCATTGGGCAGGAAAAGACCCATCTGATTCAGAAAGGCTTATTCCTGCCTCTGGTGAAGCACTTTGCCGAAGGCAACATTCCTGCAACCGACTTCTTTTACCGCCAGTACGAACGTTTTCATCCCATTGGAGTGGATGTGTCCGATTCCTGCATTGTGGTTACTCATGAATGTCGTCCGGATCCGGCGGGAGAAGTATTCATGATTGATGATTATCAGTCCGAATACGATGACCATACCAGTAGTTCGGGTGGGGCGATTTCCTATACCGTAGAGCATCTAACCGAAGGAAAGTTAGATGATAATAACATGGACTTCACCTGGACACCCAGCGATCCGTTTAACGGTGCCACTCAATGCGGACCTAATGACGACAGTCGCGGGGTGGTGTTTGACTGGACAGATACCAATTGTTTTTACCAATGGGAAATTGTTTCGGAGGCACAGGATTTTTCCCGATTTACTTATCTTTCATTCCGGGGAGCCCAGGGAACTCAGCACCCCAATACCCTCTACGAATTAGGTGACCTGACTTTTAGTGTGACACTTCAGGATGCTTCCGGAAATACCAGCTCCATTAATATTGGTGCGTATGGGGGTGGACTGGAACAGCCTTACCAGCGCAACGGTGGCTGGCACAACGAAATGGAACGTATTCGCATTCGGCTAACCGACTTTTTAACCAATGGGAGTGGAGTGGATTTACGCCATATTACCACCGTTCGACTGGATGTTGGCCCCTCCTGGGGATCGCCGAGGGGACGCATTGTGGTGGATGAACTGATGCTAAGCGAATACGCCCATGATCAAGTACCGGTAGCAATTTGTCCTTCTGCCGAAATGAAACCGGAACAATGGCAATTGCAGGCGTTCCCTAATCCGTTCAACAATCGAATTCAGCTCAGATTCCGAATTCCTTCGGAATTTGGACTGGTTCCGGTGAAACTGGCAATATACGATTTAAATGGAAGAGAAGTTGAACAGATTTTCTCAGGTAAATTGAATGGAGGTACCGTTCATCGATTTTACTGGGAGGTAAAAAACAATCGACACCAGCCAGTAGCAAGTGGCGTTTATTTCATCCAATTACGGATTCGGGAACAGATGATTACTCGAAAATTAGTGCTAATAAAATAAGCTGGTTTTTTTCGATAGACACAGTTATTTGTCTCACCCGGAGAGCACGGAAAACATTGATACAAAGCCCAGAATTCATGACTGTGTGCTTTTTAAATCCGGAGGAATTTCATTCCGCTCGTCCTTCCTTCGGGGTTTAATTACCCGATCCGGATAAGCCTACATTGTCTCCCTCTTGATATTCCTGTTTTTATCTTAAATATTCCCGCACCCCCAACTCACTCTTTCTACATTTTACAATTCCTGCTCATCTTCCGATATTTCCCCTCCGGCTTTCAGAATTTTGATACTTCCGTTCACCGTTTCCAGCCGCAGCAAAGCACCACCACCATGAATCCTCCCGCGGACCCGATGAGAGCCAAATTCACCTTTCACTTCTAAGGGAAAATCCGTTTCGATGGAACCGTTGGTGGTTTCCGCCTGAATGGTACAGTGAGCATTTTCCGGCAAATAAATCTGGATGCTACCGTTGGTGGTGCTGAATTTCATATCCGAATCGATGGCAAGCGAATCGAACGATACCTGAATTCTACCATTGACCGTTTCCGCATTCACCGCCCCGGAAACATTTTCGACCTCCAATTTTCCGTTTGTGGCACTCAGATTCACACTTCCCTGAACATCCTGTACATGGATGCTGCCATTGGTGGTTTCAATTTTCAACGAACAATCCCGGGGTACGTTCAGATGGTATTTGACAGAAACGGAATAAGCGTCGCCAAAAATCCACTCCCAGATGCTTCCACCGTGTTCCGGATAGTCCGCCTCAATGTTCACTCGATCTCCATTCACATCCACATGAATATGAATATCTTTCAATTTCTCCCGAATATCCGGTGAGGCGCCCTGCACTTTCTTCTCTGCTTCGACAAACAGGGTATTTTCCTTCCAGCCTTCCACTTCCACCGAACCATTTACGTTGTATAAATGAATGCGAGTTCCCGGTTCAATATTTAGCTTCTTTTTGTACATTTCCCGATAGGTATTGGCACAACTTAGCTGAAGTAAAATAACCAGAAGAAGAAATGTTCTTTGAACGGCAATTTTAACCATTCTCATCATATACCTCCTGGGTTTTCTGTTTCATAAAGGAGTTTTCTATTTCAATTCGTTGGTTCGTAATCTCAGCGAACAGCATGAGGTAAGAAACCTTGTTTTCTCTTTTTTCTTCGCGTGGAAGAATTCACCCCACATCAGACGCTTTCCACAAAAATTTACCGGACTTCACACCCAAAAACCAGACATTTTGCACCCTTTCCCCATCCCCTCAGAATGGTTGAGAGATTCGAAAGGTAACTACCCAATCATCATGCGAACGATCGGTTCGCTTGGCAAAATTGATACGCAGATCGCCATCCGAACTGGCCAGAGCAATTCCCACATTACTTTTCAGGCGGTCCCAGCGAAGCATTTGCAAGCGTTGCTGAACATCGGTCGTCTCAGAGGCATCCCATGCCCATCCCCAATCGGTAAACAAAATTACGTCGAAGCAGGAACCGCACAGGTCCAGACTTTCTCCTACAATTCTGGAATTAATCCGGTACTCCACATTCCCCAACAGCATGGAGGAACCGCGAAACTCTTTGAACTCAAACCCGCGCAGAGTGCTTACTCCACCCAGCTCAAAATTTTTCTGAACCGGCAAATGTCCTTCGGAGCTACCCAGCATTAACCGAACATTCAAATTTTCGCCATCAGCGATGGGCCAGAAATGCCGGATATCCAGCAAATAGCGTCGGAAATCAAATTCACCGCCCAGGTCCTCCATGGCCGCTTCTGCGGAGAACCTGGCATACCAGCCTCGTGTGGTGTAATTGCGGTCGTCCCGGGTATCCCAGTAAATTTCACCATACACGGTGCGCATGTCTCCTTCGTCCTTACCCAGTGGAGGATTGGGACGAAATTTCTTCTTTCCGCCAAACAGCGACCAGTCCGTTCCTTTTTTCAAAGAACCATAACGGTCCGCCCGATATTCCACCGTTACTTTCAGAAAAGGGGTAAAATTCTGGCTAACATGGGCACTGAAACCTTCCCGCTGGAAATAGTCGTGGAAATCCTCACGCAGAAAAAATGCCGCCAGGGTATTTTCCAGATACGGCATACGCCACAGGTCTTTGGTATCCGTTAAACTGTGGAACTCCCCACCAATCTCAAAACGATAATCTCTCGGACTGAAAAACCAGCGATCCAATCCCACCAGATAGCGCCACTTTTTCAACTCAAATCCATATCCGGCGAATCCGTACAGCGAAAAATGCCCCACATCCGGGATGAATTGTTTGGGGGCATTCAATCCTAAAAACACCCCTTCTACCCGATTGTATTTAAAAATCACATGATTTCCGGTATTCTCAATGGGGATGGTTCCGTACTGATCGCTATCCACCGAGCGTTTGTAGTACCAGGTAAAGGTTTTGTTCTTGCCAATCAGGTTATTGGGATTAGTTTCCAGCATCTCGCCGGAGACAGTTCCGTTGCCATAAATGCGAATGGTGCCCCCCACCGAAGTGACATTGCCATCCACCCGGGCACCGTTGTCAATGATCACATCACCCCACAACACCAGCACATCACCGCGAATCCTGCCTCGCACGCTTAGATTTCCGTGAATCACCAACACGTGCCCATCCAGCGTTTCACCCGGTTTCACCTCCACATCGCCGTGAAATTTTTGCAATTTCTCCTGACTGCTTTCCGATAGAAAACGCTGCTGCGCCTTCTCCACAATCTTCATTTCCTCACGGCTCACTTCCTGCGCCATCAACGCCGAAATCATTAGAAAAGGTAGAATAAATCGAATCAATCGATACATGGAACCTCTCCCGGATTATTGGTTCATCTCAAAAATTATCCAGAAGTACGGACAATTCTTGAATTTGTTTCAAAAAACGAACGGCTGAAATCGCGATCTTCAGACGATCTCAATGAATTCCACATCGAGAGAGAACTGTTCAGAAACAATCAGATATGGTAGATTACGGAGAACTTTCCGGGTAAAGAAAAACAGTGTTCGCTTTTATGCAGCGGATTTCTACTTTTGGAGGAATATTTTCTTCGTGAAGGTCAGATAAAACTGTTCAGGATTTTCAACAACAAATGGGCCTGTTCGTCACCGAAGTCAGGGTTACCGGGGTTTATTTCTTACGACCGGCTCTTTTACTGCGAGTTCGCTTTTTACTGGTGGAAGAGGATTTCTTTTTTTTCTTTTTCACCTTGCTTTGACTGTTATTCGTGGAAGCGGAGGTTGATTTTCCCTTCGAGACTGCTTTACCGGAGATCAGCGCCAGCCCTTTTTCCATGGTTTTTTCCATATTTTCCCGCACGTACACAATTTCCACCCGGCGATTTCTGGCACGCCCTTCCGGTGTGCTATTATCCGCAATGGGACGATAATGAGCATATCCCGCCGCCACCAATCGTTTAGGATCCACCCCATGGCGAATAAAAAAGCGCACAATTTCCGAAGCACGCGCAGAGGAAAGTTCCCAGTTAGAAGGATATTTGCTATTATGGATGGGAACATTGTCCGTGTGTCCTTCCACCCGTACCTGGTATGGAAATTCCTTGAGCAATTCGGTGAGCTTTTTCAGGATGGGTTGTGCCTGACGGGTAAACTTTGCTTCTCCTTCCGGGAAGAGTACCACATCAGAGATGGTAATCACCGCTCCCCGCTCGCCCACCTCCACAGACACCTTGCCTCCCAGTTTATTTTTTATAATAAACTCTTCCACTTTCGACTGGATTTCCTGAAGTTCTTTTTGAACCATTCCTCCCAGTTCGTCCACTGCATCCGGCTGCGATTCCCCATCATGATCCAGCATTTCCAACCCTTCGCGTGTTCCAGCTTCCGGAACCTGTTGCACTCCCAGTGCCGACTGCACAGACTTCATTAACTGTTTGAATTTGCTAACTTCCACCGTGGACATGGAATAAAGTAGAATAAAAAAGGTAAGCAACAGGCTCATCAAATCGCTAAAGGTTACAATCCAGCCTTCACCTTCACTTTCTTCTTCATCTACCGATGTCTGAATTCCCGTTTCTTCCCAGTCCATTGCATATTCCCTTATGCTGCCTGTTTCATCGTCTGACCACCAAATTTCTTTTCAATTTTAGCCTGAAGTTGCTTGTCCAGAAATACTTTCAGCCGATCCACAAGAATATTGGGATTTTCTCCTTCTTGAATTGCCAGCAATCCTTCAATAATCAATTGCATTTCCAGTGTTTCAGATTCCGAACGACGCTTCAGTTTGTTCGCCATAGGGACAAAAAACAGATTGGCCAGAATTGCTCCGTAAAAAGTTGTTAACAAGGCTACCGCCATTTTGGGCCCAATGGTAGAAGGATCATTCAGCGTTGCTAACATTTGCACAAGTCCGATCAATGTACCGACCATTCCGAATGCAGGTGCATACTTCCCCATTTCGGTAAAAATATCACGCCCTAATTTATGCCGATTTTGCATGGTAGTAATCTGACCGGTTAAAATTTTTACCAGGGTATTCCGGGGAATTCCATCCGAAATCATTGCCAGTCCCTGCTGTAACATCGGGTCCTTCGTTTTTTTCGCTTCGGCTTCCAGGGACAAGACCCCATTTTGTTTGGCCAGTTTCGCCAGGCGCGACATTTCTTCGATGATTTTCATTGGTTCTTGTTTGTTCATGAAAAATACTTTCATTGCTACTTTAAACACCCCCAGCACTTCCTGAAGCGGATAAGCAATGAGGGATGCGGCCAATGTGCCGCCAAACACAATCATCATCGAAGGAACATTGATAAAAATACCAAAGCTTCCTCCCATCAAAATGGCGTACGCAATCAGTCCAAGACCGGAAATTACTCCAAGAATCGTGGCAAGATCCATCCTTCTGCTCCCTTATTGATTCAAAATATACACACCTCCACCAATGGGATCGATATTCTGGTGTTTCAACAGTTTCCCAATGATTGATTCCGTGAAAACAGTTCCTTTGGGCAGTAACAACACATTGGAAACAGTGGTCAGGTCACGACTTAGCACCATTCCCGGTTTTAATTCGTGCAACGAAATTTTTCGATCCTTCGGCCGTTCTTCGTTGGAATAATGCTCCATCACAAAAGCATAAAGGTGGGGGAACAAAGCGGAATCGAACCGATTTCCCAGGTGGCGTTGCACTTCGTTCAGAGTTTCCGCCACAGTATCGTATTTTTGCAGCATGAAGTAAAGGGTATCGAAATTATCGGTGATAGCAATGATGCGTGAGCCGAGAGGGATATCCTCACCGGAAAGCCCATCCGGTTTTCCTTCCCCATTCATCCACTCTTTTTGATGCTTGATAATATTGGCGATGTCCTGAAACCGGTCCACCTCTTCCAGACAGGCCGCCCCCAACACAGGATAACGATTGTACAATCGTAACTCCTGCTCCGTTCGCACTTCCAGGTCTTTGTTTAAAATCACATCAGGAATGGCTACTTTTCCAATTTCATGAATTTTCGCAGCAATAACAATTTTCTGCACTTCAGCACTTTTACCCAGCACTTTTTCTGCAATGTAGTGGCTCATCCTGGCCACCCGCTGAGCATGGTCTTTACTGCCCGGGTCCTTTATTTCAATAATATTTTGAATGATTTCAATGGTATCCAGAAATGTTTTCTTCAACATGGAATTTAGACGGCGGAGCTCTTTGGCCTGGCGTTCGCTCTCAACCATCCATTTAATTAACTCCATGTTGGAGTTCTCATACAGCTCTTCCTGGCGTTTTAACTTCGCCCGAAGTTTTTCATTTTCGGCAATTAACTCCTGAACGGTCGGTTGATCCACAATTTGCGTTTCCATCCCTGGTGTCCTTATACAATATCCCTATTTTTTTGCTTTCTATAATCGACGGGACAAAAAAAGACTTTACTGTAAATAAGGAATGAGCTCCGATGGTGACTTTTTTCTACAACGGCAGATGAATTGTTCTGAATGGAAAATATGAAAAGCCCGAAAAGATCGGCTTGCGAATCATTTTGTCGTAAAAAAATAAAACCCCGGCGATATGCCGGGGTCTTGAGAAATTCCCGCCCAAATTTGAATTAAGCCACTTTCACTTCGATTTCTTTCGGTTTGGCCTCCTCAACCTTCGGCAGATGGATTTCCAGAATTCCATCTTTGTAAGTGGCATTAATCTTATCCTGATTCACCAGGGTCGGCAGCTGGAAGGTCCGGGAGAACTTACCATATACCCGTTCCACACGATGATAATTCACATCCTTTTCTTCGGTTTCTTTCTTCCGCTCACCTTCCAGAGTCAGGATGCCATCTTTGTAGCTGATGTGAATGTCATCCTTCTTCATGCCGGGCAATTCCGCAGTGACGATGAATTCGTCTTTGGTTTCCTTAATATCCACATTGGGATACCAGGCAGTGGGGGTCATCATCTCGGGCTCTTCAAACAAAGTCGGGCTGAAAAAACGCTCCATCAGACGATTAATTTCGTCCTGAATGTTTAACAAATCCCGAGTTGGACGCCAACGAACCAGTGCCATAGTATCACCTCCTTTCTTTTATTTTATCTTTTTTCTTGTCTTTTATTCTCTCAATCACGTTCGCTTTTCTTTTATACAAAGCCTGTGCCAAAAACCGTAAAACATTCGGAATTTATTGATTATCAATATGTTACAGGCATATCGACCACACTATTTATATCCGACCGAGCTGCGTAAATTTTTCAGATAGTTTTTCAAACTGGCAGAATCTCTGAAAATTTGAAAGGACATTTTTGACCGATTCCGACGATCGTCCATTTTACCCTGAAGGAAGGAAATGAAGAAAATTCGGTTCTTACAATTTCATTCTGTCTGATCCCCACGGCCTTCCCAGAATCCCAACTGGTGTTGCAGCATTTCTTTGAGCATACTGGCATTCCGGATGGCTTTTCCCTGCGGATGGTTGTTAAAAAAGATATAGGTCTTAAAAGATTTCTTCATAATTTGCGAAATGCGAATGAGCCATTCGTCCAGCTCATCGCGGGAATACAGATAATCGTACCGGGTTTCGTTGGTACCATTCCACCAGTTCTGGCTGTTGCGACCATGGAACCGAACATAGCCCAGCCTACCGGTCACCACTGCTCCCGGTTTCAACAAACCACGCAACCGGGGTTGATCCACATTAACAAATTCCAGACCGTTTTCCTGTAAAAACCTGTAGGTTTGTGGTTGTTCCCAGGTCCAATTCCGGAATTCCACAAACAGCGGAAAATCGCCTGCCAGCTGGCGCGTTTCCACCAGATAAGCCCGATTTTCCGGCGTGTTTTTAAATGAATAAGGAAATTGAGCCAGGAATCCGGAGAATTTCCCCGCTTCCACCAGCGGTTGGACCGCCTCCAACAATTGCTGCATGGCTTCAGCGTTTTTCTGACGCTTATGGGTGGTTTCCTGATGCACTTTTACCACAAACTCAAATTCCGGTGGTGTTTTTCGTTCCATCTGATAAAATACCGCCGGATGGGGAATCCGATAATACGTGGAATTAACTTCCACCCCGTTAAAATGCCGGGCGTAGTAATCCAGCATTTTACCTTTAGGCAAATCTTCCGGATAAAACACCCCTCGCCAATCATCGTAACTGTAACCACTGGTACCAACAATTACTTTTTCGGGCATACGGTGCTCCCCTTTCGTTACATTTTCGAACTGCTCCGGTTGCTTTCTTCATTCACCGGCTCATCGGGATCAGGTTCCAGCCGGAAAATACGAATTTCCGGACCGGGATGGTTCCAATCCGGGGTAAAACAGGTTACCTCTGGTAAAATATTTAATACAGCCTGGTAAAATTGCTTCCGTCGCATCCACTCTAAACGGAAAGGGTTTTCCGGGGGAGGTACCGCTGCCCCCAGATATTTCCGATATGTTTCACTGTTCAGAATCAGTAGCCGGGCACCTTCGGCACGGATTTCCGATAATGTTTTGTGCGGATGGGTAAACACTTCCCGGAGAAATGGGTCATTTTCCACCAGGGCGCGTAAACTGTCCGAAACTGCCGGCTGTTTCAGTTCCCTTAAAGGGGATACAAACCGATACTGAATGGGTAAATTCTCCAGTTCGATAAGTCTGGCTTTAATCTCCGGGGAAAGCATCCGACTTCCTTTTCCGCTCTCCCGAAACCGATGAACGTCAATTAAACCTAAATCGTAATGGTAATGGTCGTAGCAAATGGGACTCCCCGCCGGTAGATGCTTCATAATCCATTCCCGGGTTTGCTGGCGAGTATCCGGTTGGGTACGTAAAAAATCATCATACAGCCTGGCAGGAATGTTGATGAACAGAGCAACCAGGAGTACACCGTTGAATACTGTACTCACCCACCGCGTGTTATGTTGACGCATCCATTCCGCCGCCAGGAGCAACAATACCGGAAACACAATCAGCATATAATCCAGTCCCTTTTTAGCCCGGGTGGCCACCAATAAAAAAGTTGGCAATGCCATCAGCACAAGTGGCCCGCGCAACCGATTCCGCCGGAACAGAGATTGAAAGAGCAAAAAGATAAACACCACCCCTAACAGGGCATCGTGCTGTACCATGGCACGGAATTCCCACAAAAACATCTCCCGTGAGCCGGGTTCAAACAGGTAACGGGACTGGGACCAAACCGTGCGCAACCCTTCCAGATATCGGGAAAAATCCAGCAGCCAGTACGGAGAGCCGCACAAAAATCCAGTAACAATCAGTACCAGAGTAACCAGAAAGCGCTGCCAGCGCTCGCGGGTGGTAAAATTGCCCCACCACCACACCGCCGCTAACCAGCCAGCCGTGAGAAAACCGGCATTGTATTTCGCGGAAATGGTGAGTCCGGTTATCATAGCTCCTAAAAGCAAAAATTTCCAGGCATACCCATCTTCGCGATAGCGTATTAAAAAATAAAGCGATACCACCGTACCGGCTAATAGCAACCCGTCCGGCACCATCCAGAAGGTGTAACGGTGAAATATCCCGGAAAATACAAATAACAACGCCAACAATAAAGCTTTCGTGCGGGGAAGCCAGTAGCGAACCGTGCGATAGAACAATCCTGCAGCGAGAACAAATAAAAGGGCATTGAGCAGTCTCCCGGTCAGGTAAAAGCAGGTGGGATTCTCCAGAAACTGCATGGCAAAATCCACCGGGGAACGAAACACTCCCAATCCCATCCCCAGCAAATAACACACGGCATACAGAGCAGTGATTACATAGGTATAAAAAGCGGGATAGATAAACTGCAACGGTTCCAGCGTCTGACGGGCACCCAGACTCAAAGCATCCTTGGCAATAAAATACTCGGTGGAATAGTAGGAAGCAGGCAAGCCATAAGTTATACCCCACAACCGTACCAGTAAAGCCGAACCGATAATTACCCAGAGAAGCGTTTTATCGTTGGGAGAACGGAAAACCGTGCTCATAGCTGTTTCTCCGGCATGTGTGAGAAGGAACGGTACAGCGCAAGCAAACGGGATTCCTGCTTTTGCCAGTTCCATTCCCGGCGAGCAACCAGACACTGCTGATGGTAAAATTCCCACTCTTTGGGATTGGACAGCAGGCGATTTATGGCTTTCGCAATGTCGCGGGGATTTTCCGGATCGACCAATACACCCACCGGGTACCGTTGCACAAACTCCCGAAAAGTGGGAATATCCGAAGCAATGACCGGTGTTCCGGCCATAACGTATTCAAAAAACTTATTGGGGGAAGCATAGCGATAATTCAGGTTGGTGGCCTGGAACAGCACCAGGCCCGCCAGCGCCCGATTGCTTTCCGCAATCAACTCGTGCCAGGGGAGTGTTCCCACCATCTCCACCCGATCGTTTAGTCCTTTCAGGCGAATCAGTTCCTGAAGCTGGACAGCGATCTCCCCATCCCCGATGATGCGCAATTTTCCCTCTTGAACCCAACGCATGGCTTCCAGCGCCCGGGGAAGTCCCCGACCCGGTTTTAATATTCCCTGAAAAATGACCTCTTTTTTCCGTTCCGAAAAGGAAAGTACCGATGGCAATTCGCCGGAATCAGGCAGCTCAGGTAAATTCATCAGTACGACTGGTTTGGTAAGAAACGGAAACGTTTGCTGGTACAACTCCGCCTGATGAGTATTAATGGCAATCCAGGCATCCACCCAGCGGAGGGTCAGGAGTTCCACCACCCGCCACACAAAGCCAGACAATTTTTTGCGCCGAAAAATTTCCAGTCCCCGGTAATATTCGTGGGCATCGTACACAATCGGCTTCTTTCTCAATTTTACAGCAGCAATTGCTCCCGGTAAAACCCACAAATCATGGGCGTGTAAAATATCGAAATCCCGGTGCAGAAGCTCCCGAAACAATTTTGCGTTGAAGGTGATAAATTTAAGGGGACCGCCCTGCCAGTGACGAAGAGTCAATCGGGAAATGGGAATGCCTGATACCACTTCCTGTGCGGGAACGTCCGGGGTTTTCAATCCCACAACTTCCGCGGAATACCCATTCCGGAGTGCGGTACGAACCTGATTGAACACCCTGCGCTCGTTTTGTGCATCGCTTAATATGACATGCAGAATTTTAATCACCGGTATCTCTTCCGTTTCGCCCTGAACTGAGTCCGGGAAAAATTTAATATCAGCGGGATAAAATTCAAAGGCGTTCCGGAAAGGAGAACATTTTCCCGTCTGCTTGCTCAGTTCACCCGTTTTCCGGGGAGTTTCGCTAATTTATTCAAAAAATTCCATTTCATTCGTCTTCGTCGGCAGTAGAAGTCGTTTACCACTTTTTTCATTGCAATCTTTTGCTCTGTATTTAAACTCTCTTCGTAACTCAGACCAATTCACTGCATCTCATAAACATTGTAGAATTATTTTGGGAGATATCATGAAACGTAGTCAACAACTGGAAACGCTGTCCTTTGAGCACCACGATGGTCTGGTAGTCGCCAATCGGGTGAAACGGGGACTGGAGAAAAATGCTGAATTAGAGCAGATCGTTAATTATGTCCGGCATATCTGGAATAGCCTGTTAGTTGAACATTTTGCTCAGGAAGAAGCCACGCTAACGGATATCCTGAAACGAACCCCTCAGGGGAATCAACTTCTGGAGCGCATGCTCAATGAGCATCAACAGTTTTCGCAACTGGTGGAAGAACTTCGTACCGGCCAGTCAGTCCGGGAGGCTCTGAAGGAATTTGCTAACCTGCTTACCAGCCACATCCGCTTTGAGGAACGGGAATTGTTTCCGCTGGTCGAAAAAGAAGCCACATCGGAGGAACTCGAAAAAATAGGCCAATATTTGCATGAAAAACATGTTCCGGGAGATAAAGACTGGGGACCGGAGTTCTGGGGATAAAACACCTCCCTGGTATCAACATTTCTGTCCAACTGTTTTCTCAATTTTTTACTGTTTTATTGGCTGATTGGAAAAAGAGTGTTTTCTGGCGAGAACCTGCAGACCAGACTTCCTGATTGCATCTGAGCTTCTTTTTCCCGAAAATTACGAGAAGTGGTGTACCTAAAAAACATCCATTTTTAACAATTTCCGGTGGTTATTTCATTCCGGTAAAATGAACAACAGGATTGAACCTGCCGTTTACTTCCCGAATATCCCACCGGATTAACGGTATTTTTCAGGTTTTTTGCAAATAATATGTTGTACGGTAGGGAAACGGTACATACTTGTCCGAAAAAATGACTGAAATCAATGGGTTCGGCTTCCTTTTTAGCCCCATTCGGGTGAATTCCAGAAAATTTCCCTTTTCTTTCTCATCCCATCTCCAGAGCAATCTCCGCTTCCCCCGCGGGAAAATTCTGAACAATCAAATGGTAAACGCCATCCTGTTTGGGCACCACATGATAAGGTCCCCGATGAACCCGAACAGGTTGGCGGGAGACAACCTCCAGGGTTAAACCGTGAACAGGTTGAGGGGCTGACAAAACCAGTTTCAGAAAACGGTCGTGCCAGTGAACTCGTTCAATTCGAATCGCTTCCCGTGCCTGCCACCATTCCCGAATCCCTTTCAAATGGTTTCGGTAGAAGTTTTTACCCTCCCAAAATTCAATAAGTATTTCCCACAGAGGTTGAAATTCCGCTTCGGCCAGATTACTGGGATGCCACAGCACATGAAATATTCCGTTTACCTCTTGCACATTGTGAATAAGGGACTCCAGAACATTGCGAGCTTTTTGCGGGGAATCGGCAACATTTTTCCAGCTGTAATCCATCAGGGAAAAAGGAATTTCAAAGAAATTTTCCGTAAGCCGATCCGGGTGTAGCGCCGGAACAAACGGGAAAGAGGTTCCGGCAACGAAACCAGGTGTCTGGTTGGATGCCACGGAGGTGTCGTATCGGAATCCCGCCGCAGCGAACCGTTCCCAGGCCAGCGGAAAGGTTAGATTCAGATAATGCTGACGTACCCCTGCCACTTTTTGTCCCAGCACTTTCTCCAATCGATTTTTCTCCCGAATAATCCGTTCAGGGTGCTGCTGAGCATATCGGCTACTGTGCAATCCAATTTCGTGTCCCCGACCGATCAATTCCTTCAACAACCGGCGGAATTTTCCATGACGAATGTCGTAACGATATCCCCATCCTTCCACACAGCGCGCCAGGAAAAAGAATGTAGCATACCCTCCTCGCCGGTCATAAAAATCCACCAGTTCCGGAAATGTCCAGTAGTCATTCTTGCCCTGAATCCATTCTACCAGATTCTGTCCGAATTCTCTCCATTGCCCTTTCCCCAGCATACGCGCTAACTGGAACGGACCATACCGACGAGTTAAATCCACATCATGGGTCAGCACTGCGGCCATGGGCTTTCCTGCTGGCCAGGGAAGTTTCCGCATCAGCACCCAGCCTTTGTTTAGCGCCTTCTGACGCAATTTTTGCTGAAACTGCGTCAGATGCAGGTCCAGCACCGGTGTAGTCTGATCCGGTTCAGAAAGCACCCCCTGAAGGTCGATTTTGCTTAGCCGCTGATAGACTTGCTCCAAAAGCGTTGAGGGAAATTCGAATGAGGGGGAAACAGGTGAATTCTTCTCCGTATCGAATCCAGAGGTCAATCGTAAATTGGTTGCCCCGGATACCGGAGGGAACCATCCCAGCACGGAACGCACAAACCGTTCCACCAGCTGACCGTTATTCCGCACAACAGCTGAGTCGGGGGGAGGAAATTGGATTCCGGGTAAAAAAAGGAACGGTTTGCTCATCCCAGCTCTCCGGGTTACCCGGATTTCACCACTTTGCGTTTTTTCAGTTTATTGAGCACATCCTGCAAGCGATCTTCCGTCCACTTTTTATTCCGATAATTCAGGATGCCATAAATAATCTGATTCTTTTTAGCCAGCAGGGTTCTCCCCCACAGGGGTTCGTCCACCACAAAATAATCGGTGGCAACTTCCAGCGTATCGTTCACCAGGCGGGAATTTTTCTTCATAAAGCTGTAGTATCGCCAGAAGTTACTGTCCGCTGCAGCGGTAGTACCATTGTCGATAATAAAAATGCGGGAATATTCGTCATTCGCGTAATAATCGGCATAGTAAATGTTCTCAAAATAGTTCTGATCCAGCCAGCGATGCACATAAAACTTCTCGGAATGTTCCACCCGGTTTTTTTCTGGCAATGCATCTAAAATAGGCGTTCTGCGTTTTTGTTTGGGCAATCGCCGTACCACCTGTTTCACAATATCCTTCAAATATTTCATATTCTCTTTCAAGGTGTCGGCCATTTCCGAAAGCACCACGTAATTTCCGTACCAGGAGAAAAGTTTTCCGCCGGCCAGGTAGGATTCAAACCCGAAATCAAAGAACTCCAGTGAAGGCGATTTTTGAACCGAATAAAACCCAAATGCCATGATCTGGGATGGTGCCTGGAATATGGTGGTGGATACCATGCAACTATCTTTCTGGTGAATGAATCGTGCCTGGTACGCCCGGTCGATGTGATACTCGGGGGCAAATTCACCAAAATCCTGCCCTATTTCCAGCAACTCCCGCCCGGAAATCATCTGCGTCTCCCCCACCAGCTTCCAGTCGGTTTTTTCAGAAATTTGGGAAAATATTTTGGCAATATTTACCGTTTCTTCCCGCGTCCCAGCAAACCCTGTACTTAACCAAAATAGAAGCACGAAAAATCCCAGGGTAAAATCAAGTAACTTCCCGGGCTTCATTGCTCCCACCCCCTTTTACGTTTCTCTTCAGGACGATCATATCCACCCTTTTCCCCTTTGTGATGAGGCATTCATCACAAAAGTATCATTTGGTGCTCGGTGGTATCCACCTTTATGCATTCGTATAAAGTGTTCACAAAAAGCAAATCATATTTATTAATATAATGCACCACGTTGAAAATCCGTTCCTGAGGTTGCTGCATTGGTTTGAGATGAAGTAAAATCTTTCGAATCTGGCGCAGTTCTGCTTCCATACGCTGCTGAAGGACTCCATCCACCCGCGTCTGCAACTGACGAAGCGATTGAAGCATGTGGTTGCGCGTTTTCTCTACCGATTTTTCCAGAGAAGGATCCAGTGCCTGAAGCACATCAGAGATCAATTCCAGATTATCCACAATATTCGCCTGGAAGTTCTCAAATATTTCATCGAAAGAGGGATTGCTGTACTGGCGCAGTATTTTGGGCACAATGGCTTCGTCTGTCCGAAGAATATCCGGGTAGTCGATTCCGAACTTCTCCACCAATCGGGCAATGTGTTTTTCCACGATGGTGACTCGCGGACGGGGATAGAGGATGGGACCAGGCATCCGGAAAACAGGGTACAATGCATTGACCTGTGCCCAGTAACTCACTTCGCCGGGTCCCGCAACATAAGCGACGGTGGGTAACACAGCGTCCTGCATGAGAGGTCGCAACAGTACATTGGGCGATAATCGATGCGGTTCGTTGTTCAGGATGTGATGCAATTCCTGCTCACTCAGAGCATAAGGATGCTCCGGGTGATGGATAAAATACCCATCTGTCGTGCGGTCGATTCGGCAACGTGCCGCATCATGTTCATCCTGTAAAAAAAGTAATGTTTGTTCCGGACGAACCGTTACCTGATTATGATAGCCTGCTTGAGTCAACGCATTGGAGCGCTCCCGGAGAGTAGTGACAACTTCATCGCGTCGTTCCAGGGCCTGACGAAAAACAGGTACCGCCATTTGTTTAATATCCGGGTGGGAGGGATTCAGCAGCACAATTCCCGTTCCTTTTAGAAGATGGTGCATCCAGCAGGCAAACGCATCGGCAAAATATTCCCCTGGCTGGTAACATTCGCTTAACTCCCGCACCACGGAACGGGTAAATTCTGTTTCGGGCAGTACCTTGTTTAGCTGGTTCAGGAGTTTCTCCATTTCCCCGGGAATCCGGCGCTGGTGCAACGAACGAAAATCATTTTTCGGCACAGGCAATTCCAGCCTGGTTAACTGGTTTTCTCGATCGGGGAGATAAACATGATTTACTTCACGGAAATCGTGGTCCCCTACCTCCATCCAGAAAATTGGAATAAAGTGGAACCGCGAAAACTGCTGTCGTAATTTTTCGCTTAACCGAAGAATAGCCAGGGCTTTGTACAGGGTGAACAGTGGTCCACCCCAGATGCCCACCTGCTGCCCGGTAACCACCGCCACACTATTTTCCCGGGTTAGCTGCTCAATATTCCGGAAAGTTTCCGGGGAATTCGTCCAGTGGCGGTTTTGTTCTTCCAGAATCCGGGGCAATTCATTTCGGTAAGGGAAATACTCCCCCCGCCGAAGGATGGTTTCTTCCCACTCTTCCTGAAAATGGTTGGGGAAAAAAGGTTTCACCTTCTCCGCATGATTAAGAAAATCCCGAAATAGCGGTGTACCTTCGTTTAATAGAATTAGCTTTTGTTCAACATGTTGCTTCATAAGCTCTGTTCATCCCGAACACTCAAAATTTAAAATGGAACTGCTGATTTTTGCGATTTCTGACCAGAATAAACTCCTCGGTTGGTTTGTACTCCTGTTCTCCGCGCACCAGATTAATAAAATGAGATCCAGTAGTCAGGGGCATTCCTTTCACCGGGGTAACAAACGGAGTCCATTCGCCATCCACAATGACCAGTGCACCGGGATTTTCGGAGGTAATGGTGACCGGAATTTTCCGGCTAATTTTTTCCAGACGGAACACCACGCTTTCCACATCTCCGGGAACCACATTAACAAAAGCACTATCCGGGGTTACATGATAGCCATTTTGTCGAACCCGTACAACGTAATTACCCGCCGGTACCGGAATTAATTCCGTACTGGCTTGCATCCCCGTGTACTGATTATCTATAAACACATGCCCTTTATGCAGGTTGGTGGCTACCTCCAGGTATCCAATCTCTTCGCTGGGAATTAGATCGAAGTACACCTCGGTTACACCACCTTCCTGAACAAAAATACGCTGGAAAGACGGTTCTCCCCAATATCCTTTTTTGATCACCATCACGGTATGATAACCCACTGGAATTTCAGTTATTCCTTCCCGGGAGACAGCCGCGGGAACACCATCCACAAACAGTTTGTATCCAGAAATATTTACGTTAAGTTTAATTTTACCCAGTCGTGCACTACTCTTCAGTTTGAAAGAAACGGCCGCGTTTTTTTTCTCAAACACCGTAATCGCACTCATGGGCGGATAAGTGCTAAATCCTTCTTTATAAACAGTGACATAGTGTTTCCCCACACGAAGATTCTTCACCGTGTCGGGAGTAAAATATTTTAATGGCTGGCCATCCACGTAAATGGTTGCTCCTTCCACATCCGAATAAACCACTAAATTTCCTTTTTTGGGAGTGCGATTGGGAATAAAAAAGAAGGCAATAAAGAAGATCAATAAGGCAGAGACTACAGCACTGATATTGATTAACAATAACTTTCGTTTTCTCGCCTTATTCCGATGGTGAGTCGAAGGTTTCCGTTTTCGTCGTGTTTTACGGCGCCGTTCTGCTTCTTCTTCCGGAAGCCACTCGACCTCTCCATGGCGATTAATGTACTTAACATAACCATGCTCGGTATAAAAACGCTCCTCTTCCTCTTCCCTGATTTTAGCTCGTAATCGCTCCTCCAATTGACGACGACGAGACTCTTCGGTTTGAGATTTGATTTTTTGTTCTCGCCTTAACCTCTCCTCCAATTTTTTTCGAATTTCTTCCCGAAGTCTTTTTTCTTCTTCAGGTGTTAAGGGCATAAAATCTCCTTCATTATTAATCCCACTTTAGCCTGAATTAATAAGAGATTACAACCATCCCATTCCCCGGTACCATTGTATTGTTGCCTCAATCCCCCGATTTAAAGGGAAATGGGTCTGATAACCAAAATCCCGTTTTGCACGCTGAGGAGACACGACCCAGAATTGCTGTCGGACTTCGCGCATTTTTTGTCGATTCAAAATAGTGGGTTTACCCCGTAGGCGACCCACCCACTCAATAACCCCGGCCACTGCATAGGCTAACGGATAAGGAATTTTTACCGTTCGATAGGTGACCTGGAGAATACGCGCCGCCACACTGGCCACAAAAGACCAACGATACGCTTGTTCTTCACAAACGAAATACGTGTTTCCGGTTGTATTCGCACTCATGGTCGCTTCGCGAATACCTACCGCCAGATCTTCCACATAAACCAGACTGACCAACTGGTCGATATTTCCTACCTGAACATTCCAGCCCGATTTTAAATTTTTAAAAAAATGCAGGACGTCCGTATCCCGTGGGCCATAGACCGCAGGAGGTCGTACAATGGTAATCGGTAACCGATCCGCATGCTCCCGCACCAATTGTTCAGCCAACAGCTTGCTTTTCCCGTAATCGGTAATGGGTTTCGGAGAAAATGTTTCGTCGATTGCCTGGGCAGTGGGCGAAGGTCCAACCGCTGCCTGACTACTGACGTACAAAAACTTTTTTATCCCGGAACCGCTCTGCTCAATTGTTTCCAGAAGGAAACGAGTGTTCTCAACATTCCCTCGATAATAGTCTTCCCGCCGAAAAGCTTTGGTGACCCCTGCCACATGAACCACATAATCGACTTGGGGCAAAATTTCTTTATAGCTTTCCGGCTGGCTCAACTGCCCCGTCACCAATTCCAGAGGTAAATGCTGAATCCAGCGTAAATTACTGGTTTTACGCACCAGACAATAAAGCTGATGTCCTCCCTCCACCAGTTTTTCTGCTACGTGACTGCCCACAAAACCGGTAGCGCCTGTAAGAAAAAAGCGGGCCATGGATTTCCTTTTGAATTCACTGAAGGCTTTCAAAATAGACCAATATCTTAACTGTAAAATATAAGACAAACAGCATGACAATCAAAATTGATGTTCATTTCTTTCCTTTTTCACCCCAAAATTAAATAGACAAAAGAAAAATCTTTACACTCAATATTTAATTTATTATTTTAAATTTTATAATTTTAAGCAAAGTGTGGGTGAACGATGCATGTAATTGAAGCGCTGAATCAATCGCAAAAACCTATTATTTCCCTGGAAATCACTCCGCCCAATCGGGGACAGGGAATTGAGGATATTTATCACGTCATTGATGAATTGCTGGAATTTGATCCTCGATTCATCAACGTAACTTACCATCAACCCCATGTGGTTTACGAAGAACGAGATGGGGTGATTCAGCGGATTCCCAAACGGAAAAAGCCTGGTACAGTTGGGATTTGTGCTGCCATCATGAACCGGTATAAGATCGAAACGGTGCCCCACTTTATCTGTGGTGGATTTTCCAAATACGAAACGGAAGATGCATTAATTGACCTGCATTATCTGGGTATCCAGAATATCTTTGCCGTACGAGGCGATCCAGCACCGGGGCAAAAAGTGTTTATTCCGGAAAAGGATGGGCATCGATATGCATACCAGCTGGTTCACCAGATCGCCAATATGAATAAAGGAATTTACCTGGAACCACTGGAGAATGCACATCCTACCAATTTTTGTATAGGGGTTGCCGGATATCCGGAGAAGCACTACGAAGCGCCCAATCTGGAAAAAGATATGCTAAATCTAAAACGTAAGGTAGATGAAGGCGCCCATTACATCATTACCCAGATGTTCTTCGATTTTGCCTATTTCAAAAATTTTGTGGAAAAAGCCCGGGAGCTTGGCATTACCGTGCCCATTATTCCCGGCATTAAACCCATCTCTAATCTTCGCCAATTGGTCAGTTTACCCCGAGATTTTCATATCACCATCCCGGAAGAGTTGGTATATGCGATGGAAGAGGCTCGTACACCGAACATGGTGCGTAAAGTGGGAATTGAGTACACCGCCAGATTGTGCCAGCAACTTTTAGATTACGGTGTTCCGGGAATTCATATTTACACACTGGGGAAAGGAACCACCACCCGAGACCTGTTGAAAATATTATTCAAATAAAATATTTTGAAATTCCCCTTTTTTATGTAAATTCTATGAAATTTGGTTTGTGAAGGTGAAAAAGACAGAATGAAGGAGGCCATTTTGGACGTATTTGACAAATGTAAAAAATTCACCCGCGCCAAAGAGGCAATGGAGCAGGGTTTCTACCCTTATTTTAAACCTATCCGCGAGAACCATGGGCCCCGCGTCATCATGGATGGTAAAGAAATGATTATGATTGGTTCGAACAACTATCTGGGGCTCACGAAAGACCCGCGCGTGCAGGAAGCCGCCATCAAAGCAATTGAAAAATACGGAACCAGCTGTTCCGGCTCCCGATTCCTGAACGGAACGCTGGAACTTCATGAAGAGCTGGAAAAGGAACTGGCCGATTTTGTTCACAAAGAAACAGCACTCTGTTTTAGCACCGGCTATCAGACCAACCTGGGCGCAATCTCCACGCTCATCACCAGGGATGATATCATCATTACCGACAAAACAAACCACGCCAGCATTTTCGACGGCATTTTCCTCTCCAATGGTTTGCATATGATTTCCAACATGGGCGCCAACATCAAGCGCTTCAAACACAATGATATGGATGATCTGGAGCGAGTGCTCTCCCGGTTAGATCCGGAAAAGCCTAAACTGATTATTTCCGATGGCGTTTTCAGCATGGAAGGCGATATTGTCAATCTGCCCCGCATGGTGGAAATTGCCCGGAAGTATCGCACCCGTCTGTACATCGACGATGCACATGGGTTAGGGGTGCTGGGAAAAACCGGCCGGGGTACTCAGGAACATTTTAACATCTGGGACGAAGTGGATCTGGTCATGTGCACGTTTAGCAAATCGTTTGCATCGCTGGGCGGATTTGTGGCCGGGGAGGCCGATGTGATTAATTATATTAAGCATTTTGCCCGACCACTGATATTCAGTGCCAGCATTCCTCCGGCTAATCTGGCGGCAGTGAAAAAATCACTGGAAATTATTCAAAACGAACCCCAGATTGTCCACCGCCTGCAGCAAATCGGCGACAGGATGCGCCGGGAATTTCAAGCACTCGGCTTTAATATCGGTGAATCGGAAACCCCCATTATCCCCATCATTATCGGGGAGGACATGAGAACTTTTCTCTTCTGGAAAGCACTTTACGAGGAGGGAATTTACACCAACCCGGTGATTAGTCCGGCTGTACCACCCGATCGCGCTCTGATTCGCACCTCATTTATGGCAACTCACACCGATGACGATCTGGATATTGTACTGGATAAATTCAAGAAAATCGGAAAGAAAATGGGGATCATTTAAAAGCACAGAAGAAAGAGAAAACTCAGAGAATAAACATCGAGCTGGGCGGGTGGTTGGGTGACGATGAAAAAGGGAAGGACAGAATCATGGGAACGATTCGAATTGAACCGGTTCGTACACGCAGCGACTTAATGAAATTTATTCGTCTGGTGTGGAAAATTAATGAAGGCGATCCCAATTGGGTACCCCCACTAATTATCGACCGCCTGAAACTATTAGACAAAAAGAAAAACCCTTTTTATCAGCATGCCGAAGTGGAGTTTTTTCTGGCATATAAGAACGGAGAGGTAGTCGGTCGTATTGCCGCCATCGTGAATCATATGCACAATGAATTTCACAAGGACAAAGCAGGATTTTTTGGCTTTTTAGAAGGAATTAACGATCCGGAGGTGTTCGGTGAACTGCTGGAGACTGCTAAAAATTGGCTAAAAGAACGAGGCCGCGATTACATGATGGGCCCCATGAACCCTTCTACAAACGATGAAATCGGATTTCTAATTGAAGGATTCGATACGCCTCCGTTCATTATGATGACTCATAATCCACCCTACTACCAGAACATCATGGAGAAAGAACTGGGTTACGAAAAAGCCAAAGATGTGCTGGCTTATTACATTCACAAGGACACCATTGTTATTAGCGACAAATTGAAAAGGGTGACTGAACTAACCCGAAAAAAAACGGGTGTTCAAATTCGTGCTGTTAACATGGATAATTTTAACGAAGAGCTGGAACGAGTTCGGTATGTGTATAACAATGCGTGGGCACGCAACTGGGGATTTGTCCCCCTAACGCCGGAAGAGATTGATTTCATTGCCGACGACTTCCGGCGGATTATGGATCCTGATTTAGTTTTGCTGGCAGAGATTAATGGCGAACCGGTTGGTTTCTCTCTGGCATTGCCAAATCTGAACGAAGTGTTTGCTCGAATTCGCAACGGGCGGTTGTTTCCCACTGGCTGGCTAAAATTCCTGCTTTATCGAAAAAAGATCCACAGTCTGCGCGTAATTACACTGGGGGTGGTACAGAAATACCAGAAATCCGGAATCGGCGGATTGTTTTATCTGGAAACATTTGAACGGGGAATAAAGCGCGGATACGATAGCGCCGAAATGTCCTGGATTTTAGAAGACAACGATCTGATGAATCGGGCGGCACAACTGTTAGGTGGTGATCCGTATAAACGCTATCGCATATACGGTACCAAATTGTAATGGATAGAACCGGGGGTTTCCCGTTTAAAATTCAAAAAGACAAAAATTGAGGAAAATAACAGCAAAATCTTGATGTTTTGCTAAATACCTATTAAATTAAACGGTCGAATAGAGAACGAGAATCAGCACGAAATGTCGATAGGTTGAGAAGGAGAAAATGGCTCTAAAACATATTTATGATGATTTTTGTACCTACCTTAATTTTTAGCAACCAACATTGCTTCTTTAAGGTCCGATGTTGAGCAACATCGGATATATCATATTTGAAAGGTGTCGAAATCCACGACACACACATTTGCATTGAATTTAGACGACATGCGAACATATTGTATTTAATAAGGTTACAAACATTTCAAAAGGAGCTTCAGGATGGCATGGAATATGCACTTCTTTGAGATGGGAAATTTATTAGGGATGATAAATTGAGACAAGGAGGTTTCATCATGGAGAAGATAAATCCAGAAAAAATAACCCGTGCAGACATTGTGGTGGGAATCCCCTCCTACAACGAGGCGGATAACATCGCATTTGTGGTGGAACAGGCCAGTAAAGGTTTGCGTGAGTTCTTTCCCCAATTTCAGAGTGTGATTATCAATGTGGACAACAGCTCGCCGGACGATACGCGTGGCGCTTTTTTGAATGCCCCCAGTGAGGTACCGAAAATTTACATCACCACCCCTCCGGGTGTGAAGGGAAAAGGAAACAATTTCTACAACCTGTTTCAGGCGGTTCGGGAGTTAGGTGCACAGGCAGTGATTGTGGTGGATGCTGATTTGCTAAGCATTACGCCCGAATGGATACGCGATTTGGGCTCTCCTATTGTGGAATACGGATTGGATTTTGTCACCCCACTCTATTCCCGCAACGAATACGATGGAACCATTACCAACAATATCTGCTACCCACTGATTTACGGATTGCTGGGTAAAAACATTCGCCAGCCTATTGGAGGCGATTTTGCTTTTTCCGCCCGACTGAATGAACACTATCTGAACCAGACCTGGCATAAAACCACCCGGCAATATGGCATCGACATTTTCATGAGTTTACATGCCATTACCGGCGGATTCAAAATTGGTCAGGTGGGACTGGGTGCCAAAATCCACAAACCCAGCGCTCCCAAATTAGGACCAATGTTTACTCAGGTGGTTGGTACCCTGTTTAAAACCCTGCTGGGGCAACGGGAACAATGGAGTATGGCACCCCGGGTACAGGAAATTCCCCTTTATGGTCAACACGTTCTGGCTAAACCCCAGAGCCTGAGTGTGGATTATAAGAGTATGAAAGCAACCGCTCAATACGAATTCGAAATTAACAGTGCCATTCTGAAACGCTGTCTGAGTCCGGAGATTTATCAGCGGGTGGAAGGAATGTTTACTTCCGGAAAGATCAACATTGGTATTGATCTATGGACGCGCATTGTGTACGATCTGCTTTACGCATACGACACCACCGATGCCAACTCGGATCTGATTGAAGCGATGAAAGCACTCTATTTCGGACGGGTGGTTTCTTTTTATAAGCAAACTCTGGATATGGATCATTTATCTTCTGAGGAGCAAATTGTACGGCAGGCCCGGTATTTCTTCCGCATGCGTAATTATCTGATTAAAAAATACCGGTCTGCGGAAAAGCTCTCCGCATAGTCAGGTAGGATTGTGATTCAGAGTTACTACAAAAGAACAAAACGTAGGTTTTAAGGTGTGCGCTTTGTTGCTTAAATATGTTCCAAATAAAACTTTTCAAAACATAGCGGAGGTGGGTGAGAGTCGAACTCACCTTCCGACATCTTTGCCGGAACGCGCGGCTTTGAAGGCCGGGGGGGACACCGGTCCCCATCCACCTCCATCAACACCGGCAAAATATAGAACTTTTCTTACTGAAATGTCAATGTGGAATGTAAAAACAAATCCTTATATATGATTTCAAATATTGTCAAAATACTGTTGATTTTTAAACAAAATTTGTCTATATTTAGTACATTGGGGTAAAAATAAATATTGCATGTTTTAGAAAAATGGCATATAAGTTAAAAAATAACAGTTATTTAAGCAAAATCCGAATTATTATGGCACGATATTCGCCTTAATGTATAAAAACATGTTCGTATATGAACAAAAAGAGAGTTAATCATGGAAAGTGAATATCTAGAAGGTCGAAACTCCAATCAAAAAGAGAACGATTTATCAAGGAAGTTTGAAGATCTTAAAAATGAAATGAACGATATAATAAATAAAAAACTAAATGAAATAAAAAAACATATTGATGAATTGTTAAATGAAAAAATAGAATATTTTGAATCGCGTGTTATTACAAAATATAAACTATTAAATGATAAAATAGAATTACTTAGTAACTATTCAATAACCAGAAATGAACAAATAGAAAAAGATCAAAGAGTATATATTTCAAACTCTATATTTAGTAATGAATTCAGACCTCTTCGTGAAGATGACCTGGTAGAATAAGAAAGATTACTTCCTTTTTTATAAATGCAATATAAAAGATTTATGTTTAACCTGCCTTCAAAAGTAATGTTGTTTGATTTGTATTCCCTTTCTAATCTTAATCACTGTTTTTCATTTCTAATAGATAAAAATAGACCAAATAGCCTTTTAAGCGCTTTGAAAATAGGAAAAAAATTTCTGGACTTATTCATATACTGAAATCGTCATCGCAAATCTTCCATCAAATAAATTAATTAATTTTCTATTTCCTAAATATAGAAAAATAGGTGAACATATCACTTCTTGTATTTACTCAATGATTTGATCACGATTGAATACCAAACATATTATTTCAATATACTTGATTTTCATCTATATTGTTATTTTTTGGCTACTCATGGTAAATATTTTTAAATTATTTCATAAATTCCCTTTTGTTCTTATAAACCACAAAGCGGAAGGAAATACGAATTTGATAAATTTAAGCCTATAGTTGCGAAAAAACGTGCCCGGATGACTTCTAATAGTTTTTGCGCTATCCACGCTGGTGTTAAGAACATATAAAATTCCGCAAACTTTTATTTAGGTAATCGTCGATAATAAAAATTTGTGCATCTCGCCTCATTAAACAAATACCAAATACATCTATAAATAATAATATCTAATATCAATGCTGAAATACAAATAGACTGTTTTTGATTGATATTTTAGAATTATTTTTTGTAATTTTTAAAGAATGGAATCAAAGTACATAAAAAAATAATATTTTTTTAAGAGATAGGCTTATTATACATTCTATTTTTACATACTTGGGTAACCTTAACATAAAGGCCGCTAATATCGAAGAGCAATAGATTTTTTAAAA
>CAZBWV010000017.1:0-58808 GCA_964495805.1 uncultured Calditrichaceae bacterium
TTTAAAACAACAGACATGGATTAAAATCAAAATTGATTTGAAATAAATTTATACATCAAATTCATTTAATCATCCTGATAATCCTGTTCATCCTGTCAAAAAACAACAATCCGGGGGTAACTAAAAAGTCAGATACAAAGAATTTATTCTAATGATTCAGCAAATTTCTAACTATACTAATCCTGTTGGGAAAAACCATATGTTCTTTTTGCTTTTTAGTCACCCCCCATTTTGATCTGGAGCTTAATTCTGAATGACTACAAAAGCCACTTATCGGGAGCTCCCCCTCCTGCCTTTTTCTGTCCCGGCAGGAGGGAGTTGATTGGAAATTCTCCTATTTCGGCTTCACCTTTGAGGCCTGAATATACCCTTCTTTTCCGCCCAGAAGTTGAATTTTAATCCATTTCCCTTCGTGGCCAATGACCGGGAAGATAACACCGCCGGGTACCCGGGCAACCACTTCGCTTCCTTCCCTTGGTTCGGCATACACGTTAACCCGATCCTCCCGCTTGCCTTTGATTTCCACTTTTTTCGCGGTCAGGCTGGCCACTTTCTCTGCGGAGGTCCGAAATACATGCGGTTTTATTTCGATGCCAATCTGTTTCAGTGCCTGGACAAACTCCAGGTTCTTTTCCACACGCTGAATCGCTTTATCGTATTTGCCTTCGTCCCGAAGCTGATAAGCCATCTGGTAAAACTCCAGCGCTTGCTGGTAATTACCCACCACTTCGTTCAGTACACCTAAATTGTATAGCACTTTAGGATTGTACGGGTCTTTGTCGTAAATGGATTTGTAAATCATATATGCTTTGTCCACTTCCAGATTTTCTGCCGCTTTGGCCGCTTTATCCGCAATTTTGTTAAACGGTTTGGTTTTTATTTTTTCCAGTTCAAACGAGACCAATTCGTAGTGCGGGGTCAGATAATTGGCCACATCCACACTGAGCTGGCGAAGCAAACCAATAACCATTTCCGTAGCAGTGGGAAGATCGGCAATAGCATTTTCGCACTTTTTGGCTTCAGCAGAGCGAGTCGCCTGGGTGCTTCCCAGAATTTCTCCGCTTTCGGTTCCGATGACCCGAAGCGAAACCGTTGCTGAGGCGGTTCGCTTTTTACAGGGGACTTGCTTGGTGTACTTCTGACCTTTGTTTTTATAGGTGCGGGTCTCTTTAAAACTTTGTTCCTGGGTGGTGTAAGTCACCTTTCCCATCACGATGGCATCCACTCCCAAAAGACGTCCCAAACTGACCGCCTGGGACTGATCCAGTAAACCGGACATGGTGAGTTGCTGTTCCTGAATCACCTGTTCCAGCCGACTCCGTTCAATGACCTCAAAAATGTTGGTAAAAGTACCTTCCTGAAGGGTTTTTCCTTCCTTTTTTCCGCCCATCCCCAGAAAACCGGTGGCAATGGCGTGAATTCCCCGATCGTTGTCAATTAAATGGGTAACCAGAAAATCGGAAAACTGTTTGCCAAATTCACCCCGACTTTCAAAATCCAGCACCGCAATGCGCTGAACTCCAGGGAACAACTGTCCGGGAGGGTTTAACACAAACACCTTCACTTTTTTGTAGGAAAAACCGGGAGAGGCAAACATAATTAATAAAAGCATCATCCAAATGAACAGGGGGGAACGAGACCGTTTCATATACGCCTCCAATATGTTTATATGGTTCATTACATCAAACATACCAGATTAAAAATAGCACAAATTGACCTATGTATCAAATTTTTCATAAAAAAGAAAAATGGTCAACTCATAATCAAAAATACGCCGGCAACCATCAGAAATGTGCATAACAAATTCTGGAATGCCCCCTTTTCCTTAAACACCAAAATTCCCAGAAAGACACTGACCACCACCCCTGCCCGTTTAAAGGCGATCACGTAACTGACCAGCAAATATTTTAACGCGGTAAACTGAAACCAGATCATGGCACCGGAGATAAGCCCAAACACAAACAGCGATAAAAGATTCCGGCGCACAATGGTGATTCGCTCTTCCGGTTTCCAGAGCAAATAGGGCAGGTAGGCAAGCGAAAGAAGCGAGAAAATTGTGAACGCATAGAAGGATTGGGAACTGGCCAGGACAGCTACTTTTTCCACCGTAGCGGAAATGCTCCAGACAAACGCAACAATCAGCATCAAGCGGGTGCCGGTGTTGCGGATCAGACTGCGCAGGGGTTCCAGCAAGTTGGACGATTTCAGGTGAATGCCATAGCCGCCCGAAATAATCAGAAGGATTCCCGCCACCCCGCGCCAGGTGGGAAGCTCCCCAATCAGGATAAAACTCACCGGAATGAGAAACAGCGGCGTAAAAGCAGTAAACGGCATGGTCTGAGCCAGGGGAGCACTGCGCAACGCCCGAAAATAGAGATTCCATGCCACCACGTTGACCAGGAAGCTGACCCCGGTTGCCCACAAAAAATCCTTCCATTGCACCTGGGGAATTCCCTGGTACATCAAAAGGATGCCCAGATAGGGCAGAGTGAAGAAAAAACTTCCCCAGGTCAGAACAGGAATGGGAATATTCCGGGTGAGCACTTTGCCGTAGGTTCCCTGAAGTCCGTAAAAAATTCCCGTTAAAATGGCAAACAGATATCCGGATAGCATGAGTCGGCTCAATTCAAATGAAATTGGTGAATCATTCGCGCGGTGTTCGCATCCACCCGACCGGTTATATTCTCCGGCAAGAAATGGCGCTGAAACGCTTCCACCACATCTTCCGTTTTCGGACCAAAATCGCCGTCGATGGAAATGTAATATCCGATTGTTCGCAGATGGCTTTGCAACTGTCGAACATACTGATCCGGTCGTTGAGGTTTGCCTCCGTAAATTCCCCGCCGGTCATTATCCCCACGCCGCAGTACATAACCGCCGTAATACATGTTGGGGCCGTTTGGCGAAGGAGTGGGCAAAAATCCGATTCCATTTTGCGCCAGCAGCGACCAGTTAAAATGCTTACCGGGATCTATCTTCCGATAAGGTGCGATATCGCTGTGTCCCACCACCCGCCGCGCCGGGATGCTGTACTTTTCCACCAACAACTTTCCCAGGTAAATTGCCGCTTCGTACTGCTCGGGAGTGTAGGGAATTCCTTTGCTTTCTCCCTCATTCACCATCTCAATCCCGATGGAAAATGCGTTGCAACCGCTCTCCCCTTGCCAGAAGCTCACCCCGGCATGCCAGGCTTTTTTCTCGTCCTTTACCATTTGCACGATCCGTCCATCCTTGCCAATCACGTAATGAGCACTAACCCGGGATTGGGTATTCTGAAACCACTTCACGGTGGAATCCAGTGTGGAGGTGACGGTGTAGTGAAATACCAGTAGATCGATACGGGCATCGGGGCGATTGCTGTAGTTGGGTGAGGGAATCCACTCAATACTATGCAGGGGCGAACGACCAATGTGGAAGCGATACACACCAGGCGGTAAGTTCTCCGCCTCTCCAAACCGCTTCCGCTTTTCCTGAACAATTTCCGCACGATGCTTGCGTATTCCGGCCGGTACATCCTCCAGTTGAAGCATCTCCTCAAAAGAAGGAACCCGAATTTCGACCGTTTTTCGGTTCACCTCCCGAAACAGTTCGCGGAAACGCATGGCTTTTCCCCTCCGCTTTTTCTTAAAAAATACACAACCCCCCGCTAAAAACAAACCGTTTCTGTAAAGTTAACCAACCGGGGAGTTTTATAGAAAAGTTACCAAAGTAAGCGAAATGATTGTTTGCTTAGCAAATTGGCGATTTCTATATTAATTTGAATCAAAGATTGTGGGATTGAAGACATTGAGAGAAAAATTGCAGCATTTCGGTGGTTCCGGGGACCCGGAAAAAAGAACAGAGGGAAAAACCGGGTGCGCTTACCCCTTTTGTTCCTGTGATCTGATACTGCTTAAAATCCGAGCTTCGGTTCCGGTAATGGAAGTGATTGAAGAAAAATTGTAACCAAATGGGAAAAGTTACCGTATCTACAATGCGTGCCGAAAAAAAAGCGGAAGACAAACAGCTCATTGCACGAGCCTTACAGGGCGACCAGAAAGCTTACGAAACCCTGTTAAACAAATATCGATCTCTGGTATTCACGATTATGATGAAAATGGTTCGAAATCCACAGGAAGCCGAAGACCTGACTCAGGAAGCATTCATCAAGGCGTTTCATTCACTGCCTTCGTTTAAGGAGGAATTCGCTTTTTCCACCTGGCTGATGAAGATTGCCACCAACAATTGCATCGACTTTTTAAGAAAACGTAAACTGAAAACCAGATCGATTCACGAGCCGGTGAAATATAAGGACGAAGAACTGGAGCGAAGTCTTCCTGCTCAGGATCCCACGCCGGAGAAAACCTTGCTGCAGGAGGAAAGGCGGCGGATCATCGAAGAAGCCATTCAGGAGCTCCCGGATCGTTACCGGCACGTGATTTTGCTCCGTCATAAAGAAGAAAAATCGTACGAAGAAATTGCCGACATTTTGGGATTACCCCTGGGAACCGTCAAGGCTCAGATTTTTCGAGCACGGGAAATGTTGAACCAGAAATTAAAAGATAAAATTTTTTAACACGGGGGATCGGAGTTTTCTCTCCCAAACAGTCAACTAAACGATTCTCGCGACAAATTTTCGGGGGAACGCGAGATAAATCGAATGAATCATGAAACAAACCATTTTCACATTTTTCCTTCTTATCAATATGGTTGCCTGGTGCTGGAGTCAGGACCCGGACGCTCAGGTGCTTAAAAAACACGTACCCATTACCGTGGAGAAGCAACTCTCTGTTTCCATCGATTTTGGGAACGGTTACATCGATTTGATGCGGGGAGATTCCGGCAAGGTGTTCGAGGGGGAATTTACCTTTCGGAACGAAAAACCTGGCATTCGGTACGAAATTGTTCAGGAGACGGGACATCTGACCATACGGTTCAACGGGGAACATGATTCGAACCGGGACGACGACAGGACCCACAGCATTACCTCCTTCCATGATATTTACCAGAATCAACTGAATTTAAAACTTTCACCGGTTCTTCCCATTCAACTGGAGGGAGAATTAGGAGTGGTGAAAGGGTCCCTCGATTTTACCGGTTTGCCCATGAAAAGCCTGAACCTGGAAATCGGAGTAAGCAAAGTAACAATGGTTTTCAATACTCCCAATCCCACTTCCATGGAGCATTGTTCGGTGAGTGGCGGGGTGGGGAAGCTGAAAATCCGCAAACTGGGGAACGCTCACTTTCGACATCTAAGTTTTGAAGGGGGATTGGGTTCCTATGTACTGGACCTCTCCGGTGATATTCAGGGAGCAGTGACCGCCAACATCGATATCGGGCTGGGAAAGCTCATCCTGTACCTGCCCCGAAACGTGGGAACACGCATTAAAGTGGATAAATCCCTTTTCTCCAGCTTTTCCATTGACGACTGCTATGTGAAAAACGATTTCTATTACAACAATTTATGGGGGAAAACGGAAAATCAACTGGATATTCGGATTGCGACCGGGATGGGTAAAGTGCGCGTGGAGTGGGCGGATGATGAAAGCGATCCTTCCTCCCCCTCAACTTCCGGACTTCAGTAACCCACGTATGGAATCACCTCACATTTCCATAAACCACCCATCGGAACCAAAATCATTTTTGCATTTTTTTCCATTAAAACAAAAGCCCGACATCCAGAAACGGTCGGGCTTTTTCCGAAAGAGTAAATTTTATTGTGCGATTTATGAACAACCGGTGGTAGAACCACATTCCATGCACTTATAGCAGTTCCCGTTGCGCACCATGATGCCACCGCACTCGGGACAACTGGGAGCATCCTCCTGATTGTGAAAAGCGATCATATTATCCGGTTTATCCGCCCCCTGTTCATCCCGGGGAGGTTCCGGTTTGGCAGACACGGTGACGGAGCTGCCGGTGTTACCACCCAGATTTAACTTAATGCCACCGGGAGCACCCAGTCCCGCAGTGGTGCTGGTGGAACCTCCCAGCCCACCATCCGGGGAATTAGAGAAGTTATTCTCCTGCACAAATTCCTCGCTCATGTAGCGCAGCTGGTCCTCACGGCTGAGGAATTTCTGTGCCAGCCAGCGGAAGATGTAATCCATGATTGACTTGGCATAAGGAATATTGGGGTTCTTGGTGTAACCGGAAGGTTCGAAGCGGGTATGGGTAAATTTGTTGCACAGCACCTTTAGCGGTACACCATACTGCAATGCCATGGAGATGGCTGTGGCAAAGGAGTCCATTAAGCCAGATACCACCGAACCTTCTTTGGCCATAACAATAAAAATCTCTCCCGGTGAACCGTCTTCGTACATCCCTACAGTGATGTAACCTTCGTGGCCTCCCACGGTAAATTTATGAGTGATTGCTTTTCGTTCATCCGGTAAGCGCCGTCGATAGGGCCGACCGTACTCCTGCACCGTCTTTTCAATTTTCTTGGTGGTTAACGGCTGGGTTCGCTTGCTGTTATCGCGATAAATGGCGATGGCTTTTACCCCTAACTTCCAGGCTTCCAGATAAATATTCTCGATTTCGTCCACAGTGATGTTTTCCGGTACGTTCACCGTTTTGGAGATGGCACCGGAGATAAACGGCTGTATGGCCGCCAGCATCTTCACATGGCCCATGTAGTGGATGGAACGTTCACCGTTCAGCGGTTTAAATGCACAATCGAACACCGGCAAATGTTCATCCTTCAAACCGGGAGCACCTTCGATGGTATCGTGCTCGTCGATGTACCGGATGATGTTTTTCACTTCGTTTTCGGTGTACCCAAGATGGTGCAATGCTTTTTCCACCGTCTGGTTCACCATCTTAATCATTCCGCCACCGACCAGCTTTTTGTACTTCACCAGCGCAATATCCGGCTCCACGCCGGTGGTGTCGCAATCCATCATGAAGGCAATGGTTCCGGTGGGTGCCAGCACTGTGACCTGCGCATTTCGGAAACCGTACTTCTGACCATCTTCGTAAACTTTATCCCACACTTCCTGAGCGGATTGCACCATATATTCGGGTACCAGGCGGGAATCCAGTTTATGAGCATATTCCCGATGCTTCTGAATTACCCGGAGCATGGGGTCGCGGTTTTTTTCGAATTCGGCGAACGGACCCATGGCACGGGACAGTTCGGTGGAGGTGAGATAAGCCTGGCCGGTCATGATTGCGGACACCGCTGCAGCGTAGGCGCGTCCCTCGTCGCTGTCGTAAGGAAGTCCGCGGGACATGAGCAGCGCACCCAGATTGGCAAATCCCAGCCCCAGGGTACGGTACAGATGGGAATTCTCCGCAATCTTATCCCGGGGATAGCCGGAATTATCCACAATAATTTCCATGGCTGTAATCATGATGCGTACCGCTCTGCGGAACTTCTCCACATCAAATTCATCGTTCTCGTCCAGGAACTTCATCAAATTCAGCGAAGCCAGGTTGCAGGCGGTATCATCCAGAAACATGTATTCCGAACAGGGATTGGAAGCATTGATGCGTCCGGAATTGGGGCAGGTATGCCATTCGTTGATGGTGGTATCGTACTGCAGCCCCGGATCGCCGCAGATGTGAGTGGCTTCGGCAATTTCGTGCAAAATTTCTCGCGCCCGATAGCGATCGGCTGGCTTGCCTGTCGTGACCTCCCGGGTCACCCACTCCAGATCGTTCTCCACCGCTTCCATGAAATCGTCCGTCACCCGTACACTATGATTGGCGTTCTGGAAAAACACCGAGCTGTACGCCTCGCCGTTGATGGAACCGTCGTAACCCGCATCGATTAACGCCCAGGCTTTCTTTTCCTCTTCCGCTTTGCTACGGATAAATTCCATAATATCCGGGTGATCCACATTCAGAATCACCATTTTGGCGGCACGGCGGGTTTTGCCACCGGACTTAATCACACCGGCAAAAGCATCGAATCCCTTCATAAAAGAAACCGGTCCGGAAGCTTTGCCGCCACCGGATAACGGTTCTTTAGAAGAACGAATCTTAGACAAATTGGAACCGCTGCCCGAACCATACTTGAACAACATCCCCTCAATTTTGGCCAGGTCCAGAATGCTCTCCATGCTGTCTTCCACCGAGTTAATAAAACAGGCCGAGCACTGCGGTTTCTCTTCAATCCCCACATTAAACCACACCGGACTGTTAAATGCCGCATACTGATTCACTAACAGTGCGGTTAACTCATTGTAATAAGTCTCGGCGTCTTCGGCACTGGCAAAATATCCGTCTTTAATCCCCCAATCGGTAATGGTGCGCGATACCCGATTAATGAGCTGTTTGATGCTGGTTTCCCGTTCAGGCGTGCCCACCTGACCGTGAAAATATTTGCTGACCACCACATTGGTAGCCAGTTGCGACCAGAAAGCCGGTACTTCCACATCACTCTGACGAAAGATGGCCTCCCCCTTCTCGTTGGCAATCAGGGCCTCACGAATCTCCCACTCTATCTCATCAAAGGGGTGAACACCCGGGTGAGAAAAGTAGTGTTCGAATTTGAGCTTTTTCGCTTTTTTCGTCACCGCAGGCTCATGAACCCCTTCGTCCGCAGTCTCCACCTGCACCGGCGACTCTTCAATCCCCAACGGCAAGAGCATGTCGGTGGCTCCATCTTTCTCGTGAGATTTTTTGGTTGGCATAGAACATCCTCCTCCATGAAATATAGAACAAAAATGAGCTGTGTATGTTTAATAATTACAATAAGTTATAAAAATGGGCATTTTTAAATGCAGATAAAAGATAATCGTTTTCCACTATGATGTCAACGTATTTTTTGGGGAAGGTTATTGTCTATTTTTCGGCATTTTGAGAAGAAAATCATTTAGTGAAATATGGTAACTTACCTTTAACCCACAATTCCGTTGTCGAAATTTTAGCCAGAGGATTATTTTTTTATCATTAAATGGGAAAATTGCTCAGGTAAGCTGACCGTATAATGTCGCCGGGGGTACCGAAAAAATTTATTTTAAAATTTCCTCCAATTCCTTTTTTTCCGGTTCCGAAAGTCCGCTGATTGGAATCAGAAACCGACTGAGCATTTTGTACACTTCCACCAACTCGGGGTGATGCTCCCGGAGGTAGTTCAGATGAGAGCTCAAAGTTTCCACATCTCCCCGCTTGATGGGCCCGGTCAGGGCGCCAGAGGTACCATGTTTGAGTACCTGCTCCACCGATGAAGTGAGCAACGGACTGAGCATATCGAAAATTTCGTTTTCCGGAAATCCCTGTTGCTGAAGAATTTTCCGGCTCATCTCAGCCAGAGAAATGTAAAAATTCGCATAAATAACGCTGGCAATGTGAATGGCTTCTTTCTGTTCGATGGTGACTCGCTTGGTTTGATTACCGGTGTGGCTCAACAACTCGTCGAAAAACTCCAGCGCTTCGGAATCCCCCTCCATGTTAAACCAGATTTTGTTCAGATAATGATTTTCGCGGGGATCTTCCGCAAACGCAAATACCGCATGCACCGCAGCTATCCGGGCTCCCTTTTTCCGAAGTGGTTCCAGAACAGTTGAAGGCAATACGCCGGATAGGTGCCCGACAATTTTTTTAGTCCATTGCACGGGCAAAGTAGCAAGCTGATTTACCAATTCCGGTAAATGATCGTCCTGGACAAGTAGAAGCACCACATCGGACTGCTGCAATTTTTCCACCGAAAGGTTCTCTTCCAGAAACGACCAATTCAACCGTTCCCGCAGGAATTGCAAGCGTTCCGGCTTCCGTTCCACCAACGACAACACACGATATCCCCGGCGGGAAAGATAATAGGCAATGGAGGCGCCTGCTCTTCCGGCACCAATGATAAAAAACGAAGGATCCTGAACCAGCGTCATATCTCTTTGATTTATCGGTGAATTAAAATTCTTCTTTATTTACCAACCGGTCCTTGGGGAAATACCGGTTGTACACCAGATCAGAAAATTCCAGCGCTTCTTTGGAATACGGATTGATTCCCGTTTGCAAAAACATCTCATCTATCGTGCTGGACGCTTCCTTCCAGGTGGGTAATCCGTTCAGGTAATCCACGAACTGGGTGTATCGCGTTTCATCCTTATGAAAAATTTTCTTGATAAATTTTTTACGCTGTTTTCGGGTGATCAAACGGTGCAGATCTTCCAGTTTATCGCCTTTGATTTTTTCGGCCACTACTTCAGCCAGCTGGTCGGCAGCTGTGGCTGCCACTTCCGCAGGCGCTTCTACTCTCTCTTCTTCTTCCTCCTCCTCTTCCTCTTCTTCAACTTCCACTTCCTCCACGGGGGGTGCTTCTGACTTTGCCGTTACCACAATTTCTTCCACCTGAATTTCCGGTTTGGCCGTTTCCATGTCGGCCACCTCTTCCAGGGAAGGTTCTTCGCGAGCAACCACCCGCCGTCGTTCGTGGCTGGTTTGACCCGTCTTGAGCAGCGTTTCCAGCTCGCTTAGAGTAATTTCCTCCGTCCCCACTTCCGCTTCCTTCTGAACCAGCAAAGCATAATCGTGAAGGTTACGGTCCCGCAGTGCCTGAAACAAAATGTCCATAGGAATGGAATCGGAGGCCGGGCGACCTTCATTTAAAAATTCAATAATCGTCTTTACCGTTTTGAGGGTGGTGGTTAACGGGTCTTTTCCGAAAACCTGGCGATCAATTTCATCAATCAGCTCTTTGAACTGATTCTCAGAAATCTCGCGCAAATATTTTAAGTTGAAATAGTCCGTCAGGGCATCTTTGTAATACTGAAATTTATCGAAATATTTCAGCATGTCATACACATCCATGGTGGTAATAATAAAGTTGTCCTTGAACAGGAACTGGGTCAGCGTCTGGTGGGGCCGGATGAGATAATCGCGCTCTAATTTAATGGCGCGTTCCAGCAAACGATTAAACTGGTTCAGATCGAATGTAGCCGTTTGCTTCAGAATGTCCAGAATTTTATCCACCAACACCCGAACTTCCGGTAAATCGTAATCGAATCGTTCGCTGGAGGAAAATTTATCCGCCTCTTCCCGAATCCAGATTTCCACTTCCTGATCGAAAAAGTGTTTGACCCATCCGGGAATATTCCGGGTTAGTAAATAGTTCAAAGGTACCTGAGTCATCTGGGGAGCCAGAACTTCTTTCTGTATTTTACTCTTGATATTGTCAACCACCCGTTCTAACATATGCGTATCCTTCTATTTTTTTGTTTATTTTAACATTTACGCACCAGTTTTGCAAGGGATAAAATCTTCCCATCCTGTCATAATTCAATAAAAATTGCATTTTCTCCTGATTTCGTCCTAAATTACAAAAAGTTTAACGGGATTTTTGTTAGATGCATCAAACAGGTGACTCAGGAAACGCTCTTGTGCGTTTTTTGAATGGCTTATGAAAACAAAAGGAGGAACTCCTAATGACCCAAAAACTTTTCTGGGATGTGGATACCCAGTACGACTTCATGAAAAGTGATGGTAAATTGTATGTTCCTGAGGCGGAAAGTATCATTCCGATTCTGGAGAAGGTAACTCAATTTGCCCGTGACCATGAGATTCCCATCTGGGGGTCGGTGGATTATCATCAACCGGACGACCCGGAAATTTCTGACCAACCAGATTTTTACCAGACCTTTCCGCCCCACTGTTTACAGGGAACTTCAGGCTGGGAAAAGATTGAAGCAACCCGGCCGAAGAATCCCCTGTGGATTGATTCCCAACCCATTCCGGTGGAAAAACTTAAAGAGATGATTATCGCTCATCCCAACGAGGTGTTTTTCCGCAAACAGCGATTTGATGTGTTCACCAATCCCAACGTCATTCCCGCACTGGAAGTTATTCAACCGACAGAGATTTTTGTGTATGGCGTCGCATTAGATGTATGTGATTATTATGCCATTGAGGGATTTTTGAAAATCGGCAGGTATCAGGTGGTGCTAATTGAGGATGCCACCAAACCGATACATCCTCAGAAAGCGGAAGAATTGCTTCGGGATTGGGAAAAACGCGGGGTCCGCATCATTCAATCTCATGAGCTAAAATAGTCAGCTCCCGCTATGTTTGACTGGTCTGACGGTAGTATTCACACCAGTCCTTGAGGGGACACACCTCGCAGCGGGGATTTTGCGCCCGGCAGATTTTGCGCCCGTGCCAGATGAGCCAGTGGTGAGCAGCCGACCACTCCTGACGGGGAATGTTCTCCATTAATTGCTGTTCGGTTTTCTCCACATTGGGCGCATTGGCTAACCCAATCCGATTGGAAACCCGAAACACGTGGGTGTCCACCGCAATGGCATCCTGGTTAAATCCCACACTCAACACCACATTGGCTGTTTTGCGTCCCACTCCGGGGAGTTTAACCAGCTCCTGGCGAGTTTGGGGAACCTCTCCGTCGTATTTTTCCATCAGCATGCGGGACATGGCAATGATGTTTCGTGCTTTGTTCCGATACAATCCGATGGAACGAATCTCCTTCTCCAGCTCTTCCGGTGAGAGCCGGGCAAAAGCGGCAGCGTCGGGATATTTTCGGTATAGTTCCCGGGTAATCTTATTTACCTGCATATCCGTACTCTGGGCAGCTAACATGGTGGAAACCAGCAACTGAAACGGTGTCTGAAATTTCAATGCTGTTCCTGTGTTCCCGTACTCTTTCTTTAAAACTTTTAGCACTTCACCAATCTCATCCCGGGTTAGCATGGAAGTTTCCTTTCCTTTAAATTCGATTCATCAACTTTCCAAATGGCACGTATAGAGCGGAATCGGGGAATGTAAAAAGGATCGGATAGGGAGATAAAGTGGACAGGGGAAACAGGGGGTAAGGAGAATCGGGAGAATAAAAGAAAAAGTTTGTGTGTGCATCCTGGGTGCTTTGCATGTTCTGTGTAAGAACCTGTCGGCCATTTCGCTGCGCTGAATTTTGTTGCCTCATGTATTTGTTCTTCGATTTCCCCAGGTGCACTTCCATCCTTACTGACCCTCTCCCAGCATCTCGTAAAACTCCTGTTCACTCAGTATGCGCACGCCCAGTTGTTGCGCTTTGCGATATTTGGAACCGGGGTCTGTGCCCACCACCACGTAGTCCGTTTTACGGCTGACGCTGTTGCTCACCTTCCCGCCCCGCTGACGAACCAATTCGGCCGCTTCGTCCCGGGAATACCGGCTAAGGGCACCGGTAAACACGAACGTTTTACCGGCAAAGCGTTCGTCCGTTTGAGCCGGGGTCTCTTCTTCCCGGGTAAAGCGAACGCCTGCCCGGCGAAGCTTTTCAATCACTTCCCGGTTGTGCGGATTGTTAAAGAACTGACGAATGCTGCTGGCGGTTTTCTCGCCAATGCCTTCAATTTCGGCCAGTTCTTCTTCCCGGGCTTGCATCAGTTCGTCTAAGGATTTGTATCGTTCTGCCAGGAGTCTGGCGGCGCCTTCGCCCACAAAGGGAATTCCCAGGGCAAAAATCAATCGTTCCAGTGGCTGCTGTTTGCTCTTTTCAATTGCCCGAATCAGATTCTCGGCACTTTTTTCACCCATCCGCTCCAGCCGGGCGATCTCTTCCTTTTTTAAATAGTACAGATCGCCGTAATCATGAATCAGGTCATTCTCCAGTAACAGGTCCACCACTTTTTCGCCCAATCCTTCAATGTCCATAGCTTTGCGGGAGGCAAAGTGTTCGATGCGGCGCGCTACCTGTGCGGGACAGGCCACATTTTCGCAGCGGAGTGCCACCTCACCGGGATGCTTAACCAGCGGAGAGTGACACACCGGACATTCCCGGGGCGGTTCGGTGGGTGGCAACCCTTGCGGACGTTTTTCCTTAACCACCCGAACCACCTTAGGGATGATATCCCCGCCTTTTTCCAGAATCACATAGTCGCCCACCCGTACATCCAGCCGCTGAATTTCTTCCACATTGTGGAGTGTCGCACGGCTCACCGTGGTTCCCACTAACTGCACCGGCTCCAGAATAGCCACCGGGGTAACCACGCCGGTGCGACCCACCTGCCACACAATCTCTTTCAATCGGGTTATTGCCTGCTCCGCTTTAAACTTAAAAGCAATTGCCCAGCGGGGACTCTTGGCGGTTGTTCCCAGTCGCTCCTGCTGCTCCAGACTATTCACCTTCACCACCACGCCATCGATGTCGTAAGGCAGCGTGTCCCGTTTCTCCTGCCATTCCCGCCAGAACGCTACCACCTCATCAATGTTGCGGCAAAGCCGGTAGTTCGGGTTTACAGGAAATTTTAGCTCCTCCAGCACTTTCAGGCTCTGATACTGAGAGGTGATCCGATGATTTTCGGCAAGCGGGTCAATCCAGTAGCAGAACATACGGAGATGCCGGCGTGCCACTTCCCGGGGGTCCTGTAACTTCAGTGAACCGGCGGCTGCATTGCGAGGGTTGGCAAAGGGCGGTTCTCCCGCAGCAAGCCGTTCTTCATTTAATTTCTCCAGGTCCTTGCGATACATGTACACCTCTCCCCGCACTTCGATGTTGGCCAGCACCGGATCGTTCGTTTCCAGCCGGAGGGGAATACTACGGATGGTCTTCACATTGTTGGTGACATCGTCCCCCTGTTCTCCGTCCCCGCGGGTGGCACCGCGCACCAGCAACCCGTCCTGATAGAGCAAACTCATAGCCACCCCGTCGATCTTGAGCTCGCACACATATTCATAGGACTCACCCGGCTTCAGTAAGCTGCGTACCCGTCGGTCGAAATCGCGAACTTCCGCTTCATTATAAGTATTGGAAAGGCTCAACATGGGTTTGCGATGACGAACCACCGGAAATTCTTTGGTAGGCTCTCCGCTGACCCGCTGAGTTGGAGAATCCGGGGTAATAAACTCCGGGTACTGACGTTCCAGCTCCTCCAGCCGCTTCATCAACATATCGTATTCGTAATCGGTAATCTCCGGCTGCGCCAGCACATAATACAGGTAATCATGACGGCGAATCTCCCGCCGCAATCGCTCAATCTCTTCCTTTATTTTATTTTTATCCCCGGACATTGTGACCTGCACCTCCTTTTCGGTTCTCTCTTTTCACTAAAATACGTTTTGAAAAATATCAAAAAATTATATAAATTCAAATAGGATGAAAAAGATTTGGTACATACTTCTGGCATTTGGATTGGCCTGCACCAATCCGTTCAGTACCCGAACACCGGAGGCGCCCACCGGCAACCAAACCATCCAGCCGGTGAATAGCCTGCAAACCAACCCCGATTCCCTGCTGGCCAAACTGAAATATGCCTTTCGAGACCGCAACGTCAATTTTTACCTGGATTGTCTGGCGGATGCGAACACTGTGCATCTGAATTTCACATTCGTACCCCAGCAGAACGAATCGTACCGTCTGGTGGCATGGACACGCCAGGACGAATACAATTACTTCAATCGACTGGTCTCCAATAAAGATATTGAGAAAATCACTCTTCAAATTTACAATTTACGGCCGTGGAGCATCATCGGTTCCACGCAGGATACCATGCAAACGCGGTTCAATTACGAGATTGAACTGGATTTTAAAACCCGTCAGGAATATTACCGGGGTGAGAGCGTGTTTAAAGTGGTACGCTCCAGCCAATCGCTCTGGTACATTACCTACTGGGAAGACCTGGCTCTGAGTGCCGACCATGCCGACAGCACCTGGTCCACCTTAAAAGCAAACTATCGTTAACATGAAAGCACTGGTTGTCATACCCGGGATGTTATTGGTCATACTGGCCCTGTCTTCCTGCACCAATCCGTTTGCGCCCGCACTGGCCGATGAGGACCAACCCCACTCGCACCTTATCACCCAGCAAAAAACACCGGAAGAGGTCCTGCAAAACTTCCAGTACGCTTACACGTTTAAAGATTCGCTGGTGTATGCGGAAATATTGGACAGCACCTTCATCTTCCGTAGCATGAATTACAATGTGTATCCGCCCACTCCCATTGAGTGGGGACGGGATGTGGAACTGCGGACCACCGCCCGAATGTTCCGCTACTTCAGTACCCTGGATGTGGTTTGGAACACCATTCTACCGCTGGACACCACCCGGGAAAACCCGGAGTATAAAATCACTTACACCCTCACTCTGGATGGCGGACGCACCATTCCACCGCTCAACGGCGAAGTTCTTTTTAAGTTTATCCTGCGAAATAAAAAATATTATATTAGCCTGTGGGAAGACCTGAAAATTTAACAAAGGACGCATGAATGAAACGACTTAGCATTCGACTGGATGAAATTGCCTATATACGCTCGGCACTGCAAAACGATGGATTTGACCCGGTGCAGGTGGCAGTACTGGCAGAAATTGCCGGTGCCAACGGCATTGTGGGTACCTACAGCGGAACCAAACAGGGTTTACAGGAACGGGACGTCCGTCTGTTAAAAGAAGTTCGCAAAACCTTCTTTAATTTACGCCTTCCCCTGGATGACGAAGCGATCCGGGTGGCACTGGACACGGTTCCCGATATGGTCACCTTTGTGCACCTGCCTGCAAACCGTTCCTCTCAGGCAGAACCGCTGGATATTTCCATAACGCTGGAAGACATCGAACAGTTTTTACCTGACCTGCAGGCCAACGGCATTTCCGTAGCGGTACTGATTACCCCGGAAATTGCCACCCTGCGCAACCTGACTAAAATTGCTGTGGATTATGTGGAATTCGACATTACCGCCTACACCAATGCACCGGATGTAAATGATGAGCTGGTAGCATTGGACAAAATCAAATCGGCCACGGTCGCTGCAGTAAAGCTGGGACTGGGTGTCAACTGCTCGGGGCAGGTGCGTCTGGAACATCTGCCACCGCTGGCACGCATCCCCAGTGTGGAAGATATTGTGGTGGATTCTGCTTTTGTGCAAAGCGCCCTGTTATCTGGGGTCGAAAAAACCGTTCAGGAGTTCCTCCGGCACATTCGCGCGGCTGAGGTGGATTAAGAAAAGGATTTTCCCTGCTTACGGAAGAGGGCTCGTGCAAACAGATTGCACCCGGGGGAACATGCTTTCGGATAAGCAGGGGGTACCAGAGACAATCCAGCAAAATCGAATGACGAACATTTTTTGCCGGGAATACACAGGGTGCAACGCCGCTATTTCCTGAACTCTTTCTATTCTCCTTCTGCGAAAATCTCTGCACTTTTATAAACACAGGAGGCCTGTTATGCTGAAAGTGGTGACCTCGCAACAGATGCGCGAAATGGATCGACACACCATTCAGGACCTGGGAGTACCCGGTGTGGTACTGATGGAAAACGCCGGCGTGGGTACCTATCGTGTCATTATGGATTTGCTCAAAGACCATCCTGATCCGCTGGTGTATGTGTTTAGCGGTAAGGGAAACAACGGCGGGGATGGATTTGTGGTGGCACGTCATCTGTGGGACCAGGGAATCCGGGTGAACGTGTTCATTGTTGGTTCGGAAGCGGATTTGAAAGGCGATGCGCTGGTGAATTACCGGATTATCCGGAACTTTGGCCTGCCTGTCCGGTTTATCCAAAACGAAGAGAGCCTTCAGCAAGCTACCGCAGAGTTACCCGATTTGATTGTGGACGCTCTGCTGGGTACCGGCATTCAGGGCGCCGTGCGGGGGTTTATGAAAACGGTGATTGAACATCTGAATGCCCTGAGCGTGCCGGTGGTGGCGGTGGACGTACCTTCGGGAGTGAATGCGGATTTACCGGTGGTGGAAGGAGAAGCCATCCGTGCCATCGCCACGGTGACCATGGCGCTGCCCAAACCCTGCCATATATTTTACCCGGCTCGCTCGTTCGTAGGGGAACTGTACATTGCGGACATTGGCATTCCCCACACGGTGCGCGAATCCCGAGAAGTGGCATTTCAGATCGTGGAGAAATCGGATATCCGACTTCCGGTGCGTCCGCCAGATGCGCACAAATACCGGGTGGGGAAAGTCGCAGTGCTGGCTGGTTCCCCGGGCTACACCGGTGCTGCCAGCCTGACCGCCAACGCAGCTTTACGCATCGGCACGGGACTGGTCATTCTGGGAATTCCCGAAGAGCTTAATCCCATTCTGGAAACCAAACTGACGGAAGTCATCACCCGGCCGTACCCTACCAATGGTACAGCGACTCTGAATGCCGCCAGCCACAAGGTGGTGGAAGAGTTGTTGGACTGGTGCAATGTGCTGGCTATCGGTCCCGGATTGGGGCGGAGTCTCGAAACTCAGACTCAGGTGGTAACGCTGCTCCAAACTTTCGACAAGCCGGTGGTTCTGGATGCCGACGCACTGTTTGCCCTGGCCAATCATCCGGAACTGTTGAAACAACCACGTCCCAACTGGATTCTCACCCCTCACCATGGTGAATTTGCCCGTCTGCTTCCGGAAGAAGAGCGCAAGAACTTGTCGCGCAACTTCCCGCAACTGGCTCAGAAGTTTGCCCGGGAGCATCAGTTGGTGTTGCTGCTCAAAGGAGCTCCTTCGCTGGTGGCCGCCCCGGACGGACAGGTGTACATCAATCCCACCGGCAATGCCGGACTGGCCAGCGGGGGTACCGGCGATGTGCTTACCGGTCTGGTTGCCGGTCTGCTGGCTCAGGGAATGCCCCCTGTTGCCGCAGCGTACACCGCCAGTTTCTTACATGGTTATCTGGCCGATCAATATGCGGAGGCCCATTCTCAATACAGCCTGACCGCGGGTGATCTCATTACCCGGCTGGAAACGGATCTGAAAGATTTCCTCTAAACGCAATTAACTCTTTCGCAGAAAGAAAAATTTTTATATTTTGAACCGTTCATTTCGGGAATTCGTGGCAGCTCCGTGAGCATGTAATGAGAAGGAGGTCACATGGCAAAAGACAATGTTGGATGTGCCAGACCCATCAGCGGTACGGTTAGCCGTACCGCGGACAATAACGAAACAACCCAAGAACAGGTTAATACAAAGGAGGTTCATATGGCAGTACAGGTTGGTAAAAAAGCACCGGACTTTGAGGCTCCCGCTTATCACAACGGTGAATTCACCAGCGTGAAGCTTTCGGATTATGCCGGCAAGTGGGTGCTGTTATGCTTCTATCCGGGCGACTTCACCTTTGTCTGAGCGACTGAAGTGTCGGCAGTTGCCGCTCGGTACAAAGAATTGCAGGACCTGGGAGTGGAAGTACTCTCGGTCAGTGTGGACAGTGTATTTGTGCACAAAATGTGGAACGACAATGAATTAAGCAAAATGGTAGAAGGCGGGGTCAAATTCCCCATGCTCAGCGATGCTGCCGGGCGTGTGGGAAAAGTGTACGGCGTGTACGACGAAGATGCCGGTGTGGAACTCCGTGGTCGTTTTATCATCGATCCCGATGGCGTGATTCAGGCCATGGAAATTCTTACGCCTCCTGTAGGACGACGTCTGGATGAAACCATTCGTCAGATTAAAGCTTTTCAGCATGTACGCGCAACGGAAGGCGCCGAAGCCTGTCCGGCTTCCTGGGAACCGGGTCAACCAACCCTCAAACCAGGTCCGGCACTGGTGGGCAATGTGTGGAAAGAATGGAAACCTTAATCATAAATTTAGCTCAACGCTGTCACGAATTTCCCGAAAACAACAGGAGCGAGTCGGCCAGGCTCGCTCTTTTTTTTGTGGGATGGGATGTGGAAGAATTGGGGAGAAATACAAGAACGGAGATTTTTCCGGTTTTAGCGCTTCTCTTCGCTTAAAAAAGCTTCCAATTCTCGATAAACCTCTACCAGCGGTTTCCCGGTTTCCCGGGCTACCCGACGGCATTCTTCATACTCCGGAAGCAGGTATCGCTTTCCCTCCCGCATCACTTCCTTCACCCGCACTGTTCCCCAGGGCGTGTCCACCTGCCGTTCCTGCCGCATTAATTTCTCCCGATGCACCGGGAAATAGCGCAATCCGATCGTGGTGGTCTCCGCATAAAGCAACCGTTTTACCGCATCCAATTGAGGGGCATCCACCAGGACGGAAATGAGCGTGCCCGGTCGTCCCTTTTTCATAATTCCCGAATAAAAGGTTACATCCAGCGCACCTGCCTGCAATAGCTTTTCCTGAACGTAAGGGTACAGCTCGGGATTCATATCGTCGATGTTGGTTTCCACCTGGAAAACGGAATCGAATCCCGCCGGCGTTTCCATCTCTCCCACCCAGATGCGTAACAAATTGGGCACTTGCTGAAAATCATGGCTTCCGGCTCCATACCCAATGCGGCGAATCCGTAAAGGAACGCCCGCAGGGAGCTCGCCTTCGGACAGGTGGGTGATTAACACCGCGCCGGTGGGAGTTACCAGCTCCCCCTCCACCTGGCGGTACACCACCGGATAGTCCTTCAGCAGTTCCAGGGTCGCCGGTGCGGGAACCGGCAAGCGACCGTGTGCGGCATCGATTATCCCATGGCTGAGGGGTAGCGGTGAAGCGAAAATCTTCTCCGGACCGATATATTCCACACAAACAAATGCCCCCACCACATCGATCAGGGAATCCACTGCCCCCACTTCGTGAAAATGGATCTTATCCACCGGCTTATCGTGCACCCTGCCTTCCTGAACTGCCAGCTTTCGGAACACTTCCAGGCTATTCCGTTTCACAAAATCGGACAGTGTGCTTGCGGAAATGATCTCTTCAATATCGCTTAAATGGCGATGGGTAGCATCCCGGGTTAGGACTTCGAAACGCATGGCAGAAATTTTATGCCGCATGGTGCGGGAAACGCGTATTTCGTAATCGGGCAACTGCAGGTGAGCAATTTGTTCAATCAGATATTCCCGGGGTACCAATCCATCCAGAAATGCGGCAAGGATCATATCGCCCGCCGCACCCCCAACAGCATCCAGATACAGAATCTTCATCAGCCTATCCCAATCCTTTTGTCGTTACGAACGTGGTTCGCTAACTGCAGCTGGTTCTTCAAACTGTTTGATCCACTGTGGATCGGGTTGGGCATGGTCATCCTTTTTCCAGCGACCGGTTAATTTTACCCGCAGAGGGGAGTGTTTTTTAATATATTCAATCACCGCTTCGCGGGTAAGCACACCCGTGTAGGAAATCATCTCCGGTGAGACCTCTTTCAGAATAGCCAGGCCAGAGTTCCCTTCCATCAGATAATCGGTGGTGACCACCCGGTAAATCTTGTCTGCCTGCAATGGTTCTCCGTTTATGAGAAACTGCACCACCCGGTGTCCGTCCGGGAGGGTGCGATTGTACACAATTTTGCCTCCGGAAATAGCCATGCCGCGGCGGTTCCCCTTAATTTTTTCCTCGATGATCCGCTTCAAAAATCGGCCGCCTACCTTGAATTCCACCAGCTGATTACCAAATGGCAATACTTTAAACACATCTTCGCGGGTGATGGGACCAATCTTGATGTCCGCCCGAATGCCTCCGTAATTGGTAAAGGCAAAGTCCGCACGGAATTTCTCCCGCATGGCATCGGTCACCAGATTGTACATGGGCGCCTCACCCACTCCGGCTCGGGTCAGGGCGGTCTCGGTGTACCCAATCACCTCCTGGAAACCTTTCTCGTAAATCTGCTGCTGCGAACGCAGGTAGGCAAGCAATGTACTGTCCGGCCAGAATTCATCTTCCTGCAGCAACAGCAGCGTTCCCTGAACGGAAGGATAACGATATCCCAGAATACTTTTCGTTCGGCGATCAATCTCAACCTTTACCCAGCCCAGATTCCCGCCGTTACCGTAATTTTGCAGACAGATGGTGTGAGTCACCGGGTCTTCCCAGGGTTCCTGGTAACCTTTATGGATGTGTCCGCTCAGCAAAATGTCAATTCCCTTTACAAAACGGGCAATTTCCATGGCATTGGCATAACCACGCTCCAGCACCTGCTGATATGTTGTTTCCTGAAGTTTTCGATACCCCTCATCCCGATCGTATGGAAGCCCGGTATGCGTCAGCGCTACCACCAGGTCCACTTTTTCTTCTTGACGCAATCGGTTGACCATTTTTTGTAGGGCCGGGATTTCCGGCAGAAAATCCAGTCCCTGAATGTTTTCCGGGAAACTCATGAATTTGGTGCTAACCGTGCACACTCCGGTAAATCCGATGCGGATGCCCTGGATTTCCTTTACAATGTACGGTTTCAGGGGAGACCAGATTTCGCCGGTTTTTTCCTCTACAATGTTGCAGCACACCCACGGAAACTTCGATGCTTTGATCAATTCTTCCAGATTATCTTTCCCCAGGTCAAAATCGTGGTTGCCCGGCACACACACATCGTATCCGGCTTTGTTCATATATTCCACCACCACCTTACCTTTGGAAAGGGTCCCCACCAGTGTACCCTGGAAAATATCTCCGGCATCCACCACCAGCCAGCCATTGCCTTCCCGGGCAATTTGTTCCCGGGCTTTCTGGATAATGGCAAATGCGGAAGCACCACCCCCCAGGATGGGCGGGAACTCGGGGTTCAGAAACTCGGCTTTTTGTTCCGTTACTCCACCATGGATATCGTTGGTGAAAAAAATGTTTAGCTCAAAAGGCTTTTCCGTATTCTGTGCCAGGGAAAAACCCAGAAAAATCACCAAAAATAAAACAAAAAATGTACGCATAGAAAATCCCTTGTTCCTATTGTTTCGCTGGAAAAATATACCGGTGGGCAGGTTGTTAATCAAGCGGATTTACAGGAAACAGCCATCCGTTGCCTCATTAAGCGGGATGTTCCACATGAACCGATTTCACGCACCAACTTTTTACCGGCACAGAACGATTTTCTGAGCCAACCGGTACGTTCCCTTCCGGAGAACCACCCAGTACACGCCCGAAGCGACCGGCAATCCGCCATTGTTGGTGGCATCCCACACCACCCGACCGGAAGAGGGGAGCTGCCATCCCCGCCAGAGCAAGCGGACCCGCTGACCGGTCAGGGTGTAAATAGCAATCTCACATTGCTCCATACCATGCGAAATAGGTTGATCGCTTTGCCATTGAATCACCACCCGACCATTAAACGGATTGGGGTAAGCCGGAAGCAACCGAACGTGCGTTGCCAGGGTGGCTTCTGCCGGACGGGGGACAAACCGGATCATCTGTTGACTCAGCAGTAAACGACGACCATTGAAATCCTCACTCCACAACCGATAGGTTATTGTATAGGCTGAATCGCTGCCTGGCAATACCCGATCGACGAACTGATACTGTGTGGGATGGGAACAATTGCCTTTTCCGCGCAATTCCGGGAACTGAGTACGAACAAACCACATTTCGGGGAAACCGGGAATCTGGCGCTGAAGGAGAAAACCGGCATTGTCCACCTCACTTTCCGTTCGCCATTTTAGCAACACACTATCGCCCTGTTGAATGGCCCGAAAAAACTGCAACGTCACCGGCAGGGGAGTGTCTCCCTCTTCAAACCCGTAGGTATGGTCACTGGTATTCACCCATATCTTCCCCAGATCGGTGTAGCGGTAATGGAGCGGGGATTCGTGGTAGATGGTTTCCCCAAAATACGTTCCGCTGTGTATTGAAGGACGCTGCCGAAACGGAGCTTCTGAGCTGGAAGCGGAAAAATAAGGTTCTCCCCAACCCGTCGCAGCATGACCATATAACAGGGCAGAATACCAGGCGTAGTGGAATTTATTGGCATCGTAGCCCGCCGAGCTGGTTGTGGTGGTGATGGAAAAAATGGCAAATCCAATATTTTGCTGATATGAGCGCAATTTATCCGCTTTGTCCACCCAATCCGATTCGGAGACGTAGTTTCCCCCGGATATCTGGTAACTCTCCGATAAATAATAATCGCCGCTGTTCAAATGAGTGGGATTTCCGGCAGGATTGTAGGTTGCATCGACCTGATCGCCAAATACATCATCCGGGTCCCAACCGTTGGCGCAAACCGGAATGTTATGCTGATGCACCGAATCCACTGCCGCATTTTGCCGGGCACGCGTAACCTCATAGTCGTATCCAAAATCGTCTAAAAAAATACCATCGGCTCCCATATCTCGCCACTCCCGAATACAGGTCCCAATGGAGTCCAGGGTCAGGTTTTTTGTGCTCACCCCCAGGTCGATGTAACCAAACACCTTTGTGCTGTAATTTTGATGCAACAACTGGATGATTTGCAGGGTATTCTGATGGTCGGAGTGGGAGGCTTTTTCCAATCCGTCTCCCAATACCACAAAATCGTACTGCCCCAGCGTATCGGCCGCTGCTTGAACATCGCCATTGGCCTGGTTAATCAGGGAAGGGTATCCGTAATAAATAAGCAGTTTCCCGGGTTCCAGCGAATCAGCCCGGACCCACTGAAACAGCCCCAAAAGGACAATTATTCCGAACCATTTTCCGTTCATGACTGCCACCATGAATTTTTTATTCGAACAGCTCTATGTTTTTCCCGTACAAACGGTTTCACGCAAGCAATCTTGCGGTTGTCATACTTCCGGAATATATCCCGCATTGGGGAGGTATTCCGACCAGCTCACACCTCCCGGTACTCATCCTTCCCGTTCGGATAAGCAGCAAATTCCCGGGCAATTTACCTGATCTCGGTAATTTTGCCCGGGTGTCCATTATTTATGTTCAGGAATTTTAAAATCAGACCGTTTTTCCGGTAACCCGCCGGTTTAGCTCACTCGTTATTCACCGGTGAGGGCCAGAATCTGCCGGTAGCGTGTCGGGTCGTGTAATACTTCTAACGCTTGCTTCAGTACGCGGTCGCTCTCCAGCATCACGGCAATGCGTCGGGTAGAGCCACCTAATTTTTCGGCAAATTCTGCCTTTAAGAACTTCGCAATTTCCGCTCGATTTTGCTCAAACTCCCGATCCTTCTCCTGCTCCAGATCCTGAAGCGCTTGATCGACCAGCTTCTGTAGATCCTGACTGTATTCATTTTCCTTTGCTACTTTGAGGAAATCCTTCAGCTCAGATTCCCCTTCAATTTCGTAGGTCAGATTGTTTTCACTCAGATATTTCTTGAACTCGTCAATGATGCCATCATTCAATTGAATCTGGTCCAGCGATTGAATCTCGGGATGTTTGGCCAGATAATCCACCGTAAAACGGAAGAAATATCCCTTGGACCACAGAGAAATGAGCATGGGATTGATCTCTTCCTTGGCAACTTCCACATCCGGTTTAATCCCTCCGCCGCCATGGACTTCCCGTCCGTTCCGGGTGTAATATTTAATTTTTTTATTGAATTCGGTGGTGTCCTGCAAATCGGTAAAAATTTCCTTGTTCTTCTTGTAATCTTCCTTTTGAATACAGCGTCCGGAGGGGATGTAGTATTTGGCTGTGGTGATTTTCAGGTACACATCGTGCAATTTATCCAGAGGATAAACCTGTTGCACCAGGCCCTTGCCAAAAGTGGGGCGACCCACAATCACTCCGCGATCCAGATCCTGGATGGCACCGGCAACAATTTCCGATGCGCTGGCGCTGCCATTGTTCACCAGGACCACCAGGGGAACATCCGGGAGCAACGGATCTTCGGTGGTAGTAAAACGGGTTTCCCGTTCGTGAGTGCCCCGGGTGGTCACTACCAGCATTCCCCGTGGTAGGAAAATATTGGCGACTTCCACAGCGGAGGCAAGCAACCCGCCGGGATTCCCCCGCAGGTCCAGAATCACCTGCTTGATCTCACCTTTTTCCTGTAACCGGGCGATGGCTTCTTTCAGCTCGGTAGCGGCTTTATCAGAAAAACTGGTGAGCCGAAAATATGCCACTCCCGGCTCCACAAAATCGGCGTAGGTAACGTCTTTGAGTACAATCTCTTCGCGGGTTAACGTCAGCGTAATGGGTTCGGACAGGCCGGGTCGCAGTATTTCGATGGTGACTTTGGTACCCACTTTGCCGCGCAGTTTGCTGGAAGCTTCCTCCAGACTCATGTCTTTGGTGGGTTCCCCGTCGATTTTATTGATAACGTCACCTGCCCGGATGCCTGCGCGTTGCGCCGGAGTGTTATCGATGGGTGCAATAACGGTGATTTTCCCCTGACGTTTGCTGATTTCCATCCCCAGGCCACCATACTTGCCCCGGGTGATAATTTTTAAATTTTCGCTGCCTTTCTTTTCGAAAAAAACCGTGTAAGGATCCAGCTGATCCACAATTCCACGAATAGCCGCCTTGCTCAAACCTTCCGGATCCACGTCGTCCACATATTTATGAGAGATGGTTTCGTACACCTGTTTAAGGTAGAAAAGACCTTTGTCCAGCTTATAGTAAAGCTCTTCGTTGCTGGCAATGCCTGTATTAAAAATCCACACCGAGATTGCCAGGACCACCAATACCCCGAGCCAGCCTGACCAGTGTCCCTTTTTGAACATGTTTTCGAACCTCCACTTAACAGTTTTAATTCCTAATATGGCATAAATTGGAAAAAGTTTCTGGAAATATAGAACGAAAGGCCGGGAAATGAAAGTGTTTAAATTCATGGGGAGGAAGCAGCATTCGGATCATCGTATCCGACTTTAGCGCTTCCCGAACAGACACAAACACCCTTATTTTATTGAAATGTCATTTTCCGGGATTTCACCGATGAAGACACAGCAAGACTGAAAGAACCCCCCGCTTTTACATCCCGTTTACCCGCCGGGCAAATTCCATAGCGGACGGAGATGATTCCAGATGTCTGCGGCGATTTCTTCCGGGGGACGCTCGCCGTCGATGCGCAGGAAGCGATGTTTCTCCGATTCACACAGCATCAGGAATCCTTCCCGAATCCGCCGAAAAAATTCTCTACCGCCACTTTCCAGGCGATCGCCAGGCTGGCGGGTGTTTCGCCACCGACGTTCGGCTTCTTCCGGAGAAATATCGATGAAAAAAGTCCGATATGGCACCAATCCGGAGGTGGCGAACCGATTCAACATCTGCACCACAGACAGGTCCAGTCCCCGGCCGTAACCCTGGTAAGCGGTCGTGGAGTCAAAAAAACGGTCGGCAATGAGATACTCCCCCTTTTTCAGCAAAGGAATAAGCTTCTGATGCACCAACTGGGCACGAGCGGCTTCATAAAGTAAAATTTCCGTGCGAGACACCATTTCATTATGCTCCGGACTCAGCAAAATTTCCCGAATCTTTTCTGAGATGGCCGTACCACCCGGTTCCCGCACCAACACCGGTTCAATACCGTGGGAACGAAGCCGTTCCACCAGCATGCGAACCTGAGTGGTTTTTCCGCAAAAATCGATGCCCTCAAAAGAGATAAATCGAAGATTTTCCATCATAAACACTTGAAAATGTTTTGTTCGAATTCAATCTGTCGGATCGGGATTAATTGTGTTCGTCCCGGGGATGACCGGTATGATTGGGCTGGAGTCCCGGAACGGATAAAATCTTCCACTTTTTGCCTTTAAACCGGAAGTAATTCAGCATCAGCCGTGTGCTTTCGTCCACTGCCTGGATGAGCCACAATCCCACCAGTCCCACCTGAAAAACAAACGCCAGCAGGTAAGCTCCGATGGTTTCGAAAGTGATGACGCTGAAAATAGCCAGCCACATCAACCAGGCCAGATCGGCGCCACCTCGCAAATTTCCGGAAAACACAATGTTCACGGCTTTGGGTACCTGCACAATAGCCAGAGCAAAAATGACCTGACTGCCAAACGCCACTACATCCTGATTGGAAGTAAATGCCGAGAGGATGGTGCGATGGAATAGCAGAATGACCACCACCACCGCCACAGAGACCAGCAGCGCCACCCGACCGGCAATTCGTCCGGTGCGGATGGCCATGCTTTCGTCCTCTGCACCCAGACTCTTGCCCACCAGCGTCATGCTGGCCAGGCCAAATCCCTGAAACGCCATGGACAGCACCGACTGAATTCGCAAAAACACCTGATGCACAGCCAGTGCAATAATTCCCATCCGGGCGGCAAAGAAACTCAAAATTAGCTGACCAAATGCCCACACCAGTTGTTCCACCGTGGTAGGCAAACCAATCTTAAAAAGCGTCTTGAAAGTCTCGAAATTGGGTGTGGTGTATTCCCGAAAGGAAAGGAACAGAGAAGCCTTTCGGCTGCGTAAATAGTAAATGGTTAATCCGAAACCAATGGTATGCGCAATACCCACCGCCAGGGCAGCTCCCCGGGTTTCCAGCCGGGGAAAACCCAGCTTACCGAAAATCAGCAGGGGCAACAGAAGCAAATGGATGATATTCGCCAGCAGATTCACCCGCATGGTGAGCAGCGTGTCGCCAGCCATCCGCAAAATCCCCAGAGCAATAAAATTCAGGATAAAAATGGGGGCAAAATAGGAAGCGGTTTGCATCCACACCGTGCCGTAATGCCGGGCAATGGGTTCCTCTTCCTTAATTAAATGCATGATGGCTGAACCGCCAAAATACCACACCAGCCCGATGAGAACGGACATGATGGTACCCATCATCAGTGCCTGGCCCAACACGTGGTTGGCATTCCAGGTGTCGTTGGCACCCAGATATCGCAAGATAATAATGGAAGCACCCATTACAAAGGTGAGCACAATGGCAAAGGTCAGCAGAACAATTTGTAGCGAAATTCCCACTCCCGCCAGCGCCGCTGCGGAAAGGTGACCAATAAAAATAGCTTCGATCAACCAGGTAACAGTCTGGGAGGATAAATCGATAACCGCCGGTAAAGATGTTTTCAGAATGTCTTTCAGCGGAGACTTTGGTTTCTGTTCAGCCATTGAGCTCCTGAGGTGTCAATGCATCCACAATTAAAAAACGGGGAATTCCGGGAAAAAACAAAAAGGGGATTCGGCACATACACTCGCCGAATCCCCAGAGCTGATTAACGATAATATTCGTAGTAATCTGCACCCAGGTGGGTAATTTGCTCTTCACCCATCATAAAGCGGAGGGTGTTTTTCAGTTTCATTAATTGAATAAACAGGTCATGCTCCGGATAAAGTTCCGGTAAATGCATGGGACTTTTGTAGTAAAAAGAGAGCCATTCCTGAATTCCATGGAAACCGGCCCGATGGGCCAGGTCCATAAACAGGGCCAGGTCCAGTACGATGGGAGCAGCCAGAATGCTATCCCGGCAGAGGAAATCGATCTTAATCTGCATGGGATAACCCAGCCAGCCAAAAATGTCGATATTATCCCAGCCCTCTTTGTTGTCCCCACGGGGAGGATAGTAATTGATGCGCACCTTGTGGTAATACCCTTTGTACAAATCGGGATACACATCGGGTTGCAGAATTTGATCCAGCACGGAGAGTTTACTCTCTTCTTTGGTTTTAAACGATTCGGGATCGTCCAACACTTCGCCATCCCGGTTACCCAGGATGTTGGTGGAGAACCAGCCCTGGAGTCCCAGCAGTCGGGCTTTCAGTCCGGGTGCCAGAATGGTTTTCATCAGCGTCTGGCCGGTTTTAAAATCCTTCCCGGAGATGGGTACACGATTCTGTCTGGCCAGTTCGTACATCGCCGGGAAATCGGTGGTCAGATTCGGAGCTCCGTTGGCGTAGGGATAGCCCAGTTTCAGAAATGCATAGGCATAAATCATGCTGGGTGCAATGCCGGGATCGTTTTCCTTCAGTCCTTTTTCGAAGGCTTCCAGGCTCTGGTGAACCGGACCGGGACTCAGGAAAATCTCCGTGCTGCCCGTCCATACTCCCACAATTCGATCCAGACCATGCTCTTCTTTGAACTTCTGGATGTCCTCCATCAACATCCGGGCATAATCCCATTTGGTTTTTGCCGATTTGATGTAGGTTCCATCCAGTTTTTTTACGTAATCCTTGCTAAATACGCCCCGCATGGGCTGAATGGCTTCCAGCTCCGGTTTAATCTGATCCAGCAATTCTTTTTTGAGCACACCAGCCTTTAGCGCTGCCTGATAGGCATTGTCCTCAAAAATGTCCCAGCCGCCAAATACCAGATCGTCCAGTTCCGCCAGGGGAACAAAATCTTTAATCATGGGCACACGCTTTTCCGTGCGTTTACCCAGCCGGATGGTTCCCATCTGGGTCAATGACCCGATGGGTTTGGCAATTCCTTTGCGAATGGCAATCACACCAGCAATAAACGTTGTCGCCACCGCACCCATTCCGGGGGTTAAAATTCCCAGTTTCCCCCGGGGCTCGGCAATCTCAATTTTTTCGGGTTGATTTGAACTCATTTCGGTCCTCCTTACACAATCAACATCCAGGGATCAGACTTCTCAAGTCATTTGTTTTTCAAAGTCACGAGATGGTTTCCTCTTCCCTGTGATCAGGCGAAATGGAATAACCAGCCTGTCCCTTCGGGTTAACATGATATCTTGAATTATATGTATTTACACACCAACTTCTTCTTCCAGGCCTTCCCGGGATTTCTCCGATTTTTCCAGGCGCCACACATGGTACATTCTCTGCAAAGCGGTAAAATTGGCCAGAATGGCAATCATCCACACCACCACTTCCAGCAGATAGGGATGGATCAGTGAACTAAACCCTATATATACAATGCGTTCGGGCCGTTGCATAATCCCCACTTTGCACTCATATCCCAGTCCTTCTGCCCTGGCGCGCACATAGCTCACCATCATGGAACCACCCAGAGCCAGAAATACCATAATGCTGGTTAAGGGGTGGTTTTTTTCCACAAAATAGATGGCCACACCCAGAAACATGAACACTTCCGCATATCGGTCCAGACTGGAGTCCAGCAAAGCACCAAACTTGGAGGAAAGTCCGCTTTTTCGCGCCACTTTCCCGTCAATAATATCACAGATGCCTCCCAGCAGAATAAACAATCCTCCCAAACGGATATCGTGCTTGGCGTAAAAGATGGCTCCAACAACAGAAATAAATAGCCCCAATACCGTAAAGTGATTGGGGTGCACATTGAGCCGAACAATACCATCGATAAACGGTTCAATCAAATTGATAAACCAGTTTTTGACCGATGCCGGTAGTACCGAGAACTCTTTTTTACCTGTCATCGTTTTCTGCATCTCCGTTTAATAACGGTTTAAAACTTCGTCCCGCAATTAATAAAACAATCTCGCCTTTTAATTTGCGAGATTGAAGCTGCTGAATGACCTCTTTCGCGTAACCGCGCACAAATTCTTCGTGCACCTTGGTTAGCTCACGAGCGAGCACAATATAACGATTTCCTAATGTTTTTACAATATCTTCTAATGTTTTCTCAATCCGGACGGCGGATTCAAACAGCACAATGGTTCCTTCTTCTTCAGCCAGGTGACGCAGGCGGGTTTGTCGCCCTTTCTTCCGCGGCAAAAATCCTTCAAATACAAACCGATCGGTGGGAAGGCCGGAAGCGACCAGCGCCGTTAACAGGGAAGAAGCCCCCGGTATCGGAACCACAGGGATTCCCTCCCGAACCGCAGCCATCACCAGTTTGTGCCCGGGATCGGATATCAACGGGGTGCCCGCTTCGGAAATCAGAGCAATCTGTTTACCCCGGGTTAGTTCCTCAAGCACCCGGGGAATTCGCCGGGCTTCGTTATAGGAATAGTAACTGACCAGGCGATTGGAAATGTTCAAATGGGAGAGTAACCGACGGGCGGTACGGGTATCTTCGGCCAGAATCACATCCACCTCTTTAAGTACGCGAATTGCCCGTAAGGTAATATCTTCCAGATTGCCAATGGGAGTGCTGACAAGGTACAACGTGCCGGTTTGTATGGACTTCTGATTCGTAATTCGACCCCAACTTTTTGAAAATTTATTCTTTAGTAAATCGCCTAACCGGTTAAATTTAGCCTGTTAAAATAGCGGATGGGGAGGGGGATGTCAAACAGATTTGAGAATTCGGACTGAAAAACCTTTCGCTGGCTGGTACCGCTACGGGCAGCTATCCGAAAAACTGTTCGGGTTGAAAAGCGGGTTCATTTTGCGGGAATGCTCACAGGCGGAGCATAAAATATCTTTTTCACAATCCTTGACTTTTCCCCAAAAAATGTTATATTATACTGGACAAGTTAAGTATAAAATCCATGAATTCTTTTATTACACGCGAAAATGATTATGCCATTCGCATCTGTGCCTATCTGGCTGGCAATTATGACCGTGGCCCCATTCCACTGTCGGAAATCTCCCGGAAACTTTTTATTACCCGGGCTTTTGCCCACAAAATTGTCCATCGCTTAAAACACAACAAAATCATCGAAACTGTTCAAGGCAAACATGGTGGCATTTATTTAAAAAAACACCCGGCCAGGCTTTCCATTTACGATATCCTGCGCGCCATGGGGTTCAATTCTACCATGAACGAATGCGTGGTGAAACCTCAGGTCTGTCCACTGGTCACCGGTTGTAAAATTCATCTGTTTTTCATGGATCTGGAAGAATATCTGCTTTCGCAATTAAAGGCAAGAAAAATCATCGAATTCTCCATAACGGATGAGGTTTTATCCCTGGGGTAAATTTAATTCACTAATTAAAATAGGAGGCTTGTATGAGTGTACTTACGTTAGCACGGTGGCAGTTTGCCATCACTACGGTTTACCACTTCTTCTTTGTACCTCTCACCCTGGGTCTTTCTATCTTTATAGCCATCATGGAAACGGCATACGTGAAGACCGGGAACGAGAAGTACAAAAAGATGGCCAAGTTCTGGGGCAAGCTGTTTATTATCAACTTTGCCATGGGTGTGGTAACGGGTATTGTGCAGGAATTCCAGTTTGGAATGAACTGGTCTGAGTACTCCCGGTTTGTGGGAGACATTTTCGGAGCCCCGTTAGCGGTGGAAGCGCTGCTGGCCTTTTACATGGAATCCACTTTCATCGGCGTGTGGGTTTTTGGCTGGAACAAATTATCCAAGGGTGTGCACCTGGCGGCAGCCTGGCTGTTCGCCATTGGTTCCAACCTGTCCGCACTGTGGATTCTCATCGCCAACTCTTTTATGCAACAACCGGTTGGCTTTGTCCTGCGTAACGGTCGGGCGGAGATGACCAATTTCTTCGATCTGCTGTTTAACGGCCACGTCTGGGTACAATTCCCCCATGTGTTCTTCTCCGGTGTTACCCAGGCAGCTTTCTTTGTGCTGGGCATCAGCGCTTACCATTTATGGAAGAAAAAAGACGACATGGAAGTATTCAAAACATCTTTTAAATGGGCCACAGTTTACGGCATTATCGGAACCATTCTGGTACTTATTGTTGGCCATACTCAGGCTCAGCACATGGTTAAGGTGCAACCGATGAAGATGGCTGCCGCCGAAGCCCTGTGGGATAGCGAAGATCCCGCCGGTCTGTCCATTTTCTATCTGGGCGGTATCAATCCCAAAATCCCCGGACTGCTGAGTTTTCTGGCTTACAACTCCTTCAGCGGCGAAGTGAAAGGCATCAATCAGTTGCAACAGGAATATGCCCAGAAGTATGCCCATAAGTACGGACCAGACGCCAGTTATGTTCCACCGGTAGCCCTCTCCTATTGGACGTTCCGACTCATGGTTGGATTTGGTTTTCTCATGCTCATTATGATCATCGGTGCTTACCTGCGGGGTAAAAAAGAAAACTGGGAATTCACCGATGGAAAAGTGAAATGGTATCTGTACGGAATCTTCTTCCCACTGATTGCCATCTCCACCGGCTGGATTTTCACTGAAGTTGCCCGCCAGCCCTGGGTGGTCTTCGGCGTCATGCGAGTGGAAGAAGGTGTTTCGCTGGCAACCAGTTCCTTCGAAGTTTTCCTGACCCTGGTACTCTACACCGTGGTGTATGGTGCCCTGATGGTTGCCGACGTGTATCTACTGAAAAAATATGCCGTGATGGGCACGGCTGGAATTAAAGAAGAAGCATAAATTTATAGGAGGGCTATAAATGGATCTGAACATAATCTGGTTCATATTAATTGCCGTGTTATATATTGGTTACTTTTTCCTGGAAGGGTTCGACTACGGCGTGGGAATGCTGGTACCTTTTATCAGCAAAGACGATGCCGAACGTCGTGTCGCCATTAACTCCGTGGGAACCTTCTGGGATGGCAACGAAGTGTGGCTGCTCACGGCTGGCGGCGCCACGTTTGCCGCTTTCCCCAACTGGTATGCCACCCTGTTTAGCGGTTTTTATCTGGCTCTGTTTCTCATGCTTTTTGGTCTGATTATCCGGGGTGTGTCGTTCGAATTCCGCAGCAAGGACGAAAACCCCAAATGGCGTAACTTCTGGGATTGGATGCTGGCCTTAGGTAGCTTCATTCCCGCCCTGTTGTGGGGAGTGGCATTCGCCAACTTCATTAAAGGCGTTCCCATTGACCAGACCATGACCTACGTGGGCGGATTCTTCAATCTGCTCAATCCCTACGCACTGGTAGGTGGCCTGACCTCCCTGACGATCTTCCTGCTGCACGGAGCTGTCTTTCTGACCCTGAAAACGACCGGTTCGGTGGAAGAAAAAGCCTACGCCATCGCTAATAAAATCTGGCCCGTTGCCACCATTCTGTTCATCCTGTTCATTATTCTCAGCTACTTCCAGACGGATATGTTTACCAAAGCCGGTGTAACCCCCGGCATCGTTCCCATTCTGGCTATTGTGACTCTGTTACTGGTTGTTTACTTCCTGAAGAAAAAACGCAGCGGCTGGGCTTTCATTATGACTGCCCTGACCATCCTGCTGGCAACTGTCAGCATGTTTCTGGGGCTGTTCCCGCGTGTGCTGGTCTCCAGCCTGAATCCGGAATGGAGCCTGACAATCTACAACGCTTCCTCCAGCCCCTACACCCTGAAGGTGATGACCATTATTGCGGCCATCTTTGTGCCTATTGTGCTCATTTACCAGGGTTGGACCTACTACGTGTTCCGTCAGCGCATCGGAACCAAATCCGAGCTGGAATATTAAATATTGTCGCTGCTATTTCTTCCTGTGTATATTCCCCCCGAAGCCATTCGGGGGGTTTTCTTTTTCGCACGAACAAAACCCAACAGGTCACGTTGCGCGACAATTGCATCCGGAAAAGGTTCCGGAAAACGGGAATCAGGATGGTGATTCGGGGATCAAACGTCCATGCATATCGATAAACGGTTATTTCCCTTTTTAGGGAATGTACGAGGCTATTTTCTGGGAACCATTCTGCTTGGTGTTCTGGTGGCCGGTGCCACCATTTCGCAGGCATGGTTGCTCAGCCGCATCATCGACGGGGTCTTCCTGAAAGGGATGCACCTGCGCGAGGTTCAACCCTGGTTGCTTGCTTTCCTGTTGATTACTTTTCTGCGTGTCGTGCTTCACTACGGTGAAAAATCGGTCGCCAGTCAGGTCTCTTTTCGCATTAAACAGACCCTTCGGGAATTGCTCACCGGTCATCTTCTTCGGTTAGGACCCACATTTGCCCGGGGCGAACGCAGTGGCGAAATCAGCAATACTCTGCTCAACGGGGTGGACAGTCTGGATGCGTACTTCCGAGAATACCTGCCGCAGCTTTTCCTGTCCGCCCTGGTGCCGTTGCTCATCCTCCTGTTTGTCTTTCCGCGGGATTTACTCTCCGGTTTTGTTTTTCTGCTTACCGCTCCCATCATTCCGGTGTTTATGATACTGATTGGGCACCTTGCGCGCAATCTGACCCAAAAGCAGTGGAAGAGCCTCAGTCGGATGAGTGCCCATTTTTTGGATGTTCTTCAGGGGCTCACCACGCTGAAAATTCTGGGACGGAGCCGGGAACAAATTGAAGTGATTGCTCACATCACCGATGAATTTCGTCAGAGTACCATGAAGGTACTCCGGGTGGCGTTTCTTTCGGCCCTGGCACTGGAAATGATTGGCACTATCAGCACCGCAGTGGTAGCTGTGGAAATTGGCATCCGTCTCATGTACGGACGGATGGAATTCCTACCAGCGCTGTTTATTCTGATTCTGGCACCAGAATTTTACCTGCCCATGCGCCTGTTAGGAACCAAATACCATGCGGGAATGGAAGGAGTGGCGGCGGCAAACCGAATTTTTCAGATTCTGCAACAATCCCCGCAAACCCGATCGGGCAGCTCCCGACCGGCACTTAACCTGCGAGAACAAACCATCTACTTTCACAATGTGTATTTCACCTATCCGGGAAGTTCGACCCCTGCCCTGGAAGCGATTCATCTGGAAATTCCGCCCGGCAGCCGAATTGCCATCATCGGTCCCAGTGGTTCCGGCAAAACCACGCTTACCCGCCTGCTGCTTCGTTTTGCCGACCCCACCGCCGGTGAACTACGGGTGGAGCAATATCCGCTTCCGGACATTGATGCGACCTTCTGGCGGGAACAAATTGCTTATGTTCCGCAGGATGCGTATCTGTTTCACACCAGCATTCTGGAAAACATTCGCATGGGACAAACCGGAGCCAGCGAAGCGGAAATCGTTCGGGCTGCCCGGCAGGCGCAAATTCACCAGTTCATTACCTCACTCCCGGACGGGTACCACACAATAGTCGGGGAACGCGGTGCCCGGTTAAGCGGTGGACAGGCACAGCGCATTGCTCTGGCCCGCGCCTTTTTGAAAAATGCTCCCCTGATCATTTTGGACGAACCCACCTCCAATCTGGACCCGGAAACCGAACAACTGCTTCGCCAGTCCATGAACGATCTGATGAAAGGCCGCACGGTGGTGATGATCGCCCATCGTCTGGAAACCGTGCAGGAAATGGACCGAATCGTGGTGATGAACCAGGGGCGGATTCTTCAACAGGGAACACCGGCCGAACTACTGCGGCAGGAAGGGCTTTACCGCCAGCTGATGGAAGCATACGGAGGGGCAGCATGAACGGTATTCTTACCCGCCTGCTCAAGGTCGCCCTCCGCTACCGCAACTGGATGGCGCTTTCGGCACTGCTGGGATTCCTGACCGTGGGCAGCAGCGTCGGTTTGATGATGACCTCTGCTTTCATTATTGCCAAAGCGGCTCTGCATCCCTCTATTGCCGAATTGAACGTCGCCATTGTGGGAGTGCGCTTTTTCGGCATCGCACGGGGTGTTTTTCGCTATCTGGAACGACTGGTCTCCCACGAAACCACCTTCCGCCTCCTGGCACAATTCCGGGTCTGGTTTTATCGCCATCTGGAGCCCCTGGCACCTGCCCGCCTGATGCAATATCGCAGCGGCGATTTGCTCACCCGACTGGTGAACGATGTGGAAAACCTGGAGCACGTTTTCGTGCGGGTACTCTACCCACCATTGGTTGCCATCCTTGTCATCGCCTTAATGTGGCTGCTGCTGGGGATGTTCCATCCCCTGTTTGCCCTCTACCTGACGGTTTACATGGTTCTGGCCGGAACGGCCATTCCCTGGATCATGTACCGCCTGGCACAACGAACGGGACAGGAACTGGTAACCGTACAGGCCCGGTTGAACCACCTGGCCATCGACGGCGTTCAGGGAATGCCTGAGCTGATGGTGTACGGCGGTGCCCAATCCCACCAGCAACAGTTTCGTCAGGCCAGCCAGCAACTTGCCCGCCTGCAACGGCGCATGGCACGCCTGCAGGGTTTAAGCGAGGCACTAATGGGCATGATGGTCAATCTGGCTGTCTTCTCCATCCTGCGAGTTTCCATCCCTTTTGTCACCAATTCGTTTTTAGATGGAGTATATCTTTCGGTGATTGTGCTGGGGGTTATGGCTGCCTTCGAAGGTGTGGCAGAACTCCCCAATGCGGCTCAGTACTGGGAGAAAAGCAAGCAATCCGCCCGGCGCCTGTTCGAAATCATCGATGCGCCACCCGCTGTCCAGGACCCACCCACCCCCCTGCAGTTGCCCAAACGCTACTCCCTCCATGTCCGGCAGCTTCGGTTTCGCTACCCCGGCAGCGATACGTTTGCCCTGCAGGACATCTCCTTTTCCCTTCCCGAAGGTGGTCGTGTGGCTATTGTGGGACCCAGCGGGGCAGGGAAATCCACACTGCTTAATTTATTGCTGCGCTTCTGGGATTTTCAGGACGGTCGCATCGAAATTGGCGGGGCGGATATTCGGAAAGCCTCCCAGGAGGAGGTCCGGCGCCTGTTCGCCGTGGTCAGCCAGCAGTCGCACCTGTTCGCCGGAACCATTCGGGAGAACCTGCTGCTGGCACGTCCCGACGCCAGCGACGAGGAAATGATTCAGGCTGCCCGGCAGGCGGAAATCCACCCGTTTATTCAATCGCTCCCCAATGGATACGACACGTTTGTGGGAGAATTGGGCGGACTGCTCAGCGGTGGCGAGCGCCAGCGGCTGGTCATCGCGCGCGCCCTGCTGAAAAACGCCCCCATCATGCTGTACGACGAACCCACCTCCAACCTGGATGCCCTCACCGAGCAAAAAATCATGCGCACCATCCACACCCTCAGCCAGCAACGTACCACCCTGATGATCACCCATCGCCTGATCGGCCTGGAATCCATGGACCAGATTTTAGTACTGGTGGGCGGCCGGATTGTCGAGCAGGGCACCCATCACCAGCTAATCCAGCAGGACACGTACTACCGACGCCTGTGGCGCCAGCAGCGAGAGATGTTCTTGGTGGAAACCGTACCCGAATCGCGCCCTATGAACGAAAAGAACCGCTAATCCCTTTGTGGAAAAATTCTTCGGAACCCCGCCGGAAACGAATGCTCAATCACCGGTTTCCTTTTTTTCCGGAAATCCGGAAACTTCTTTCCCTCCGACAAACCCAAAGTAGATGAAAACGTATGGGATGTATGATCGAAAGGGTTCAGAATAAAATTATTTTTCGGCTGATTTTTCGGAGCCTTACCACCCCTTTTTTACTCCGGGGAAACACGACCGACAATTAACGGAATAAAAAGATTCACTTCCAATTACTCTGGCTATTGAAATTAACCCATCACTCCTCTAAATTCATGTGAACAAAAAAAGGAATCATCATGGAAAAAAAGACAAAATTCTCCCTGTGGTACTACATTCTGGTATTTCTTTCTATTTTCCTGCTGCAAATATTGCTATTTTCGGGCAGCGCCGTTCGGGAAATCTCCTACAAACAGTTCATCGATTATGTGAATCAGGACAAAGTGGAAAGCGTGGTGATTACTCAGGACAAAATCTACGGCCTGTTAAAGGAGGACAGCACTGCCTCCACCGGAAAAACCCGTTCGGCCAGCTCCCACACCATCAAAGAGGTGCCTAAACGCACCCCGTGGAGCTTGAAGTTAGAGGAATATGAGGAACAACTGCGCCGGGAATTTCGGGTGGTGCGGCTTCAGGATGACAAGCTGCTGGAGCGGCTGGAAGCGCACAATGTGGATTTCCGCGGGCGCATCGAAAGTAACTGGCTGCGTAATTTTCTGTTAAACTGGATTATTCCGCTGGGATTTTTAGCGTTCATCTGGCTATTGGTTATCCGCCGGATGGGACCGGGACCGCAGGTACTGAACATCGGGAAGAATAAAGCCAAAATTTACGCCGAAGACCCCAAAAACAAAGTCACCTTTAAAGATGTGGCGGGGATTGACGAAGCGGTGGAAGAGGTAAAGGAAGTGGTGGAATTCCTGAAAAATCCCCAGAAGTACACCCGTTTAGGTGCCAAATTACCGAAAGGCATTTTGTTGGTCGGACCTCCCGGAACCGGAAAAACGCTTCTGGCCAAGGCGGTAGCGGGAGAGGCGGGTGTGCCGTTTTTCAGCATGAGCGGTTCCGATTTTGTGGAGATGTTTGTGGGGGTCGGTGCCGCCCGGGTTCGCGACCTGTTTGCCGAAGCCAAAGCCAAAGCGCCCTGCATCATCTTCATCGACGAAATTGACGCCATCGGAAAAAGCCGTGCGGCGGGACCGGTAATTGGTGGGCACGACGAACGAGAGAACACCCTGAACCAGCTACTGGTGGAAATGGACGGGTTCGACCCCAAAATCGGCATCATTCTGATGGCCGCCACCAACCGACCGGATGTGCTGGACCCGGCGCTGTTGCGTCCCGGCCGCTTCGACCGACAGATTCTGGTGGACCGCCCGGATATGAACGGACGGGAAGCCATTTTCCGGGTTCACACCCGACATCTGGTATTAGGCGAGGATGTGGACCTGCGCAAATTAGCTGCACAAACACCGGGTTTTGCCGGAGCAGAAATTGCCAATGTTTGTAACGAAGCCGCTCTGCTGGCTGCCCGCAAGCAGAAAAACAAAATCACCATGGAAGACTTTATGGAGGCCATCGAACGGGTGGTGGCGGGGCTGGAGAAGAAGAACAAGCTCATCAACGAACGCGAGCGCCGCATTGTGGCATACCACGAATCCGGACACGCCATTGTGGGATATTTTACCCCCGGCGCCGATCCCATTCGCAAAGTCTCTATCGTACCACGCGGCATGAGCGCCCTGGGCTACACCCTGCAAACCCCGCTGGAGGACCGCTACCTGATGAGCCGTCAGGAACTGCTGGGTAAAATCAAAGGTCTGTTAGGCGGCAGGGCTGCAGAGGAAATTATTTTCGGCGAAGTGTCCACCGGTGCCTCCAACGACCTGGAACGGGCAACCAAAATTGCACGAAACATGATTACCGTGTATGGCATGAGCAAACGCCTGCCTAACATATCGCTGGTCGAGGAGGAAGGAAACCGGTTCATGGGGCAGGGACCCCGGGTAGCCGAACGTTCGGAAAAAATTGCCGAAATGATCGACGAAGAAGTCCTGGAAATTATTCAGGAATGCTACCAGTACGCCCGGCAGCTTCTGTTAGATAAAAAAGACAAGCTGGAAGCCATGGCCAGCACTCTGCTGGAAAAAGAGGTCATTATGGAGGAGGACATCGAAAACATTCTGGGACCTAAAAAATAGTCTGAACACCTGTCGGATGTTCCTTCCCGGCAGGGAGGCATCTGAACCTGAGGCATTCATTCATATTGCGATAAAAGCCGGAATCCGATTACCGGGAATCTATTGCAACAAATACCTTGCCCGGCGGCGCTGGATGCGCCGGTACCGGTACCGATACGCTTGATGGTACTGTTTAACCATGGGCAGGAAGAACCCGTACATCAGCAGGGAAAGCAGGGGATGGGGCATGGATTCCCGTCGGATGGATTGTTTGAGTTTTTGTTCGATGCGGAGTTCTTCCCGCACGCGTTGCTGTTCCCGCTGAAAGAAGGGGAAAAACAGATTGTACAGCGAGCGGTGAGAGAGCCGCTTCAACCGTTCGCCTATGGAATATTTCATGAAATGACGAAAAGTCAGTCGCTTCTGACGAATGGCTGCAGGAATATCCTGTTCCGGGACGCCTTCCCGCTGTGCGACCCACCGTGAGGCGCGAAACAGATTAGCAGGATTTTTCCAGAACTCTGCGGGGACGTTTCCAAATTCCCACGGCTCAAAACGTCCGGGAAAAGCGGCTGCCAGCGCCCGGTAAATGCTCTTTCCGTACATTTTCTCAAACACCGTCGCCAGCCCCATCCGGTTAAACGTCTGGCGTGTGAGCTGGCCCATCCGGTATTTTTCCGGTAATTCCTCCGGAGACCAGCCCAGCTTTTCCACCATCCGGCGAACCGCAGCCGCTGCCGTCTGTGGCGTCCAGTAGTCCGGGGAAACCTTCCCGACCTCCCATGGCTGCAAATGGGGATAAGCCTCTAATAACGCCGCCGTAACCGAGTTGTAGTATCGGGTAAACATGTAGGAGAGACCGTGACGGGCGAATGTTTTTTTACTGATCCGGTTTTTACCGGGCTGACCGGGAGTCAGTCCCAGTACTTCCTCCACCAGCCAGCGAATGGCCAGCACCCGATGCTCCCGCCGGTCCCAGTATCCCGGTGGAATCCGGCTGTGCATCCATGGCTGAACCTGTAACGGAAACGCATTCCCCAGCACCCGGTTTACCGAATAATTAAACAACCGATAAATTGCCTGAATCCGGTAGCGAATAAAAAAGGTGCTGCCGGCTTCCCGCAAAAGGTCCCGGGGGGATTGGTGCAAATAATCGCGTACAAGGTAGCGCACCACCACCGCCGCCCGATACCGGGCCTGATGGCTCCAGAATCCGGCCGGGAAATGAGAATCTATACCCGCCAGCACCCGCTGGTAAATAGCAACGATTTCCTGCTCCTTGAGCGGTCGATCCACATGCTGCGGTACCTGCCAGGGAATTCTGCCATCCGGAAACAAACGCTGAAACTGTTGCAGTTTGGTATTAAAACGGTTCAGAAATTCGCTTTTTCGGAGCATTTCAGCCCGGGGAACCACAAACTCCCGGAAAAAGCGGCGGTTTTCCCGATGGGCAAGAAAAACATCGTTCAGATACTGAAATCGCTCAGGGGGGAGATGCTGTCGGAGCCATTCCAGTAACTCTGCGCCTGAAATTGGTTCAGGGGAGTCTTCCAATTCGACTTCTTCCGGAAGCCACTCACTTTCCACCGCCGGTGTCCATACCGAAAGGGAGACAAACCGTTTCTTATTCACCTCCAGAAAAAATAATTTTTTAACCCGCTGAAGTGCTTCCAGGAGGGATGAACGGTACACCTGTGGATTGAAAGGTGTAGTTTGAATGAGACGGACAATTTCCTCTTCCGCCAGGGCAGAGCAGCTCAGTTCATGTTGCAGCTCTGCCAGCGCATCGGGCTGATGTCCCCGCAGCCGGAACAGCGATTCTATCAGCTCCTCCGCCAGCTGCAATGCCTGGTGGTAATTCCTTTCGATTTGTGCGCTGGTGAGCCGCACGACACGTACTCTCCCTGATTTCTGCCAATTCATACTTTATACTATCGTCAAAACCGTGCCAGAGCAAACGGTTTTCCCGACTTTAAAACGGAAAAAAGCAGAGAAACAACCGAGTCTCCCCGAAAGCCTTACCGAAACCGGTTGCTCCCCGTCAGACGGAAATTCCCCCGCTGGTTCCCCTTTCCCCCAAACTTCTACCGGGAATTTTTCCCACAGAGGGGTGAAAACAATCGTTAAAATGGAGCATCATCTCTTTAATAAATCCATTTCTGTGGCAACATGTTCCCTTTTCCCGGGAATTTGCCACCGGAAGCATGCTATCCGGTCTTCACCACCATGTTTTCTGGCATTTGCACAGCAATCACTTCCCCTTTTACGCACAAATTGCCTTCGGCAAACAGGTCGATGCTCACCACCACCTTGCGTCCTTTTATCTCCTTCACCCGACCGATGAGTTCCAGTTCCACCCCCAGCGGTGTGGGCTTCAGGTAATCCACTTTCAGGGAGGCGGTAACGAAGCGAAAAGGCGGTTCGGTGCCCGGTTCGCGTCCGGCGGCCTGATATGCTGCCGCTGCAGCGGTACCGGTGCCGTGGCAATCCACCAGCGATGCCAGCAAACCACCGTAAACATACCCGGGAATGGCAATGTGGTAGGGCCGCGGCGTAAATCGGGCCACGGACTTTTCCCCATCCCAGAAGCTCTGGATATGCAAGCCGTGTTCGTTTAACCGGCCACACCCATAGCAGTAACTCAACTCATCCGGATAAAAATCCTGAATCGGTTTTTGAATCACAGGACGTTCCATCATCGTTTCTCCACCATTTTTCTAACCTGAACCAATAACACCTTTTACTAAAAGATAATAACACTCCGCTTCATCCCCTACCGGAAAGGAAAAATTTCTTGTCGTAACAATTGAGATTGAGTCGCATCAAAGAAACGTATAAAAAAAGAGAGGGTTTTATGGTCATCACCGGTAAAACAAAGGTCAAACAGGCACTGGACGCCAATCCCGGATTAAAGGACGTTCTGATAAAATTATCCCCCAAATTCGAGAAATTGAATAATCCGTTTATTTATAAAACAGTCGGGAAATGGGCGACGTTCAACGACGTGGCACGCATTGGCGGCATTTCCATCTGCGAATTGTTGCATGTGTTGAACAAAGCGAATGGTACGGAAGATGAGCTGTACAACGTCTTTCCGGAATGCGTACAGGAGCTTCCCGCTCAGCCCGGCGAAGAGAAGCGCCCGGAGTGGATGGACACGGTACGGCAGTTTATTCTGTTCGACGTACGGGAGCGCAATGACTATTTCTTCCCGGAAGTCATCAAACGGCTGCGGGAATTACAACCGCATCAGGCATTAACGGTGATCAACAGCTTCGACCCGGTTCCGCTGAAAAATTCCGCCGAAGAGCTGGGATTTGAGCACTACACCGAAAAAAAATCCGATTACGAATATCACGTGCATTTTCATTCGGAAAAGCCACCGAAGCGGGACATTGCCCACTGGCAGGATTACAAGGATGAGTTCGAGGTTCTGGATGTACGCGGGTGGAAGGAAGACCCATTTACGGAAATTTTGAAGGTAGCCAATCGCACCCCGCTGGGCGAAGGCTTCCGATTGGTACAAATGTTCGAACCCATTCCCCTGATTAATATGCTTAAACCACTGGGATTCGATCACTACACCGAAAAAGTTTCCGACTTCCGATATCATATTTACTTCTGTAAAACGCGGGAGGCGGCACCCTCCTTTTCCGTGGGGAAAGATCAGAAAATCCCCATTGTCATTCAATCCGCCACTCCGGTGGTGTACCCGGTTCTGATGCGCTTACTGCAATCCCCCCGTTTGATGGAACGGGTAAAAATTGAAGACATGAAAGTGTGGTACGAAACGGAAAAACACATGGGATGGATTGTAAACGGAAAGGCGGATATCAGCTTTTCAGCCGTCGTGGCGGTTGCCAAACTGTTCCTGAACAATACAGACATCAAGTTAGCTTCCATCGATGTGTGGGACAATTTTTACCTGTTAACCCGGGGTTACCGCGCCAGCTCATTTGGTGACCTGAAGGGACACACCATTCATGTTCCGCTGTTCCGTGCCGCACCGCCCTTTGCGGTTACTTCCTATTTGATGAAAAAATTAGGCTACAATCCGGACGATTTTCAATTTGCTTTTGGGGAACCATTCGGCCGACCTGGTGTGATGATGCAGCAGTTCATCCGCGGGCAGATTGACACCGTGTTGCTGCGCGAACCGGAAGCCAGCTTTGCTCTGTTCGGTGCCGGAAAAGATGCCCACGTCTCTCTGAAATACAGCGATTTGTGGAAGCAAATCCAGCCGGATTTCGATCGACTGCCCAATGCCGGAGTGGTTTTTAAAGGCGATTTTCTGCGAAAATATCCTGAGGTGGCGCGCCTGTTCATGGAAGAACTCCAGGAAGCTATTCGCTGGGTAAACGAGAATCCGCAAAAGGCAGCCGAACTGAGCTACGACATCATGGGGCAGCATCCCGGCGCCGTGGAGCTGTTCCTGCAACGGGTCAATTTCCACCACAAACCGGCTCCGGAAGCAAAAGAACAAATCATGCAATACGTAAATGTCCTGAAGGATGAAGGCGTAATTAAACTGAAAAAGGGAGTAGAGGAACTGGAAGGTGTGTTTTTAGAGTAAACCGTTTTCGCACGGAAACACGGGAATACACCAACCGGTTTTGAGGATGTTCGCATGTTTTTTAGGAGTTCTCCGTGTTTCTGTGCGAATAGCCTTCCTGCCCGGATTTTTCCCTTTTTCGCTTTGATTCATTTACACTTCGTTGCTAATTTTCCCACGAATGTTAGTTCAAATCGGGTTGAAGCGGAGAAAGGGAACAAACCGACCATGCCCACACAGCGCCGTCTGAACCGGATGAAACAGGTGCTTTTGAATCGCCAGCGGGATTTAACCGTCGTGTGCGAGAATATTCACGACCCCCATAACGTAAGTGCCATTTTGCGCACCTGCGATGCGGTGGGAGTCCCGGAAGTACAGCTTCTTTACATCGATCAGCCGTTTCCCCAATTAGGAAAGAAGTCGTCTGCTTCGGCGAAAAAGTGGGTGAAAACCGTGAAACACCGCGGGTACCCGGAACTGCGCCGCTATTTAAAAGAACGAGGGTTCACCATTTATGCCACGCACGTGAATCCCCAGGCGCGCAGTATTTACGACATCGACTGGAAGCAACCTTCGGCCATCATTATGGGCAATGAACATAGCGGTGTAACCGACGAAGCACTGGCTATTGCCGATGCAGCCATTTACATTCCCATGTTCGGAATGGTGGAAAGTTTAAACGTCTCCGTGGCTACCGCGGTGATTTTGTACGAGGCAGCACGCCAGCGTCTGGTTGCAGGCAAATACCCGGCAAGCACGGAAGACGATCCCTGGTTTCAGGAAACGCTAAATCAGTGGCTGGGAGCCGAATAAACGGGGAGATACTATGGCAACGGTAACATTCGTTCTGGCATTTCTGGTCATGTTAATCGGACTGATTGGCACCATTGTGCCCATGATTCCCGGTATTCCGCTGATTTATCTGGGATTTCTCATTTACGGGTTAGGCAACCACTGGGTGGATTACGGTGCCGGTGCCATGCTCTTCTGGGGCGTGGTTACGCTGCTCAGCGTGATTGTGGATTACTATGCCGGTGCGGTGGGCGCCCAGAAGTTTGGTGCTTCCCGTGCGGGAGTATGGGGCGCCGTGCTGGGAGGGATTTTCGGGGTTCTGTTTTTAGGATTTGTGGGCATCCTGGTCGGCCCGTTTATTGGGGCAGTGGCCGGAGAGCTACTCAGTGGTCGTTCGGGGGGTGAAGCTTTGCGTTCCGGATGGGGCACGCTGCTGGGATTTTTTGCCGGAAGCCTGTTCAAAGTTATTGTGGCACTGGTTATGGTGGGTACCTTCATCTGGTGGGTAATTCTCTAATCCCAAACCGTACACCCATTCAGCCAGACAAAGAAAAGCCCCATCTTCCTATCTTCTCAACATCTCCGACTCCCCTCCGCTTTCCCTATTTCTCTTCTTCCTATTACGTTCGGTTGGACAGATAATAAGTCAGTGCTTCCATTTCCACCGCCATGTTTTCGTTTTTCACCATTACATCCGGTGGAACTTTGATGCTGCGGGGGGCAAAATTGAGAATGGCTTTGATACCTGCCGCCACCAGTTTATCCGCCACCGCCTGGGCACTATCTGCCGGCACAGCAATGATGCCAATGTCAATTTGCTCTTCCTTGATCAACTCATCCAGGTCTTTAATATCCCGCACGGTAATGCCATGAACCTGTTGACCGATCTTTTTGGGGTCTTTGTCCAGAATCAACCGAATAATAAATCCCTGCTTTTTAAACTCCGCATATTCGGTTAGCGCGCGGCCTATATTACCGGCACCCACAATGGCCACGTTCCAGGTTCGATAAAGACCCAGAATATTTTCAATTTGTTTCTTTAAGGCTTTGGTGTTGTAACCAAAACCACGTTTTCCGAAGGTACCGAAAAAGGAAAGGTCTTTGCGCACTTGCGCGGAGGTAATTCCGTCCATTTCCGCCAGCGTGTCCGATGAAACCGTATCCACACCTTGCTCAATCAAATATTCCAGCGAACGGTAATATTTCGACAAACGTCGTATGGTGGAATCGGAAATTTTTTTCATTGCTCCTCCAAACTTCGTTATTCATTTCTCAAAATATAATATAAAAATTTTTTAAAATCCACTCTTTTTCCGGAGTATGACATTTTTTTCACACTCGTACCATCCTACCCGACCAACCCTTTAATATTTAATTGGTTACACTCGTACTATTGTTTCATGCTTGATTTGTTTTGCAATCAATTCATCAATAAACGTGCATATTCATGAAACAATCCATTGTATTCCGGGGGAATATGGTAATTATTTCTCGACACAAGCAGGTTGGGAAGATTCCACAGGGAAAAATACCGGAAAACCGCCTGTCCGGGATGCCCTGATGTCCGACAATGGGAAGGGAAGTCCCGCCAGGGTTATGGGATATAAAAAAGGTCGGGTTGTCCCCCCGACCTTTTTCAGAGTTTGGTATGATTCACTTCCCTAATCTGCGCCGTTGGTAATGATGCGCGCCACATCGCTGACCACATCTCCTTCGTCCAGACGCATGAGGCGAACACCCATGGTATCCCGCCCGGTGGCGCGGATGTTCCCCACATGAATGCGTAGCAAGACCCCTCGTGCACTGATGAGCATCAGATCGTCGCTATCCACCACTTCCTTCACCGAAATCACACGTCCGGTTTTTTCGCTCACTTTAAAGTTTTTGATGCCCTTACCTGCCCGGTGAGTCAATCGATATTCATTAATATAAGTTCGCTTACCAAAACCTTTTTCAGTAACGGAAAGTAGAGTGCCTTCGCGTTTTACCACCACCATGCCGACCACCCGGTCGTCCTTATCCAGGGTAATTCCACGTACACCGGCAGCCACCCGACCCATCTCCCGCACCTCCTTTTCGTTAAACCGAATTGCCATCCCTTTGGAAGTAGCCAGAATAATATCGCTGGTACCATCGGTTAGCTTTACCTCAATCAGTTCATCATTCGGATTCAGCTTGATGGCATTGATACCGTCCCGTCGGGGGTGTCCGTAGGCACTCAGCACCGTTTTCTTAACCAGTCCCTGCCGGGTTGCCATAATCAGATACTGATCGCTGGTAAACTCCTTGACGTTCACAAAAGCAGTGATTTTCTCTTTTTTACTGATGCGGAGCATGTTCACAATGGCGCGCCCCTTACCGGCTTTACCCACCTGAGGCAGTTCGTGCACTTTCAGCCAGTAGCAACGGCCTTTATCGGTAAAGAACATGATGTAGTGGTGGGTGGAGGCAATAAACAGGTGTTCAATAAAATCGTCCCCTTTTGCCACCGCACCGGTGTGGCCGCGGGTGTTGCGATGCTGCCGACGGTAGCCGCTTACCGGGAACCGCTTAATATAACCATCCCGTGAGATGGTGATTACCATATCTTCTTCGGCAATCATGTCCTCAATGGAAAATTCCTCAAAATTCTCCACAATCTCCGTGCGTCGATCGTCTCCGTAGCGTTCTTTCAGTTCAATCAGCTCATCCTTAATTAACTGCATCTGCAAATTGCGGTTGGCCAGAATGGCACGCAGTCGCTCAATGGTTTTAATCACCTCGCGGTATTCTTCTTCTATCTTTTTCCGTTCCAGACCGGTCAAGCGTTGCAGGCGCATATCCAGAATGGCCTTGGCCTGGATTTCGGACAGGCCGAACCGTTTCATCAAATTGTTTTTGGCTGTTTCGGGATTGCGCGATTTTTTGATAATGGCAATGATTTCATCGATATTGTCCAGCGCAATTTTCAGACCTTCCAGAATGTGGGCACGCTCTTCTGCCTTGCGCAGGTCGAAACGGGTGCGCCGCATAATCACTTCGTGCCGATGATCAATGAAGTGCTGAATGAGCTGTTTCAGGGTTAGCACATGGGGAACTCCGTCCACCAGCGCCAGATTAATGATGCCGAAAGTGGTTTGCAACTGGGTGTGTTTGTACAGATGATTTAGAATCACTTCCGGTTGCGCCTCACGCTTCAACTCGATTACCACCCGGATGCCATCCCGGTCGGACTCATCCCGGATGTCGCTAATGCCCTCAATTTTTTTATTGCGTACCAGGTCAGCTGTTTTCTCGATAAATGCCGCTTTGTTCACCTGATAAGGCATTTCGGTTATGACAATGTTGGAGCGGTTGTTGCGCGTATGTTCGATATTGGCACGTCCGCGCACAACAATTTTGCCTCGCCCGGTGGCATAAGCTTCTTTAATTCCCTCCGCACCAAAGATGATACCGCCGGTGGGAAAATCCGGCCCGGAAATATGCTGCATCAACTCCGGCAGTTCAATTTCAGGATTGTCGATGGTCGCCACAATGGCATCCACCACCTCGCGCAGATTGTGCGGCGGCATGTTGGTGGCCATTCCCACTGCAATACCGGCACCACCGTTACAGAGCAGATTGGGGAACACCGTGGGCAGAACCACCGGTTCCTTCAACGTTTCGTCAAAATTGGGGCGCCAATCCACGGTGTCCTTGTCCAGATCGCGTAGCATCTCACCGGCAATTTTAGCCAGCCGCACTTCCGTGTACCGCATGGCCGCCGGTGCATCCCCATCGATGGAACCGAAGTTCCCCTGCCCGTCGATAAGCGGATAGCGCATGGAAAAATCCTGTACCATGCGCACAATGGTATCGTACACCGCCGAATCGCCATGGGGATGATACTTTCCCAGCACTTCGCCCACCACACGGGCACTCTTTTTATATGGTTTGTTGTATTGTAATCCCAGTTCATGCATCCCGTACAGCACCCGCCGATGCACTGGCTTCAGACCATCCCGTACATCCGGAAGTGCCCGGGCGACGATAACGGACATGGAGTAGTCCAGGTAGGAGTCTTTCATCTCCTCTTCAATATTGGTCGGAATAATCCGCTGTCTTTGTAAATCCATTTCCTTTCCCTTCTTTGTTCGCTCAATGATTCATCAATCGGTGCTTCCCGAAGAAGAACCGGTACAGACTAAATATCCAGGTTGCGCACGTATTTGGCATTTCTGGCAATGAATTGCCGACGCGGTTCCACCTGGTCGCCCATAAGAGTACTGAATATACGGTCTGCCTCGGCAGCGTTCTCCAACGTCACCTGCAACAGCGTTCGCTTCTCCGGATTCATGGTGGTTTCCCACAGTTGATCGGGGTTCATCTCACCCAGACCCTTATAGCGCTGAATGCTAATTTTCGCTTCCGAACCGTTTTTGCTGTACCGCTTGATGATTTCGTCCTTCTCGTCATCATCGTACACGTAAAACTCATCCTTCCCCGCTTTGATGCGATAGAGTGGTGGTTGGGCAATGTACACGTGCCCCAGCTCAATGAGTTTGCGCATGTAGCGGAAGAAAAAGGTGAGCAGCAGAGTGCGAATATGGGCACCATCCACGTCGGCGTCCGTCATGATGATGATTTTATGATAGCGCAGTTTTTCGTAGTCGAAACCATCTTCGCCGATTCCCGCACCAATTGCGGTAATGATGGTTTTGATCTCGTCGTTGGAGAGAATTTTGTTCAAGCGCGCTTTTTCCACATTCAGGATTTTGCCTTTCAGGGGCAGAATAGCCTGGAAGCGACGGTCGCGTCCCTGTTTGGCCGATCCACCGGCGGAATCGCCCTCCACCAGGTAGATTTCGCACTGAGCCGGATCGCTGATGCTGCAATCGGCCAGTTTACCGGGCAGGGAGGTATTCTCCAGCGCGTTTTTCCGCCGGGTCAGTTCCCGTGCCTTGCGGGCTGCCTCCCGACTCTGCGCCGCCTGAATGTTCTTCTCGATGATTTTCTTCCCCACCGAAGGATTCTGCTCCAAAAATTCGGACAACTGCTCGTTAACAATGGATTCCACCACGCCCTTTACTTCGCCGTTACCCAACTTGGTTTTGGTTTGCCCCTCAAACTGGGGTTCGCCCACTTTCACGCTCACCACCGCCGTCAGTCCCTCGCGCACATCCTCGCCCTGCAACTGGATGTTCTTCAACAGATTGTTCTTGTTCCCGTAGTTGTTCAGCGTTCGGGTCAGGGCGGATTTAAAACCGCTCAAATGGGTTCCACCTTCGATGGTATTCACATTGTTACAGTAGCTGAAAATGTTGTCGGTATAGGAATCGTTATATTCAAAGGCAACTTCCACCTCCACCCCTTCCTTCTCGCCGCTGATGTAAATGGGTTTGTGCAGAGCAATCCGGTTCTGATCCAGGTACCGGATAAACTCGGTTAATCCGCCTTTGTAGTAGTATTCTTCCTCCCGACCGTCGCGCTCATCCTTCAGAATAATGCGCAATCCTTTGTTTAAAAAGGCCAGTTCCCGCAACCGATTGGACAGGGTGTCGAAATTGTATTTCACTTTTTTGAAGATTTCCTTATCGGCCAGGAAGGTGGTTTTGGTGCCGGTTTTGTTGGCCTTACGCAGTTTTTTCACCGGTGTGGTGGGAACCCCCCGTTCGTAGCGCTGGTAATAAACAGCTCCATCCCGATACACTTCCACCTCGCACCATTCGGACAAGGCGTTAACCACCGACGCACCCACACCGTGCAAACCACCGGAGACTTTGTAGGTGGACTTGTCGAATTTACCACCGGCGTGCAGCACGGTCATGATGACCTCCAGAGCGGATTTTTTCAGCTCCTTGTGCTGATCCACCGGGATTCCCCGCCCGTTGTCTTCCACGGTGATGCTTTCGTCCGGATGGATGGTTACCTTGATGCGGGTACAATAGCCCGCCATTGCTTCGTCAATGCTGTTATCCACAATCTCGTACACCAGGTGGTGCAGACCGTGGCTGGTGGTATCCCCAATATACATGGCCGGACGCCGCCGTACGGCTTCCAGCCCCTTTAATACCTGAATATTGTCCGCCGAATATTCCTCTTTAAAACTTTTCCCTGTCTTTTCCGCCATTTTTCACCTTCTAATAAAATTTTATGTCTTCTATTACTTTTTTGCCAATTCGTCGATTGAGTTTTTCCAGAATTTCGTGTTTAAAATATTGCAGTTCATTCCGCCACACGGTATCGTGCACTTTTACGAACAAGATACCGTCCGTAATTTTTGTTGGTTCCGTTTGTCGGGCAATTTCCTTGCCCACCACACTGTCCCAGTACACAAAGGCAAAATGCTCCTCCACCCGCTCCTTGATTCCAATGGATTCCAGAAACTGGAAAATCAGTTTATTGAGCGGTTGTTCCCGACTCATGTGGATAACGCCTCCTGAATCTGCCCCGCTTCAATCCGGTAAAAGGAAGCCGGTTCCTGCCAGTGGGGCAGTTTTCCGAAAAAATCGGGAGAGGTGGTGGTGATAAACACCTGCCCGATTTGAGTGAGCGAACGCACCATATTTCCGATACGTTGCTCGTCCAGCTCGCCGAAAATATCGTCGAAAAGCAGGATGGGTGGTTCGCTCTGCATCTGCCGCAGGTACTGGATTTCCGCCAGCTTCAACGCAATGACAAACGTTTTGTGTTCCCCCTGTGAACCCACCGCGCGCAACGGTTTTCCGTTCAATAAAAAGAGCAAATCGTCGCGGTGCGGACCAACGGTGGTCATCTGCAGAGCCAGCTCTCGCTGCCTTTGCTGGCGCAGTGCCTGCCGAAACGCTTCTGCCGGGGAGTCGGTGCCATCCCATTTTACACTGGACTGGTAAACAATTTTCACCCGATCCTCCCGACCACTTAATTCCCGATAATATTTTTTGACCCATTCATCCAAAAATTGTACCGCTTCCTGTCGTTTCTCCATCAGCCCCACCCCATGTTCAATCAGCGCCTCGTCCCAGGATTCCAGCAAAGCCGGGTTGGAGGTTTCCTCCTGCAGAATGGTGTTCCGCTGACGTAGCGAACGCCGGTACTCCACCAGATGGTGCAAATACAATTTTCCTGCCTGGGAGAGCAAGATATCCAGAAAACGACGGCGGTGGGCAGGTCCGGACTGGGAAATCTCCAGATCACCCGGCGCCAGCAACACGACCGGAATGCGACCAATGTATTCGGAAAATTTCGTGATTTTTTCCCCGTTCACCATTAACCGCTTCCCTTTATCCGGGGAATAGGCAATGGCACTTTTCCATACCCGTCCCTGAACCGTCTTGAATTCCCCTTCCACACGAAAATATGTTTGCCGATAATGAATCAAATTTCTATCGTTGCTGCTCCGAAAACTTTTGGTTAATGCCAGATAATAAATGCTCTCCAGAATATTGGTCTTTCCCTGCCCGTTCTGGCCAAACAACACATTCATTCCGTGGTGAAAAAGAACCTCCGATCTGGCGTAATTGCGAAAGTTTTCCAGTTTTAGTCTATAAAGAATCATCTTCTGCTTCTTCGACAGGGATGCGCACCGGCATTAGCAGAATCAATTGTTCCTCATCTTCCGGCGTTTCCGCAGGCAGAGCCAGTGCGGCGTAATCGGTGCGCACAAATTTCATGTACATCTTCTCCGTGCCAATATGGCGCAGTACATCCTGCAAATACTTGGAGTTGAACGCAATCAGGAAATCGTCCCCGTTAAACTGACAGGCAATTCGTTCCTGCGCTTCGCCGCCGTAGTCCACATCTTCCGCATGAATTTCGATATGCTGGGGATAGATGTGTAAAACAACCTGAGAGGTAAGCGGGTTGGAAAACAAAGAGACCCGCTTTACCGATGCGTAAAATTCCGCCGTATCGATGAGCATCTCAAACGGAGTTTCCCGGGGAATCACCCGATCGTAATCCACAAAGGTGTCCTCAATCAATCGGGCAAACAGCTGAGTGTCGCTCATCTCCACCAGGGCATGGCGTTTGCCAAAATAGATGGTGGTACTCCCTTCACCGTCCAGATTTCGCAGGACGAAATTAAGCGAACGGGCCGAAATAATAGCCTGTACCTCGCTGGAGGACAATCCCTCCTGACGGAAGGTCATTTTGGCCAGCCGATGCCCATCGGTGGAAACGGCATCCAAACGATTGGGTTTGATATCGAAATACACACCGGTCAGCGCCGCCCGAATTTCGTCCGTGGAGCAGGCAAAAATGGTGTTTTCCAGAATGCGCCGGAACACTTCATTGGACAGGGAGATCTGTTTCAGACCCTCGCCCAGATCGGGAATCTGAGGGAATTCCGCCGGATTCACCCCCGCAATTTTGTAATGACCAAATTCGGAGGTAATTCGCATCCGGTAACTGCTATCGGATTCAAATGTCAGCTCAATATTGGGGAGCTCTCGCACAATCTCGGTAAGTAACCGTCCTGGCAGTGCAATGGAACCTTCTTCCACAATGGAGGCACTGGCCCAGGAAAGCAGGGTAATTTCCAGGTCGGTAGCCACCAGTTTGAGCAAATTGTCCTCGGTGAACAACAGCACATTCTGGGTCATCATGAAGGTTGTGCGCTGGGGAATTACGTTGACAACCTTCTGTAATGCATTGTAAATTTCGTCGCGCATTATGGTGAATTTCATTGCCTTTCCTCCATTGTGTATTTTGCCATATAAACTATTTAAGTTAATAAAAAATAAAGGATTTTGCAAGCAAAAAGAGAGCTTTTAAACCGCTTTTCCAGCCCCTCGAACTCCCGGGAAAACACCCGGTTCACCCCCTTCTGAAATCCTGAAAACACCCTTACGGAAAAACCTTTTTCATAGCCATCCCAAATCCCATCTCAACGCGTAAAACCAAAATTTTCCTTTCCCGGTTGCCCTGCCTCCATTTGATTCCTAAAATATAGCGAAATGGTTCACAAAAGAGAGGAGAATTCATGATATGAAGATAAAATTTCCCGCTTCCGCACACAACTGGATCACTTTGACCGGTGCCATTATTGCTTTGATTAGCCTGTTCATGATCGTGTTCCTGTTCACCATTTCGCTGTTTCTGGGGCGCGGCGCTGCTTATCTGGGGCTGGTAATATATATTTTGCTCCCTTCAGTGCTGGTGTTCGGACTGCTCCTGATTCCTTTAGGGATGTTTCTGAAACACCGGCGGGATCGGCAGAAACAAAAAACATTTCCACCGGAATGGCCCCGGGTGGACCTGAACAATCCGGCGCACCGGCACGCATTTTTTATCTTTGTTGGCGGTACCGCCCTTTTTCTGTTTCTCTCCGCACTGGGTAGCTATGAGGCGTTTCATTACACCGAATCCACCCAATTCTGTGGTACCCTGTGCCATTCGGTGATGCATCCGGAATATATTGCTTACCAGAACTCTCCCCATGCACGGGTCACCTGTGTGCAGTGCCATGTGGGACCGGGAGCCGGATGGTACGTACGCTCCAAACTGTCCGGGCTCTACCAGGTGTATGCCACACTTACAGACATTTATCCCCGTCCTATCGAAACCCCCATTCATAATTTGCGCCCGGCCCGGGAAACCTGCGAACAGTGCCATTGGCCGCAAAAATTTTACGCCCGAAAATTGCGTCTGGAAACTCATTACCTGCCCGACGAACAGAATACCCGCTGGGACATCCGACTCATTATGAAAATCGGAGCAGAGCACCCGGCATTGGGGCTCAAGGAAGGCATCCACTGGCACATTAACCCATCCATTCGGGTGGAATATGCTGCTACGGATGACAAGCGGGAGAATATTGTGTGGGTGCGCTACACCAATCTGACCACCGGCGAAGTAAAAATTTACCAGGACCAGGAAACACCTCCGGAACCCGGACAGCTGGATACGCTGGAAATTCGCACCATGGATTGCATCGATTGTCACAATCGCCCTTCCCATCTGTACCGATCGCCCACCACCTTCCTGAATGCCGCAATGACGGCCGGCGAAATTCCTGTACAACTGCCGGAGATTAAATCCGTTGCCCTGGAACTTTGCGCAGAAGAGTATGCCACTATGGATTCTGCAATGCGCGCCATTGAACAGGGAATCCGGAATTTTTACCGGGAAAATTACCCGGAGATTGTTCAGAATCAACCGCAACTCATTGACCGGGCAGTACGGGGCGTGCAGAACGCGTTTTCGCGAAACATTTTTCCGGACATGCGCGTGCGCTGGGATAAATATCCCAACCATATCGGACACATGGAGTACAAAGGGTGCTTCCGCTGCCACAACAATTCCCATACCACCGAAACCGGAGAGAGCATTCGCAAGGAGTGCAATTTATGCCATGCCATCGGAGCACAGGGTACACCGGAGAATATGGAAGTAGCGCTGCTGGGCCAGGAGCTGGAATTTAAGCATCCTGAGGACATTGACGAAGCCTGGAAGGAAATGCTGTGCAGCGATTGCCACACCGGACTGAACCCCTGAAAGGAAAAGCAGGAAGAACAAACATGAAGCATCAGACAAATTCACTGGACATCAACCTGGCGCTCATTCGCAACCACCTGGAGCAAATACAGGTTATTTACACCGATGTGGATGGCACCTTTGTGCATGCCGGATGCCTGTTCCGCAATCCGTTTGGTTACACCCTGCATAATGCGGAAGCCATTTACCACCTACTTACCGCCGGAGTGGACGTGGTCATGACCTCCGGACGGGAGAAAGAGAAGCTAAAAGAGACCGCCCGCCTGCTGGGTTTCCGCAATTACATTGCCAATCTCGGTATGGAAATTGTGTATAACCAGGGAGAACGGGTAATTACCCATTATGGGATGGAGGTTGCTGATGCGGCGGAGTTGAAGCAGCGCATTCGGCAAAGCGGAGTGCTGGAGGCGCTGCAGCAGCGTTTTCCGGAGCGAATCCGTCCGTACGAACCCTGGGCTTCGGCACTGCGCACCCATCTGTTGCTCATCGGGGAGATTGATTACCAGGAAGCGGTGCGCTGGATGGCCCAACACTTTCCGCAATTTCGGATTATTGATAACGGGGCGGTACCGGCGGAGGGAGAATTTCGCCACCCCCACGCCTTCCACATTCTGCCGCGCAATGCCGGCAAACGCGCGGCGGTAGCAATCGACAAAAGGGAACGCCATTTGCGCCGTGAGCAGACCATTGGCATTGGCGATTCTCTGGAAGACCTCTCCCTGGCACAGGAAGTGGGCATTTTCTTCCTTCTGGAAGAACAGCTCCCGGTGGAATATCCCAACGTAATTCGGGTGCCTAACCGGGATGGAGAAGCGTTTAGTCGGATAGTACATTTTCTGCAGGAGAACGGATTTATCCGGAAGGAAGAGTCCTGAGCCTTTATCCAGGTCCGATCAACTAAGTGGCACAATTCCTCCCGCAATGCTCACTCGGCCGAATCCAACCCTGCCGGGCATATTATCCGGTCGATTCTTCAGGCGCTTCATCCGGTTTTCCGTCGGGCAAAATCACCCAGGCAACCAGATAGGTGACCACCACCGGAAGCACACCGGTAGCCAGAATCAACAGCACTCCGATTAATCGCAACAGATTGGCATCCACGTTGTACACCTCTCCCATTCCTCCAAACACTCCGGCAATCTTGCGATCGGTTCTGGAGCGGTACAATTTTTTCATGTTGCTTCCCCTTCCTGTGCTCCGCTTTTTTCATCCGGTTGGGTTGGCAGGGACTTTTCCTCAGAAGACGATGCCTCACCGGTTCCGGGATGCGGATTTTGTTTTTTCTGATTGGCGGAATAAAGAAGATACAGGCCAATAAGAATCAACACCATGGGCCAGAAGTAGCGGGAAACTTCCTTCCCGGCCCAGAAGGCAAATGCCACCGCAGTTAAAACAGTTCCTGCCACAGCCATACTCTGCTCCCGCCCACCGGCAAAGTACATGAGAAAGAACCCCACACCAGGCGCCAGAATGAATATGGGCCACAGATGGTCCATCCAGTACCAGCCATTCACGGCGCTGTATTCGAACATCGCCCCGTACATTACCAGAATGGTGGCGGGCATCAGTATGCCTACCTCTTTCCGGTTCGCCAGCCAGCCAAAAAACAGCACAATTCCCGCCGCAATCATCAGAAGTGGCCAGATTTCCTGCCAGCGCAGCGACCACCAGTGCAGGTTATTGCCCAGGAACAATAATCCCACCAGAATAAAAATGATCCCCCACACCAATGAACGTAAATCTTTCTTCATCTTCCCTCCAGCATTTTTCTGAATCATTTCAAACACTTTTTCATGGTGCCAATTTAAGATAATTTTTCACCCGATTAAAACTTCTGTGAAAAATCCCCTTCACTCTTGTAATTGCCTTACTTTTCGCTTTAATTACGCAGGAGTGGCGAAAAAGTTACCGGCAGGAAGACGCTAAACCGATTCAAGCAATTTTGAAAATCAAGTGAGGAACCCATGAAAACGCGACAACTGGGAAAAGATGGCCCCCACCTTACCGAAATCGGGCTGGGAACCTGGGCAATCGGTGGACCCTGGGAATGGGGCTGGGGACCGCAGGACGATGAGGACTCCATTCGCACCATTCATCGGGCACTGGATGTGGGCATCAACTGGATTGACACCGCTGCCGTGTACGGACTGGGACACGCGGAAGAGGTCATCGCCCGGGCACTCAATGGCAAACGAAAAGAAGTGTTTATTGCCACCAAATGCGGATTGGTGTGGGATGACCAGGGACGGGTAGAGCGCAATAATAGGCCGGAGAGCATCATGCGGGAGTGTGAGGCAAGCTTGCGTCGCCTGAACACCGATTACATTGACCTGTATCAGATTCACTGGCCGGATGACAACGTACCGGTAGAAGATAGCTGGGAAGCCATGATCCGGCTTCAGGAACAGGGCAAGGTACGCTATATTGGGGTCAGCAATTTCGACGTTCCGTTGCTGGAACGATGTGAGGCTCTGCAGCATGTCAACTCCCTGCAACCGCCATACAGCCTGTTAAATCGCAAGGTGGAGAAGGCTATTTTACCCTGGTGCCGGAAACATGGCGTGGGG
>CAZBWV010000018.1:0-35156 GCA_964495805.1 uncultured Calditrichaceae bacterium
AATTAAAAAAGCACGGCTGGTGGACCTGGTAAAACAACTGGCACTGGTGGTGCAGCGCACCAATAACATTTTAATCCGGGTGGAGCATGATCTGGGGCAGGGGAGCCAGACTTTTAACGAAAGCATGAAAGAACTTCGCACCGTTCTGGAGTACCTTAACGAAGTGAGCCAGATGCTGAGCGAAGACCCCTCCGTGCTGTTACGGGGAACCAAACCAGGTAATATTCCGGATAGGAAACTGGAGAAATAAATGCGTTTGAGAAAAATTTTCATTGGGTTTTTACTGATTTTACTTGTGCTGCCGGGATGTACCCGGAAATCAGTGGATCGGAAATATTATTTGATTGAACCCCCAGAAATTTTGCCTGAGGATACCACAACCATTCCACCTAAATTCCGGGAGAAATTTTGTGTCATCCTGCCTGCGCGCATTTCGCCGCAATACAACAAACATCGCATTGCAGTGCGTACCGGCGAAAAAGAGTTGTCCTATTACGTTTACCATCAATGGGCGGTGGCACCACGGGATGCGTTTACCCGCTTTGTGGAGCTGGAGGTTCAGAATGCCCATTTGTTTCAGCGCGCCGGAACAGAATTGTGGAAATACAATCCCGAATTCCAGATTTCCCTGGATGTGAGTTATCTGGAAGTCCAGATGGATGGCGAAAAAGCCGTTGCTCATCTGGCAGCACGCCTGGATTTAATTCGCCAGTTCGATCAGCAGCCGGTGGTATCTCATCATTTCGATCGGTTCCAGCCGCTTCCCCGCCGAAACCTGAATCTGTTTGCTGTCACCGTTTCGCAAATGTTTCATGAGGAATTAAGTCTGTTTATCCAAAAGATGCGGGATTGGGCCAGTGAATCGGAGAAATGAGCAAAAACATTCTTCCGCACCGGAAACCCCGCTTTCCTGGGAGTGGAACCACCAGGAACTCCGTTTCCGTGGCGATTTAACCCTTCCCTGGGTTGATGATGCGGTGGAACCATTGTTCCGAGAATTAAAACATTTTTCACCATCGCAACTGGTGATTGTCCTGGATGAGGTGAAACGTCTGGACAGTGCCGGTGTGGCATTGCTACAGCGAATTGCTACGGTGCTGGAGGAAAAAGGTAAAACCGTCCTTTTTGCTTCGGTTCCCCGAACAATTGCTCCGACTCTGAAAATGTTTACCCTTGAGAGGTCCCGGGAGCGAACTCCACCGGCACGTCTTTTCTGGATTGAACGTCTGGGCGAAGCGGTTGATCGATTTTTCAGAATTGACCTGATCCGATTTGTTTATTTAATGGCGGATATTTTTTACTGGTCGTTTGCCGATCTGTTTACCCACCGACAGCGGCGCAAAGGGGAGTTCGTCAATCAGGTGGTACTGATGGGAGCCAATGCCGTTCCCATTGTAAGTACCATTGCGCTGTTGATTGGTCTGGTGGTGGCTCTGCAAAGTGCTGCGCAGTTACGCCAGTTTGGTGCCAATGTGTATGTGGCGGATTTAATTGCCATTAGCATGGTGCAGGAGATGGGACCGTTGCTGACTGCCATCGTGGTGGCCGGACGCAGTGGGTCGGCTATTGCTTCGGAGATTGGCACCATGGTGATCACCGAAGAAGTGGATGCCCTGAAAACCATGGCCATTTCACCTGTACGCTATCTGATCATTCCCAAAGTCCATGCGCTGGTGCTGTCGCTGCCCTTGCTGGCTATGCTGGCAAATTTTCTGGGCATTTTAGGCGGAACCATTGTGGGATATTTTTATCTGAATATTTCTCCCTATGTGTTTTACAATCGGATGGTGCAGGTGCTGGAATTTCGGGACCTGATGACCGGTTTTGTGAAAAGTCTGGTGTTTGCCGGACTGATTGTCATTACCGGTAGTTTTTATGGCTTTCGGGTACAGGGCGGACCGGAAGGTGTGGGGCGAGTGACCACAGCTTCGGTCGTTACGGCTATTTTTCTGGTCATCCTGGCAGATAGTTTTTTAGGACTGCTATTCTATTAACCGACATTCTGGTTTGAACATGCAAGCAAACCCATCGAAAAAAGAACCGATTATTTTGGTACGGAACCTATCTGCCCGTTTTGGGCGGCGAGTGGTGTTAAAGGAGGTTAATTTCCAGATATATCCCAACGAAATTGCGGTGATTCTGGGAACCAGCGGTTGCGGAAAAACCACCGTACTCAAACATCTGTTTGGATTGTATCCCATTCAAAAAGGCGAAGTCTTTTTGATGGGGGAGAGGTTGAATGAAATAACCGAAGACGATTATCAGCGTCTGGTGCGCAAAGTGGGTGTGCTATTTCAGAACGGTGCGCTGCTTAATTCATTAACTGTGGCGGAAAATGTGGCCATTCCCCTTGAGCAGCATACCCGTTTACCGGAAGATCTGATTGAATATCTGGTGCGGGTGAAGTTGAAGCTGGTGGAATTAAGTCAGGCATTTTATCTGTATCCTTCACAGCTTTCCGGTGGGATGCGCAAACGTGCGGCACTGGCACGTGCATTGGCACTGGATCCGCCCCTGCTGTTTTGCGATGAACCTTCCGCCGGATTGGATCCGCTCACCTTGCAGGCACTGGACGAGCTGTTTCTAAAATTGAAAAATCAACTGGGCATCACCATTGTTATGGTGACACATGAGATTCCCAGTATTTTCCGTTTGGCAGACCGGGTCATCTTTCTGCATCGGGGAGAAGTCATTTTCAATGGTTCATTACCGGATGCTGTTGCTCGTTCTCCCGAACCGGTGCGAGAATTTTTCCGGGTGGGGATGGCTGATACCCGGAATGGTGCACATCCACCAGTAGAACCATAAAAAACCCGTCACGGGAAATCAGGATTCAATCGCTCGCAATTCCTGCTCAATCCGTTTCACCACTTCTACCTTCCGAAACATGGAAATAAATTCTTCGGGTGTTTCCGCCCCAAGCAGTTTGTTGCGAACATCTGCATCCCGTAAAATGCTGGCCATATTTGCCAGGGTTTGCAGGTGGCAAAGCCGACGATTTGGAGAACTCACCACCGCGAAGATGAGATTTACCGGCTGACCGTCCGGAGAATTGAATTGCACGGGTTGTTCGGGCCGGTAAACAACCACACGCATTCGGGTAACATCCCGCGAAATCACATGGGGAATAGCAATACCGGAGCCAATCCCGGTGCTCAGGGTGTTCTCTCTGCGGAAGAATTCGTGCACCAGTCGCGGATAATCTCGGGTAATACCCAGGTCATACAGGAGATGGCTGATTTCTTTTAAAATGTCTTCTTTGTGGGTAGCCTTTCCGTCCAGTACAATTAGAGCAGGTTCCATAAACTGGCTTACCGGAACAAAATGCACACGTCGTTGTTTGCGGATTTCTTCCAGCAGAATCAGGTCTTCTTCGCTCAACTGACGTTTCTTCTGATATTCGGGATTGAGAATCATCGGTGGGCGTTCCATCTCATTGATTTCGGTGATGTCGATGTCGAAATATCCCATGGGATGTTGTACGGTGGTCATTAGCTGGTTTCGTAGCGTGTCCAGCAGGAAGAGTTTTCCCTGCTGTTCGGCGCGCATAAACATGACTCGTAAAATTCCGAAAGCCATATTGCGCAGTGCTTCCAGAGGCTGGTTGCGGTGAACCCGACATTTCAAATCCACCTGTGCCATACAGGAGAGTCCGAAACGATGTTCAATGTCAATCAGCATGCCGGTTTCCACCCCGTAACCGGTGAAAAAGGGAATGCGTTCCAGCAATTCCCGCCGACCGGCATATTCTCCGGAGAGTGGTTGGTTAAACAGGGCCAGCTGTGGAAAAAGTAGGTTAAACAGTGGTTTGGCCAGGATTTCGGTGACTCGTCCGCCACCGGTGGGTGCCAGTTTTTTACCGACCTGAATGGGACGTCGATAGAAGCCTTTGACAAAAGAAATTTCGTGATGGTAAAGTAAGGGGCCAACCAGTCCGGTGACAAAATAGGGTTCCATGTTCCGAATGTCGCTATCCAGCCAGACGATGATATCGCCGTGGGAGACGTACAGACTTTTCCATAAATTTTCGCCTTTGCCACGGAAATTCCCCGTTTCGGGGAGAATCTCGGCGCTTAAATACACCGTTGCACCTGCTTTACGGGCAATCTCCCGGGTACCGTCCGTCGAACCGCTATCCACCACGATGATTTCATCCAGCAGGGGATAACGGTCCATGAGTTGCTTTTTCAGCTTTTTAATGATTTTTCCGATGGTGGCGGCTTCGTTCAGTGCTGGTAAACATAAACTGATGGTCTGCCGTTTCGCCTGCTTCCGCTTAACTAATGCTGGAACATCGTTGAATTGGGTATGAGAGAACGTACGGGTTCGAATCCATGAATTTAAATCCATAGTACATCTCTCCTTTTTTTAGTAAGACATCCCTGTGATTAAATATCCTTTACAAACGAGGGGCGATGCGGCAGCAGTCGATTTAGAAGTTCCAGAAGCCAATAAATAAAACTCATCTGTGGGCGAAGAGTTCCGGACAAAATCACTTCCGGAAAAACGTAAATCTCGACAAAAAACAAAAATTAAAATATTGTTTTAAATCATATTCGGAAGAATTGGGGAAAACTAAATTAAAAATGTGGTGAAAATGTAGTCAGTAAAAACGAAAAATACGACAGCATAAAAATTCAGATAAAATAACGGAATAATCACAATTCATTGATAATAAAGAACTTATGAATATTTTGAAAATTTATTATTCAGGGAAATATTGTGGCATAAAAATTGTATAATAAGAAAATAGAATGAATTTGGAGTGATGTGATGTTAACCTCGCGTGAACAAATTAAGCGGATTTTTGAATTTCAGAAGAAGAAATCGCAGGAATTAAAACGGCAGGTAACTCATTCCGAAGCGCTGGCTTTGTGGTTAACTCAGCGATTGGTCGGGGAGCGCACTCGTAAGCGGATGAAAGAAACATCACCGGAATTGTTCATTTATTAAAAAAGGGGGATGAAATGAGCCGTACCAGTGATTTTCAAAAACGACAGTTGAATGCGATTCAGAATTATTATTTGATGATGCGGAATAAAATGAAAAAAGATGTTACACTCACGGATGCAATTATTTCATGGTTCACGGAAGGATATGCAGAGAAGTTTCGAGAAGAATATTTTCGGCAGCATACACTCGTTTCATAAAGGTTTCATAGGGCCTCCTTACCTTCAGGGATGAAATAGTTCTCCTCCTATCGACCGGGCCAGCACTTCAGGTGCTGGCCTTATTTTTTACCCCAGAATTGAACAATTAAACGACGATGCCGGGGACGGTTGTCGAAATCCACAAAAATGATTTGTTGCCAGGTTCCTAAAAGTAATCGTTTGTTCTTGAAGGGAATGGTCAGCGATGGTTTGAGTAGCGAAGCGCGCAGATGGGCATATCCGTTCCCATCGTGCCAGGTGTCGTCGTGGTGGTAGCGCTTTTTCATGGGAATAATCTGTTCCAGAAATTCCGGCAAATCGCGCAGGAGACCCGGTTCGTACTCAATGGTGGTCAGAGCACCGGTGCTACCCGGTACGAACACCGTCACCTGTCCTTCCTGAAACGGATGTTGCTGCAAAAGTTCGTTTACATAGGAGGTGATATCGATTATGTCGGTAAATCCCCGAGTTTGCAGCGATAGTTCTTCTGTGACGACATCTATCATGTTACTCTCCCAGCAGTTTATTCAGATCGTGCGGAGTACTATTGGGCAGATCCTGGGCGACAAAATGAACGCCTCGTTTCATCAACTGGCGAAATTGCTCCACTTCGCGGTCCGAAAGAAAAAGATAGGGTAAATATTCCTTTCTGTCCTCTTTAAAATGAATACCTCCCACATTGACCATGTCAATCACAACGTTTAAATCGAGTAATTTTTCCAGCACATCCGGCGATTTCATCAAAATTAAAGTGATTGGTTTCTCCTGAAGCCATGTGGGAACTTTTTCCGCACACGCTTGCACGGTGAGGATTTCGGCGGGAATATCCGATGGTGCTGCCATCTGCAGTAAATTTTTCTCCCATTCGTTGCGGGCAATCTCGTCATCGCACACCACCAGACGTTTGATGGGCAGTTGCCCGCACCAGCCCACGATGACCTGCCCGTGAATTAAGCGGTCGTCGATTCGCCAGATGATGGGTGTGTCGGAATAGGATGTCGGTTTACGTTTCATCGGAGATTAAATCGTCCTTAAAAATTTGTATGACATCGTTAAAGTTCTGATAAAAATAAAAGGGTAACCCTTTCTCCTCAAGGTGTTTTTTTAAATTCCCCTTGGCAAAGCGGATATCTGCTCGTTCCGCAGGACACCGGTCTGTGTTTCCATCCCCGATATACACCGGAGTGGCTCCGGCTTTACGACTTTCCTCCAGCCAATAGCATTTGCAGTGGTTGGCAGTATCGCATAGGCGCGGAGCATCGATGGGAATCACTTTCCACCTCCCGTTTTGCACCACCACCCGATTGGCCTGGTAGGCAAGGTCAGCCAGACCGGCATTAGTCAGGATGGTGTGGATGAAGCAACGGAAACCCCCGCTGAGGATGAGAAGTTCAATCCCCTGCTGCCGGCAAAACTGCACAAATTTCGGGAAGTACGGATCAATCTGAATTCGGTGCAGTTCCTGTAGTACCTTCTGAAGGTCTGCACGCACCAGGTCAAATTCCTTTTGCAGAGCAATTCGTTCGGGGAGAATATGGGCGGAAACCTGCGCTTCGATGGCGCGCCAATCGGAAACAGCAAATTGATCCAGAATATATTCTAAAGAGTCTGTTCGGGTAATGGTTCCGTCGAAATCAACAAAAACTTTGAAGGACCTGTTCATGGGTGTTTTTTGCCAGTGGAATGGTGAAGTGAACGGAAAGGCCTCCCTGTGGATTATTCTCTGCCCAGATGCGACCACCGTGGGCACGGGTGATGATCTGACTGATGTAAAGTCCCAGCCCGAAACCGTTCCGTTTCGCTGATTGTGTGTTGACCCGATAAAATTTCTCGAAAAGGTGAGGAAGCTGGTCGGGATGCACACCACCGCCATTGTCGATAATGGAAATTTGAGCCATTGAACCTTTCTCTATAGCCCGGATGATGATTTGTGAATTCTCAGGACTATATTTAATGGAATTGTTAAGCAAATTATTTAATAACCGCATAATCTGGTAGTCGTCACCGTACAGAGAACCCAGATTGTCGGGAATCTCACGCTTAATTTTTATATTTTTCCGATCTGCTTTTATCCAGATATTAATCAAAACCTGCTCCAGTAAACGACACAGGTCAAACGGTCGTTTTTCGATGTACAGAGAGTTTTGTTCCCCGATGAATATCTCGTTCAGGTCTTCCAGCATTTCCAGAGTACTATCTCCTAATTCCATGGCTTTTTCCAGAATTTTTTTCTGTCCTTCGTTCAAAGGCCCAAACGTTTCGTTGATAATGAGTTCCAGATATCCCACCAAACTGTTTAACGGGGAACGCATATCGTGCATGATCATGCTGGCCAGCTCGCTCTGCTGCTGGGTCATTTTAATAAATACAAACGCATTCTTGAATACATTTTTAATTACCGGATTGGGAACTTCGGGAGGGAGGGAAAGAAAAAAGAGTGAATCATTACTTTCGTTGAGCACCTGTTTACCAATTACAATGCACAGGACATTTACCTGTTTATTGTTGATTTGGTGGATAAAGTGGGAAAACGGGAAATGCCCTTCGCGATTATCCAGAAGGAAACATCTCCCGTTCAACGAGATGGAATCAGAAGATGCGTTATCCGGAATATTTTCAAACTGAACTTTGAAACCGGTTTCGGTTAGGAGGCGACCATACTGTTCACGAAATGCTGCGTCTTGGCTAACCACTGTTGCCAGGAAATGCCTCGCCATAAATACCCGTTTGTTTATTTACCTTTAAAATTCGGTGTTCGTTTTTCCAGAAAAGCGCTGGTTCCTTCTTTCATATCTTCGGTTCCGCAGATGTTTCCGAACAATTCGGCTTCCAGGTTCAGGCCGGCATCCAGACTCATATCCTGGCCTTCCACCACGGCTTTCAGGATGTAAGCCCGGGCGATGGGAGCTTTTGCTGCCAGCGTGTGAGCAATCTCCCGGGCTCTTTCCATCAGGCGGTCCGGAGAAACCACCTCATTCACCAGACCCATTTCCAGCGCTCGGGATGCATCCACCATCTCCCCGGTGAGCAGGAGATACAGGGCCTGAGCCTTGCCGACAATTCGGGGTAAACGCTGGGTTCCCCCGTAACCGGGAATCAGTCCCAGATTAATCTCCGGTTGACCGAATCGGGCCTTTTCGGAAGCAATCCGAATATGACAGGCCATAGCCAGTTCACATCCGCCCCCCAGAGCAAATCCATTGATGGCGGCAATCACTGGCTTTTCCATCTTTTCGATGAAACGAAATACTTTTTGGCCACGCATGGCGAAAATTCGCCCGGAAATATCGTCGTGCTGATGAATCTCCTGAATATCGGCGCCCGCCACGAATGCCTTCTCACCACTTCCGGTTAGAATGATAGCCGAAACGCTATCATCATTTTTTAATTTCTTGAAAATCTGGTAAAGTTGTGTGATGGTTTCGGCATTTAGCGCATTTAGTTTTTGAGGACGATTAATGGTGACTGTAGCAATGCCTTGTTCAATTTCCAGTAAAATGTTTTCCTCGGCCATATTGGTTCCTCCGCTAAAATGAATGGTTTAGGTTTTATTGAAAGGAACTTTCAATCTTTTTCCCAAAAGCATGTGGCACGGATCCGCTTTTTTGCTTCCGTGATGAATTGTCCCCAACGGAGGCGGTTAAACCAGTTCCACGATGCTGCGATTCCCCAGCATAAAGCGCTGGGTGCGGGGCATCCCCTTCGCCCGGACAATCTCCACCTGAGAACCCAGTATGCTGCTTTCGATGCGAATTCCGACATCTTCAATGCGACATTCGTCCATGACAATACTGAATTCCAGCTCACTGTTCTTAACCACCGAATCATGGTAGATGGAAGTGTACGGTCCGATATAACTGTTTTCGATGATGGTGTTTTTGCCAATGATGACGGGTCCCCGAATGTGGCTGTGAATTACCCGCGCGCCTTCTTCCAGAATCACTTTTCCGGCCAGATGTGAGCGACTGTCCGCTTCCCCCAGCGATTCCTGTTCGAGATTCTCCAGAATCAGCCGGTTTGCTTCCAGCAAGTCTTCGGGCTTCCCGGTGTCCTTCCACCATCCGGTGATTTCCGAATAGGTAATTTTGTACCCTTTGTCCAGCAGATACTGGTGAGCGTCGGAGATTTCCAGTTCACCGCGGGCACTGGGTTCAATGGCGTTAACTGCTTCGAAAATGGTGGAGTCGTACACATAAATTCCGGCCACCGCATATTCACTTTTGGGGTGTTTGGGCTTTTCTTCAATGGAAACGATTCGCTCTCCTTCGATCTCCGGGACTCCGAAACGCCAGGGGTCTTTGACCTTCGCCAGTGTCAGATGGCAGTTGCAACCATCCGCTTCGAATTTATCGATGAATCGTTTTACACCACCTACCACCATGTTATCGCCCAGATAGAAAATGAACGGCTCGTTCCCGATGAACTCCTGCGAGATTTTCACCACGTGAGCCAGTCCCAGGGGAGCTTGCTGGGGAATATAGGTAATGTGAACTCCCCACCGGCTCCCGTCGCCGATGGCGCGTTGCACATCGTCGTTGTCCGCATTCACCACAATGCCAATCTCGGTAATCCCTGCATCGGCAACAGCTTCGATGGCATAGTGGAGAATGGGTTTATTCGCAATGGGAATCAAATGTTTGTTCTGAGTATGGGTAATGGGCTGGAGTCTGGTTCCCCGCCCACCACTGGTGATGAGTGCTTTCACAACGGGTCTCCTTTAACAATAATTTTTCGTTTCATTTGTTATCATAAAATTAAATGAATTTGTTCCAGAATCAACAGTTTTGTGAAAGAATTGTTCCGGAAAAAATTGGCAGGGAACCGAGAAAATGAAAATGCGTTGTAACTTAGTGAAAAAAGAAGAATCAAAAAATTTGAAATGAGGCTTGACAGCCGATTTTTTTGTTTTATATTATTAGCACTCTAAATGGAAAAGTGCTAAATATTGAACTTAATTAATTGAAATCAAATAACTTAAAAGGAGGGTGGAACCATGAAGCTGAAACCATTGGGTGATCGGGTCGTGGTGAAACCCATTGAGGAGGAGGACAAAACCCCGGGTGGTATCATCCTTCCCGATACGGCCAAGGAAAAGCCAATGAAGGGAGAAGTGATTGCGGTTGGACCGGGACGGATGACTGAAGACGGAAAACGGCTTCATCTGGAAGTGAAAGTGGGAGATGTGGTGCTGTACAGTAAGTATGCAGGCACAGATTTTAAAATTGATAATCAGGATTATCTTATTTTGCGAGAAAACGACATTCTGGCAATCATAGAAAAATAAAAAAACGGAGGTGAAGTACTATGGCTAAGATGGTAGAATACAGTGTTGATGCACGTGCGAAACTGAAAAAAGGTGTCGATCAACTGGCCGAAGCAGTAAAAGTGACTCTGGGACCGAAAGGTCGCAATGTGGTGATTGAAAAGAAGTTTGGTGCTCCCACGGTAACCAAGGACGGTGTGACTGTGGCGAAGGAGATTGAACTGGAAGACCCCATCGAAAACATGGGCGCTCAGATGGTCAAGGAAGTGGCCTCCAAAACCAGTGATGATGCGGGTGATGGGACCACGACTGCCACGGTGTTGGCTCAGGCTATTTTTAACGAAGGTCTGAAAAACGTGACCGCCGGTGCCAATGCCACTGAAATTAAGCGTGGTATCGACGAGGCAACCAAAGTGGTGGTGGAAGAACTGCGCAAAATCAGCCGTCCGGTGGAAAGCAAAACGGAGATTGCTCAGGTTGGTGCCATCTCTGCCAACAACGATATGATGATTGGCGAATTGCTGGCCGACGCTATGGAAAAAGTGGGCAACGAAGGTGTGATTACCGTGGAAGAGGCCAAGTCCACCGAAACCACTCTGGATGTGGTGGAAGGTATGCAGTTCGACCGCGGTTACCTGTCTCCTTACTTTGTGACCGATCCGGAGAACATGGAAGCGGTGCTGGAAGATGCGCTGATTCTGATTCACGATAAGAAGATCTCCAACATGAAGGACCTGCTTCCCATTCTGGAAAAAGTGGCTCAAACCGGCAAACCGTTGCTGATTATTGCCGAGGATGTGGAAGGCGAAGCACTGGCCACACTGGTGGTGAACAAAATCCGTGGCACGCTGAAGGTGTGTGCTGTAAAGGCGCCCGGATTCGGCGATCGTCGTAAAGCCATGCTGGAAGATATTGCCATTCTGACTGGTGGTCGGGTGATCAGTGAGGAGACCGGATTCAAGCTGGAAAACGCCGTACTGAGCGATCTGGGACAGGCCAAACGGGTGGTTGTGGATAAGGAAAATACCACCATCGTGGAAGGTGCCGGAAAAACCGAAGACATCAAGGCACGGATTGCTCAGATCAAAAAGCAAATTGAAGTAACCACTTCCGATTATGATAAGGAAAAATTGCAGGAACGGTTAGCTAAGCTGGCCGGCGGTGTGGCTGTGATTAAGATTGGTGCGGCCACCGAAGTGGAAATGAAGGAAAAGAAAGCCCGGGTGGAAGATGCCCTTCATGCTACCCGTGCCGCAGTGGAAGAGGGAATTGTTCCCGGTGGTGGTGTGGCTTACCTGCGTGCACTGCCCGCACTGGATAAATTGAAATTTGATGGCGACAAACAGATTGGTGTGAACATCGTTCGTCGGGCTCTGGAAGAACCCATTCGTCAGATTGTGAACAATGCTGGTCTGGAAGGCTCTGTGGTCGTGGAAAAAGTGAAATCGGGTAAAGGTAATTTTGGCTTTAATGCGGCAGCGGAAAAGTATGAAGACGACATGATCAAGGCCGGAATCATCGACCCGACCAAGGTCTCCCGGACGGCTCTGGAAAATGCCGCTTCAGTGGCTGGACTGTTGCTGATGACCGAAGCGGTGGTGGCAGAAATTCCTGAAGAGGAAAAGAACGAACCGTCCATGCCTCCGGGCGGAATGTACTAATCGAACGTTCAAACTTTTTCTATCAGCCCCCGATCTTCGGGGGCTTTTTCTTTTCGCCATGTCCGTCAAAAATCCGATTGGATAAAACAGAAATGTTGATTTGTATCAAACTATCGGCTAATATATTTTTTCAATTTTGACGATGAATGAACAACGACTCAACGAATCGAAAAGAAGGAAGGGAAAATGATGAAACTGGCAACGATTATTCTGGCTGCTGGTAAGGGAAAGCGCATGAAATCGGATTTACCCAAGGTGCTGCATCCGCTTAACGGTCGTCCCATGATCCATTATGTGATTGATGTGGCGCAGGCAATTGGTTCGGAAAAAGTGGTGCTCATTGTCGGGCACAAACGCGAAATGGTGATGGCGGAAACCCGGGATCGAGGCGTGGAGTTCGCTGTCCAGGCGGAACAACTGGGCACCGGCCATGCGGTACTGCAAACCCGCGACCTGTTCCGCAATTTTGATGGCGATGTCCTGGTACTTTCCGGTGATGTACCGTTGCTCACCGCCGAAACCATCCAGAAATTGATCGACATTCACCAGAAAGAACAACCGTATGCCACTCTGCTTACTGCGGAGATGGAAGATCCCACCGGGTACGGTCGCATTGTGCGGGACGAAAATGGTTACCTCCAGCAAATTGTGGAAGAAAAAGATGCTGAAGAAGCCATCCGTCAAATTAAAGAAATTAACGTGGGAATTTACCTGTTTCGCAGCAAACCTCTGTTCGACACGTTACCTCTGGTTAAAAATGACAATAAGCAGGGGGAATACTATCTGCCCGATGTCATAAAAATCTGGGTTTCGGAAGGGAAGAAAGTGGTACCGGTATTGACTCCCAATGTGGAGGAAACTCACGGAATCAATAATGTGGAACAACTCAAACGGGCAGAGCAAATTCTTTTGCGGCGATTAAATCCGTAAAGCAGGGAGCAGAGAAATATTTATTTGGTTGTGCAAAGAGAAGGACGAAAATCGTTTTTTCGTTCTTCTCTTCTCCGAAGAAAAAAAACACGACTTCCCATTCAGGCCTCATCACCCGTTCTGCATGATGTCTTTTGTATTCATCGCATGTTAAATTTACCGTATTTCAAGCTATCAAACAAAGCACTCATTTCCTCCCCAAAAATAGTCATTTCGCATCCATTTCCTTCTTTTAGTGTTTTAGTGCTACCAGGCATTGCCACCTTCAGTGAGTTTTAAATTCAAGCAAATCAGTAATGGCATGGATTTTAGAACGATTTGTATCCATCCGCAACTGAATGTATATTTCAAACCCAAAATTTTGTGAGAGGAGAATGGCATTTAAAGAGATGAAAAACCCGGAAGAAGGCAAAGAAGAATATCGCTCCCAGATTCCTGTGCGGAGCAAGATTGTTGAAATTCTCACCAAAATCGAAACCCGCCAGGCTTATTCCGATAAGTTGCTGGAAAACGAACTCAAAAATTTTGAGGATGCGGACAAACGCTTTATCACCGAAGTAGTAAATGGTGTGTTGCGCTGGCAGGGGCGTCTGGACTGGTACATCCGGCATTTATACAGCGGTGAATTCGAAAATCTGATTATTGAAGTTCGAAATAACCTGCGCTCCTCGCTATATCAACTTATTTACCTGGACCGTATTCCTCCCTATGCTGTGTTGTACGAAGCGGTAGAGATTGCCAAGAATCGATACAATCAGAAAACCGCCAATCTGGTCAATGCCATTTTACGTAATTTCTTACGCCAGCAGCGTAAATTCGATTTAATGGAAACCCAGCTGGATGTGCTAGATAAACTGGCGTTGCGCTACTCCCACCCGCGCTGGCTGGTTCAGCGCTGGATTGAGTACTGGGGAATTGATGAGGTTCAGAAGTTGCTGGTGGCCAATAATCAACGACCGCGTATTAGTGTGCGGTTGAACCAGTTGAAGGGAGATAAAACCCGTTTTGAAGAAACGCTGGAAAAAGAAAACATTGCTTTTGAACAGCATCCCGACTTCGACAATTTTTACTGGATTGATGATTTTCAGGCTTTTCGCAAACTTCCCTTTTTAACCGAGGGGTGGGTTTCGGTGCAGGATGCCAGCACGGCTTTGCCCGTTCTGGCTCTGGACCCCCGGCCGGGAGAATGGATTCTGGACATGACCGCTGCTCCCGGTGGTAAAACCGGTTACATTGCCGAACAGATGCAAAACGATGGCTTTGTGCTGGCCATGGATCGCCATTTTTCCCGGATTAAACTTACCCGCGACAACATGCGACGGTTGGGCTACACCTGTGTCCGTTCCGTAGCCGCTGACGCATTTCAGTTACCTGTTTCACGGGAGTTTGATCGTATTTTACTGGATGCGCCCTGTTCCGGGTTTGGTGTGTTAAGTAAGCGGGTGGATTTGAAGTGGAAACGCACGCTTCAGGATATTCAGAATATGAAACGAATTCAGTTAGGATTGCTGGAGGTGGCTGCGCATACGGTAAAACCGGGTGGTGTTGTGGTGTACAGTACCTGTACCATCGAACTGGAAGAAAACGATCGGGTAGTGGAAGCATTTTTAGAAAATCACCCTGAATTTCAGCTGGATAATCTGACACCCTTTATTCCGGAAAAGTATCTGGATGGTCCGTATTTTGTACGGACGTTCCCTCACAAACATCCCATGGACGGTTCCTTTGTGGCGCGATTAAAACGCAAAGCGTAAGATCGTCCCGAATTTCCCCTGAATTTTTTCCGCACATTTTTACCTGCTGCACAGTATGGGGGTAACTCAAAAGTAACATACAATGCAATTATTCTCATGATTGAGCAACTCACTAACTCTATTTATTTTGGTGGGAATAGTCATGCATTCTTTTTTTGCTTTTTTAGTCACCCCATTCGATAACCGGCTTGCGGTGTAAACGTTTTTTCTCAAAGTCTCTATGAATTTTCAACACCTTCCCTCCCGAAGTTGTCTCGAAAAGCGAATTTCCATTCCCCTGACGAAAATCCCGCATATAGTGTAAAGAAAATTGTCCATTTTTTAGTCATTTCCTACTCTGGGCGATTACGTAACTGCCGTAATAATAAGGTGTTATAGTGTTGGCATTGCATTTGTAATGTATTTATCAGAAATGTCAGGGAAGAGGAGCCGCAGGAAGCGAGCAAAATCCGCAGGAAGCGGGGCTTGAACAGAAATTCGGTCTAATGTCAACGGATGAGTGAACATCATTTCCCGGCAGTGTAACAGGGTGCGTTCTGGAGATGGGAAATCACCGGGCCACCCGGAAAGTTGGAACCCGTAATGAGCGTCGCCAAGGATTGGAAGACCAGCATGCTGTAAATGCAACCGAATCTGGTGAGTTCTCCCGGTAACGGGACGGGCCTGAATCAGGCTCACCTCGGGTTGTGAGCGATAAGCCAGACACCGAAAGTGGCTTTCGGAATAGAAGCCACGCATTCCAGGTTGAGGAGAAAATCGATATCGGGAGGGAGGTTGGCGCTGCCGGGAAATTGTTCCTATCGTTTTCCATTGCGTTGAAGCAGGAATTCCCTGACATAGTGCGAGGTAAATCTTCTGGATACGGTGGTGGCGCATCTGTTCGTTGAGCTTGCGCACTGCCTGCCGCGAAAGCGGGATCATCAGTACGCCGGAGGTGTCCAGGTCCAGACGATGAAAGGGGTAGAATGGATGAGAGAGAATACCGGCCTGTTGCAAGTACGCATAAACATTATGAACCGCACTGTCCACTGTGGGGGCAGTAGGAATTCCCGGCGGCTTATTAATGATCAGAAGGTGTGCATCCTGATATAAAACAAGGGAGTGCCAATGGATTTGTACAGCTACATGTTCTATCTCCAGGTTCTCTTTGACAAAAATTTGAATCTCCGCCGGCGGGAAGACCTGGTACGAAGCCTGGCGGATGCGGCGACCGTTCACATAAACACTCCCCCGGTCAATCAACCGTTTTATTTCGCGGCGCGAAAATCCGGAATGATGTTGCACAATCAATCGATCAAGGCGATCGGAAACGGCTGAAGCGGGAATATGGATTCGGTACTTTTTCATGCGGATTACGCCTTGAACTCCATTTAATTATTGCAAAGCAAATATAAAGAGAAATTTTATGGAAGTCAGCACCAGACACCGATTCGAAGATGAGTGGTTAGCCAAAGCCATGCTGGATTATCAGATTGTGGATGAACAGTATCTGGATGAACTCCGGGCTCGTTATGCTGACTATGATTACTTTTTAGATGTACTGCTGGATACCAAACAACTGACCAAAGAAGATATTGCCACCTTTGTGGAAAACGTCCTGCAAATTCCCTTCATCAATCTGGATGCCATCGACATTAACCAGCAGGCTGTGGAACTGGTTCCGGAAAATATCTGCCAGAAGTACCAGGTGTTTCCGTTTAATTTGCGCGAAGATCATATTGCAGTGGCATTTGCCAATCCGTTTAATCTGGAAGCCGAAAAGGAAATTGCTTACACCACCGGTAAGTTTGTCAAAACCTTTTTCGCCTTTAAGGACCAGGTAAAACAGAAAATTGAGGAATATTATTCACCGGATAAGTTTATCGACAACCTGGTGGATCGTGCCAATATTGAGAAGGCAGTTCAAATTGCCGGAGAAAACGGGAAGGAAGCCGATTCCCCGGTGGTGAAGCTGGTGAGTCTGATTATCGGCGAAGCAATTGACAAAGATGCCAGCGATATTCACATCGAACCCAAGGAAAAAGTTGTGGTGGTGCGCTACCGCATTGATGGAATTTTACGCAACATCCTGGAAGTCCCCAAAAGTGTTCACGCCTCGCTGGTCAGTCGAATCAAAATTATTTCCAACCTGAATATTGCTGAAACGCGCAAACCGCAGGATGGCAAAGCAAAAGTTATCCATGATGGCACCAGTATCGATCTGCGAATTTCTGTGTTGCCTACCAATTACGGCGAAAAAGTGGTTATCCGAATTCTGGACAATCGAAAAGCAAAAGTCTCTTTTCAGGAATTGGGCATTCAGGGTCGAAATCTGGAGCTTCTGGAACAGTGCTTCAGTAAAACGCAGGGTATGATTCTGGTCACCGGGCCCACCGGTTCCGGAAAAACCACCACTCTGTATGCCGCACTGAATCGGATTCGAAACACTGCCAACAATATTCTGACCATCGAAGATCCCATTGAATACAACATTGAGGGGATCAATCAGGTGCAGGTGAATGAGAAGGCGGGGATTACTTTTGCTTCTGCACTCCGTTCATTCCTGCGGCAGGACCCCGACGTGATTCTGGTAGGCGAAATCCGGGATCAGGAAACGGCGGAGATTGCCATTCAGGCTGCCCTGACCGGACATCTGGTCCTGAGCACCCTGCACACCAATGATTCTCTGGGAGCCATTACCCGCCTGGTGGATATGGGAATCGATGTGTACAAAATTGCCTCTTCGCTGGAGGCGGTCATCGCACAGCGTCTGGTACGGCGATTGTGTTCCCACTGCAAAGTGGAAAAAGAACCTGATGAGGTGGAGCGAAAGCTTGTCCCTTTTATTAAACGCATGGGCATGGAACCTCACTTCTATAAAGCCGAAGGATGCCAGCACTGCGGGTTTACCGGTTACAAGGGACGCATAGGAGTGTACGAAATTCTTCTTCTGGACGAGGAATTAAAAGACCTTATCGGTTCCGGCGCTTCGCTTTCACAAATTCGCAAAGTTGCCCGACGGAAAGGGTTCCAGAATCTGTATGAAGATGCTTTGAAACATATTGCTCACGGTGATACAGACTATAAGGAAGTGCTCCGGGTAATTAATCCGGGCGAGATGGGACAATCGGCCAGCACCGAATCGCCATCAGCCACTTCCGGTCCTAAAATGGAGATGAAAAAGAAAATCGAAAAGGTGGTCTCGGATGTTCCGCCTCTGGAGGCAACTCTGGAAACAGCCACGCCGGTACGGCAAAATGGTGTGGAGGACGATTATCAGGAAGATCGACCTCCCCGAATCCTTCTGGCGGAAGATTCCACCGGTATGCGGAAGATGATGAAAATTCTTATCGAGAAGAAGACCGATTGGCAGGTTCTGGAGGCCGATGACGGGCTGAAAGCTCTGGAAGTGGTGAATCGGGAACGGCCGGACCTGATTGTACTGGATATTATGATGCCCAACATGAACGGATATGAATTCCTGCAGCATTTGCGGGCGGATTTGGCGACCGCTAACATCCCGGTACTGGTTCTTACGGCATTGAACGGGCCGGACAATGAGGTGAAAAGCCTGGACCTGGGTGCAGACGACTACCTGAGTAAACCGTACAATCCTAATGTTTTACTGGCGCGGATTAAACGACTCCTGCGCCGCTCGCAACGTCCGTTTCTTAAAGCTGTTTCCGAGAGAGCCGAAAATAAAAAATTGAATTTGAAACTTGTTTGAGGGGGATATAATGGATTATCTAATTTTATTTGCTTTCGGAGCAATTATCGGAAGTTTTTTAAATGTGTGCATCTTTCGCATCCCGCGAAACATCTCCCTGATTCGGCCGGGTTCCTTTTGCCCCAATTGCGGAACTCATATTCCCTTCTATTACAATATTCCGGTGGTTAGTTACATTACGCTGAAAGGGCGTTGTCATTACTGCTACCAGCCCATTCCACTGCGCTATTTTATTGTGGAAGTTCTTACGGGCCTGCTGACTGTGGTGACATATATGAAGTTTGGACTCACTCCTTCCTTCTTCTTTTATGTGGTATTGATTTACTTTCTGATTGTCATCAGTTTCATCGATCTGGCAACCCAGTTGATTTACAACAAGTTGTTGATGTATCTGCTCTTTTTTGGGGTGGTGTTTAACCTGTTTGTTCAGGTACGTCCCTGGAGCGAGGCAGTGATTGGATTTTTTGCCGGTGGTGCTTCTATGCTGATGTTTGCCGCACTGGGACGCTTTCTGTTCCGGAAGGAGAGCATGGGAATGGGCGATGTAAAACTTGCGGCAGTGCTGGGGTTTTTCCTGGGCTGGAAAATGGTTCTGTTGGCTCTGTTCTTCGGATATCTATATGCCATGCTGGCGTTTGCTTTCCTGGCCGTTTCCGGAAAAGCGCGGATGCAGGAGTATTTACCTATGGCCCCCTTCTTCACTTTTGGATCGCTGACCTTTGTGTACTGGGGACCTAAAATTTTGCAGTGGTACTGGAATTATTTTGTACCGGGGATGAATTAAAAAGGTAGAATAATGCCGAATTTTGTGTACAAAGCGGTAACCGATGACGGGAGAGTGGTGCAGGATGAAATCGTCGCACCCTCTGAGGCGGAAGTTATTACTCAACTTCAGAAACTGCGCCTGACTCCGGTGGAAATCCAATCGAAACAATCTGCCGGTAAGCGAAAAGCCTCTTCCCGAAAAAAAGTGAATCCCAAAACGGTGATTCTCTTTACCAAACAGTTGTACACTCTTCTCAGGGCAGGTGTCCCGATTCTGGTAAGCCTGAACGCTATTAAAGAACAGAATAACGATCCCGCATTTCAGTCACTGGTGGATCAGATTGCGGAAGAGGTGGAGCAGGGAAATTCCTTTTCCAATGCTCTGGCTCAGTTTCCCAGGGTGTTTCCGGTGCTTTACATCAATTCGGTGAAAGTGGGAGAAATGAGCGGAACGTTAGAAGAAACTCTGCTTTACTTGCATAAATATCTGGAAGAAGAGCTGGAGATTCGGCAGAACGTTAAAAAAGCCATGCGTTATCCCATGCTGGTAATCAGCGGTCTGATCATTGCTTTTGTAATTTTTACCACCTTTGTTATACCAAAATTCATTCCCATTTTTCAGGCCAGCGGGTTGGAACTGCCTTTGCCCACGCGGGTGATGATCGGATTATATTATCTCATTTCCTCCTACGGATTGATTTTACTGGCAGCGCTGGTGGGATTGATCATTGCTCTGGTACTATATGTTCGCACTCCAGCGGGGCGCTACCAGTATCATAAATTTTTACTCAAAATGCCTATTTTCGGGGAACTAATTAAAAAGGTAAGCATCTCTCGCTTTGCTAAGGTCTTTCATACCATGAACCGTACCGGAATCCCGGTGGTGAAAGCATTCGAAACGTTGCAGGAAACCATGGAGAACGAGGTGTACAAACGGGAGCTGAGCATGATTTTAGAGCGCATTAAAGAAGGAGAACGCATTGCAACTGCCCTACGCAAGAGCCCGTATTTCACCCCATTTATTGTGGAGATGATCTCCATTGGCGAAAAATCCGGTGCGCTGGATGACATGCTGGAAAGTGTATCCAGTTACTACGACATGGAAGTTGGGGAAACAGTGAAAAACATGACCTCGCTCATCGAACCGATTGTCTCGGTTGCGCTGGGTGGAATGGTGCTTATCCTGGCATTGGCAATCTTTTTACCCATGTGGGATATGATGAGTATGGTTCAATAATCTTAAACTAAACCAAATAATTACCTATTAACTAACTAAGGAGGGTTATTTACTATGAAGTTCTCAGGGAATCAGAAGGGTTTCACGATGATCGAATTAATTGTAGTGATCATCATTCTGGGTATTCTGGTCGCAGTGGCGGTTCCTAAGTATTTCAGCATGAATACTAAGGCGCAGGAAGCAGCCTGTCTGGCAAACCAGAAAGCCATCGAAAGCGCGATCATGATGGAATATTCCAAACGTCTGGTCAATGGAGATGGAAGTTCGCTGAGTGATGTGGTTAGCGACTACAACAGCGATCCGTCGGCTTTCTTTGTGAACGGACAGGTACCCAAGTGCCCGGAAGACAATTCCGATTATCAGGTCAGTGTTTCTGGGGGTGGAGAATCAGTCACCATTACTTGTCCGAATGGACATTCATTTGGTGGTGATGAATAACGCTTAGGTGTACGGAGAGATGGTGAAACAAGTATTGACCATAAAACATCCTGAATGGAAAAGTGAACGGGGCGCTACCCTGTTAGAAATGGTACTGGTTATCATCCTGCTGGGTATCGCCCTACCATCTCTCCTGGCTGTTACCGGGTTGGTTTCCTTCCATGCCTCCAAAAATAGTGTGGTGGAACAGGCTGTGCAATTGGCCGAGAGCAAAATGGAAGAAATAATTGGCTGGAAGATGAAACACTGGGATTGGTACAAGCATGTGAATGGGATTCAAAGAACGGAAAATTTACCGAATGGTTTTCAGCGAAGGGTTCAGGTTCGCCATATCAACGGATGGGGTTCGGCGGGAATGGAAGCATGGGAGGTAACCGTGATTGTTGAACATCCGGAACTGGAAGATGGTTATGTGATTACCACACGACTGACGCGCTATTATTGATGGAATGAACCAATGGCAGTGAAAGTGCACAACTGGCTTAATCGTTTCTACACGAACCAGCAGGGGATGTCGCTATTTGAACTGGTGGTAGGTCTAACCCTGATGGGAATTGTGATGATGTTGGCTCTGGTGATTATTAGTCTGAATGCCAACATGATTAGCCTTTCCTACAACAACACGATGAACCGTGCTTCTTTGTCCGGCACGATGAGTATTTTGCGCAACGACATTCAGAAATTGTCGCCAGATAGTTTGATTCATGCCGAGAGCAATCGGTTATCTTTTTACAGCATCGATGGGGATTATGTGAATTATCAGAAAAGCCAGGATAAATTGTATCGAAACAGTGATCTTCTGTTAAAAGATTTAGTGGATGATCCCTTTCAATATTTGAACGATTCTTTGCACGTTGTGGAATCGGTGGAAGAGGATATTACCTATTTACGGGTTACGTTGAAAATCGAGAAAGAGGGGCAGATTATTCGTGCGTCTGAGCTATTTTATTTGCGAAATTAAGCGGGAAGAAGGTTCGGCACTCATTGCGGTGGTGTTTCTGATGATGCTCATTGCCATGATGAGTGTCACCATGCTGACCATTACTGTCAGCGATACTCGAATGGGAATGCTTCATGCGGAACAGCGTCGAGCATTTTATGCGGCCCAGTCCGGCCTGGAGTATGGCATAAAACGGGTGCTGCTTTCCGATCCCACACACCTATACGACTGGATGGAAGAGATTGACACTGGCAACGAAACGACCTGCAAGGTTCGGGTTGAGTTCCTGAGCCACAATCGTTTTCGGGTCACTGCTAAAGGGCGCAGTAGTAAATTCGTTAAAAAGTTGTCCCAGACTCTCACCTATATCGATGTATCCAAATATGCTATTTACACTACGGGGAATGTCAGTCGAGTGGTGGCGCATCCCTGGCCTCCGAGCAGTATATTTTTTATTCCGCACTATCCTTCATTGGTATATACGAATGCACCGGTGATGCCCAAATTCGATCTGGACGAATTGCGCAATCTATCGTTACCGAACGGATACCATAGCGGAAATTACGTGGTGGGTAGTGTGTTTCATTTTCCGCCTAATAAATTTGTTTTTGTGGAAAAAAATTTGACTTTCCAGCACTGGAATTGGTTTGGTTGGGGGCACTTTGTGGCTCGTGGCCGGGTGAAGTTTAAAAGCGCCTGGTTGCCATTTTCTGCTACGTTTGGTACAATTTATCAGCCTACTCCGGGAAAGAGATTGACCTCACAGATATCATTGTTAAGGCGTAGTCTGATTGGTGGGGTGATTACCAATGGTAATATTCAGGGAGCTCCATGGTTATTTGGAAGTAGCAATTTATATATATTCCATCATCGGAACACTATGATCAAATTTTTAAGACATTCGGTAAACGAAAGCCCCCTGGTGTTTACCGATAGCCGTTGGGAAAATATGAATTAATCTCCCTTGTTCCTGACAAATCTAAGAATAATTGGTGTGCTGGGTCCAAAAGATGAGAATGTTATGAGTATCCTTAGTCGAAGACATCTGGATGAATGGGAAGAGCAAAACTCTGATTCGGTGGTGATTACTCGTGAGGAATTGTTGAAAAGGCTTTCCGGTTCCTCAGAATCTGCCAGCGGGAACGGTGAGTTTAAGTCTGAGAAAATCCGAAATGACTTCTCACAAAATTTACCTTTTGTCAAGAAACTGACCGCCAAAACCATCCTGGCAATGGACATTACCACTGATAAGTTACATTATTTGATTGTAAAACGGAGTGGCGATAGAATTGAGGTAAAACGCTGGGGAAGCGAAGATTTAACCAGTGAGGAGACCGATCGTTATCGTTCCATCGAAATGGCACTGAAATACATCAAATCCCAGTATTACCGCGCCGGGATGGATGTATATGTTTCTTTCTTTTCGCCCGATATCAACGTCCGACAGGTAGTGGTACCCAGACTAAAATCTGCTGAAATCAAGAAGGCCATTTTATATAAAAATAAGTCGGATATTCCCAATTTTACTGATGATGTGTGGTGGGATTACCAGATTCTGGAAACTTTTCGAGAGAATGAGATGGAGAAAGTTCGGGCGCTGGTGGCGGTGATCCCCTACGAAGTGGTGGATATCCACATGGACCTGCTTACCAAGTCCGGTTTTAAACCCAGCATATTGTTGCCCCGTCCGTTCGCTTTGCATTCAATCTACCAATATATGGTGACTGAACCATTGAACGATGTCCTGGTCGATATAGGTAGTGATGTAACCCAGATTTGTTTCTTTGTGGATGGAAAATTGCGCTTTGTGCGAAATTTTGCCATCGGAATGAATAATCTGGAAGTGGCTATTAAAAACGGCAATGGAAACGGAAAACTTAAAATCAATGAGACACTCCATAGCGACACTGAACAGGAAAAACCCGAAATGGGAGCGGAGAATTTGCGGGAACGCTTACTGAAAAGGGTAGAATCCCTCAAATCCAGACAAAATCCGCTTCTGCAGGTACTTTTAGGGGAAATTTTGCGTTCTCTGGAGTTCTTTCGGGGACCTAAAGATGAATATCCTATCAACCATGTATTTGTATCCGGTTCAGGATTAAAGCTGGATGCAATTTTTACTTACCTGAAACAGAGGCTGAACTACCCTGTTCGGGTGTTTGCCCCCCGTCTTTCCTCCCGGATGAGCTCCTGGGGGGAATATGGGGAATTTACCAGCGCCCTCGGCCTGGCGCTTTATTCCGGTAAGAAGATGAACATGATCCCCTCGGAATTCCGGAGTCGTGAACTCTTCAAAAATTTAAATATCTTACTGACTTTAATTATTCTGATGGGGGGGATTGGCGCAGGATTTGAGAGTTATCGGCTTCATCAGAAGTTGAATCAGTTAAATCAGCGCCATCAATTACTTCAGCAAAAGTACAACGAGTTGAACCCGACCGAACGAATTTACCAGGAATTTTTGAAAAAAATTGCTTCGCTGGAAAAACAGAAGGCCCATCTGCTTGCTCCCGTGAAATATGAACCCCGTTTGCTGGAAGTTATGAAAATTTTTAGCAACGAAGTACCCGGGGATATTCGGTTGACCTCCCTGGGGGTGTTCCGATATCAGCCACCCAAACGACACCGGAAGGGAGCAAAAGATGAAACAGCAAATTATGATTACCGGGTGAATTTTACTGGTGTGATCCGGGGTGATTTTATTATGGGAGATGTAATTCTGATTAATTTTCTCAATCGTTTAAACGAGCTGAACTATTTCAAAAAAATCAAAATTGTGGAAAAGCGAAAAGATCCGGACAAACAAATATTTGAATTTGAAGCGGAAGCATATCTTTAAAAAGGGAACGGCACTGTGAAAGCACAACGTATTTTTCTGATTTTAATCATTGTTCTGGTGGTGTTTTCGGTGGGATGGTTTATGCTGGTTTATCAGCCCTTGCAGCTGGAGATTAAAGCCAAGCATCGGCAACTAACCCAGTTGAGCCAAAAAATTCACAATGCCCAGAATGCCAATATTAATTTAAAGAATGTGGAAAAGCGGGCGGAAAATGCCCAAAAAGAGCTGGAAGAAATCCGGCAGAAATTTGTGAATCGGGATGATTTGTCCCGGGTTACCAAACAGCTTCAGCAGCTGGCGATAAGGTACAATGTGGAAATTACCGATTTCTCACCGGTATTGGATTCATATTTTGATGATTCAGGTAACGAAAGTATTAAACCACTTCCTATTGTACTCACGGTAATCGGTCGCTATCTGGAAATTGGCCGTTTTATCGAGAATATGAAATCGTTGAATTTTTATCTGACACCTCAGGAATTTTTAATTGAGAAAATCGATCCGGAAAATAACGATCTGGAAGCTACCATTACCTGTAATCTGTACACCTGGAAATGATGAGGGGGAAGATGTCCAATTTAACCAAAAGTCAAAAACGGTTGTTAATTTTACTGGTTCTGGTGTTGGCTTATGCTGTGTTTGAAATTAGCAGGAATTGGGATACATATATGGGATTTTATAAAGGCAAACGTGTTTCCGTACAGAAACACAATAAGAATAGTCCGGCTAACCAACCAGTTAAAATTCAGAAGGTCGAATATACCAAAGGGTGGAATCACGATCCGTTTTACGTCGCGGTGAAAGCCCCTCCCAGAAAGAAAGTCGTACGGCGCCGGACAATCACCTTCCACCTGAAAGCAATTAGTTTTGCCGGCGATAATTCCATCGCTATGATTAATAGCCGCATATTAAAAGTCGGAGATGTTATTAACGGGTATCGGTTGGTTTCCATTCAACCTAAACGCGTTGTGCTTCAGAAAGGTACTGATAAAAAAATTTTAACATTGAAATAAAGCAAGGGGTCCGGAATGCTAAAGTTGTGGAAAATTATTTTGCTGAGTTTATTGATTGTTGCCGGAACATCTGCGCAGGAAGCAGAAATTGCTCAGAAACTGGAGAAGAAAATTAGTGCGAATTTTGTGCGGACTTCCATTACCGATGTGTTGCGGCTTTTGGCTTCTCAGAACAACCTGAACATGGTGGTCGGTTCCGGGGTGAGGGGACTGGTGACGATTCAGTTAAATAATGTTGCGCTGGAAGATGCGCTTTCCATTATCCTGAAATCCCATGGGTATCATTTTGTTGTCCAGAATGGCATTTTGCTGGTAAAACCTTTTTCCGAGAGCGTGAACGGGGAACTGGAAAGTCGAGTGTTTCATCTGAAGTATCTGGATGGGTATCAGGTACTTTCCACCCTGACGCCATTGCTTTCGGATAAAGGGAAAATTGAGCCTCTGGTATCCGAAAAGATGAAAGATGCCAATCAGAACCGTTCGGATATGCTGCTGGTAACCGATGTGTGGGAAAATTTACGGCAAATTGAAAAGGTGATTGCCCAGCTGGATAAAAAACCGGAACAACTGGTCATTGAGGTGAAATTGGTGGAAACCTTGCTGGGGGGAGAACGTCAGGTTGGGTTTAACTGGCCCAAGAAGATTACTGCAACCATGACCGGTGGTGAAGTCTCTGCACCCATCACCAAAACCACCAGCGGTGCGCAGCAACAAAGACGGTTATCGGGCTGGTACCAATTTCCCGAAGTAAATCCCAATCTCACTCTGGGGGTGCTTACCGTGGATGAACTTCAGGCCACACTGTCTTTGCTGGCACAGGATAACAACAGTCGATTGGTCTCCTCCCCCAAAATTGCCACATTGAACAATCATAAAGCGGTGATTGATGTGGGAACCACCATTCCGGTACCTCAGGTCTCTCGCGGGGTCGGAGGCGATTTGATTTCTTATCAGGAAAAACAGGTCAGCATGAAATTGGAAGTCATTCCCCGTATTAATGAAGGCAATGTTATAACTTTGACTGTTCATCCGCTGCTGGAGGAAATAATTGGCTATACCGGCCCGGCAGATTATCCTCAGCCAATTACCTCGCGACGGGAAGTCACCACCAATGTCACTGTAAAAGAAGGAGAGAGCATAGCCATTGGAGGGTTGATAAAAGAGAGCAAAAAGAAAATTGTCGATAAAATCTGGCTACTGGGAGACATTCCCTTGCTGGGTTATTTCTTTCGACATACCACTACCAAAACGGAAAAATCCGATTTGTTAATTTTTATTACCCCAAAGATTTTGCACGATAACAACGAATAAAGGTAACCGAAAGCGATGAAGTCAGATATAATCCGGGACATACTCGATTTTGCTGTACAGAACAATGCTTCGGATGTGCATTTTAGCAGTAATGCCCAGCCAGTGCTGCGCATAATGGGAGAGATTAAGAAGGTGGATATTGAACCGCTTCCTCACAACGTATTATACGAGCACTTAATGATGTTGCTAAACGAGGAGCAACGCCGCCGGTTCAAGGAAAATCACGAAGTGGACCTGGCTATTACCGTCGAGGATCTGGCTCGATTTCGGATCAACATTTTTGAACATGTGGATGGTATTGCAGGAGCGTTCCGGATTTTTCCTCCACGAATTCGTTCGCTGGATGAACTGAACATGCCTCTGGTACTGAAAAAATTAATCCAGCATAAGAAAGGGATTATTCTGGTGACCGGACCGGCCGGAAGCGGAAAATCCACCACATTAGCAGCCATGTTACACGAGATAAATATGAGCCGACGGGAGCACATTATTACCATCGAGGATCCCATCGAGTATTTGCATACACCGCAGGAGAGTGTGATCCATCAGCGAGAAATCGGATTGCATACCCGCAGTTTTGCCACCGCATTAATTAACGCACTGCGCGAAGACCCGGATATCATTCTGGTGGGAGAGATGCGCGATCGGGAAACCATTGAATATGCGCTACGGGCTGCGGAAACGGGACAGCTGGTACTCAGTACGCTTCACACCAATACGGCAGCAGAGAGTATCGATCGGGTGGTGGATGTCTTTCCCGCTGAACAGCATCAACAAATTCGGGTGATTCTGGCCAATACTCTGGTGGGAATAATTTCTCAAAGGCTGCTTCCCATGGCCTTTAAGAAAGATCGGATTGCACTTATGGAAGTGCTGGTTGCCACTCCCGCCGTGCGCAACTTGGTTCGCGAAGGGAAATCCTATCAGATTCCCTCGGCAATTCAAACCGGCGTGGAATTTGGCATGCAAACGTTTGAACGGGCATTCGAACGCCTTCGTCAAAACAATTTGATTTCGCCCCAATTAAAATTAAGCAATTTTGTATAAGAGAAGGAGGAACTGTGAGAAAGTTATCAGGAATCTGGGGATTGATTTTAATTGTGCTTGTTCTCTCCTGTTCGGATACAACCAAAACCAATCCGGATGAGGCAACATTAAAAGGCACGGTTTACGGGCTAACCACCAACAATAATTTAATTGCCTTATCCGATGCACTGGTAAATGTGGCTAATTACCATGCTCAGGCACGTACAGATGGCCAGGGAAAATACGAAATTCAGGTTGAACTACCAGCGGATAAAGAGGAAGATTATGTTGAGGTGGAAGCCAGCAAAGCTGGGTATGTCCCCTCCACTACCAACGTAACCATTAAGAAAGGAGAAGTAACCTACATCCCGGATTTAACATTAAAAGAGATGGTGAACGACACCAGCGGTAACGATACCACTGTAATCGACACCGGCCGGGTATCCGGAAATGCGGCTCATATCGAAATCTTTGGCGATCACGTTCAGCATATTTACGTTCAGGGAGCAGGACTCACTGAGACGGCACGAATTGAATTTTTGGTCACCGATGCGCAGGGTGTTCCGGTGGATGAAGAACATAAAGTGACGGTACACTTTGCCATCCTGAGCGGTCCCAATGGTGGAGAGTATGTGGACCCGGATACCATGACTACCCATTACGGACGCGTTTACACGGTATTGAATAGTGGCATTATTGCCGGTCCTGTTCAGTTACGTGCCTGGTTTACCGAACAAGGGCAAACGGTATCCACTATTCCGGTACGCATCGCTATTTACGGTGGTTTGCCAGATCCCGCTCACTTTAGTCTGGCGGCGGAAGTGGTCAACATTGCCGGACTTCGCTTTAGTGGCCTTATTGATCGGGTGACTGCCTTTGTGGGGGATAAATATAGCAATCCGGTAGCACCTGGAACCGTGGTTTATTTTTCCAGTGATTATGGAATAGTGGATGGCAGTGCCGAAACCGATGAGATGGGGCGTGCCACTGTTGAATTTATGACGGCTGCTCCCTTTCCGCCTAATCCGCAGGATAGCGCATTTGCACATATCATGGGTTGGACATATCAGGATACTTTGCTGGAAAATACCATTACCACACGTACTCGAATTTTATTGACGGACGTTACTGCACCGATTCAGGTGACTCCTTCTTCTTTTACCTACGACGAAACCAACACCCCAATTAATTTCACATATGTGGTGCAGGACATCTGGGGACGTCCGCTGGTTCATGATTCCAAGATTCAGGTTTCAGCAACGGATGGTGATTTGTACGGAGATACCAATATCATTCTGGAGGATACCCAGAAAAGTGGACCCGGAACCACCGAGTTTAGCTTTTCCTGGGCACCGGGCGATAGTTTGCAGGCACCGCAGGTGTACATTAATATTAAAGTCACCACTCCCGGGCAGGGGAATGGTTACCAGTCGGTGAACATTTTAGGTGTCAAACAATAAACTACCCCTCCCATCAGAAGCCCACCTCCGCTTCCGAGAAACCCCTGGTATAAATCAGGGGTTTCTCTTTTTTACTTGTAAATCAATTGTTCTCAACCAGATGAACGTGAAAAAGAAATAAGCATATTTTTACCACGAATCACGCGAATGAACACAAATGGTCTGGCATATGCTGTGAAGACCGCAGAAACACGAAGGCGCAAAGGAAAATGGTGTATAAAATTGTTCAATTAAAACTAACGATTTCAAATAATAGCAATAAAAATCATTTTTTCGAAGCTTTCATTGGTATCTTTCAATAGTTTTAAAAACGGGATATTTCCTTCGTCCGATGAACGCCAGTAAGTGTTTCCGGGAAGAGTGCAAAATAGTTGTAAAAATACATTGTTAGCACTATATTTACGATATAACAGAAACTTTCTATAAAAAGGAGAAAAGTTTCGTGTATAACAGAAAAACATACCTCGAGCGACTTTTTCAATGGAAAGATAGGCCGGTGATTAAAATCATTACGGGACTTCGCCGCTCCGGAAAGAGTACACTAATCAAACTATTCATCGACTCGTTGCTCCATTCAGGTATTGATGCCAGACGAATTCTTTATATCAATAAAGAGTCATTGCAGTTTCAACACATTGCCACCTTTGAGGACCTGTACAGAGAAGTAATGTCTGTTTATAAGCAAGTTAAACAAAAACTTTATCTTTTTGTGGACGAAGTACAGGAAATAGACCATTGGGAAAAGGCTGTGGGGTCTCTACATTCCGAAGATGTTGCTGATATTTACCTGACCGGTTCGAATGCACGGATTTTTGCCGGAGAACTGGCCACTCTTCTGGGAGGGCGATATATTCCCATTCCTGTTTTACCCTTAACCTATTCGGAATTCCTGATCTTTCGCCAGAAAGATATGCATGATGAAACTACTTTCAATGAGTTTCTTCGGTTCGGGGGATTGCCAGGAATTCATCATTTACAATGGGAAGACAATATTATTTATGAGTATTTGAACGCTGTGTACGATACTATCATTTTGAGGGATATTATAAAACGCAATCATATTCGCAATCCTGCTTTTCTTGAAAAAATTATTCAGTTTATTTTTGATAATATTGCTCACATATTTTCGGCCAAACGGGTAGTGGATTTTCTGAAACGAGAACACCGTCCGACCAATGTGGAAACAGTTTACAATTACATACGATATCTCTCCGATGCACACATGATTTACCGTGTGCCAAGGTATGACATTAAGGGGAAACGTCTGCTGGAGGTGCGGGAAAAATATTTTGTAGCCGATATCGGGTTGCGTCATGCTCTTCTGGGTTTCCGGGCCCGGGATGTCAGTCAAATACTGGAGAATATCGTTTTTATTGAACTAAAGAAAAGGGGATATCGTATTTATGTAGGACAATTTGATGACTTAGAAGTGGATTTTATTGTAGAAAAAGATCAACAAAAAGCTTATTTGCAGATTGTTTATTTGCTGGCGACCGAAGAAACCATCCAGAGGGAATTTGGCCCGTTGAGTAGGATTAAAGACAATTATCCCAAATATATCCTTTCTATGGATAAACATTTCCCACCCGATCGTCAAGGAATTCGGCAATTAAATATCATTGATTTTTTGTTGTCGGAAGAATTTCTTATGTAATCCCCGGGAGCAGGACATGGCGATACGGACATGAGTTTCGGGGATGGGGTAATACTCTATAAAAGGCGAATATTATCTGCCGACTTCGTTTTTCTCCGGGCACCGGGCGATAGTTTGCAGGCACCGCAGGTGTACATTAATATTAAAGTCACCACTCCCGGGCAGGGGAATGGTTACCAGTCGGTGAACATTTTAGGTGTCAAACAATAAAACTACCCCTCCCATCAGAAACCCACATCCGCTTCCGAGAAACCCCCGGTGTAAATCAGGGGTTCCTCTTTTTAACCTGCGAAATATCCTTCTGGCCTGCGAATGATGCGAATGGATGCGAAAAAAAATGAACGCAAATCATTCCTAAAAGAATTCGGATTAAACTTATTGGTATTCAGGCTATTACACATTTAATTATTATTCAAAAAGATATATTCAAAAGATGAAAAATTTATAAAAGAACTCTTGACAAATCTAATTTTTTTTTTACCTTATTATATAATCATAACATAATGGGAGGCATAATGAAACAGCCCACCGATGTTTTTCGTTATGTTATTCCGGCCTTTTTTATTTTTTTCCTTTTTTTGCAATCGTTACATGCGCAGCTATTTCGGGGGGAATATCCCGAACTGGAGGAAATAGAAGGCGAGCATGGCTATTTAAGGCTGGATGAAGAGCAACTTTCTGCACTGGCTCTGGCTGAACTCCAACAGGAAGTTGTGGAACAGGATAGTGATGGTTTTGTGGAATCGTTTTCGGAAGATTATCAGGAAGAAGGAAAAGGGATTCCCTTGCCGCTCATTCGCGAATTTATGTGGCATTTCTTCCGGGTAATGAACGAGCGTCCGATTTATATGCTACCTGATAGTACACCGGCTCTGGGTCACGGTATTACCGGGACGTTCGATTTCGGGATTCGGGATGTGCATTTGCGAAAGACGGAAAATTATGTGGTGGCAGATTTCAAGATTATTTTTCATGCCTTGTTTCAACCCGGCAGACCTGAAAGGCCCTTTTCGGCGCCAGTTCGGCTGGTTTTGCATAAAAACCGGAAGCGGTGGCGAATTTATCGGAGTAGTGGAATGTTTCCCTTTTTTGCCCGGTGCATGCAGCTCGTCAATCCGGGAAAAGGCTTACCGGAAAGGTTCTCCTATTTGCTGGATGAGTCCGAGGAAGAGAATGCATATGAAGGGAGGGTGGTGCGATGAAAAAAGTTACAATCGTTATCCTGGTTATTTTACTTTATTCAATGCTGTTGTATGGAGGCATATTAAATCAGAAACAGCAACAGGTAAACGGTCATACGTATTGGCGGTTAACCCGCACGGTTACGTGGAACGAAATTGAACGTTATCTTTTCGCGGGACCCAATTCTTCCGTATGGTTGCGTTTTCAGAAAGTGGATGGGAGTGGAAACGAAATTGATGGATTTGCCGTTCGGGTCACCACTGATATTTATTGGAATCGAATTGTTTACAGCGATTACGGAAACTGGATAAAATCGTATGGGGATCATCCCGGTGATTACCAGTTTGCCGGACCACATGGAATCTGTAGGGCAACCTATGTGGAAGAAACCGGTATGGGCCCATACACAGTAAAGCTTTATGTAGCGGATGGTGGTAACGGTAAAGTGGTGGAACTGGAATATAATGATTGGGATGAGGAAATTAATTATCTTCGAGAATTTTCCGGTTTTCAGTTTCCTTACGATGTGGATTACGATGATAACGGAACACCTTTTCAGCCGGATGATGATTATTTGTGGGTTGCAGATCCAACATCCAACAAAATATACAAAGTTCGATTGCTTGATGGTGTCATCGTAAAAGAATATGGTGAATACGGTAGCGATTCCTGCCAATTTATTAACCCGCATTACATTGCTGTGGGGAAAGGTTACGAAGAAGAGATGGAAATGTTTTCCAGCGATGATATTTTTGTGGTAGATAATCTAAACCATAGGTTAGTTCATCTGGTGGAAGATGACGAAGGAAATATTCAATGGAAAGAGACTTTTAATTATTCGGATAGTAGCTGGAGCATAAAAGGAATCAATACGGATGTGTTTAATAACCTGTGGGTTTCCGAAGCTTCCGGTTCAAAAATACTTCTGTTTAACAACAGATTGTATTATGTGGGACGGTACGGAGAAGAAGGATTAGGACAAACACCCGGATATTTATATTTACCCGAAGATATTGATGTTTTATACCGGACTAATCTTAAAAACGGTGATTACTTTAACCGTGCTTCGGATGCGCTGTTTTGCACCGAAATCTGGAGCGACGGTTCCGGACAGATTCGTTATGAAATGAGACCTGATATTACCTATTTTAAATATCAAAATATTTATAAAGATCCGAATGGAAATCTATATGTAGAGGAGCCTGATGCCACTCCAAATAAAAAAGGTATAGAAAGCTCTGGCACGGAATTAAAATATGATGGAACCAATTTCAATTTTAAAGTAAGTATGGATTGTTCTTTGAAGGTTCGCATATATGAAGAACATAATCATACATTAATTCGAACCTTCGATTGGTTTATGGTTCCCACCGGTTTGAATTCCCTATACTGGAACGGATATAATGACAACGGGAACAGTTTTTTCTATCCGGGTACTCCCATGGACATTGTATTTGAAATGAAATCTTTGTATAAGGATTTAACAATACCGGTAACAAAATATTTTAATCAGAGTTCAGGGCAAGGGAAAAATTTACTTTCCGTAAAAGAAAATTCAAGGGATGAACATTTAATTAGAAAATTCCGGGTTTATCAGAATTATCCCAATCCGTTTAATAGTATAACGAAAATTAGATATGATTTGCCTGAAAAAGGAAAGGTTAAAATAGAAATTTACAATATACTGGGGCAACGTGTTAGAACGCTGGTTAACGAAGAACAGAAAAGAGGAGAATATGAGGTTTTATGGGATGGTAGATTTGAAAACAATAATGAAGTTAGCAGCGGAGTTTATTTTATAAAAATAAGTGTTAAATCACAAATAGAAAATCTTAGTAAGATAATTAAAATTTGTATTGTAAAATAACGGGGTGACCTATGAAAACATTGCAGATTTTAATTTTCTGTTTTTTAATATTTTTTTAAATTGTCAAAGTTCGATCATGACACCTGATCCTTCTGGCTCCCACAATTCTGGCTCGCAGTGTGCTATATCTTATGAATTTGATATAAAACCCTATTACATTAATGAATACGGGAAGGAAATGATTCACTTGAAGTTATGGTATTCAAATTTTTTATATGACTCTGCTTCATGGTCTAATGGTTTGCCGGATTTTAAATGGGTTACAATAGAACCGGAAAGAATAATTGATAATACTACAGGTAATATTGATCGTGTTGTATATTCTAGCGACTCAGTTTTGTTTTCTGAAACAAAAAAATGGTCGTGTAACATTTCTGATTCTCAAATTGTAGGGACAAAATATTTTTATATTGAGACAGTAGAAACTCAGAGTTACAGCGATACTTGTTATTTCGGTCAATCCGGAATCGGTTTGAATTATTTCAGAATAAGTCTTCCTGATTCTATTTTTGAAAACAATCATTTAGATAATTTTCTTGACACAGCATCTACCTATTTAAATGTTCCGTATGTTTGGGGGAATACACCTTTATATAGTCATTTGTATGATTATAATAACATATTATACTATGTTGACAAAACAAAAAGAGAAGGTTATTATGGTATTGACTGTTCCGGGTTGGTCAATTGGACGTTGCTCAAAAATGGTAATCCATTGCAATTTAGCGGAGTGGATAGCGTTATTGTGGGAAGCAAAAACTCTCATGATATCTGGCAGCAGGCATATAGTTTAGGTTTCACCGCTGTCGGTTGGGGGGTCTGGGTTGATGGGGTGGTGTATTTTCTGGATACGAATGGAGATGCAATAGTTGATCATTGTGGGTTTTGGTATGATAATGGGGAACGTGGAGATTATGGCAAAACAATTCATGCCATAGGCGGAGTAACAAATAAAGTTGT
>CAZBWV010000019.1:0-128150 GCA_964495805.1 uncultured Calditrichaceae bacterium
GGGTAAGCTGAGTAATATCCCGTGGAACCTCACCCCCAAATTCTTCGACCAGTTTGCTGCAACAGTTTCGCAAAGCTCTGGCTTTGTTTCGGTAAAAGCCGGTGGGACGGATGTCCTGCTCCAACTCTTCTATCGGTACAGCCAGAAAATCCTGTGGAGTGCGGTATTTCTGAAACAGCGTTTCTGTTACTTTGTTCACTCGTTCGTCGGTGCATTGAGCCGAAAGAATTACTGCCACCAGGAGTTCAAAGGCATTGCGGTAACGAAGCGCCAGGGGCGCCCGGGGATACAGCTTCTCAAGTTCTGTTATTACTTGTTTAATTTTTTCCTGCATTTCCATGACACTCTCTCCTTACCTGTTCACGGCCTAAAATAAAAAAATTTAGGTATAACATCAATTTTATTTCCCGACTTAAAATTCCCGGGTGCTAATCTGAAGATAGAGTTAGTCCATAAACATCCAGTAATAACTTGTTGAGATTTCCTTATTCCACTAACTTATCGAACTATTTGATTAAAAGTAAATGAATATCGAAAGATATGGTTTCCTTTTACTGTTTTAATTATCTCATCCTTGCAGATTTAAAATCCCGAGTCTATAATGTTTAATAACTTACTATCAAGACCAAAGCTGATCACATATCACCAGCCAATTTTTCCAGAATGGGTATTGAAGATGGCCAATACGGCAATCCTTTTATTCCGTTTTTTCTATTAATTAAAAATTAGCCACTGGATAGCGGAATGCTTTTTTTATTCTGCTTTTACAATTGATTTTCTAAGATGACTGGTTTATTTTGAAAAGGCAATTTTTCATGATATATTTTAAAAGGAAGAACAATATGCCCGACTGGCAAACCTACCGAAACCTGTTCCCCCATTTACCAGAAAAAATTTACCTGAACCATGCCGGTATTGCCCCCTTAAACAGCCGTTCCCGGAAGGCTGTGGAAGACCTGCTTCAGCTTCGGAACAAGGACGATATCGAATTCTGGCCAGCAGCCCTGGAGGAAAAGGAACGTTTAAAAAAGCGAATCGGCCAGCTTATTCACGCATCTGCAACCCACATCGCTCTGGTACCCAACACTTCTGCCGGACTAAACATATTGTCCTTAGGACTGGACTGGCAGCCAGGCGACCGGGTGTTATTAAATAATTTCGAATTCCCCTCAAATGTCATCCCCTTTCGCAGCCTGACCCGTCTGGGAGTCCGGCTTGATTTTGTGAAACATCGGGATGGAGCGCTGTTTCCGGAAGATATCGAAGCTGCCATCCGTCCCGAAACACGATTGCTTTCCATCAGTTTCGTGGAATTTGTAAACGGATTCCGCAACGATTTGAAAACTATTGGTGAAATCTGCCGCCAACACAACCTGATTTTTTGTGTGGATGCCATTCAGGGACTGGGAGCGCTGCAATTAGACGTCCAGGCATTGGGCATCGACTTTCTGGCTACCAGCGGGCACAAGTGGTTGATGTGGCCGGCCGGTGTGGGTTTTGTGTATATTTCGCCGCGCATTTTTGAGCAACTTTACCCGACCATGGCTGGGTGGCTCAGTGTAAAAACTCCTTACGATTTCTTTAACTATTTTCAGGACTGGGCACCGGATGCCAACCGCTTCGAAACCGGCACGTTTAATACAATGGGTATTGTAGGCGCCATTGCTGCTCTGGAAATGATGCTGGAAATCGGGCCGGAAGCCATCGAGAAAAAAGTGCTGGAAAACACCGATTTCCTGATGAACCACCTCCGTGAAATGGGATATACGCTATACAGCAAAACGGAAGCGAAGCACCGTTCCGGGATCGTCACATTCTTCCATCCCCGCGCCGAAGCGCTGTATCAGTACCTGCACCAGCAGGGTATTTTCGTCTCCCTGCGAGAGGGCAAAATTCGTGTTTCGCCCCACTTTTACAACAATTTCAGCGACCTGGAGCGTTTCCTTCACGCTATCCGGACGTTTGATGCCAACGGGTAAATGGTTCCACCAAAAAATAAAAAACCGTTCGGATGGCACATTGCGCGCAATCTCCGGAAATCGGAAACTTCTCTGAAGAAAATTTTTCTTTTCCCGTAAAATTCATTATCTTGTACTGTCGGTTAAATAATCTTCCGTTACGAACCAAAATGCGAGTGAATCCACTATGAAACAGAGCGTTAGCAAAAAACTTTTTACCGGATTAATGGCCGGGTTAATGGTAGGTGTGGTGGCCTGGCTGGTTACTCAGGTGCTGTTTAAACCGTTCTTTTTCCGGATGGAGGCACAGAGTTACGACTGGCGATTGCGCCGGGTAGTGGAACAACCGAAAACACCCATCGATGACATTGTGATTGTGGATGTGGACGAACGCAGTGTTTCCAAGCTGGGCAGCTACCACCAGTGGCCGCGGAAGTACTGGGCGAAGATGATTCGTTTTCTGGACGAAAACGGGGTCAAGTTAATTGGACTGGATTTTATTTTCGATCCCGACCGGCGGCATCCCGAAGAGGACCGGGAATTCCAGCAGGCAATACAACAGTGCGGCAGGGTGGTAAATGCCCTGTATTTTTCCCGGGCGGATTCGGAACACTTCCGTTATGCCATGCCAGAGGAACCGAAGGGATTGCAGTACCAGAAGCTGATTCGTCAGGTACCGGAAGCGCTGTTCCATAATCTGATTGCTGAAGAACGGCTGGAACCGGAAAACCCGCTTTTTTTGAATGCCGGGCTTTCTGCCGGATTTGTCAATCTATATCCCGATCCCGATGGGGTACTGCGTCGCATTCCCCTGTTCATCCGCTTCAATCAGCATGTGTATTCCGCCTTTGCCATGCAGATGGCACTTCAGGCACTGAAGGTCGAAGCGCTGGATTACCAGCCTCCGTACCTGGTGCTGAAAAGCAAAAGCGGGAGGGTGATTAACGTACCGGTGGATCAGTACGGGCAAATGCTCATCCGTTACATGGGCGGATTTAAAACGTTTCGCTATATCTCCTTTTACGATGTGTTGATGGGATTCGTCCCCAACGAATTTTTTAAAGACAAGATTGTGATTTTCGGTTCGTCCCTGCCCGGACTTTATGATTTACGAACCACTCCTCTGCAACCGGCTTATCCGGGGGTGGAAGTAAATGCCAATGTGCTGTACGATATTCTAAACGAACAGTTCATTTATCGGCTGTCGCCCACCACAGTGTTTTTAATTTTACTGGTCATCGGGCTGATTACCGGTCTGTTGCTCATCTTTCTGCGCCCGCTGGGCAGTATCCTGGTTAGTGCCTTCCTGATTTTTCTGATTCTGGTGGCGGGCTTGTGGTTTTTAGGGCAATTTTCCCTGTGGGTACCCATCATCGCTCCTATGTTTACTGTCATTCTGGTATTTGCCACCGTATATGTGTACCGCTACCTGTTCGAGGAGAAGGACAAACGGCGGATTCGCAAAATATTCTCCCATTACGTTTCGCCCAATGTGGTCAACGAAATTCTGGAGCATCCCGAAAAGGTAAAACTTGGCGGCGAGCGCAAAGTGTGTACTGCGCTGTTCTCTGACGTAGCGGGCTTTACCACCATTTCCGAACAAATGGAACCCGAGGAATTGGTGGCACTGCTCAACGAATACCTGACCGAGATGACCAATATTGTGTTCGAATATCACGGAATGCTGGACAAATACGAGGGCGATGCCATCATGGCGGTCTTCGGAGCTCCGGTGGAATTCCCGGAACATGCGGAATACGCCTGCCACGCTGCTTTGAAGATGCAAAAACGGCTGGCTCAGCTCCGGGAGAAGTGGAAAGACCAGGGACGGCCGCAATTGCGAGCGCGCATCGGTATCAACTCCGGCGATATGGTAGTGGGGAACATGGGCTCAGAAACCCGTTTCGATTATACCGTGATGGGCGATGCGGTGAATCTGGCTTCCCGACTGGAAGGGGCGAACAAGGTGTACGGCACGGAAATTATGATTGGCGAGAACACCTTTAAACTGGTGAACGAAAAGTTTGTAACCCGTCCGCTGGATTTACTGCGCGTGAAGGGTAAGAAAAAACCGGTAAAGGTGTACGAACTTATCGCCTCCCGGGAGGAAAAACTGCCGCCGGAAATGGAAGAAATGCTTGCCCAGTATCAGAAGGGATTCGATTCCTATCTGATGCGGAACTGGGAATGGGCAATGAATCATTTTCGTCAGGCACTGCAAATTAAAGCGGACGACGGACCTTCCCGCATTTACCTGCTACGTTGCCAGGAATTCATGGAACATCCGCCGGGAGATGATTGGGATGGTGTATTTGTGATGAAAACAAAGTAAATAGAAAATCCGGGAAGTGAGTCCGCAAAAGTCGCATTCCGCTGCGATTCTGTGCTAAATTACCGACAGCAGGTCATTCAGCACCAGCGGTTTTTGCGTCCAGAACGGTTCGGCGTAGCGCACACCGGAAATCCAGCCGTAATGCCGGGCGCGAATCTCCACCGATTCTAAAAATTCCCTGGATGAAATAAACGTATGCGTTTCCGGCCAGTCGGGATTAAAAAACTGGGAGCGATACGCCCGAATCGCTTTCATTTTGACCTGAAATTCCTCACTAATATCCACCACAAAAGAGGGAGTAAACGGATAATGACACATGTAGTACACAATTCGCTCCGGCCGGTGGGGCGGCAATTCCGGTAGTATCTTTTTTAACCCGGAATAGTAGCAGGCTTCGGTAACCAGCTGGCTGGCATGCATGTGGTCGGGATGCCGGTCGCTGGAATAGGGCGCAAAAACCAGCCGCGGACGCCACTCCCGGATTACTTCAATCACTTTCTGCCGATTTTCAGGATTGATTTCGATATGCGTATCGGGAATTTGAAGATTCCGGCGATGTGCCACACCCAAGATTTGTGCCGCATCCTGCGCCTCCCGGCGTCGGTCAGCCACCGTTCCCCGACTTCCCATCTCCCCTTCGGTCAGATCCACAATAGCGGTTGTGTAACCATGGCGATGGAGCTTGTACAGGGTGCCACTACACCCCAGCTCCACATCATCCGGATGGGCACCAAATGCCACAATGTGAACGGTTTCAGCATGTTCCATGGAAACCTCTATGATTCAGGTTTCGGGTAAAGATTGGTTGAATCAGACTGTCAGCAGGTGCTCCCGGGGAATCACTTCTTCACGAGATTTGAGTTCCAGTTGCGTGGGGGATTGACAGATCAGAAAGTGGTTTTCCGGAACTTCCTTCCAGTGGTGCGCCCGGTCGATCGGCTCCGAGGCAATGTAAACTGCATCTTTTTCCTGTAGAAAATACAGCCCCCGGTGCAGCCGAAAACCGATCAAATAATGACCGTTGCTCAAAAGAAAGTTCAGTGCCAGCTGGGGGAAATCCTTCTGCGGAGTAATGGCAATAATGTGTACCAGAATTTCGTTGATGATGCTCAGGATGCAATCGGCATCACAGCTTTTCTTTTTCCGGAACCAGTAAATAAAATATTTAAACAGAAATTCACTATCTGTAGCGCCCTTGGTGAAAATCTGATCGTTTCCATGAAGCAATTGGGTTAATTCCTGCTTGCAGCGCGGAAAATTGGGGATATTCCCGTTGTGCATGAACAACCATTCTTCATGCAAGAACGGGTGGGTATTATGGACTTTGGTATCGCCCTGGGATTTTCGACGGACATGGGCAAACGCCATTTCCCCCCGTAATTCCTGCGCGGAAATGATGAAGTCTTCGTCTTCGTACGCCGGAACCACCTTCTTTACCAGATAAATCTGGCCATTGTTCCGAAACGCAAATCCCCAACCGTCCGGATTGGGACGATTGGACTCATCATTCCGGCTTTGTTGCAGCAAACTGTTTTCAGCCTCCACCAGCCAGTAATTCAGATTTCGGCTCTCTGTTCCCCAATACGCAAAAAAACGACACATCCGGCTTGAATAACTCCTTACTTCAAATTCTTCAGAAAAATTTTAGCTGATACGGGGTGAATTTGCAAGCTAATAAAAAATTTATTTCGCTTGACTTTTTCGGAGAAAATGTTTGTATAATACCACCTGCATTTTACGAGTTTAAAAAATAAAGAAATGTTTTTCGGTTTATTTGTGATATTTGTCATTAAAAAATCATAACAGGACCAGAAATTTAGCATCTTAATTGGGGAGAATCAGATCATGCGACTCATTTCCAATTTATTCGGTAAATCTCCATTTTCACCGCTTCAAAGCCATATGGAAAAGGTGGCTCAAACCGTTCATAAAATGGAAGAATTGTACCAGGCATACACTCAGGGTAACTTTGAACGAATCAACGAACTGGAAAAGGAAATCTCTGAGCTGGAACACATGGCGGATTTGACCAAGAATGAGATACGAAACAACTTACCCAAAGGGCTTTTTCTGGCCATCAATCGCGGAGATTTACTGGAAATTCTGGCCCTTCAGGACACCATTGCCGATAAAGCGGAGGACATTGCCGTCCTGATGACGCTGAAAAAGCTGGAGCCACTTCAGGGAATAGAAAAGGATTTAAAGAACTTTCTGCAAAAAAATATTCAAGCCGTGGATATGGCACACAGTATCATCCGGGAGATGGATGAATTGTTGGAGACCTCTTTCGGCGGAAAAGAGGCGGAAAAAGTGCGTGAGATGGTGGAAGAGGTTGCTTATATGGAGCACGAAGCAGACATCGCTCAGCGGAACATCCTGAAAAAATTGTTTAATATGGAAGATACCCTTTCGTACAGCGCCTTTTATTTGTGGATTGCCATTTTGCAGGAAATGGCAGCCCTGGGAAATCTGGCCGAAAAGCTTGCAAGGCGAATACGCATGTTGTTAGATGTGAAATAGTCCTGTTCTTTGCGATACCGGTAAATGTCTGTTTACCATATATAAGCGGAGAAAAAGATGGGTGTTGAAACGATTTTATTAATTATCTCCATTGGATTCGGATTTTACATGGCCTGGAGTATCGGTGCAAATGATGTGGCCAATGCCATGGGGACTTCGGTGGGTTCGGGTGCTTTGACGGTACGCAAAGCTGTGATCATCGCCGCGGTAGTGGAATTTGCCGGGGCGTTTTTTGTGGGAAGCCATGTGTCCGAAACCATTCGAAAGGGAATCATCAGTCCGGAAATTTTTCAAAACGCCCCCATGGAACTGGTGTACGGAATGGCCGGAGCTCTGTTAGCGGCAGCGGTGTGGTTACAGATTGCCTCCTATTTTGGATGGCCGGTTTCCACCACCCACTCTATTGTAGGATCAGTCCTGGGATTTGGTGTGGTGGTAGGTGGATTTCATGCTGCGGACTGGGGAAAAGTGGCTTCCATCGTTGCCAGCTGGGTGGTTTCCCCCTTACTCAGCGGTACCATCGCTTTTATCGTGTTTACCCTGATTCGCCGAATTATTTATTACGACGACGACCCCATTAAAGCAGCCAAACGATTTACTCCGCCCATTGTTTTTGTCGTGTTTTTGATTTTAACTCTGGCAATGGTGTTTAAAGGGTTAAAAAACATGCACCTGGACCTGGGATTCGGGCAGGCTTTTTTGGTAGCAACGGGAGTGGGATTTGTTGCCTCGGTGGTAGCGCACTTTCTGGTAAAACGGATTCAACCGGTCAAAATTGAGGAACGGATTCTGGTTAAGCAACCGCCTTCGGTTCGTCGCGGACTCCCCCGCGTGGTTCAGCAGTTGCGCAAAATTATGGATGCCGCCCGTGGCGATGTGAAAATGCAACTGGAACAGGTTTACAACGACCTGAGTGCCATCAACAAAGAAGTGGAGATGGGAACCCAGGTGGAGCAAGGAAGTTCGGAGTACCAGACAGTTCAACGAATTTTCGTTTATCTTCAGGTGCTTAGTGCAGGCTTTGTCGCATTTGCCCATGGCGCCAACGATGTGGCGAATGCGGTGGGTCCTCTGGCAGCAATTGTTAGCATCCTGAAAACCGGTCATGTCAGTATGAAAGCTCAGGTGCCCATGTGGATTCTGGGACTGGGGGGTGTGGGGATTGTCATCGGATTGGCTACCTGGGGCTGGCGGGTAATGATGACCATCGGGAAAAAAATTACCGAACTCACCCCTACACGCGGATTTTCCGCGGAATTTTCCGCAGCCACGACAATCGTTATTGCATCCAAATTAGGATTGCCCATCAGCACCACACATACTCTGGTCGGGGCTGTTTTAGGAGTGGGACTGGCCCGCGGAATTGGCGCTTTAAATCTTCGCACCATTCTGGACATCGTGATATCCTGGATTATCACAATCCCAATTGGCGCAGGCGGGGCGATTGTGGCTTTTTATGTGTTGAAAGGGATCTTCGGATAATCTGAAATAACCAAAACAAAATAAAAGGAATATTCGTCAAACTATTTTTTGACCGAAAAAAGAAACGTTGAATCATTAGATTTTTGATTTAAACGCTTCCAGAGAAGGGGTTGTCTTTGCTTCGTCAAGAAGCTGTTCCAGCTTTTCGACAGATTTTATTTTTCGTAGTGAACGAATCGTTTCCGGCTCAATCGTATTGAATTTCACTTCCAGCATACCTAAAATGGCCTTTATCAACACCTCCCGCTTCCCTTTTCGAATGCCTTTTTGAATCCCTTCTTTAAAACCTTTTTTCTCGGCCATGATTAAAAGGGACATTTTTTTCTCCTTTTCTATTTCAATAATTTCATCCACTAACTTTTGGTCCAGATCTTTCGGTAATTTCATAATCCATTCAATAAACCGAAACATGGCCGAAATAGTTTCGTATTTCAGCCCTACATCGTACAATCGGATTAAAAATTGCTTCTTCCAGCGATAACGATCGGTAAAATCGCCTTCTGTTTCCAATGTTTTAAGATACGCCCGGACCCCTAAAGCAAATATATTTTTCTCCTCCCGAATCTCTTCTTCACGGGAAATATAATCAACGATTTTAACCAGAGGAAACTCAAAAATGTGCCGAAAACCCCAACGTTGAATTTGAAACAGATTGGGACGATAAGAGGGATTTCGATCCGTTAACAGGGCAAGACTGATCACCTCCCGGCGGTAGGCATCATATATCCGATTGTTGTAAATGAACATCCGTTCGGCAAAATTTTTAATCTGATGTCCCTGGATTTCGATATGAATTAGCAACCACTTCTCTTTCCCATCTTTTAAAAATACCTGTACCAGTTTATCCACAATCTGACGACCGGTTCGGGACTCTTGTTGAATCTGCTGAAATTCTTTGTCCAGAAATTGATGGGGACGGGAAAAATCTATATCCCGGGCAATCTCCGGGAAGAAAAACTCCATAAACTCCCGGAATAAGCTGGTAATGACCTGTTTCCAGGCAGTATCTTCCCGCATATCGATGGGCAATTTTTTTAGAATATTAAAAAAAAGAGGGGAAAATTTCAAGAGAGAGAGAATCTCTCCTTAAAAAATGCCAAAAGACAACACGACGACAAAAAACGTTGCATTTCAGCGATCAGCCTTCGAATTCCGACAATTATTTAGCCGCCATTTTATTTTTCTGCGACATAGAGCACAATCATAAGCAATCCCATTTCACAAATTCATTCATTCCGTTCCAGTGAAAAAGCTTCGTACCCTGGCATCTCGCCATTTCAACAAATAAGTCATGGTTCCAAATAAAGTCGTTTTTGCATTCCGTCAATTTTTTTGGAGGCCTCTATGAAATCCCGGTTCACATTCCATGCAAAAATCATCCTCACCGCATTACTCATCATCGGATTCTGGGAATTTGTTCTGGTTTCACCAACTTTTGCTCAGACGGAAAACCCGGAGTCTGCAAAAGGGAGCGGGAATTTTTCCTATCTTCAACCCCTGGACCCCATTCCGGTAACTGCTACAACCGGAGAAAAACCACAGTCCAAAGTATGGTTTGCCCATAACCACTGGTGGACGGTAATGCCCTGTAGCGATGGGACGTTTCTCTGGAAGCTGGAGGGTATTACCTGGAATCGGCAATTGTATTTAATTGATTCCCACGGTGCCCATGCGGATGTGAAGGCGAAGGATAATCGGGCATATATTTTGCTCTTCCGCAGAAGCCAGAGTTATCTTGCGGTGCTGGAATATGTGGATAGTCTGGGCACCTACCGCTTCTGGTCTCAGAATCCTGCCCCGGTACCGCTTTCTCTGGACAGTTACGTGGAAACCGCCACCATCGACATTGATTCGCAACAGCGAATGTGGCTGGCATCCGACGCTTACACCGATATCAACGTCCGCTGGAGCGATCCGCCCTACACCACCTGGAACGGACCGTTTACGATTGCTGAGGAAGTAAGTGCGGAGGTTAATTCCGACGACATCTGTGCGGTGGTGGCTTTTGACGGGAAAATCGGAGTGTTCTGGTCCGACCAGAACGATGAGCGGTTTGGATTTCGGTATCATGTGGACGGAGAAAGCCCTACCCACTGGTCCGGCAACGAAAAGCCCGCTTCCCAGTCGGCGCATTCCGTTGGCGGTGGCATGGCAGATGACCATATGAACATTGCCGTCGGTCCGGACGGAACACTTTACGTGGCCGTTAAAACCAGTTACGATACGCAGGGTTACCCCAAAATTGCGTTGCTGGTTCGGCGCACCGATGGCGACTGGGACGATCTGTACGAAGTGGATGAACGTGGCACCCGCCCCATCGCCATTCTGGATGAGGCGAACGATAAGTTGACCGTCGTGTACACCGAAACCACCGGATACGACGATATTGTGTGCCGCCACACGTCACTGAATTCCATTTCATTTGGCTCCAAACAAACACTGATTTCAGGCTCTCACAACAATGCCACCAGTACCAAAGAACGGTTCCAGGAGCAAATTCTCATTCTTTCCACCAGTGGCGACAGTCAGCTGGATGGGGTAATTTGCTCCCGCGAACCTATACCCGAATGCTATGCCAATTTGCGAATTCAATTACAGGGAGCTTATGATACTGCCGGAGATAGCATGAGAACCATCCTTCGGCAAATGGGTGGTCTGCCCAAAACTCAGCCATTTAACTGCACACCTTGGAATTATCCGGGAAGCGAATCAGTGGACTCCGTACCCGAAGGTGTGGTGGATTGGGTGCTGGTGGAGGTGCGGCGGGATACCAGTGCCGCCTCACGCGTAGCCAGACGGGCAGCATTCCTGCGTAAAGACGGGCTTATCGTGGATGTGGAAACCGGTGGTCAGGTGCACTTCCCCGCCGTAGCGGAAGATGATTACTACGTGGTCATTCACCACCGCAACCACCTGCCGGTGATGAGCAGCAGTGCCATCCATTTAGATGACGGAAGCAGCAGTTTGTACGATTTTACCTCTGACATGAACCGGGCTTACCAGCGAACGGCAAATCCCATGGTGGAACTGGAAAGCGGTGTATTTGGCCTGATCGCCGGGGATGCGAATTCCGATGGCGTGGTGGATACCGACGACCGAACCATGGTGTGGATTTCCCAGAATGGAACCTCCTGGTCTTATGATAAATCCGGCGACTTAAACCTGGACGGTGCCATCGATGCGATCGATTACAATACATGCTGGTTGCCAAATCGCACCGCTGCCTCCCAGGTGCCCTGAAATAAAAATAGAGGAAAGCGGTTAGAAAACGGAGCGGTTTTCCTTTGGGCAAATACAATTCTCCTGATCGGAAATACCTGTGCCAACCGGATACCGGAACAAACACGCGGGTCGAATCTTCAAACCTCCTGATCGGGGAATCTGAAATCCCATGTAATCGATTAGATTCCGGGATGGAGATGGTAAACCCGGCTTAAATCCGCTTATTTCAATAAAACGATTTTTTGAATCCGGTTGGTGTAGGGAGAGAAAAAATGTACAAAATACACTCCACTACTTACCTCCCGATTTTGGTCATCCCGGGCGTTCCATTTTAGTTGATGGGTACCTGCGGAAAGCCTTTGTTGCAAAAGTGTACGAACGATACGGCCGTGCACATCGAAAATGCGAATGGTTAAAGGGAGAGCCCGGGTTAGCCGGAAAGCAAAAGTAATTCGGGAGTTAAACGGGTTGGGATAAGGTGGTGCCAGCCATAATGTGGTGGGTATCGAAATCCCGTTTCGGGCTAACGAAAGCGGATCGCCGGTTAAAAAGGGCTGATAATCCACCAAACCGTATGCGGAATGATCCGGATGGTGCACAATTCGCGCTTCGATACTATCCGGATCGTCCGTGCCCCACCAATTTCCCTCTGCCATAATGGGCAGTGGATTGTTATTGTACAGTTCGTATTTGCGGGAACCAATTCCGTTCCCCACAAAACGATTGCCCCCATCATCAGTGGTATCGGCATTGGACAAATCCCCCAACACCGGTTGGGCATTATTCACAATAGCAACTCCATAAAAATGGCCCTGAATGGTGTTGCGACGGATGATGGGATGGTTGGAACCATTGCAGGCAATACCAAATCCAAAATAAACCGTATCCGGATTAATGCTATTGTTCAACACCGTGTTGTGGTCAATAAGTGGGTTGGCACCGGCTTGATAGCATAAAATTCCGTAAGCACAGTTTTCGATATGATTGTTGCGAATAATTGCCTGGGAATTCCCCCAGATGACAATTCCACCGCTCTTGTCGTATCCCCCCATAATGGTATTTCCTTCGATGATTGGGGAATTATCTCCCTGCAAACCCACGGTGATGATGACGTAGGGGGATTGGTTTTCGAAATTGTTTTCTGCAAAATAGTTTCCGCGAATTGTGGGGGAGGAGCTCAGGGTCATTTTCACTGTGTATCGGCGGTTATGGATGAACCGATTGGACTCAATCAGTGCCTGGGAACTGGTCAGATCGATGGCCGCATCCCCATTATCCCGGAACAGGGAGTGCCGGATGACCGGATGGGAATCGATGGCCCGAACTGCCCGTTCGGCAAATTCCACCCGACAAAATTCCATTCGGGAAGTGGTTGCACTACTCCGGAATTCTATTCCGGCATAATCGCCGTAGAATTGGTTCTGAGAAGTAAAATAAATGGAATCGCTCTGTGTCCCGACGGCAAGCAAAGTCCCTTCCACTTTCAGTTTTAAACTTCCGGAAGTACCGGCGAACAGCAGACTATCGCCGGGCAAAACGTGCAATGTATCGCCGGAATTCACCACCACGCTTTGCTGCACATGGAAGGTGTGCCCACCGCCAGTTACCGCTCCGTTACTGTGAAGCACCAGACTATCCAGCGTCCAGCAAACTCCCGTTCCCGGAGTGGTAAAGTCTGCCTGTAAACCGCTTACAAATCCCCAGAATAAAAAAATCACCACACCCATTTTATTCCGGAACCGATTCATGAACGGGTCTCCTCCAGTGTTGAGTTTTCCCCACCTTCACCCACAGCCTCCCGGGCTAAATAGGGAATCTCGATTAACATATCCTGTCGGGGATAATTTAAAAGGATGGAATACAGCCCGACAATAAAATAGATGTTCATGTTTCGGGAGACGAACGTGAGCCAATACTGGATAATTCCCATGAGAATCAGTGCAAAGCCCATCCACCAGACCACATTGAAGCGTTTGTCCAGTTCACGTAAAAGGATACGAAGCAATTCCTTCGCATCGCTCCGGGAATGCTGACGATGTAATACTTCCAGTCTTTTCCGGAAATACTTGAGGGTAAAATATTTTCGTTTGTAGAAAAGAATTCCCATGGCCAATCCCAGCGCCACAACAAAAAAAACCTGATCGAATATTCGATACATGCGGGTGGGAATTTTCATCTCGGGGTGAAACTGAAGGTGGTGGTAAAAAGAAATTCCATATACAATCACACTTACCAGAAAAATGATCTGCCAGCGAAATCGAATTCGACGAATGAACTGCTCGATGATTCCAGATAATCCGGTTGCCGCCATGATTTTGCTCCCAATTATTGGATCGGATTTATTTACTGTTCTCTCCTAACATGACCATAAATTATAACAACGTACTGAAAAAATGTCCACTAAAAAGTTTCCTGAATTCCGGGGAGGAGTTTCCGGCAGTGAGGAGGGCAAACCCGCCTCCACTGGCCCAAAAGTGACCCTGCCGGAAAACGGGTCAATTTCGGGATATATGGGAGGAGATGGGCTGGGCGGTGAGGAAGAAAAGAATGCGCTCGCTGAGTTCGCCCACCAGAATCATCACCGGTAGAGCTATAAGGGGGAGTGGGTGAATAAATAAATACCACACCAGATACACCAGCGGCATGATAATCCCAAAGATGAATCGCACGGCAAACAACATTAGATGCGTCCCCAGCATCATTACCACCGCCTGGCGGGTCAGGACGGAAGTTCGGTTAAGATGCCGCAATCGGCTCCAGATGGTCAGAATTTCCATGACCAGTACAATAAGCAGAATCCAGCACAGGGCATGCTGGAGAGATGGTTCCGAAAACGCCATCATCGATAGCGAAATGCCAATCGCGATCGCCCCCTGAACGAAGCTTCCCGCTGTGGTGGGATGGTACCAGGCCGGACGTTCCCGGTAAAATGCATACACCTGGGCACTGCGTAACAGAACGCCCAGCGCCAGCAGAAACAGGAAAAAGTGCAGTATCTCCAGGTGGAATCCCACCTGTTCTCCCAGCAAAATAAAAGTTTGACCGGCTACAAAGATTCCCAATCCCAGAAATTCCTCCCGAAAAGGAAAAGCCAGAGCTTCCGGAGAATGGCGATGTTGCCGGAAAAGCAAAAAGCCGACAATTAGCGTAACCAATCCCACCAACCAGAATCCGACAAACCACTTCTGGTAAATGAAAAAACGTGGCTGAAAAAGGGGTTCATCGAAAGTTAAAAAGGCAATAAGAAAAAAGGTGGCAAAACCACCCAGAATGGCCGTTTTGAAAAAAGCGAACAGAAGCCACGGGAGCTCACGGAAAGGCTGAAATGTACGCTGGTGGGCCATCGTTTTTTTATTTTTTTCGGTTGAATTCCACAGTTACTGGCAATACTGTGGTGCTGTTCAATTCCAGGAACTGTTAGAACGGGCCTTTGCGGCGAAATAAGTTTTTGAAAAAGTCCTGACCAATTCCCCAGTGTCGGTAGCGCCGACGCAGGTAAAAATAACCCACCACCATGCCACCCAGATGGGCGACGTGGGCAATCCCATCCTGAGAATAAGCGGAAAGAAATTCCATGGCGCCAATAAAAATAGCCAGATATTTCATTTTAATGGGAAACAGAAAATACAGGTACACATACCGGTCCGGGAAGAAGAGCGCATAGGCGGCCAGAATTCCGTAGATGGCACCAGATGCACCAATGGTTGGCACCGGCGAACCCCAGTTAAACAGTGTGGTGGAAATACCCGCAGCGATTCCGGTAATAAAATAAAATTTCAGAAATTCCCGGGTACCCCAGGTGCGTTCCAGCTCCACCCCGAACATCCACAACGCAAACATGTTAAAGAAAAGGTGCCCGAATCCACCGTGCAGGAACATGTAGGTTACCAGCTGCCACAAAAACAGTTTTTTTATCACAAATACCGGTACCAATCCGAAAAAGAACGGATTAAATAAACCCGGCGCCAGAATTTGAAACACAAACACGGCAATGTTGGCAATGAGTAGATTTTTCACCCCGGGGGGCATCATGCTGTATCCGTAAGGGGAATACATGGACGTTCCTTTTTTTTCTTAAAATGTAAAATGGAAAATGAAAAATGCAAAGGGCAAATGTAAAATGTAAATGAAACAGACACGGAGAGAAAATGAATAGAAACTTAAACAACGTGTTGCTGTACGCATTGCTGGATGAGGTCCGAACATCCGAACATTTTCGCACATATCGAATACCGAAGTCCGGTGAAGCAGGAACAACTGGCCGGTCATGGTGCGCTACACGCCGTGTCAAAATCGGTCGGATGGGAAGGGACAGAAGTCACTTTCCATCCGACCGACTGGCGCTCAATTTAATAAGCCCGGGCAAAAATAACCCGACCTTCGGAGGGCTTGCCGCACACGATGCAGCGGCCCTTTTCTTCCTCCCGATCGAACGGGATATTGCGGATGGTTGCTTTGGTATCCTCTTTCACCTTCTCTTCGCACTCTGCGGAACCGCACCAGTGCGCTTCGATGAACCCACCCTTCTCCTCTAAAATCTTCTGAAATTCCCGATAATCGTCCGTGCGGTGAGTGTTCTCTTCCCGGAACTTCAGCGCTCGCTGGAACAGATCGTGCTGAATCTGATCCAGAACCTGCTGGATTTTCTCCATGAGCTCACCGGTTTTAGCCGGAATCTTCTCCCGGGTGTCCCGCCGCACCAGCATCACCTGGTCATTTTGCACATCCCTGGGACCAATCTCAATGCGTAACGGAACCCCCTGCAGTTCCCATTCCGCATACTTGTAACCCGGTTTGTACTGCTCCCGATCGTCCAGCTTAACCGAATAGTGCTGGCGAACGGACTGGTAAATTTTTTCCGTAAAGGCAAACACTTCCTGTTTGTTGGATTCCTTCCAGATGGGAATGATAACCAGCTGGGTGGAAGCCAGTTTAGGTGGAATGATAATTCCGTTATCGTCGCCGTGCACCATAATGAGTGCGCCTATCAATCGGGTGCTGACACCCCAGCTGGTAGCGTACACATATTTCAACTCTCCGTCACGGTCCTGAAATTTTACATCGAACGCACGGGCAAAATTTTGCCCTAAATTGTGAGAGGTACCTGCCTGCAGAGCCTTACCGTCCTGCATCATCGCTTCGATGCTGTAAGTATGCACAGCACCGGCAAACTTCTCCGACTCGGTTTTGCGCCCGGTAATCACCGGAATCGCCATGTACTCTTCGGCAAATTTACGGTACAGTTCCAGAATCAGTTTGGCTTCCTGTTCGGCTTCTTCATAGGTGGCGTGAGCGGTGTGTCCTTCCTGCCACAGAAATTCCGTGGTACGCAGGAACAGTCTGGTGCGCATCTCCCACCGTACCACATTCGCCCATTGATTAATCAAGATGGGCAGATCGCGGTAGGACATAATCCATTTTTTGTACATACTCCAGATGATGGTTTCCGAAGTGGGGCGAACATAGAGCGGCTCTTCCAGCTTCTCACCGCCACCATGGGTCACCACCGCGCATTCCGGCGCAAAACCTTCCACATGTTCCGCCTCTTTCTTCATGAAACTTTCCGGGATAAACATGGGAAAGTAGGCATTCACATGGCCGGTTTCCTTAAACATACCGTCCAATATCCGCTGTATCTGTTCCCAGATGGCATAACCATTGGGACGGATGACCATACAACCTTTCACCGGAGAGTAATCCGCCAGTTTACCCTGAATAATCACATCGGTGTACCAGCGGCTGTAATCTTCGCTGCGCGGGGTAATTCGTTCTGCCATACATAGACTCCTTTAATTCACTGAAAATTTTTGCGTTTCTGGTAAAAAATAAGTGGGCAAATTTAAGGGTTTCATCGGAGAAAATCAACGGAAGAATGGATATGCAGCAGAGCGACTAACGAAAGAAAGAACAGAGATAGGATGGTACAGAGGAAGGAAAGCCGCCGACAGGGATTTATCCCACCGGGCTGCACTTCAAATGGCCGATCCCCGACCGAAAAAATTCTATCTAAAATTATTCAGTTGGCAGCATCGCTTCCGGAAAACACACTTTTAAAATAGTTCAATCCGAAGCGGAAAAACGCTGCTTTTGGAACCATCGAATGATCTGTACGAACAGGAATAAAAACAGCAGAATAAAATAGAGAGTGAGAAGATGTTTCTGGTAGCGAAGAAGAAAATCTTTGGCAGCAGAGCGAAGGAGATAAAACAGGGCAAATAGGGTTCCCAGCCACAGCACATCCCCAACGGCATTACCGAACAGAAACCGTCCGGCGGGATAGCGCTGAAATCCCAGCCACACCGCCAGGGGATTGCGCACCGCATATAAAAATCGCATGAAGACAATGAGCAAAAACGGCGGGTGACGGTGAATCCAGTGTTCCATTTTCTGTTGCACGTCCGGAGAAACCCGACGTTCCAGCACACGGTGCCCCGCACGCCCCAACAGGTAATAAAACTGAAAGGACAACAGCGAAATGAGACCTGCCAGTAACAAAATAACCGGCCACCACCAGGGTGAAGCGCTGAAGTGCAGCAGCCAGAATAATAACGCTACCTCTCCTTCCAGTGCAAACCCCACCAGATACGGCCAGGATTGGAGCAGGAACTCCATGAAGCATCTCCCCGGTGGTTAGTGAATCGCCCGAAGGATATAAGCTCCGCCAACGATTTGCTCTGCCTGGTAAAACACCACCGATTGCCCTGGTGTAACTGCCCGACGGGGTTCGTCGAATTCCACGCGAATGCGGTCCGCACCGGTCTGGTACACCGTTCCCGGAGCTCCGGCATCGTTGTAGCGGATTTTTATGTGTGCATGCAGGGGCTTCTCCAGGCGGGCATATTTCATCAGGTTCAGCCCGGTGGCTTCCAATCCATGCGCCATCAACTGATGTTTTTCGCCAATAATTACCAGATTCCGTTCCGGTACCAGGTCCACCACGTACATGGGCTTGCCCAGACCTACCCCAATGCCCCGTCGCTGCCCGATGGTGAAAAAAGGATAGCCCTGATGTTTCCCCACTACCTTACCCTCCGTGGTAACGATACTTCCTTCGGGAATATCCTTTACATTTTCCCGCAGAAACCGGCGGTAATCGTTATCCGGAATAAAACAAATTTCCTGGCTTTCCGATTTGTGAGCAGTGCGCAGGTTAAGCCGCCGGGCAATTTCCCGGACCTGCTCCTTGGTTAAATCCCCCAACGGGAACAGCGTATGCGCCAGGCTATCCTGACTTAATCCCCACAGGGCGTAACTCTGATCCTTCTCCCGATACCGGCTGGCGGTAAGTACGTATCGCCCGGTATGAGGGTCCCGTACAATTCGGGCGTAGTGACCGGTTGCCATCAGCTCTGCCCCTAACTCACGGGCTTTGTGCAAAAACGCCTGCCATTTAATCACCGTGTTGCACAGCACGCAGGGATTGGGAGTGCGCCCTTTCATGTATTCGTCGATAAAATTGCGGATGACCACCTGGTGAAATTTTTCGGTGAAATCGAACACATAGTGGGGTATGCCTAACTGATGGCATACCATTCGGGCGTCGGTGATGGCATCCAGTGAACAGCAATTGCTTTCCAGATTCACATTGCCGCCCACCTGGTCGTAATTCCACAGTTTCATGGTGGCACCAATCACCTGGTATCCCTGTTCCACCAACAATGCGGCAGCTACGGAGGAATCCACACCACCACTCATCGCCACCACCACGCGGGGTTTATGTTGAGTTTTTCTGTTCATGAAATATTTAAAAATTTTGAATTACCGATGTTGCATTGACTCCGTCTGGTACCCGGCGGCACGCAGTGCCTGAATCAATCGCCAGGCTTCCCGAAAGTCTTCCAGATGAAAACCAAGCCGTGGGTCTAACCGAATCGGTTCACCCCGTTCCAGTTCATCCAGTGTAACCCAGATGGCATCACTGTGTTCCCGGGAGAGGCGTAAACTTCCGCCCGTAATGCGCGCCAGATAGTCGATGGAAAGCAGCCAGCCCCCATGCCAGCGACCAAACCAGGTAGTAACCGGCGCTACCACTTCAATTTCGAAACCGGTTTCCTCACGGATTTCGCGCTTCAGCCCTTCGATGGGTGGTTCGTCCCGATTCAATCTCCCCCCGGGCGGCGCCCAGATGGCCGGTTCGGAAGTGCGTTTCAGAAGCAAAAACCGGTCGCCACGGAGCAGATAAGCAATGACCGCAACTTTGTGGGTGTAGTATGGGTTGTCCATCGCGGTGCTCCATCTAAATTTCGAATGCCTGGCGGATTTCTTCCGGAATGGGAATGGGCTTGCCCTGCAAATTGGTGAACACCCAGGTCACCCGCGCTTCGGCAGCCAGCCGATTTTTCTCCTCCTGAAACACCTGCTGCACAAACGTCCCGCTGCTCCGTCGGGCATCCTCCGTCCAGGTGCGAATCACCACCGGATCGCCCATAAACAACGGGTATTTGTAATCAATTTCGATGCGCCGGATGACTACCAGGTACCCCTTCTCCTTCATGGTATCCAGAGTAAATCCCAATTCCATCAACGCTTCCATCCTGGCATATTCCAGATAGTTCAAATACACCGCGTTGTTTACATGCCCGTAAGAATCGCATTCGTAACTGCGCACCTTCAACCGTGCGGTGAATTGTCTGCTTTTTGTTTCCATTTTCTCTTCCGGTTTTGGTTCCCCAAAAAACTAATTTACACCCAAACAGGAAAAATACCAACTGCCGGGAAATTTCCCCACCCGACCGTCTTCACTTTTCAATTTTCAATGTTCAATTTATTTATTAACTTTGCTGCGAACGAGAACAGATGGAGAAGAGCATGGGAATCCGATTTACCGAAGAATATCCGGAAGTAGGTGCGGCGTTTAGTATGAATGTGAAGCGGGTGCTATACGAAGGTAAAAGTCCGTTTCAGAAAATTGGAGTCATCGAAACCACCCATTTCGGTCGGGTGCTGCTCATCGACGACCTGGTCATGTTAACCGAACGGGATGAATTTGTGTACCACGAAATGATTGCCCATGTGCCATTGTACGTGCACCCAGAGCCGAAACAGGTGCTGGTCATTGGCGGCGGAGATGGCGGGACGGTGCGTGAACTGGTGAAACACCCGGAAGTGGAACATGTGGACCTGGTGGACATCGACCGCATGGTCTCCGAAGTTTCCATGAAATACATGCCGTCGGTGGCTCAAAAACTGCTTTCGGAAAAGGTAAGTTGCCATTACGAGGATGGCGTTGCTTTTGTGAAAAATGTGGACCGGAAGTATCAGGTGATTATTGTGGATTCCACCGACCCCATCAGTGTGGGTGAGGGGTTATTTACCCGCGATTTTTACCGGGATTGTCTCAACAAACTCACCGATGACGGAATTCTGGTGAACCAGGCGGAGTCCCCTGCCTTTACCGGAGAATGGGTGCAGGGCATTGCCCGAAAACTGAAGGATGTATTCCCATCGGTGTTCTTTTACCAGGCACACATCCCCACTTACCCGTCCGGACACTGGCTGTTCGGTTTTGCCACCAAAAAGTATCATCCGCTAAATGATTTTCGGGAAGAAAAGTACCACCAGCATCAACTAACCCTGCGGTATTACAACAGCGATATTCATTTTGGTGCGTTTGCCCTTCCTAATTTTGTGAAGGAATTGATTGAGAATGCTTAACCACATTGTTCGAAATACAGTGTACGAAGGGTGCACAGCGGATTTTTCCTCCGCCAGGGTGGTACTGGTGGGTGCCGGTTGGGATGGCACGGCCAGCTATCGTCCCGGTTCACGATTTGCCCCCATTGCCCTGCGTAGCGAAACAGTGCTGGCACAGGAAAATTACAGTCCCTATTTTGAACGGGACCTGAGTGAGTTACCCGTCCACGATCTGGGTGATGTGGATATCCCTTTTGGGAATAAGGAAGAAGCTCTGCGACGCATTCAGGCAACAGCCACAGAGCTGGTAGCTCAGGGGAAAGTACCGGTTTTCATTGGTGGGGAACATTTGATTACACTCCCGGCTGTTCGTCCCCTGCTGCAACGCTATCCCGATCTGGTGGTGGTACAACTGGATGCTCATCTGGATTTGATGGATGAGTTGTTCGGTGAGCGTTTTTCCCATGGTACGGTAATGCGCCGGATTTTCGATTTGATGCAGGCAGACGGACGTATTTACCAGGTGGGCATCCGTAGCGGCAGCCGGGAAGAATATCAGTTCGCCCGGGAACATACCCGGTTGTTTCCGTTTCACACCCGCGATTTTTTACGGGTCGTGCATCGGCTGAAAGACGTGCCAGTCTATTTAACCGTGGATATCGATGTATTTGACCCGGCGGTGATTCCCGGCACTGGCACCCCGGAAGCAGGTGGTATTTTCTTCCCGGAATTCATCGAATTTCTGGATGCAATCCGCTCACTTTCCATAGTCGGAGCAGATCTGGTGGAGCTGGCACCGCAAATCGACCCCACGAACGTTTCCACCATCGTCGCCTCAAAAATCCTGCGCGAAATGCTCATTGCCCTGGCAAGCTAATATGGCTGATAAAAGATGATACGGATGGGCTTCGAAATCCCGGACCACTTCCTTACTTTACCGGTTCCAGGGAAGTATGTGCATATTCCGTAAACTTTTCTGCCGACTCAGGCATTTCGTGGAATTTAATTCTGATTATTCAGGAGTGTGCGTAAAATCAACATGAAACGGAAAAAATATGCGCAAAATATGGGGCATTAAAATGCGAGACGAAATGGAAATCCAGGAACTGGAAAGAAAACATCAATCCGGCGTCCAGCTGCTCAAAGAACGGGGATATTTTGAGCGCATTCTTCCGGAAATACGGTTACTGATTAAATACGTGGACAATCAGTTTTTTCTGGACCTGTTCAGTCAGAATTTGCTGGATGACATGCGAGGGGTGTTCCGCTCCTTTGTGCGGCAGGATTTGTACCACGTGTTTCGAGAGATGCAGGAATATCCCACCTTTTCTCTGACCGAATTGCTGGAACGCGATTATCCCAATTTGATGGTGCTGAAAAAGTGCACCACCAATCTGCGCTATCAGGTCAAATCGCTGGTGCGGATGCCCCAGGTACTGGACCTGGAGTTTAAATCCAGCTTCCTGCAAGCGGTCTCCCGCAAACTGAACGGAGAAATTCAGGAGTTGTACCGGCTGCTTTCGGAGAATTACAAGCAATATTTCCGCCTGCAATTCTCCATGCCCCGCAAGCACGAGAGCAAAGTCTCCATGCGTTGTATTCAGAATCTGGAGAAAAACTTTTCGGAATATTTCCTGAACATCATGGACCGTTTTTACCAGCTGGCCGATGCCATCCAGTTTGTCCGGGAACTGTTTAAGCTGGAAATGGAAAACGAGATTCGCAATCGAATTGCCATGATTTATTTTGAGAGACAGGAACGGCTGGAGCAGGTGATTGACTACTTCATTAACGAGGTGAAACGCAATTTCATTCGCACGCTGGACCGGCACCTCCGCAGCGGTCGGGAATACGACTGGGTCGCCCGGGGATTACAGAAGTTTATTTACAGTCCCCGATTTGAAAAGATGTTGCAACGGCTTATTTTTCAGACCCTGGCTGCTTTGCGCCGCGAGCAGGAAGTGGTGCGTCATCCGGATATTTTTTAATCTCACCTTCCTTACATACTGCGTAATGTTCACCAGAAAATTGCAACGGGCAGGGATCATCCCCGCAGAATACCGGGGGCTCCGTGCTTCTTCAACGGACAATCCGGCGCAGGGAGGTTCTACGATGAGAACCATAAAAAACCTGCCGGACGCCCGGCATGAGCGCTTCCGGCAGGTAAACGTTTGCTTTAACGGATAGGCGTTTCCGTAAAACTAACGGAAGCTCTGGGCGTCTCCCGGTTTACGCGGATTGGCAGTGTAAGTTAACGGACTTTTGTGAACCCGGTAAATTCCTTTAAGTTTATTTTTTCCGTTTTCGAAGACCAGATAGCTGTACTTTCCGTAATGTTTGATGAGCATTCCCACCCGGCCAATTTTGCCGTTCTTCCCCAGTGCTACCACACCGATATTTCGTTCCGGATTTTTTGCGTCCCGGAAGCTAAGTACCACCAGATCGTCCGGGCCGGGAACTTCGCTACCATTTAATAAAATGGTCCCATCCTGAATCTTAACTTCTTCCCGGGGTTCCAGCTCAACCTGAGCAAAAAGGGAATTTTCCGTGGGAGTGCCCAGCAGCAGGAGAGTTTCGTTCCGCGCTTCTTCTTCAGAGAGTTGTGCGGGTGAGCTGATCACCACATTTTTTTCGCCTTCCTGATACATACTGGCAAACCGCTGATAGGCAGCGGTTAAATTGTCCGGCGCCCGGTCCGGTAGCACCACAATGATTTTATCGTGGGCAAAAATTTCCGCCAGAGTGGGGGGAATTTCGTTGCGGTCCAGTTTGCGGAAGACGTCAAATTCCGGGTCCACTGCAATAAGCCGGGGTTCCCCATGGTAGGGGAACTGGTAGGTTTGCACCGATTTTTCGAACCAGATGTAGCGGGTAGTATCGCTTTCGCTGGTAACCAATCGCACCGGCACATACAGGCGATACAACGGCTGGGGCTGGGAGAGGGTGAATTCCACCACCTGTTCCTGCACCTGAATATCTTTAATGCGAATGATGGGGGCACCGGGACGCTCAATCCACTGCTGGAAGAACCAGTCCAGCGACTTCCCCACCGTTTTTTCCGCTGCCGCTTGAATATCCTTCCAGGAGGCAATCCGGAATTTGTTGTCCCGGTAAAAAGTGCGGAACGTCTGGTAAAACAGCGAATCGCCAATGATGCGGCGTAGCTGATGAAACACCATGGCGCTTTTGCCATAACCAATGGCACGGGAGGCGCTTTCGCTCCGTTCGGTAAACTGACTGAGTGGAAAATCTTTATCCTTCTTCACATAAACGGTGAAATCGCGGCAGATATCCCGCCGATATTCCATCGCATCCCGGGGACTTTTCAGCTCTTTGTAATGATAATCGGCAAAGTAAGTCGTCAGCCCTTCGCACCAATTCCCGGTGTCGTAATCCACATAAACTGAATTTCCCCACCAGTTGTGGCAAATTTCGTGTCCCAGCGAGGTGTACAAAATAAATGGCAAACGCAGTACCTGGCTCCCCAGCAAGGTGTAAGAGGGCATGCCGTAGCCCGTGGGGAAGAAATTCTCCACCACGGCAAATTTACTGAACGGATACGGAGCAATCAGCTCCTCATACATGGCAATGTAACGCTGACATGCTTGCAGATACCGTGGCGCCAGCTCCTGCGTTTCCGGAAAGAAATACGTGTAAATATCCACCCCGTGATCAGTCGCTTTTTGAATCTGGTAATGGGCACCCACCAGATGGATGCCATCCGTGGGATAATTCACCTGCCACACCACTTTACGCATTCCCTGGTCCACGGACTGTTCCAGGAGCTTTCCCTGAGTAATGAGGTGAAACTTCTCCGGGATGAATGCTTGCACGGTGTATTGCGCCAGACTTTTTTCGGTGTCTGCATACCAGTGGGCGGATGGACTGAGGAACACACCTTTCTCGCCGATGTATTTTTTAACCTGATAGGCAATATATTCGTGAGAGAAAGCGGCTTTGTCCACCGGATCGGTGGCAGATAAAGCGTATTTTAGTACCACATCGCCCTGTTGAATCGGTTCGGGAAACTTGATGGTAATCCGGGCTAACGTATCAACGGACTCCCCTTTGTTCTTCTGCTGAACAATTTTCACCTGATGTTCCGCCGGTTGGCCATGAAACAGCACTTCCTTAAGTTGAACATCCGGGTTCATCAACAGCGCAATTTTTTTCGATTCCCGGGCAAGGGTAAAGGAAACCTTATCCACTATCCGGGCAAGGTGCTGTTCCGGCTCAATTTTTACGTTAAGCTCGTGCTGACGGATGGTCAACGATGGGGTGGTTTTCTTTTCCTTTGACTGACACCCCAACAAAAACAGAAAAACAGTCAGTACCCATACCCAATATTTCATACGCTTTCTCCAGATTAATTTATGATTTGATTGTCGTTTTTTTCGTTGCGGATTCGGAACAACCTGCCCGTTCGCACATCCGAAATGCGCATTACTTATTAACCGGCATGGGAGATACCTGACCCACCTGTTTGAAAAGAGGATCGTCCTGGTTCAGATAGCGACGCATGTAATTGCGGCTGATCTCCCAGAATTTTTCCGCCTCCGATTTTAATCCCTGGTAATACGCCAGATTACCCTTCGACCAGTAAATGTTTGCCAGAACTTCGTCCCAGTTCTCATATTTTAATAACATCTCTTCAAAAAGGGTATCGCCAAAATAAAAATTTTTTTGACGAAGAATATAGCTCTCCAGCACCGAATAACCTTCCCGGTCATAAGGATTGGTAAGCAACATCTTTTTCAGCACTTTTTCCGCTTGCTCTCCCATTCCGTGGTCTTCGTAGTATTTAAACAGGTCGATATAAGCGTCCTGGAGGTCCGGGATCGTCTGCAGACACTGTCGGATGTTTTGCAGAAACCGCTCATCATCCCCCAGTGCCAGCAGTGAGCGGGCAGCCAATCTTCTGGCCCGATATTTCTGGTAAATCTCCACCGGCGAAAAATATTTCACCGCCGCCATGGCATAATTAAATGCACTGGTGTACTTCTTTTGCTGATAGCTGATTTCCGCCAGATTCAAATAGGACACAGCGTCATGATAAGGCTCCTGAATATTACGCAAAAAATACTTCTCCGCCAGATCTATCTGATTCATCCTGCGGTAATAGCAACCCAGCCATTGGTTTACCCGGGCACTCTGGTAATTCAACTTTTCCGCTTGAGTGAAATATTTAAAAACCAGCTTCTCCAGATTATTGATCCGATTGGTATCCGGGAATTCCAGGCTGGTTAAATATTCCATTTGAATCAGGTAATATTCTCCTAATAACTGATAGGCCCTGGCGTATCCGGGGTGTTGGTAGAGAAGGGAGTTTAACAAGCGCTGAGGATAACGCAAACGTGCAACGGGAATGCTGCGGGAACTATCCTGTTCTGGAATAGCTTCATCCTTCAAATAAAATATCTGAAAATTCTGGTGACGAAAATAGTGTTGTAGCCCGTTTTCCACCATCCAGCACACATAATAGGGTTTTGGTCCTACCTGAAGTAAATAATCCTGCATTAGCAGATGGGCAGAAGCATACTGCTTCTGGACAATCAGGTCCTGAATTTGCTGGTTCAGCAACACGCTGTCTTCCGGGGAGGTCTGGCTTCGCAGGAAGGAAGCAAACAGTAAAATAATAAATGTTACCTGGGAAAAGGCAAAGCCAGGTCTGGTAAAAAAAGATTGTATGAGCCTGGTTCGTGTATATGTCATGATAATAATTGGTCTTAAAGGTTCACGGTTCTCCGGACAAAACGGCACCGGTGTATTGTAAAATAGTTGCGCAAAAGAAAAAGCTTTTCAAGCCCGAACGCTTTAAAAATTGGTGGAATCGGAGAATCTGGCTCCGATTCCTTCATAACCGACTACAATATTCCTGCCAGAACCATCGAAGTTCTGGTTTTATCCGAAGGCACCAGCAAGGTTACTGCTTATAGCCAATTTTTCTCAAGAATTCCTTGCGCACCTGAATGTCCTGTTCCGATTCAATGCCAAGCGGCGAAAACCCATCCACCACACCGATAATTCCCCGTCCCTGCTCAGTTTCTGCCACCAGCACCTGAGTGGGATTGGCTGTTGCACAAAAAATCCGGCATACCTCGGGAACAGCTTTAATGGCATTGAGCATGTTGATGGGAAATGCATTTTCGATAAAAATAATGAACGAATGACCAGCCCCAATATTCTTTGCATTGGTTTGCGCCAGTTCAATGAGCTTCTCATCATTTCCCGTCCAGCGCACCAATCGATCCTGCGAGGCTTCGCAAAAAGCGATACCAAATTTTACTCCCGGTACACTTTGTACCACTGCTTCGTACAAATCCTCCACACTTTTAATAAAATGGGTGTGACCTAAAATAAAATTCGTCTCTTCCGGTTTTTCGATGGGAACAACTTTAATTTCCATCGTCATCTCCTTGGATTTTATTTTTAAATTTAATATTTTTAATGAAATATTGCAATTACTTCCTTGGAATGATGGCTTTTCACTTTAACGCAAGGTAAACAGAAAAAATTCTTTCAGGAAACGGTTTAAGTTGATTGGGTGTTGAATTTTACACGAGATTTTTTAACAGGAGATAGTTTACCACTCCCACCGAGCCACGAAACAATGGAGGCAATCATTAGAACATCTTGAGACCCCTCGACTCCGCTGCGCTTCGCTCGGGGTGACACGTCGTCCTGCTGTCATTCAGACTGGAGCGACGAACGCAGTGAGGAGCGGAATGGAGGAATCTCATCAAAAAATCTTTTTAGACAGGATGAACAGGATTTTACAGGATGAAAATGAGTATCTTCCCTCAAAAAACATCCCGTCAATGCTAATTTGTGTCTATATTTTCGCGCTCGGAAATATTCTACCACCCACTCATTCATGAACACCGGGGCTTCAGCCCGGTGGTATGGCCTAACCCGCTTTTCTAAGAAACCGCTTTAGCGGTTTTTGAATACTCACCGTGTGCATCATATCGAATCCGTCCGCCCCGTGGACACTCACCACCTTTGGTCTGCTCATTCCGTGCCGAAACCGTTGAAACGGTTTCTCGCTTTTCTTTGCTTTCTATTCACCGGGCTAAAGCCGCGGTGTTAATTAATGTTCAGGCTTCTGAATTCAGTAAAATTGTCAATCCCTAATCCTGTCTTATCCTGTTCATCCTGTCCAATTTTTTTCAGGGTAAACCGGATGGGATTGAGACCCCTCGACTCCGCTGTCGCTGCGCTCGGGGTGACAGAGCGTGTTGTTGTCATTCCGACTGAAGCGACGAACGCAGTGAGGAGCGGAATGGAGGATTCTCCGGATTGAAAAAGGGGAGTGAAAAAAAAGCAAAAAGAACGTATGGTGATTCCAATCAGGGCAAATATAGTTGGGAATTCGTTGATTCAAGAGAATAATTATTTTGTATCTGACTTTTTAAGTTACCTCCGGCATCAAGCGGTTACCAGTTGCTGGTACTGGGCAAACCGTTCCAGAATTTCCTCAACGTAACGATAGGGCTCCAGTCCCCGGCAATAACCGTATTGCACTACCGGATCGGAAAAAAATTGTTTCTCAGATAACCGAAGTAAATAATAAGCCACGTCTTCCCATCGATTGGGGTTTTTCCCATACTTTTTGGCCAGAGCTCTGGCATCTGCAATGTGTCCGATTCCGACATTATAGGAGGCCAGCACAAATTTCAAACGTTCCACCGAATCGGGAATTTCTTCCTTCCAGTAAGAATCCAGCCATTTCAGGTACTGCACGCCCGCACGGATATTCTGCTCCGGATCGTACAGATTGCGCACTCCGTATTTTTTCCCGATGCGCGGGGTGAGTTGCATCAATCCCACCGCCCCGCTCCAGGATCGAGCGCGAGGATCAAACTGAGATTCCTGATAAATAAGCGAAGCAAGAAGCCGCCAGTCCCATTTCAATCGCCGGGCCTCCCGTTGAATCAACGAGTCGAACGGTGAGATTTGAAATCCCTTATCCGGAGAGTACAGTGTTTTCACCCGCCGTACAAAAGCGCGCCTGTTCTTGAAGTATTTATTGTAAATCACGTAAAAAACGTCCTGTTTCTTCATTTGTGCAATCCATTCGTTCACCGCCTTTAACAATTGGGGTGAAGTTTTGCGAAGAGCCCAGGCAATTTGTTGCGGTAAGCTGATAGCCGTTTCCACATCCAGGTTCTGGAAATAAGCCTGATTAATTAATGCCACATGCTGGTCGGCAATGGTGTAGTCGATTTTTCCTTCCGCCACGGCCTGAATCAATTGCTCGCTGGTGGTATCGCCATCCACTGTTACGATGTGAATTTTCCCGCCAATTTCGTCCATTAAATGAAGCAAACGTTCATAATGGGAGGAACCAGACTTCACATAAATCGTTTTACCAATCAATTGGATGGGATTTCGGATAAGGGATTGTTCAATCTGGTGAAGTTTCATGGAACGCCAGTTGGGTGGTTTGCGCTGCACCAATACCTGTCGGGTGGTGAACAGATAGTCCGTAAAATTAACGTACTGTTTACGTTTTCGGGTAACGGTTAAACTGTGGGCAATCAGGTCTCCCTCCCCTCGATTTAACCGTTCGAACATTTTTTCCAGATTATTTTCGATGATGATTTCTAATTTGACATCCAGGTGTTTGGCCAGCAGGGTCAGGAGTTCATATTCATAACCCATGGGCTCCCCTTTGTACAAAAAATAGCTGGTGGGGCTGTAACCCAGAATGGCAATTAGTTTTCCGCGAGCAAGAATCTGAGGTAGATCGATGGCGACGGATGGGGACTTTTGGCAGGAAGTTAGCATGAAGATTAAGCTTAGAAAAATACCTGCCCATTTTTTGATCATCTTTTCCCTCATTCTTTCAATTTCTCTTTAAGAAGATACAATCGGTTGCTGGAAAAAATCAAGAAAAGTCACTGAATTTGCAAATTTTTCTGCCTGATTGTTCCGGAATGAAATAATGGAATAATACAAAAGTAAATAAGGAACATCGATTTTGCCACTCAAAAAAGTATATCGAACAAGGAGAATGCTGACCGGGAAAAATCGCGATCCGTTAAAGTTCATTTTTAGAACGTCGATTAATATTGTTCAACGGATAAAGGGTGAAAAAGGAATATTCATGCAAAATGTTCGCATTATCCAGGGGGATGGTGCCGAGTTCATATATGAGGTCTTAAGGGAGAATTTCTCTACAGTAGAGATTTTGAGATATGGCACACCTGAGGAATTTATTGAGCAAGGGGAATATGATAACCAACCGATTTTTTACATATTACCCTCCGATGTGGATTTACCTTCAGCTTTAAGAAATATTCAGATCATTCGATATCATTTCCGGGCACCGCTTATCATTTGCGCGGAGGGGGAACTTTCTATTGAAAAGAAGAAGAGATTTCTGGAATACGGAGCCGATGCGGTGGTTGGGGAGGATGAAAAAGTTTTGTTAATTCACCATATCCGCACGTTTTTACGTTTAACTGAGCCATCGTTGGATTATACCGGCTCCCGGCGCCAAAGCGATAAAACCAATGGGATTGATGAGAAATACTTCCGTTTATTCTTTGAACATATTCCGGATTATGCGTTGCTGATTGATCCTACCCACAAAGGGGGTGCAACCATAATTGATGCCAGCGAAAATGCCTGGAAGATTCATGGCTATACACGCGAAGAATTCATTGGCTTAAAAGTGGAAGTGCTGGAGGTACCAAATAGCCGTGCGAAGAATTCAGAAATTTTTCGTCAGCTTTCGGAGAAAGGGGCTATTACGTTTGTAACCCGACACAAACGGAAAGATGGTACGGTTTTTCCGGTGGAAGTGTATGCGGAAATTATTTACCTGGATAATCGTCCTATTATTTTTAGTGTGGAGCGAGATTTGAGCGAAACTGTGGCCACACAGCGAGCCCTGGATGAGAGTAAGATGCGCTTACGCTCTATTATTGAACTGGCACCAGATGCCATTTTGTTGGTGGATGGAAAAGGAAAAATTATTAGCTGGAATAAAAGTGCGGAAAGGATTTTTGGCTATCGGAGCAGTGAAATTGTTGGACGATCATATTTAAATTTATTACCCCCAGAAGAAAAACAAAAACAAGCCAGGTTGCTGGAAGAAATATTTTTTGTTCGGAACACTAAAGTCTATAAACCTCCCGTCGAGCTGCCAGCCTATACCAAAAGCGGAAATTTAGTTCCGGTAGAATTGGCCATCTCTTCCTGGGATATTAATGGGAGTCGGTACTATACGGTAATTATTCGGGACATACGGGAACGGAAGATAGTCGAACGCGCTTTACGCGAAAGTGAGGAAAGATTTCGACTGATTGTAGAAAATTCTCATGCGGGAATTATTCTGGTTGACGATCGGTACCGTTTTGTTTATGTAAATAAGCAATTTTGTGAGATTACCGGATACGAACCGGAGGAATTATTACATCAGGACTTTCGGAAGATTATAGCCCCCGACAGTTTACCTCTGGTAACCGATCGATATCGACGCCGGCAAAGAGGTGAAAAAGTTCCGGGGGTATATGAATTTGACATCCTGCGTAAAGATGGACAGATCCGTACAGTGGAGGTACGTTCGGCTATTATTCGCACCTCATCGGGGAAAGTGCAAACCGTCTCTCAAGTGTTGGATATAACCGACCGGAAACGGGCTGGTGAACAGTTGGTGAGGTTAGCAACAGTTATTGAACAGGCCAGTGAAGCAGTTGTGATTACCGATATATTTGGGAATATTGAATATGTAAATCCTGCATTCGAGAAAATGACTGGCTATCGGTTCGAAGAAGTGATCGGAAAAACACCCCGAATTTTAAAGAGCGGAAAACACGAAGATAAATTTTATCAGGAGTTATGGGATACCATAACGGCTGGCCGGGTGTGGCGGGGCACTTTTATCAATAAGAAAAAAGATGGAACATTATATTACGACGAGGCAGTGATTTTCCCGATTACCGATGATAGCGGAACGATTATCAACTTTGCTGCAGTTAAACACGATATTACCAGCCAGAGGGAACTGGAAGAACAGTTTCGGCAGGCACAAAAGATGGATGCAATCGGAAAACTGGCCGGGGGGGTAGCCCATGATTTTAATAATCTCTTAACGGTAATTAACGGTTATGCCGATTTATTGTTAGCCTTTATGGAGCCAGGAAACCCCTATTATAGCGAAATTCAGGAAATCAAAAAAGCAGGAGAACGAGCTGCATCGTTAACCGGACAATTACTGGCGTTTAGCCGTAAACAGGTTGTCCGGCCCAGAATTATCAACATTAATCAGCTGGTTAAAGATGCCGAAAAAATGCTTAAACGGATTATCGGTGAACATATTCAATTAGTCACCCGGTTGGATCCAGATGTTCTGAATATCAAGATTGATCCTGGTCAACTGGATCAGGTAATTATGAATCTGGTTGTGAATGCCAGGGATGCGATGCCAACGGGGGGAACGCTGACCATAGAAACGGGAAATGTCGCCTTGGATCAATCCTATGTGAAAAGTCATTTAGGAACCACCCCGGGCCAGTATGTTCGATTAGTTGTATCGGATACTGGTATCGGAATGGATGAGGAAACCAAATCGCATATTTTTGAACCATTTTTTACTACCAAAGGACGGGAAAAAGGCACCGGATTAGGACTCTCCACGGTGTATGGTATTGTAAAACAAAATAACGGATACATACAAGTAGAAAGTGCTCCTGGCGAAGGAACAACGTTTCAAATATATTTCCCTGCGGTAACTGAAGAAGAAAATGAGAAGGTGGATCAGTTTAAAAGGGTGTATCCGGGTAAAAATGAAACCATTTTATTAGTTGAAGACGAAAAGGAGGTTCGTGCTTTAGCCCGAAAAATCCTTATCGGAAACGGATATCGGGTACTTCTGGCTAAAGATGGAAACACGGCTTTACAAATAGCACAACGGTATCCTGGGCGCATCCATCTGGTTTTAACGGATGTAATAATGCCGGGAATGAATGGGCGGGATGTTGCCCGAGAAATTCAAAAAATGCGGCCGGAAGTAAAAGTTATCTATATGTCGGGCTATACATATGATGCAATCCTCCCTCATGGAATTCTGGAAGATAGTACACGATTTATTCAAAAACCATTTAATACACTGGAATTGTTACAAACCATTCGTGAAGCTCTGGACGAAGCTGTTCGTATGCCGGATTCTCAATCGGATAACTAAATGAAACAGTTTACGAAGGATTTTTAATTAAAGAGTTATCGTAACAGTACAATTTTTTGGGTCGATCTTGCTACAATCCTTTTTATCGAATAAACTATTTTCAAAAAATAAACCCCGCTGCTCACCGGTTGGCCGAACCCGTCTCGACCATCCCAGTAAACGGTGTGGTTTCCCGGTGCCATTGCGCCCTTCAAGATTGTGTTCACCAATCGCCCCCGCACATCGAACACCTGAATGGTGACTTTCTGTTGCCGGGAAGTGATGAAAGGAATAGCCACTCTGCCGTTAAACGGATTGGGGTATGCCGAAAAGATGCGAAAGTCGGAAGCTACGGGCTCAGTGTGTTCCTCCGGTAAATTTAGGTAGGTGGTATTCTCCGCCACGAATAGTTTGCCCTGCCGGGTGAGGATCAGCAAGTCCGCCAGACTGTCTCCGGTCACATCCTGCAGCAAAGGTGACCCCACAGGCAAATTTGCAGGTAGCACGGAATCCACCCGGGTGAAAATAAGTGAATCACCGGTTCCGTCATTCCGAAAGTAGGCTAAGGAATCGGTGTAATTGCGGGTAAACCGAACTACCATGTCCGGATCGCCGTCAGCATCCAGATCGGCAAATGCGGGATGTGCATTTGCCAGTGGCAGGAGTGGCTGCGGGGGAGCATCGAATTGCGGTGCAGTGGAGGTGCCGGTGTTCCGGTAAACGCTCAGGCGGTAATCGTTACCAGCAAATTCCACTGTACCAATTAAATCGGTTAATCCATCCCGATTCAGATCTGCAGCGGTTACGAAATAAGTTTCCATTAAGTTGAGAGAAACGGGATGGTTCCATTGCGGTAGGGTGTCGTTTCCGGTATTAAAGTAGATGCGCTGAAAGGAAGGATTGTATCCCCCACTGGCTTCGAAGTAAATGAAATCGGTATCCCCGTCGCCGTCCATGTCGGTTAAATCGAAGGAGGTCTGGGCAATGTCCACAATTGGCATAATGTGCGGAAAAGATGCGTCGAAGGGAAAATTAAGCAGGGAAGTGTCTGGCGAGAAATTGGCCAGGCAGGGAAACACATCGATGTCGTAATAGCCGAAATTGTCCGAACTGGTCCAGGAATTGGAAATTTTTAGCAGAATGTCCGGCTGCCCGTCCTGCTTCCAGTCGAAAGCGGCAAGGTCGTCGGCAAAACTTCCCTGACCTTTCATCCAGTATTCCGGCTGTTGCCAGCGGAGGTAGTTACCTTCCCAGAAAAGGTAAAGGTAACGAAGCCCCAGCACGGAACTGCCGTTATAATTTTTTTGCTGCCAGTAGAATCTGGGTGGGTGTTCGGGATAAACCCGCATTTCACCATCATAGGATGCCACGTTTTGCCAAAAAGGCTGGGAAGAACTCCCGGTGTTGCGGAATATCCCGCCGTAATAATCGTAACCGATGGCTCCCAGTGGTTCGATCTGGCGAATATTCAGAATCATTAACCAACTGGTGTCCGGTGGCAACCGGAAAAACGAAATTCGTGTAGGAGTAGGCAGGTTGCCTGAATACAGCAACGATGAATCTTCCAGGACAAAGTAATTGGGAACTTCCACCAGACTATCGCCGACGGTGCGGAATAAACGAAGAAACGGCTCCGCGGTGGTCGGAGAAAATCCGCAAAGAACCACTTCCGGCTGATGATCGCCAATCAGGTTCACGAAATGGTAGTCTGTAATGATAGAATTGGCAGTTAATAACGTTTCGGCGACCGTATTCCATACAGCAGTTTGAGGGGAGCCAATGTTGCGGAAGAGTAGCACGTATGAGGTTGAATGAAAATCCCTTTCCTGTATGAGGATCAGGTCTTTGTCGCCATCGTCATCCACATCATCCAGGCGCATGTTCTGGAAAAATAGGTTACTGAGAAAGGCAAACGTGTTTTCGTCCCGGGTGAAAAGGGGAGATTGGTTGGTGCCTGAATTGTCAAACATCACGGGATGATGCGGTCCTACCTGGTCTTTCTCGTAGATAGCTTCCAGAATTCCGTCTCCGTTCAGGTCAGCGAAAACCGGGTCCAGGCAGCGCCCGTTCAGGCCGTAAAAGAGGGGCACCTGAAAAAAATTGTCGCTGAAAATGGGACCACCGGCCAGTGTTGCGCTGAACTCAAGCAGCAGAGCGAGAAGAGTAATCCAGAAAATAGTTTGTTTCATTTTTGATTTCCCCAGATGGTGAATGGTGAGATGATCAATGCTCGGTAAAAAATTACGTTGTAAAGACAAAAAACCCTTTGTACCATGGTCAATTTTTTAATTTTCCCACACGCCAGTCGGAAAATCCCTTTGCGATTTCTCCAGGGAGACGTCCTCCGTAGGCAGACATCCGGTTCAACAATTAGCACTGCTTAGCGAATGGTTCGCCGGGCATCCGGTAAAATTGCGATTAGAAACTGGATGTCGTTTGCGATGTTTTCTCGGGGAAGTAAGTGAATCCGGAGGGAATCCCTCACCAGAAGAACCTGTTGATTCAAAGAAGGGGTAGAAGAATTTTGCAGGAAGAATAAGATTTTGCGGAAAGCCCTCCCTTTTTATGGACTTGATTTATTTTCAATATCCGGAGATGGAATATTGTTTCTGATTCCATCTCCGGATAGACGGGTTTATTTCGGTAGATCAATAAGTGTCAAATTGGTAATGCCCAAACACATGAGTTCGCACCATCATCGCATCAAAATCATTTTGCGAATTTGTTGTTGGGAGCCGGTATCCAGCCGGTACAGATACAGGCCACTGGCCACCGGCCGACCATGTTCATCCGTGCCATTCCAGGTTACCTGATGATGCCCGGCTGCCAGCCGCCCCTGTACCAGCGTTTTTACCTTCTGACCCAGTAAATTGTACACCTCCAGCCGAACATTTGCTGTAGTGGGCAAAGCAAACCGAATCACGGTTTCCGGATTAAATGGGTTGGGGTAGTTCTGTTCCAGTACCAGCGTTTGCGGGATCGTTTCGCTCCGATGTTCCATACCAACCGGTTGGCCGTATTCCACACCGTTTACGACCGCGTAGGTCAGGAACTGAGCGGTAGCATAGCCACCAAGCTCTTCGAATTGAATTAAGCCCAGGCCACTACTCAGGAAGTACACGACGAACCCACCGGTGAACATCTGAGTATGGGTGGGGTAGTTCAGCACGGTGTCCGGATACCAGGTGGCAAAGGTGAACCATTCGCCGAAGCTCAGTACACTATCGCCCGGCTGGACTAACAAATTGTGCATGTGCACTTCTCCATCATCCAGATCGTACATCCACACGTCGCCCGTTGCGGAATCGACCCGCTCGTAAGTATGAGAGAGCTCGATGATGCCGGAGTCCGCAACAATTTTCTCTTCCAGCACATAATAGGTTGTGCCTGTTCCAATGAGCGTGTCCCCTATTACTTTGCGTGATAAATACAGGGAGTCCGAAAGACCGGTCAGGCTGTCTGTGTAAACAACCAGATATTCCCAGGCATTGCCGGGAGCAAGCGGATAGTAGCTAAAGGGATCGTCATAGGGATGGTAGTAAATATCGCTTCCCCGAATCCACAGACGCAGGGTGTCGTCCGCGGAGGCGGTAAATCCGGTACTGTAGTGTTTATAGAGATAGGCGGCAACGTACTGACCCATCTTGTTACCATACAGCATTTTCACGGCATAGGGGGAGCCATCGGGAGTGCTGGTGGTTAAGCAGGTATCCAGCTGGCTGCCATTGTAAGCAATGTTGTAACCCCAATCGCTAATGTCGCCGTCGTCGAAGTTGTCGATGGGTTGGGCACCAATGGAAATGTCATCCAGGCACACCCGGGCACCCCAGGAATAGCCTACCGAATCGCTGCGTGGTACCAGTTGCACTTCTTTAATGGGGGTATCCAGAAAAGCGCTACCACTCCCTTTTGCCCGTCCCAACGGAATTTCGAAATAATTCCAGGTGTTATTCCGATAAGTACGGATGGTCCACATATCCCCGTCATCTTCCTGCAACACGATTTCGAACGGTTCGCCGATGGGAGTCATTTGCACGTCCAGCCAGGTGGTATCTCCCCCGCTCACCTGAACGTTTTGGGTAATATCCAGGTAACCCGCTGCAGAGATGGTGATGGAATATTGTCCGATGGTTATGGAATCCAGGATAAAAAAGCCGCTGGTATCGGTAAGGGCACTGAGAACCGGTACCATCGCTATGCCTTCGCCGGTTAGGGCATCTTTCACATAACCGGCGATGGTTCCGTAAGGCGAAACGGAATGTCCTTCGAATTGGATGATGCGGTCGTGTGTCTGATCGGCTTCCCACAGGTACTGCCCGTCCCAGGCCAATCCATTTACCGCTCCGGGATTGTTGGGTGCCGGCATGGAGAAAAGAATGTTACCGCTGGGGTCAAATTGATACAGCATGGCCAAACTGCTCATCTGGTTATTGGCACACCAGATAGTACTGCCATCCCAGGTGAGACCAAAGGGAGAATCACCGGGAAACAGGAAATAACTCAGTACAACGCCGGTACTGTCGATGTGGTAAATTTTTTCGTCCGGCGGATAGCTTTCTGCAACCCAGAATGCCTGACCATCCCATTCGATGCCAATGGGTTGCTGCACCGGGATGGGCACCGATTTGAGGATGTTTCCGTTGCTATCCAATTTTTTCAAAGAATGGTCACTGATACAACTAATCCAGAGGTATCCGTCCACATAAGTAAGTCCCATTGTTCCGGACACACTAACGGGTGTAGTACCCAGAAGCTGACCGGTTGCCGGGTCTATCTTATAAATTAGGTGAGATGTTAATCCCAGTAAATAAAGGTACTGTCCGTCCCAGGCCAGGTCAGCGGGGTTGTTGGTGGGAGAAGGAAAGTTGTTCAGAATGGTTCCGGGTTGAGCCCACAACACATTGGTTAGAATAATAAAAAGAAAAATCAATGTAGCAAATCGTTTCATAAGAACCTCCTTGCTTATGATGTCACCATTTGATTTTTCACGTTCATACGTTGCATTAAAGGAAAATGTGCTTTCGCTTCATTCCTTCTGTTTTGAGCTGTTCGTTCCGTATCTGTAATGAATATAACCATTTTTCCCACAAATTCAAGTCATTTATAGGGCATCATGCAAAATCATGTTCGTAATAAATGCTGTGGTGGGGTAAATTTGTGTATCTTTAGGCCTGGTGGGAGCTTTTTTAGAGATGGATTGGTTACACCGGGATTCCGATTTATTTTTTGGTGGATTAACAAATGGGGATGGATCGATGAAAGAACATCTGTATTATTACCGTGCTGTGGTGGTTTCGGTATATGATGGAGACACCATTCGTGCGGATATTGATCTGGGTTTGCATACCTGGGTGAAAAGGGAAAAAATTCGGCTGGCGCGCATCAATGCGCCGGAATTGCGCGGGGATGAACGTCCGGCGGGCCTGCAAAGTCGCGACTTCTTGCGCAATTTAATTCTGGGCAAAGAAGTGGTGCTGAAAACCTTTAAAGATCGAAAAGGCAAATACGGACGCTATCTGGCGGAAGTATGGCTGTTTCGGGAGGACCATTGGGTTAATGTGAACGACATGCTGGTTGCCCACGGAATGGCGAAGTATGCGGAGTATTAAGCTCTGAATTTGTAATCGAAAAAACGATGAAATAGGAATAACCAGATATGACTGAACAGAAAACGTCTCCTGAAGCGAGACCGGCGGTGTTTGTGGACCGGGATGGCACGGTGTGTCGGGAGGTGAATTACTTGCGACGGGTGGAGGACCTGCAACTGATTCCTGGCGCAGCGGATGCGTTGCGATTGGTTCGGGAGGCAGGCTATCGGGTGGTGATTATCAGCAATCAGTCCGGAGTGGCGCGTGGATACCTCACCGAAGAAATGGTTCACCGGATTCACGGAGCGTTAATCGGAATGCTCACTGCCCGTGGAGCCGGGGTGGACGGTGTTTATTTCTGTCCCCATCATGTGGAGGGGAATCCACCCTATAACATGGACTGTCCTTGTCGTAAACCCAATCCGGGTATGCTCCACAAAGCGGAAAAGGAGCTGGGAATAGACCTCGCTCGTTCGGTAGTTATTGGAGATAAGTACAGCGATGTGGAGACCGCCCACCGGGTGGGAATTCCCGGTATTCTGGTGCTGACTGGCTACGGTACGAAAGAGCGAGAACGCATTCTTCGGGAAGGATTGCCTTCCCCGGACCATATTGCACCCGACCTGCTGGCGGCAGTACGCTGGTGGTTAAAACAGCACCCCGGAACACAGCTTACGCCGGAATTGCCTGGATAATGCTCTCTGCATATTCGGTTTCCAGTTCCTGAAATAGTTCTTTGACCGATACAATGCGATCCACCCGATACGCATTCGCTCCGGCAAAGGTGAAACCGGAGAGCAGTCTGCCCTTCTGCGCGTTGGCCAGTGCATGAGCAATGCAGTAGGGGGATTTGGTATAATCGCAGGTTTTCAGGCATTTCCAGGGGCAGCGGAAGGGACGGCGGATTCCCTGTGCCACCTCATCCAGAAAACGATTGCGAATTGCCCGACCCGGTAAACCAACCGGACTTTCGATGATGATAATATCTTCCTTCCGTGCACGGATGTAGGATTGTTTAAATTCTTCCGATGCATCACACTCGTGGGTCGCAACAAAGCGGGTGGCCATCTGCACTCCGCTGGCGCCCATCTCCAGATATTTGCGAATGTCTGATCCGGTGTAAATCCCTCCCGCGGGAATAACCGGAATCTCTTTGTCGTGCTTTTCTTCGTATTCACGAACCACCTGCAGAACTTCCGGTACGATGTTTTCCAGCCGAAATGCCGGATCATCGATCTGATGCCGCTTGAAACCCAGGTGCCCACCAGCCAGCGGACCCTCTACCACCACCGCATCGGGAATGCGCGGAAAATTCTTCTCCCAGTATTTGAAAATCAAACGGGTGGCTCGAGCAGAGGATACAATAGGTACAAATAATGTCGGACTGTTTCGTAAGGTCCGTTCATCAATACTTTTCGGAAAATGCAGGGGTAGCCCCGCACCTAAAAAGACCAGGTCCACCCGCTCCTGAATGGCACACTCTAATAGCTGGTCATAATCGGTCATGGCTACCATAATGTTCAGGCCGATTACTCCATTGGTTAACTTGCGCGCCTTGCGTATTTCCTGACGCAGATAATAGATATTGGCTTCCTGATAGCTCATGGTTTTGCTGGGGAATAACGCTCCCAGTGCAACCGACGAAATAACGCCAATTCCCCCCTGGTTGGATACTGCCGAAGCCAGGCCCGAGAGCGAAATGCCTACACCCATTCCCCCCTGAATGATGGGCTTTTCCACCTTTAAATGACCGATTCGCAATGGCGGCATGTGTTCGAAATTCATGTGAATTCTCCCGTTCAAAATTTGCTACGGGGGTAGTTTAATACAATTTTGGAGTTAGAAATGTAAAACAACTGTAAAACCTGGCTACTGTTGCCGGAGCGTCGAGACGATGGAAGGGCAATGTGTCCCATATGGTACACCCGGGTGTACCCATTCAGCCAGTCAGGTTTGAGTGAAGATGAATGTGGCGGAGTAAATAAGTTTAAAAATAACAAATGGATAAGCGAAATACTGCATTATTGGCATTGAATTTGATCATTCATTTTCCGCAGAATATTTGATCTGGAAAATTTATTCAAGAATTTCAAAAAGTTTGCGAAAATAAAAACATAGAAATCATTTTTTCAGGGAAGAAGGTGACACAGGTATGTGAAGCTTCCCCTGCGGTGTTTTTTCCTGAGTTTTACACATTTTGTCACTGCCGGGAACTGCCTGCGGGTGGTTGAACCGGCAGCAGGAATGTTATGGGAAATTTTTTGTTCAATTTCAAGGAGGGTGTATCATGTTCAACAATTTACGGGTTTATCCCCGCAAATATGCAGCTTTTGTAGGTCTTTTGCTCTTGCTTCCGATTCTGGTGCTGGCACAGCTAAGTGCTCCGGAAGTGGAAGCGGTTTACGGCGGGCGCATCCAGGCTATTGCCGTGGCTGAAGTGGACTCTGTGACCTCACTGGTGTACCTGTCCACCGAAAGTGCAAATTCTGTGTTTTACACCACGGTGGATCATAGCAGCATGCCGCCCGTTTTCGGAACGTTCCAGGCTATCGAAGACTTGAATGCCGATGACGGATTTGGTGGCAGTATTCGTCAGATTGCGGTGGATGGAGCGTCAGGAACGTATTTTGCCCTGAGTAACGATCAGTTGCTCACCGGAACTCCAACCCCTGGAACACGAACTGTGCTGGTCAGTAGCGGCGTTCGGGATGTGCTGGCGTACGATGGTTGGCTGTTTTACCTGAAAGATCCGGCTTCCGGGGCAACGGAGATGCATTTCGGAACCATCGACCCGGTAAGTGGTGGTTTTAGTGAGGATGCCGCAAGCCCGCTGATAGTGGATTCTACTCTCCTTTCACCTGTTCCCGAAGCACGTCTGCAGATTGATCCACACACCGGTTTTCTGTATGTATTTATCAGCGGAATGCCACCCCGCCTTTATCGTTCTACGGATTCTTATACCTCGCTCACCGGTTCGACTACCTTCTCTGCATTGAATGTAAGCGGATTGGGCAGCATTTATTATTACGGGGCATTTGGCATTGGACCGGACGGGCGTGTGTTTGTGGGTGCCGTTAAAGATGTGGAGCCCAACCATGAGAAGTTCATAGGTTATACCGATGACAGCGGCGCAAGCTGGGATACTTTGAGTACCGGTGTGGGAGGCACTGCCGGAACGAATATTGTTTGCTCTTCTCTGGTGGATTCCATTTATTATGTGTATTTTGGTAGTGCCATGAGCACCCGTTGCGGAGAGGATACTACCTGGTACGGTATGGGTTACGCGGGTCAGGAGACCCATCCCAACGATGGCATGGTGCAGGTGGATCCGGTCAATCCGGCAATTATTTACCTGACCACCGATCAGGGAATTGGAGCTTCCACTAACCGGGGAGAAGCAATTTTTGAAATTGATGATGGAGTGGAAGCGGTTCAGGTGAACGATTTTGAAATGGAAGGGGACAAGGAGATCGCCTGGCTGGCTTCCAAGTCGGGCATTCGTCGGGTAACCGGATATAGTTCCGGTAGCAAAGTGTGGGAACTGTTTTATCCTGATGGAGACGGCTCACCATATTTTTCCGTTGCCATGGACACGTTGCATCCGGATACCGCTTATGCAGGGAATGTCCGTGTTTACAAAACCACCGATGCGGGGAATACCTGGATGAGAGTGTTCACCCCCCAGGATTCTTCCTATTCGTTTGACTTCTGGAGTTACATCAGTTCCATTGAGGTGTTGCAACCCTATCCGGATGTCGTGTTTGTGGGCATTCAGTCTCCCTCTTCCGGAGTACCCGGTGGCATTTTTTATAGCGAAGATGGAGGGAGCACCTGGAAGCAGGTGAGTACCGGCGTGTACAACCCGGAAGTGAATGATATGCTGGTGGTTCCGGTGGCCGGGGATACGTTCGACCTCTATGTAGGATGCGAGTACGTCAGCGATGGCACCACTTCCAGTTACGGAGTGAAAACGGTTCGGTATGTTGCCTCCACCGGTTCGGTTAGTTTTAGCAACGATATGATAGGCGAATCGGGGGGTCACATCACCAATTTTGGTGCCACAGACCTGGCCATCAATTCCGCCGGAGATATATTTGCCTGCGGAGACAACAACAGCAACGAACCACGGGTTTATGTCCTGCGTCGGGATAGCAGCTTCTGGGAAGCGTTACCAACGGCCGGACTCCCACCCAACGGCCGATGTAAAGCCATCACCATCGGCTATGATGCTGCAGGAAACCAGGTGCCTTACATCGCTGTGGAATCCGACATCTATTACCTGGACGCTGCAGGAACCCCCTGGCATCTGGCTTATTCCTATCCGGTGGGAATGGAAATCAATTTTCTGTACTGGGACGATTTGTTGGTTGGAACCGGCACCGGACTGTATGCGCAAAGCGTAAATATGACCGGTCTTTCGCAATCGGATGAAAATGCTCATCTTCCCACTCATTTTCGTCTGGCGCAGAACTATCCCAACCCGTTTAACCCCGGCACCACCATGGAATATGCGCTTCCGGTACGGAGTCGGATAAAGCTGGAGGTGTTCAATTTGCTGGGTCAGCGGGTAGCGGTGCTGGTGGATCAGATTCAACCGGCTGGTGTGTATCGATTCCGCTGGCAGCCGGATCTGCCCGGTGGAGTGTACTTCTATCGTTTGCAGGCGGAGCCGATCGGGAGCGGCGCACCGTTCCGCCAAATTCACAAAATGATTCTGCTGAAATAGACCGTAGTATCAGGATAAATCCTCCCGAAATGGCCCGATTCGCCCGTGCGGATCGGGCCTGATTATTTTGGAAGGAAACGCTTTCTCCGGCATTCCTGATTGGTATGGATTTTCAGAAAGAATGAAAATTTTTTTTGAATTGAAATGGGGAGATTATTCATCGTATATTTACGATGAGCGATAGAGGCGGAGCGATGGACCGTTCACTTAAAAATATCGATTACGAAGAAGATATGGTGCTTCTGGCACGCTTTGCCAAAGCACTGGCGCATCCCACCCGGGTGCTGATTCTGAAGTTTCTGGATCGGCAGGCGTGCTGTTTTACCGGTGACCTGGTGAAAGTGTTACCCATCGCCCAGTCCACTGTCTCCCAGCATCTGAAAGAGCTTAAAGAAGCCGGTCTGATTCAGGGAGAAGTTAATCCGCCCAAAATTAAATATTGCATCAATCAGGAAAACTGGCGGCGAGCCAGAAAGTTGTTCCAGGAATTTTTTCGATAAAAAATTTTACCGATTTTAATCGTTTATTTGCGATAAACTATGGCGCAACGATGGATGTACTGATTTTCGGAATTTCGCTGGTAGCAGCCTTCCTTTTTGCTTTAGGCGGTGTCGGAGCTGCTATTATTCTCATTCCCATTCTGGTCTCCCTGGGGTTTCCCATTACCGTTGCCCGACCGGTGGGACTGTTTTACAACACAATCAGCCTGACCGGCGCGAGTATCAACAACATTAAAAACCGGCGATTGGATGTGAAACTGGGTGTCCCCATCATTCTCTTTTCCTTTCTGTTCGCTATTGTAGGTGCCTACAGTTCGCGTTTTATTCCGGCTCGCTTCATTTTGTTGCTTTTTATTTTATTCCTGCTTTTTTCGGGATTTATGTTCCTGTTTCACAAAAGAGATGGTTCACATGCGTATCGGGAGGATCGGCCGTATTTGCATCTGTCCTTGATTGGTGCGGTGGCGGGACTTCTCTCCGGTATGCTGGGGGTTGGCGGCGGTGGAATCATCTCTCCCCTGATGCTCTGGTTAGGGTTTCATCCTAAAAAAATAGCCGCCATCACCGCTTTTGTGGTGCCATTCTCTTCCCTTTCCGGTTTTCTGACGTATTGGGCAATGGGGGAGGTCAACTGGCATGTGCTCCTGGTGGCCAGTGCCGGTGGTGTCATAGGGGCTACCATGGGCACCATCTGGATGCACAATCGCCTGCACCCTCAAACAGTTAAGAAAGTACTGGCAATCATCCTTCTGATCATGGCTGTCAAATTGTTGTTCAAACTTATTTAAGGAGGAAGAACAATGGAAGACGCATTACGCAAGATGGATCTGGAATTTTGCGGAAGCAGCGGACACAAGATGACATTAGAGAAACTATGGGAGGTAAAAGATGCTTTTTTTCTGGATGTGCGGGACGAAGCGGAAGTCCGGGCACTACGGTTCGATCTGGAGATGTTTGGCATTCCAACCAAAAATATTCCTATCCATCAGTTGCCGGATCGGGTGGAAGAGTTGCCCGGAGACCGACTGATTGTGTGCTTTTGCTCCTCCGGAACCCGCTCTGCCTGGGCGTATCTTTACCTGTTCTCACAGGGATTTCGTACAAAGTGGTTAAAAGCCACCAACGAAGAGCTGGCAGCATCTTTAAAACCAGGAAAAATTCTGAAGGCAATAAAATGAAGTACATTCTGTTTATTCTATTGATTCTAACCGTTTTTACGCTTCCGGTGCGGGCGGCTTCCACCGAAAAGCAGGTGGGGGTTCATGCTTATCTGCAGTTTCGGGGAACCAGCGATTTAAGGAGTGAGGGGGAGTTCTTCCTGCGTCGGTTAAAGGTGTGGGTTCACTCCACACCCGGATTCTCCCGACACTGGTCGTTCAAGATTCAGACGACCTTTACTTCGCTTCATAAAGAGAAATTTTTTCTTCAGGATGTAAAACTGAATTACCGCTGGAAGCGTTTCTCGCTGGACATGGGACAGTTTGTACCAGCATTTAGTTTGCAACGTTCGCAGCACGATTACCAGATTGCACCCATCGAGCGCGCCCGTGTAGTAAATGTGCTGATTCCGGATGGGACACTGGGAGTGCGAGACCTGGGCTTCCAGTTGAATTACGGCACCCGAAAGAGCCGATTCCGAACCCAGACAGGCGTATTTAACGGGTACGGAATTAAGGACTATCGTCCGCACAATAACGGATTGATGATTGCGCACCGGACTCAATGGATGTTTTCGCTCCCTTCTGCCGGAAAGGTGTTACTGGGATATTCCCTGCAGTACCGATGGGCGGAGGATTTACCGCTCTATTTTATTCTACCGGATTCCGTCCGATTTACCGGGAAGGATGTGCGGACCAATCTGTTTGGGGAATGGAAATGGCATCAGGTGGACTTACAGGCGGAAGTGATTCGGGCGAATCTGGAGGGACAGGTGGCATATGGTTACTATCTGCTCTGCGTGCTGAGCCATCAACGGAGTCAGTGGGTGTTTTCCGGTGAGACCTATCACGACCTGATCGACAACACCCCGGATGTTCCCATGTATCGCCTGGGGTACAACTATCTGCTGGACGATAACCGGATACGTTTGTCCCTGGACAATCGATTCGGGATTGAGCATCATCATGTAAGCAATTACCGAATAACCGTACAGCTTCAGTTTTTTCTTTCGCCGGAGGGGAGCCACACCGGCTGAGGGATCACGCCTTAGTCTCCGGTTCTCCGGCTCGCGTTGGTTGGATCGGGAGATAAATGCGGAACGTGGTGCCAGCTCCTGGCTGGCTTTCCACTTCAATCCGCCCCCCATGCTCCTTAATGATGTTGTAGCTGATGCTCAGCCCCAGACCTGTACCCTGCCCCACCGGTTTGGTGGTAAAAAACGGGTCGAAAATTTTGGTGACAATCTCCGGTGGAATTCCACGCCCATCATCGCGAATTTCGATGAGCACCTCTTCTCCCTGCTGTTCGGTACGAATCCAGATATTACCCTGCCCTTCGATAGCCTGCACAGCATTCAGCAGCAGATTCATAAACACCTGATTCAGGTGCCCGGGATGGCAGTGGACTTTGGGTAAAGAGCCATACTGCCGGTGCACGGTGATGCGGTTCTTCATTTCGTTTTGCAGAAGCATCAGGGTGGAGTCCAGCCCTTCGTGCAAATCCACCGCTTTGAATTCCGCTTCGTCTAACCGGGAGAAGTTGCGCAGGTTTTGCACCACCTGTTTCACCCGCTGACTTCCCTCGATGCTTTCGCGAATCAGGTTGCCAATGTCCTGCTGGATGAAATCCAGGTCGTATTTTTCCCGAATTTCCTGCAAGGTGTGGCTCAGGCGCCGGGCAAAGTCGGGCTGGCTGGCTTCCCGGGTCAGTGTTTTGAGCAACCGATCGATAGCGCGGATGTAATTCTCCAGCTCCTTCATATTGGCGTAGATGTAGCTAATGGGATTGTTCAGCTCGTGGGCAATCCCCGCTACCAATTGTCCCAGACTGGCCATCTTCTCGCTCTGGATTAACTGAAGCTGGGCGTTTTTCAGATCGGAATAGAGTTGCTGCAGTTTGCGATTTTTCTCCTCCAGTTCCCGAATGTACTGTTCCCGGATTTTGGTTTCGGTTACCTGCTGCACCAATTTGCGCGTTTCTTCGATGTAGCGGTTGTTTTCCACCGCAATCGCACACTGGATGGCCAGCGTGCGGAATACCTCCAGGTCCTCTGGCGTAAATCCTTCCTGATCTTTCGGTGCACCCACCAGCAATATTCCGTACAGGTGGGCATCCCTTCGCAGGGGGAAGGCGTAAGCCGGTGGGAGAGAAGCGGGTGAAAAAAGTTGTTTTGTTTCGTCCGGAGAGATGATACTGTAAGCAGGGAGTTCACCAACCGGTGAAACGGTTTTCGGAAACAGGGCTTCCGGCTCGGCTGCCTGCCTGGTCAGTTCCTTCCCCTGGCTGGCGTACACCGCACAGCAGGAGGGTCGAATGGTTTGGGCAATGGTTTCGCACAGGGTCTGGAACAGCTTGCGATTATCTTTGATGAAAATCAATTCCCGGGAAAAATCCTGAAGCAGCCGACGATATTCCTGCCGTTGCATCTCAATCCGCCGAAACTTTTCCAGCACCAGAATCAGCACAGCGTAAGTGCTTCCGGTAAGCACCAGCTGGGTGAGCAGCCGAACGTGCAGGGGAAAGTCCCGCATCAGCAGAAAAATGCCGTACAGAATGAGTAACAGAAGGGAGACAAACAGGGGAAGGTGCCGGGTAAACCAGCGGTACCGCCTGCTGGTTCCCCACAATCCACCGGCAAATAACAACATCAGGGCCAGGAAGAGCAACAGGTTCACCACAAAATCCGGTTGGTGAATGGTGCGTACCAGTTGTTTCCGGGTACGGAAGTAAAATTCGGGAAGTCCGCTGTATTCTTTGATGACAACCCGTTGACCTGCCCGGAGGTGATTCCGAACCACGTTACGCCCGTTCGGGAACTGCACCCGGACGCGGTATTCCCCGGGCCAGGGGGTTCCAAAGTGGACAACTGTGCTATTTTGCGAAAGATAACCGCTGCCACCGGAAATTTCCCGATAGCCCACCAGTACCCGTGAATCGCCTTCATTCGCCAGTCGGTAGCACCAGACCCGGGCGCCAATTGCATCACGGTTGCTCTGCACGCCCTCCACGGTTACCTGGAGGAAATGGTGGTTGTTCAGGGGATTTATGTAAAGCACGCTGTGGGTGTCCTTATTCGCCACAAACAGGTCCAGATCGCCGTCAGCATCCAGGTCTGCTACGGCTGCGCCGGTGCTGTAATGCCGTTTGGGATGCCAGAACGGATGGTGTTCTTGAAACACCTTTCGGAATTGTTTCCCACCCAGATTGCGGAACAGCATGTTGGGACCAATGGTATTTACCCAGATGTCCTGCCAGCCGTCATTGTCCAGATCGGCAATTACGCTGCCGTAAGCAGGATACGGCACCCGGATGCCGGCGGAATCGGTGATATCGGTAAACTGCCATACAATGCTGTCGCCCTGCCAGGTATCGTTGCGGTACAGTCGGCTCTGCCGATTCCGGTCGGTGACCAGCAGGTCCAGGTCCCCGTCGTTGTCGATGTCGCCAAACGTCACGCCGTTGCTATTCAAAGAGTCGGTGAGATGGAGCAGGGGAAGACGTTGTGCTTCGAAATGGTTACCCATATTGCGATAAAAACGATCCGGCGCAAACCAGTTGCACACGTACAGGTCGATTCGCCCGTCGCCATCCACGTCAGCGAAGGCTGCTCCCTGGCTCACAGCGCTGTCCGCCACGCCCCACTCCCGGCTCACCTCCCGGAATCGCCCGGTGCCGTCGCCCAGATAAAGATGGTTGGGGTGGTGTTCATCGGTGATGAACAGGTCCAGGTTACCGTCCCGATTCACATCGGCCAGAAATGCGCCGTTCCCGTCCAGCGGCGGACGAAGATCGGTTTCCGCGGTAATGTCCCGGAAGTGTAATCCCCTGCTTTGCAGAAAAATGCGGGTGCTGACACCCCATCCGGCAATCAGAACATCGATTTTGCCGTCGTTGTTTACATCGCCGCTGGTGGTACCCAACTCCAGGTTTTTCTTCCCGTGAGGTTCCAGGTTCCCTCCCAGACCGGATGGAATGGTGAAATCCTGGAAGGCATGACCCGCTTGCTGGTTAAGAAACAACCGGTTCAGATTACGAAAGCGCACCACGTAAAGGTCGGGGAAGCCGTCACGGTTCAAATCGCGGAAAACCACCCCGTAGCTGTCGGTAAAATCTGGCAGAAGGGTAATGGGCTGTGCAGGATGAAACATCCGGTCGAACGGGAAAGGAATAGCCGGTTCATCTTCCCCGGCGGTGAGCGTGGCCACACCGGGGAACAGTATGACCAGCCAGAGAATCACAGCAAATCTGTTGTGGTACAAACCGGTCATCATCATAAACAAAAATACCGGATGGGAGGCGGACATCGCAAGGGGAAAATGGAAGCGACATGCGCCGAACAAACTGATCCGGAAGAAAAACGGTTGGAAGGAAAATCCCATTCCGGAGGGCGGTTTTTTGCGGTGCGACGAAATAACTAAGGTTTATTTAAAGGGAAATTTTTCCTATATTTCTGGGTACTTAGCTGAAAGTGATGAATCAGGAGGAGGACATCGGTTTGGTTTTGGAAATCACCCGGGGGAAAGAGATTTTTCAGAAAGTGTACCGAATTGCTCAGAAGCTGGGAATGGAAGTGTATGCGGTGGGCGGTTTCGTGCGCGATTTGTACCTGGGGAAGGAAGGAACGGACATCGATTTTGTGGTAATTGGGGATGCGCTGAATCTGGCCCGGGAGTTTCGGAAAACATTCCGCAGCGGGAAGGTCGTCACTTATCCCCGCTTTGGAACTGCCATGTTGATGTATCAGGATTTCAAACTGGAGTTTGTGACGGCACGTCAGGAACACTACGATCCCAATTCGCGGAAACCGCATGTAAAACGGGCTGATCTGGCCAGCGATCTTTCCCGCCGGGATTTTACCATCAACACTCTGGCGCTGGACATCTCTCCGGAAAAATTCGGACAGGTGATAGATTTATACGAAGGCATTCGGGATATTGAGAATAAGCTGATTCGCACTCCCCTGGACCCGGTGATCACCTTTCGGGACGATCCGCTGCGCATTCTGCGCGCCATTCGCTTTGCCACCGTCCTGCATTTTCGCATCGAAGAGAACACTTATCGGGCGATTGTCGAAACACGAGAACGACTGAAAATTATTTCGCAGGAGCGCATCACCGATGAATTTAAGAAGATATTGTTGGCAGACAAGCCCTCCATTGGTCTGCGATTGTTGAAGGAAACCGGCGTGCTGAAAATTATTTTCCCCGAGCTGGATCAGCTTTCCGGTGTCGAACAGCGGAAGGAATTTCATCATAAAGATGTGTTTGAGCACACTTTGCAGGTAGTGGACAACATTGCCCGGAAGACCGATCGGTTCGAGCTGCGGCTGGCCGCACTGTTGCATGACATTGCCAAGCCGCAGACCAAGCGTTTTGTGGAAGGTGTCGGCTGGACATTCCACGGCCACGAAGAGCTGGGCGCCCGGATGGTGGAACGGATTGGCCGCCGGATGCGCCTGCCGCTGAGCACCATCAAATATGTGCAAAAATTGGTGCGGCTACACCTGCGACCGGTTCAATTGGTGGACGATTCGGTAACCGACAGTGCCATCCGACGCCTGATGGTGGAAGCCGGTGAGGAAATCGACGACTTGATGATGCTGTGCCGCGCGGACATCACCTCTAAAAATCCGGAAAAGGTTAAACGGTATCTGGCGAATTTCGACAAAGTGGAACAGAAAATGAAGGAGGTAGAAGAAAAGGATAAGCTGCGCAATTTCAAACTGGCTCTGGATGGCAACGAAATTATGCAGGCGCTTGGCCTAACTCCGGGTCCGGCGGTGGGCAAAATTAAAAAAGCGGTAATGGATGCAGTGCTGGATGGGGTGATTCCAAACGAACATCAGGCCTGTTACGATTATATGATGAAAATAAAAGATGACATTTTGGTCGGTGAAGAGAGTACTTCTTCGCAACCTGCAGAACCTACTTCGGGAAGCGGGAAAAGTTAACGTATTTTCCGTGTAACATAATGAAAAAGAGATTCGTTCAATAACCATATATTCAGGAGGAGAACAGCATGAGTGACCGTATGGAAAACAAAAAACCCAGCTCCAACGATGATGAGGTTAAAAAGGAACTGGACGAGATTCTGGGGAAACTGACCGAAAAAGAAGAAGCGGAAACAAAGAAGACGGAATCCGACAAAAAACCGGAACCCGAGGAAATTGTGGAACGTATTTCGCCTCCCGGTGCTTCGGAAACCGACGAATCCGAACACCCCGAGGAGGAAAATGTGGAAGCCATTTTAGAGAAAATTACCGAAAAGGAAGAGGAGGAACCGGTGGAAGAGATGGGGGTGGTGCAACGGGTGATCAATGTGTTTACCAATCCCCAGCGTCTGTTCCGTTACCTGCGGGTCAAACCGGATGTGGTCACGCCTATTTTGTTGGTCATTTTTATTTCCATCCTGACCAGCACCCTCATTTACGACATTGCCATCAACGACCAGATTACCCGAATCGAGCAAAATGATCAGCTCCCCGACGATCGCAAAGATATGATTATTGATCAGATTGAAGCCAGCAAGCATGGTACGAAACGGATAATTTACAATTATCTTCTTCCGCCCATTGGTGTGATCATTACTTTTTCTGTGGTAGCGGCTATCTTTCTGTTTATCGGAAATGTAATTCTGGGTGGAAAGACTTCCTTTAAACACATGCTTTCGGTGTACGGATATTCCTATCTGGTAGTTGCCATCGCCGGAACCGTGGTTAAGTTGCCTCTGTGGCTGGCAAAGGGAACACTTCAGCTGACTTTCAGCCCTGCCGTGTTTCTCTCCGACACCCAAACGACCCTATATCGCCTGCTAAGCGCTTTTGATGTGTTCACATTGTGGTTCCTGGTGGTCTTCGGAATTGGTTTTGCCATTATTTATCGTTTCACGCAACTTAAAGGAATCCTTTCCGTATTCATTACCTGGTTCATTTACGTACTGATCAGTAAAGTGTTAATTGCCGGATTGCTGAGCGGTTTGGCGGGTTAGTATAAATTGGCATTGTCCTTTCGGCTCCTTTGCCGGGAGGGATATTCGGGTTTGGTTAAACGAACGTCATTCTCAGGAGGTGACGATGAAGGAACTCCGTTTACTTTTCTGGCTTTCATTATTCATGGTGGGCACGCTGTTTGCGCAGGTGGACACGACCCGGACCCTTACCCTGGACGATTGTGTGCACCTGGCGCTGAAAAACAATTACGATTTAAAGCTGGCACGGATTAACAATCGTGTTGCGGAACGTACCCACAAACAGAGCTACAGCAATATTTTACCGAGTCTTACCCTGAATTACGGAAGCAGTCAGTACGAACGGGGTCCTTCCTCCTATCTGGGAAACGATTACATCGGCGTGGTTCCCACCCTGCCGTTTACTTACCAGAAAACCACCGGTAAAAATTATTTCATGGAAGTTCGGGTTGGTCAGAACATCTTTGATGGTGGTCGGTGGTACTGGAATATTAAAAAGACCAGGATTGACCGGGAAGTGAGCGATTATAATTTGTTAGCTTCCCGTCAGAATATCATTGTGACGGTACGCCAGTTGTACATCGACCTGCTCAAACAGCAGAAGTTGTTAGAAGTAAAAAAGCAGGCCATGGAGCGCAGTGAGGAGCAGTTGAAACAGGTGGAGAGTATGTACGAGGTGGGTTCTGCCGCCCGGGTCGATGTGTATCGTTCGGAGGTCAATCTGGGGAACGACCGCATTGCTTTTCTGAACCAGCAAACCACGGTGGAGAAAGCCCGTCAATCCCTGAATCTGGCCATGGGCCGGGAACCCACTGCACCGCTGGTTATCGATACCACAGTTCAGTTTCCCCGGCAGGTGGGGGAATTGCAGGAGTTGGTGGAGCGCGCCCTTCAGAATAATCCCACGTTAAAGACGTACCAGAAGTCCATTATCAGTGCCAATTATAACACCAGGCTGGCCAAAAGCGCTTTTTTACCCAATCTGAGCGCCTATTTTTTCTACCAGCGTCGGGTGCCCCGGTTTAAAGGATTGTACGACGACTTCGATCGGGAATATAACTGGTATCTGGGGATTAGCCTTTCCTGGAATTTATTTAACGGGTTTAACGATTACATCAATGTTCAGAAGGCGGAGCTAAATTTACGATATGCCCGGGAACAGTATGAGTACCAGATTCTCAATTTAAAATCCAAAGTAAGCACCCTTTACACCAATCTAAAAGCGCTGGAAGAGATTATTCAGGTGAACCGAACCAATTTGCTTTCTGCGAAGGAGGATTACCGGCTGGCGCAGGAACGTTATCGTCTGGGCTCCGGTACGTTGATTGAGTTGCGAGATGCTCAGGTGAAGCTGGCCAATGCCGAGCAGATTCTGGTCACTGCAGAGTTCAACGCTTACCTCACCTACGCAGAGCTGCAACAGGCGCTGGGCGAGCTGGTATATTCCTATAAATAATTTTTGGAAATCCGGGTAGTTTAGATGATATGAGGATAGATTGTTAAATATTTCATTTGCCTGGACGGAAGTGATGGTTCGTATCGAATTGGAGGTGATTTTCCTGGACGGGTGAAGGGGTTTTTTGAGTAGCAGAAGTTTTCCTGTATCTGATGTGTCCGGGCGAAGAACGGGAAACCCCGTGCGGATAGTGGGGTTCGAAGTGTGAATGAATAGACAATTGGGAACCAACAAACGAGATGGGAACATCCATGAAAAAGTGGTTCATTATTGGCGGAGCAATTCTGGTCATCGCAATAATTGTGGTAGCCAACCTGAAGTCCGGAGAAAAAGCCATTGAGGTCCAGACGGAAAAAGTATTTCGTGCGGATATTACCCAGACGGTCACCGGAAACGGAAAGATTTATCCGGTGCGGGAAGTCAACATCAGTGCGCGGGTAGCCGGGGAGATTCTGGAGATCACCGCTGACGAAGGAGACACCGTGCGAAGCGGTCAGGTGCTGGTACGGCTGGACAGTAAACAGTACCAGGCTTCTCTGGACCGAGCTCGTTCGATGGTGCGAGGGGCGCAGGCTCAGGTGGAGTTAGCCCGGAGCGAACTGGAACGGGTTCAAAGACTTTACGAGAAAAAGCTTACCCCGCTTTCTGATGTTCAAACTGCCCGGGCGAAGTACGAGAATGCCATCAGTCAGTTACAGCAGGCACAAGCCAGCCTGAAGGAAGCCCGGGATGCCCTGGAGAAAACCATTCTCCGCGCACCAATGGATGGCGTTATCATCAAAAAGAACAAAGAAGTGGGCGAAATCGCTCTGGGCTCCCAGTTTCAGGCGGATGTGATTCTGGTGCTGGCGGATTTGAGCGAAATGGAAGCCCGGGTGGAAGTGAACGAAAACGATATTGTGGATGTGTCGCTTCGCGATACGGCGGCAGTGGAAATCGATGCCTTCCCGGACACGACGTTTAAAGGAATTGTTACGGAAATCTCCAATTCGGCCATTACCAAAGCGCAGGGAACCATTGAAGAGGTGACCAATTACCTGGTGAAAATCCGGTTACTGGAAAAACTCCCCACCTTTCGACCGGGCATGTCCGCCACTGCCGATATTGCTGTGGAAACCCATCGCAATGTACTCAATATTCCCATTCAGAGCCTGACTGCCCGGGAGCGAAAGAGCCTTCCGCGAGAAAAACGAATCGAGTCCACCCCCGCTCAACGCGCCGGAGAAGCTCAGGAGCAGATCAAAAAGAAAAAGAAGAAGAGTAAAGAAAAAGATCTGGTGGAAGTCGTTTTTGTCGTGGAAGACGGAATCGCTCACATGCGTCCGGTAAAAATAGGTATTAGCGACGAAAATTATTACGAAGTATTAGAAGGAGTCCAAGAAGGGGAAGAGGTGGTAACCGGCCCGTTTAAAGTGCTCAGTCGCACCCTGAAAGACGGGGATCGCGTGAAGGTAAAGAAAAAAGCCCCGAAGGAAAAAGGAGACAAGGCTGTTCATGAATGACGTCATCATCAAAACGGAAAAGCTGCACAAAGTGTACATTCTGGGAAAAACGCGCGTCCACGCTTTGCGCGGCATCGATCTGCAGGTGAATCGGGGCGACTACGTGGCTATCATGGGACCATCCGGTTCGGGTAAATCCACCCTGATGAATATTCTGGGTTGCCTGGATGTTCCCACTGCCGGACGATACTGGCTGAACGGAAAAGACGTAAGCGGTTTGAGCGATGACGAACTGGCGCGAATTCGTAACAAGGAGATCGGATTTGTATTTCAAACGTTTAATTTGCTTCCGCGGATGAGTGCGCTCCACAATGTGGAATTGCCCCTGATCTACAACGGAACCCCGGCTTCCCGACGTCGGGAAATTGCCATGGAGGCGCTGGAGCAGGTGGGATTGGCGGATCGGGCGCACCATAAACCGAACGAGCTCTCCGGCGGGCAGCGTCAGCGGGTGGCTATTGCCCGGGCGCTGGTGAATCACCCCGCCATGATTCTGGCTGATGAACCCACCGGAAATCTGGACAGCAAAACCGGTGCGGAGATTATGAACATCTTTGATGGACTGAACGAACGGGGAAACACCATTATTCTGGTGACGCATGAGGACTTCATTGCCCGACACGCCCGGCGGATTATTCATTTGCGGGACGGAAAAATCGAAAGCGAAGAAATCCCCCAACAGGTAATGGAGCCGTAGCATGAAGCGATTGGCTCAACTCCAGGAATACCTTCGATTTGCGCTGGACTCCCTGCGGACCAACAAAGTGCGGTCTGCCCTGACCACTCTGGGGATTTTTCTGGGAGTAACCGCCATCATCGTCATCTTTACCGCCATTCAAAGCATTAATCGGTATGTGGAAGGCGAATTTTCCGGTATCGGATCGACAACTCTTTACCTGAGTAAATTCCCCTGGGTGATTACCGGGAATTACTGGGAGCTGCGCAATCGCCCGGAGGTAACGCTGGACGAGTACAAAAAGCTGAAGAAAATGGTCCATCTGGCACGCTGGATGAGTCCGCAACTGGAAGCCGTTCGGACCATTCAGTACCATAACAAATATCTGGAACAGGTGTTAACACTGGGATGCAACGAACAGTATGTGTACACCGGAAATGCCGAAACTTCTCTGGGACGGTTTTTTACCGAGATGGAAGTGTACCGGGCGCATCCGGTCGCAGTGATTGGACAGACGGTACGCGAAGAACTGTTTGGAAGGGAGAATCCCCTGGGGAAACGAATTAAAATTAACGGCCATTCCCATCGGGTTATCGGGGTACTCAAAAAGATGGGAAATTTCTTTGGTTTTAATATGGACAATCGGGTGATAATTCCTTATACCACATTTCGGGGAATTAGCTTTCACCGGCGTGGGATTACGGTCGCATTTCGGGTGGAAGATGCCGCTCAGTTAGACGATTTACGGGAGGAAATTCGCGGTGCGATGCGTCGGATTCGGAAAATTCCCCCCGGCAAACCGGACAATTTCGCCATTAACCAGCAGAGCATGCTCACCGATTTTTATCGTAAACTCACCGGAACCTCGTACCTGATTGTGTTTATTATCGCGGCGGTTTCGCTGGTGGTGGGGGGCATTGGCATCATGAATATTATGCTGGTTTCCGTCACCGAACGAACCCGGGAGATTGGCATCCGCAAAGCGGTGGGTGCCACACGGAACCAGATTTTGTTGCAGTTTCTGAGCGAGTCGGTGGCAATCAGTTCTCTGGGAGGAATTCTGGGAGTGGTGGTGGGAGTTCTGCTGGCGCAGGTGTTGTTACAGGCGATTAAATTGAGTGCTGCAGTGTCTCCAGCGACCATTCTGATCGGGTTTGGCTTTTCCACCCTGGTGGGAATTGTGTCGGGAATTTATCCGGCAGGCAAAGCCGCCCGATTGAATCCCATCGACGCGCTGCGATATGAATAATCAACGTCTTGAGGTCTCATGTTCGTCATAGAAACCATAAAAATTGCTCTGGCCCAGCTGAAATCCAATCGATTGCGTTCGGTGCTTACCACCCTGGGAATCATCATTGGTATTGGTACGGTGATTCTCATTGTTTCGGTACTGGAAGGCTATCGTGCTTCCATCGAGCGGGAATTGAATGTGCTGGGGAACAACACGTTTCAGGTGGAAAAATACGGTCCGCGTATTCAGGTGGGGCAGATGCATTTCAAACCTCGCAAAGACTTAACCGTGCAAATGGCAGATGCCATCCGGGAAAACTGTCCTTCGGTGAAATATGTGGGAGCCGAACTGTGGGAATACGGACAGACTGTTTTTTACCAAGGGGAGCATACCAATCCAAATATTTTCTTAGGAGGGGTAACTCCTGAATTTGTGGTAAACAATGGCTTTGAAATGCGTGAGGGGCGATTTTTAACCGAGCGGGATGTGCGCAGCCATTTACACGTGGTGGTGTTAGGTATGAATGTGGTGGACAAATTATTCCCTTACCAGGATCCATTGGGCGAAATTGTGCGCATTCACGGACAAAAGTTTAAGGTTATCGGTGTATTTAAAAAAATGGGAACTTCTACCTTTGGGCAGAGCAAGGATAATCGGGTGGTGATTCCCATTACCACCTGGCAGGACATGTTCGGGAAGAATTATTCGGTGAGCATCACTGTTATGGCGAAGAGTCCGGAGCTGTTTCAACAGGCGCAGGACGAGGTGATTGGGGTGTTGCGGAAAATTCGCAAGGTACCGCCCGGTGAAGAAAATGATTTCGATATTTTTTACAATCAGAGTCTGGTGGAATCGTTTAACAATGTGGCGAAATATATTCAGTTAGGGGGTGTCCTGATTGGAATTGTTTCGCTGGTGGTGGGTGGTATTGGTGTGATGAATATCATGCTGGTTTCGGTTCGGGAACGCACCCGGGAGATTGGTATTCGCAAAGCGGTGGGTGCCCGAAGGGTGAATATTCTTCTGCAATTTTTACTGGAGGCCATTGTGTTGTGCTTGGTGGGCGGGGTTCTGGGATTTGGCGCCGGGGTTGGTCTGGCGGGACTCATTGCCCTGTCTGCTCACCTGCCCATGGCCGTTCCCCTCTGGTCGGTGGTGGCGGCACTAACTACCACTACAGTTATCGGTGTTTTTGCCGGCCTTTACCCTGCTTACAAAGCTGCCGATCTGAATGTGGTGGATGCGCTTCGCTACGAATAAAGTAAAACAATGTAAGAGAATTGTTGGATGAATCAGAAAGACTCTTCCCGGAAACAGCGAATTATCTACGGCCGGAACCCGGTGGTGGAGGCGCTAAAGGGTGACTTTCCCATCGAAAAAGTGTATGTGCAAAAAGGGGCGACCGGTGGGACGATTCAGCACATCTACCGGTTGGCACGGTCCAGAAAACTCCCCGTTGTTCAGGCAAACCATACAAAGCTCAACCAGCTGGCGGATACCAGCAAACATCAGGGAGTAGTGGCAATTGTTTCGCCACTTTCGTTTATCTCGTTCAATGAACTCCTGGAATCGTTACGAGAACAACCGGGTCCCAAAACCCTTTTAATATTGGATCGCATCCAGGATCCCCACAATCTGGGAGCGATTATCCGCTCGGCTGAAGTATTGGGGGTGCAGGGGGTTATTCTCCCGTTGCGGGATAGTGCTCCCATTACTGAAACGGTGGTAAAAGCCTCTGCCGGAGCAATTTTTCATATCCCTTTGAGTAAAGTAAATAATCTGGTGCAGGTGGTTCGCAACTTAAAACAGGAAGGTTTCTGGATTTACGCGACTTCTTCCCATGCCGATAAAAATTTGTGGGAGATTGAATTTTCGGAGCAAGTTGCAATTGTGGTGGGAAGCGAAGGTCGCGGGATTCGTCCCCTGCTGCTGAAAGAGAGCGATGAAGTGGTGAAAATTCCACAAGTAGGTGAGACCGAGTCGTTAAACGCCTCGGTGGCTGCCAGCCTGGTGATGTACGAGCGTTTTCGAAAATTAGAAAATTTGCCTGAGTAACCCTATCTTCCACTTCTCGGTTTGACGCAGATCACAGAATTCCATTTCTTCTTTTTGTAAATATTGGAAAATCTTGGAGGGATAAAATGCTTAGTTTACGTAGCAAATTGTTGTTGGCCGGTTTTTTATTGTTGTTTATGATCATGGTATTTTTGTTACCCCATTTTATTTTTAATTTTTAACACCCGATTATTCCTCCCTTATTTGGGATTGAACAGTTTTTTTGTTCCTCGCAGGTCTATTCCATCCATTCTAACTTAAAATGTTCTTTATAACAATAATCTACGTCAAACGAACTTTTTGAATCATTTAATGATTTTAGTCATGCTCGAATGGCTGTGGCTGAAACAATTGTGGATGTAAATGATACCTTCAAGTAATATATTTTAGCTTGACATTTTCATTTCAATCTTTTTACTTTAGTGGTAGAAAAGTTTTGTTCTACCAAATGAATATCCTTACAGGTAAGCTGTCATTCCCCGGAAATTTTTCGGATGAAGGGGTGATTTATCCTGCTGATAAGATGCATACCGGGATGATTCTACTTATGAATAATAAAGATTTTCATTAGTTGTAAATCACTTGGTATTCAATCCCCGAAAAAATGCGTGTTGAGTGCGGATAAAAATGTATTCTCCGGAAAAAATCTGGGTGGGGAGGAAAAAATAGGATAAAGTGCGATTTCCGGAATAATAGAATTTCAGAAAAAATGAAAATAGGAGGCTAATGATGTATCGAGTCGTTTCTCTGACACTTTTATTCCTGGGTCTGTTTTTATCCACAACCATGGGACAGATAGAGACTCGTGTGGATGCGTTAAGAAAATTTGCTCAGGAGAAGAAGACGGAATGGCAGCGTTTGAGGCAGGAAGCGGAGGAATACGCCCGAAAGTACAATTTACCAATTCGCAAAGAATTCCCCAATGGGGTAGTGATTGAACTTCAGCGAATTGAAAATGGGATTCCTTTGTATTACATCACAGAAAATGCGAATGCTGCTCGCACTACCCGGGCTGTGGCTCTGTATCCCGGCGGTGAGCTGGGATTATCCATAACTGGTAATGGTTACAATCAACTGGGAGAATGGGATGGAGGTGCAGTGCGGGCGACCCATCAGGAATTTGGTAGTCGAGTCACTCAGGTGGACGGCGCTACAACTTTGAGCGATCATGCCACTCATGTTGCCGGGACATTGATTGCGGCGGGCCTCATACCGGATGCCCGTGGGATGGCTTACGAAGCAAATCTTAAAGCATATGATTGGAACAGCGATGAGTCAGAAATGGCCTCCGCAGCGGCAGATGGCATGGAAATATCCAATCATAGTTATGGTAGCATCACCGGCTGGTATGTTGATGGCAGCGGTAATTATTATTGGTTTGGTGATGTGAGTGTCGATCAAAATGAATCTTATTATTTCGGATTTTATGATACAAAAGCGAAAGATGTGGATCAAATTGCTTATGATGCCCCCTATTATTTGATTGTCAAATCCGCTGGTAACGATCGGAACGATGATGCTCCGCCAGCCGGAACTGCACATTATCATAATGGTAACACCTCGGTTACCTATACTGATACCCACTATGATGACGGATGGGATCAGGGAGGATATGATGTATTGCGATCCATGGCGGTGGCGAAGAATGTACTGGTAGTGGGAGCTGTGGAGGATGTAACTCATTATTCCGGTCCGGAAAGCGTAGTAATGACTGAATTTAGCTGCTGGGGACCAACCGATGATGGGCGGATAAAACCCGATATTTCAGCAAATGGATATTACCTCTATTCCACTCTCTCCAGTGCAGATGATGCTTATGGGTATAAAAGCGGAACATCCATGGCCTCCCCCAACGCAGCAGGGACGTTGGCTTTGCTCCAACAGTTCTATCAGAGCAATCACAGCAAAGGCCCCATGCGTTCGGCCACCCTTAAAGCACTGGTTATCCATACTGCCGATGAGGCAGGCGATTATGTTGGTCCGGATTATCGGTTTGGTTGGGGGTTGTTAAATGCCAAACGTGCCGCCCAACGAATTCAGGATGATTTGAAACAAAATGTCATCGATGAGCTGGTACTCAACGAAGGAGGTACATATACACGAGATGTGTACGTAGCAGGAAATGAACCGTTAAAGGTTACCATTGCGTGGACGGATCCTCCAGGAACTCCGGTAGCACCGGCACTGGACCCCCCGGATCCCATGCTGGTGAATGACCTGGACCTGCGGATTATGCACAATGGTGATATATACTATCCCTGGAAGCTGGACCGCGATCATCCTACCGCCGCGGCCACCCGGGATTCAGAGAATGATGTGGATAATGTGGAACAGGTTTACATCGAATCACCCGAAGCGGGGACTTATACCATTATTGTTGATCATGATGGTTCCTTGCAAGGGGGATCGCAGGCATTTTCCATAATCATTAGCGGCATCGACGAATATGATGAAGTTCCTCAGAGTTGTACCACATTGCGTTCCCCCCAGGATGGTGCCACTGATGTTGCACTTTCTACCACCCTGAAATGGCAAAAAGTAAGTGATGCCACCGGGTACGATCTATATTTTGGTACCGATGGAAATGGATCAACTACCCCCACCAACATTGTAAACGGAACCACAATCCATGACACAACCTATGTTTATCAACTGGCCCCAAATACTACTTATTATGTGAAAATTGTTCCCCGAAATAATCAGGGAACGGCCAGCGGATGTGAGACGATTTATTCGTTCACCACAGAAAATGCTACTACTTATAATAGCTTTCCCTATATCCAGAATTTCGATAACTTTCCGGATGGTGAGGCATTAGCTGAGGATTGGTTAAACAGTTCGGATGACGATTTTGATTGGTCAGCCAACAGCGGGAGTACGCCCTCCAGTGGAACCGGACCATCAGGTGATCATACCAGCGGGTCGGGGAAATACCTCTATACCGAAGCATCCAGCCCCAATAATCCCGATAAAACAGCCATTTTGCTCTCCCCTTATTTCGATTTGAGCGGGTTAAATAATCCCACTCTGGAGTTCTGGTACAATATGTATGGTGACTATATGGGAGATTTGCAGGTAGATATTTATGGAAAAGGTGAATGGCACGAAAATGTGTTGAAGTTTTCCGGTCAGCAGAGCTCCAGTGGTTCGGATTGGAAGGTGGCGACGATTTATTTAAAAGATTACCAGAGTTCAGTCGTGCGCATCCGATTTAAAGGGACCACCGATGGCTGGACAAGCGATATGGCTATCGATGACTTTAGCATTCGGAGTGAGGCATTTCATACCTTCCTGGCCGGAGAGACCGGAAGTCATACCTTCCAGAATGCCATGGCAACGGTGAATTTTACCGCTGCCAATAGTGGAGATGTGACCCTTCAGGTGGAAAAAATAGATGGCGATCCGGGAGTGGTGGGGAGTTTACCCGCCGGGGTGATTAACATCTCCCGGGAACGCTACTGGCGAATCACTGAAATCTCCGGAAATGCTGACGGCACGTACAATTTAAGCCTGGATCTGGCGGGTATGTCCGGCATAAGCGATTATTCCACCCTGAAATTGTTGAAGCGAGCCGACAGCAGCAGCCCCTGGAATATTGCCGGTACCAATAACTATTCTGGAACCGGAACGGTGGTGGAATGGACCGGTATCAGCGACGGCTTCTCCGAGTTTGCCATTGGAGGTGAGAACGACAATTCACTGGCGGTGACTCTCTCGTTGTTCGAAGGGAAAGTCGTTCCGGAAGGCATCCGATTGCACTGGCGTACGGAAAGTGAACTGATGACTCGTGGATTCATCCTGATGAGAAAGACCAGCAGTGACTCGGTATTTTGTACCATTGCCGATTACAATTCCAGTCCGGCACTTCGTGGGCAGGGAACATCCAATCGCCCAATCGATTATTACTACCTGGATCAAGCCGTGCATCCCGAAGAAACCTACACCTATCGGCTTATTGAAGAGGAAATGAACGGAAATCGGATTCATTTGAAAGAATGCCAGGTGGTGTTCAGTTCTGAAGTTTCTCAGAACCTTTTACCAAAACGATTCGAAGTAAGAAATGCTTATCCCAATCCCTTTAATCCGACTGTTTCCATTACCTATGCCATTCCCCGACCCGATCGGGTAGAGATTCGGGTCTACGATATCAATGGTCGGTTAATCCGAACGCTGGTGGATGCTCAGCAAAAAGCGGGCTGGTACACCGTGGAATGGGATGGTCGAAATGAGCTGGGTAAAGGGGTTAGCAGCGGCATGTACATTGTTCGAGTTCAGGCCGGGTTCGATTCGCACACTCAAAAAGTACTGCTGCTGAAATAGATATTGTCGATTCGAGAAGATTGCGTATAAACAATGTGAGCTGAAAAATCCGATTCAGCGAAAGTATGCCTCCGGTGGTGAGATGCTGCCGGAGGCTTTTTATTTGCCGGATGTTGTGATTGGCACCGGGGTAGGGGAGTAAGAATCGTCCAGGAATATTCAGATCATCAGCGGGAGCTGAGATATTTATTTACCGAGAGTGAACTTCCCATCCATCCCAGAAAAAGGCCAATTCCCAGAATTGCCGGGTAAAAATGCGGGGGAAGTTGTACGTAAGGAAAAATCAGAGCACGGATGAATTTTACGAAGATCATCAACACCAGGATTGCCAGTCCGCTGCCCAGTGCTCCCTGAATAAATCCTTCCACCAGAAAAGGGCTTTTGATGAATCGACGGGTAGCCCCCACCAGTTCCATGATGTGGATAATATCCCGTCGGGAATGGATGGAAAGCCGAATGGTGTTGTAAATCAGAATGACGATGATGGTAAGGGTGAGCAAAATTAGTCCCAACGAGATAATCAGAATCAGCGAGAAGTATTTGTTCACAAACTTCACAATTTCTTTTTGATAAACCACCTCCTGAACCCCTTTCAGGGAGGACAGGGACTGCACAAACTCCTCTAACAGGGCTGGTGTGGAAAATTCCGGTTTCAGGGTAATGCGCAGGGATGGGGGCAGGGGGTTTTTCTCCAGTACCTGACCAATGTCGATCCCGAAACTCTGGCGAAATTCCTCCATCGCCATGGTAGGAGAGATGTACTGAATCCGGTTAACTTCACTCCTCCGGGATATTTGTGCTTTCAATTGACTCACTTCCTGATCGGTAATGGTGGGATCCAGAAACACCTCCACCTGAACCTGTTTGTAAAATTTCAGAAAGGTGTGTTTTACATTTTGTGCAATAATGCCAAAGAGACCCAGAAGGACTAACGATAATGCAATGGACAGGATGGTAATCACCGCGGAAAGACGGGCGCGTTTCAGACTAATGATACCTTCTTTGATAATGAAAAAAAGAGTCATAAGCATTCACGAAATATGTTTCAAGGTGTTGGGGTCAATCTCCCGGACAATTTTTCCGTTATCCAGCAGAATGGTTCGATGCGGAGCGGAGCGGATTAATTCATAGTTATGAGTTGCCATGCACACGGCAGTACCGCTTTTGTTAATGCGTTCCAGCAGTTCCATGATTCCCCGGGCGGCATCCGGGTCCAGGTTGCCGGTAGGTTCATCGGCCAGCAAAATGAACGGTTCATTCACCAGAGCACGGGCAATAGCAACCCGTTGCTTTTCGCCGCCGGAGAGCAAATCCGGCATCTGGTATCGTTTGTGGTTCAGCCCAACCTGCGTCAGGACGCTCAGTACCCGACTTTTTATCTCTGTCCGCCGTGCTCCGATAACCCGTAGAGCAAAAGCCACATTGTCATACACATTACGGTCCTGAAGCAGCTTAAAGTCCTGAAAGATAACCCCGACCCGCCGCCGCAGGTATGGTATTTGATGTCGTTTAATGGAAGATGAGCTGAAGTCTTCCACTTTCACGTTTCCCTGAGTGGGAAACAGGTCCATATAAATAAGTCGGAGAAGTGTGGTTTTACCCGCACCGGTCTTCCCGATCAGGTAAACAAATTCCCCTTTCTCAATCTTCAGACTGACCCGACGGAGAATATAACGATTCCCGAATTTAACTGATACATTAAAGAATTGGATCATATTACCCGGATTTCTTTAAGATAAAATGTGCACGGTTGCTATCCTCTTCGGCATCGTAAAATGTGAAATCTTCGTACATGCCGATTAATTCAAAAGGAGTTTCCCGAACAATAATGTATTTCATGGTGGAAAAGGAAAAAATGTATTGTTCATGAACCTCCTGATAAATCCCCTGAGGGGTGTAAACGGTTATTTCGTTTACCTGGCGCCGCCGTGCAGTGTCGTAATATGCCTGACGCGAATAGGCGAACCCCCCATCGAAGGTTTCGTTTTCGCTATATTGATGAAAATAGTTTCGGCAAAACTCATCACTTACCGCATCAAAAATAAACAATCCGGGACTGGCGAGCAATTCATAAATGCGAATCAACGCCTGTTTGATGGACCCCATCCCGGACAGGTAGTTGATGGAGTCGTACAGGCAGGTCATCACATTGTATTGCTGAGCAGGAATCCATTTTAATTCCGGGAGACCGGCCGTCCAGAATTGCGCTGTCGGATTTTTACGGCGGGCTATCTCAATCATTTCCTGAACCGGGTCACAGCCGTCGGCAGAAAACCCCCTGGCACGGAAATTCCGCAAAAATTCGCCGGTTCCACATCCGATATCTAAAACACGGATAGCCGATTTTTCCTTTCCGGGTAAATTTTCATGAATAATCCGATGAATATAATCTGCCCATCGGGCATAGGGAACGTGGGACATCACCTTGTCGTAAATTTGCGCCAGCGCCCGATATGGTTGGCTCCGACGCACCGGCGTGGAGTGGGAAGCCGAAAATTCACGATTGGTGGAATTGGATTCCATTGATTCTATCCCGGTTTTTTAGTCCAAACGTTCGAAAGAAAAAAGGTTCGAAAAATATCTGAAAAGCTTTCTGTGAATTGATGCGGAACGCTTTTTCCTGGACCTGCGATGTGACCGGTGGATGGAGTTGTATTTTTTAAAACATAATTTACTGAAATCCGGATATCAAGGCTATAACCTTGATAAAAGGGAATTAACCGCTCTTTTTTGGCTTTTTACCGGTTGATTTGCCGGTAGAGCTGCCGGAAGAGTGCTTGTGTTTGTAATCGGTAATGTAAAAACCGGAACCTTTGAAGACGATCCCGGAGCCTCCGGTAATCACTCGCACCACCTTCCCACCGCATTGCGGGCAGGTGCGTATGGGATCGTCGGTAATGCTTTGAAATTGATCGAAAACATAGCCGCACTGGGTGCAGCGATAGGTGTAAGTCGGCAAATCGTATTACCTCCGTTCTTGTCGGGATTGGATCATTTCTTCCATGGCGCGGATGAGAATCCGGGCACCTCGTTCCAGCTCTTCGGTGGAGGTGGCAAAGGAGATGCGAATATATTCGTCAGCGCCAAAGGCAATGCCGGGAACAACCACCAGATGGTATTTTTCCGCCAGGTAGGTGGCAAAGCTGACCGAGTCGTTGATGGGCTGACCATTACCGTAGTAGCCGTATGCTTCTGCCACGCGGAGAAACAGGTAGAAAGCACCCTCCGGACGGGCCATGGAAAAATAATGTCGGCTCCCCAATTCCCGAAGGAGCAGGTTTCGACGTTCTTCAAACGTGTGCCGCATGTGTTCTACTTTTTCCTGCGGACCGGTTAGAGCCGCCAGAGCCGCCCGCTGAGAAATGGAAGAGGCATTGGAAGTATAGTGACTCTGGATTTTAGCCATTCCCTTCACTACCGGTAACGGGGCGGCGGCGTAACCAATTCGCCAGCCGGTCATGGCATACGCTTTAGAAAAACCATTAATCACAATGGTCCGATCGATTAAATCGAAATGTGTTGCAATGCTATGGTGTTCTGCACGATCGTAAATGAGCTTCTCATAAATTTCGTCGGAAATAATCCAGATGTCGTGGCGAGCAAGAACCTCGGCCAGGTGTTCGATTTCCTCCTGAGAATACACCGCACCGGTGGGATTATTGGGACTATTCAAAATAATGGCTTTGGTACGCGGGGTGATGTGTTGTTCCAGTTGTTCGGGGGTCATTTTAAACCCGGTTTCCATGGTGGAGACAAAAACCGGTTTGCCTCCTGCCATTCGCACCTGTTCCGGATAGCTGACCCAGTAGGGGAGCGGAATGATGACCTCATCCCCTTCATCTAACAGAGCGAACAGAGCGTTCATGATGGATTGTTTGGCACCGTTAGAAACGATAATCTGTTCCGGCTGATATTCCAGCTGGTTTTCCTGCTTCAGTTTTCGGGTAATTGCTTCGCGTAGCGGTTTTATTCCGGTATTTTCCGTGTAGTGGGTAAATCCCTGTTCAATCGCCTGGATGGCTGCTCTGGCGATGAAGTCCGGTGTACGAAAATCCGGTTCCCCGGCGGTTAGATCCACCACATCAATTCCCTGCTGTTTCAGACGGATGGCTTTCTCCTTCACCTGCAGCGTTCTGGAAGCCTCAATCCGTGTCAGCCGTTGGGCTAAATTCATGATTTCGTCTCCGTGGTTGAATCGGGTCTTTTTTCTGGATGATTTAAAAGAACAAAAGGCAGATTCGCATCTGCCTTTTGACCATCGACATTCTCAAACCAAAATTAAGCTAAAATAGCGCAAATAGCAGCTACATTGACGATATCGTCCACGCTGCATCCGCGGGAGAGATCGTTGTACGGTTTAGCCAGTCCCTGAATCACCGGACCAATAGCTTCGGCTCCGGCTAACCGCTGCACCATCTTGTAACCAATGTTACCGGCATCCAGGTCCGGGAAGATGAATACATTGGCTTTTCCGGCGACGGGGGAATCGGGTGCTTTCCGTTTTCCGACCGATTCCACATAAGCAGCGTCAAACTGCAGTTCGCCGTCCACAGCCAGGTCTGGCACGGTTTCCCGGACCAACCGGGTGGCTTCCACCACTTTGTCCACTAAGGGATGTTTGGCGCTTCCTTTTGTGGAGAAGCTCAGCATGGCGACCCGTGGTTCGCTGCCCACCAATTTGCGATGGGTTTCTGCCGCACTGATGGCGATGCTGGCCAGTTGTTTGGGATCAGGGTCCGGTATTACCGCACAATCCGCAAAGGTTAGAATGTTGCCGTCGGGAAGCACCATAATGAACGAGCTGGACACGACGTTTACGTTGGGAGCCAGACCCACAATCTGGATTGCCGCCCGCAACACATCGCCAGTGGTATTGACTGAACCGGCGACCACACCGTCGCCGCGTCCCTCGCGCAACATCATCGCACCAAAATAGAGGGGATTGCTCATCAGCTCGCGGGCTTTGTCCGGTGTCATGCCTTTATGCTTGCGCAGGTCGTAATAAGTGTTGGCGTAAGCGTCAAATTCGGGTTGCTCCGTGGGATTGAGAATTTCCGCACCGGAAAGGTCCACCTGAAATTGTTCGGCCAGCCGATAAATTTCATTTTTTGAACCCAGGAGAATCGGTCGGGCGATGTGTTCTTGCGCTAATATCTCTGCCGCCCGAATAACCCGTTCTTCGGTGCCCTCGGGCAGAATGATGGTTTTGTCTCTGCTTTTTGCCTGTTCGCGAAATTTTTGAATAATATCCATGTGCCCCTCCTCATTTTGTGAAGAAAACCTCAGGTGGGAAATTTAACAAAAATCCCTGCTTTTCCAATATGGAAATATAATTTTTATGGTAGGTTTCAGAAGAGGAGGTATGGGGCGTACCGATCGAACAATTGCCTCTGTGCACGGGCAGGTGCTTCAAAAGCAGGCGGGGTGAATGGGGTTCTGTCTTGAAGGATACGAACTGTTTTTGTATAAAACATATTTTTAAATTTGTCATCTTTGCGTTCATGGTCTGTGGCTTTGCGGTGAAGAAGCGATTTTTGGTGTCTTTGCAACTTTAAAGTGAAGTTCATGGTTAACTGGAATGAAAATAGATGAAAGCTGCAAAATTTTTTTACATCCAGCATGTTGGATTCATTCGTTTTAAAACGCATCCGGGTGGGATAGGCCGGGTTCAGTTAACCGTTAGATTTACCGGCGCCCGTACTTCTTTAACAGGGCTTCTTTCACAATGGAAGGAACAAAAGCCGACACATCGCCGCCCAGCCGGGCGACTTCTTTAACAATGGTGGAGTTCAGGTAGGAGTAGTTCTCGTGAGGCATCATGAACACTGTGGTGACTTCATCTTCCAGGCGGCGGTTCATTAGTGCCATCTGAAGTTCATACTCAAAGTCGGATACCGCCCGTAATCCGCGAATGATAGCAATTGCTCCTTTCTGCCGGGCAAAATCCACCAGCAATCCCTCGAAGGCTTCCACGGTTACATTGTGATTAATGCCCCGCTCTTCCAGTACCTGATTGATCAGAGAAAGACGTTCCTCCATGGTGAAGAGCGGTTTTTTGTGGGGATTGATGGCGATGGTAATCACAATCCGATCGAACAGGCGACGAGCCCGATCCAGAATGTCCAGATGTCCGTTGGTAATGGGGTCAAACGTCCCGGGATAAAGGGCAATTCTCATTCCACACCCTTTCTACCAAAAAAAGTGATGATGCTGCGATCGAATTTCTTCTGACGAAGTACCTCGTACACGTTGGTTTCCCATTCAATGTCGTGGGTGCGCTCGCTTTCCAGAACAAAAATGCCGTATTCGGTCAGATTCTCCGGTAAAAACACCAATGGAAGCAATTCAATAAAACGATTCCATTTGAATGGCGGATCGGCAAAAATAAGGTCGAACGGTTCTTTATTTTGCTTTAGAAAAGTCAGCACATTTTTGCGGACCACGTGATAAGGTTCCTGGATGGGAAGGCGTTCCAGGTTTTTTCGGAGCACTTTGATGGAATTGTACGAATTTTCCACAAAAGTCACGCTTTCGGCACCGCGGCTAAGCGCTTCGATGCCCAGACTACCGGAACCGGCAAACAGGTCCAGCACCCGACAATCCGTTACAAAGTCGTTTAACACACTGAAAATATGTTCTTTAATTCGATCTGTCGTTGGACGAATGGACTGATTCTTGGCAGAATACAGGTGATGACCTTTGTACTTTCCGGCGATAACACGCATAGAATATTTAGAACATTATTTGATGTTGTAAAAGGTAAATGAAATTTTGGACGACAGTTTTTTCTGGTTTGGAGAAAAATACAGCGAGACTTCGTCGAAGCGAATCATGGGATACCGTTTGACCACCTCGTCGAGGAATTGCACCACGTTCTTGCGGGTGCCATTCAGGTGCAAATAGTAACTGATTGTTTCGTAAAGATTTCCGGTTCGAATTTGTCCCTGCTTCAACCGGGCGACCTCCAGATGATAAGCCTGAGCTAACTGGCGAAGTTCCGTTTCAATATTCTGGGGTTGAGCGGTAATCTGAACCTCCTGGTTTTCCGGGGGAATTCGAGAAGGAGTCAGATTGGCGGACATGCCGGCATAATAGTATTTTTTTCCGTTCTCGTACTTCTCCTGGATGGGGAACATCTGGATGGGTAGTTTGAGCAGTTTGTGTTTCAGCGTAAGGTGGAATTGTACCAGTTTGTCGCGGGAATCTGCCACTGCGCTCAGGTTCATATCCCTGGGAGTGATTACCACCACATCTAACTGGGCGCCATTGGTTTTACCACCAAGAACTTTTTGGAGAAGCTGGCCAATAAACAGATTGGTAGCCAGATTTTTCTGGTAGATGGAAAGAATTTCCTGTTCGCTGGCCGATTTTTCGCTGGTGGCTTCCGCCTCTGTTTTGGCCGGGACTTCGGCGATTGGCTGTTCGACTTTCTCTTCCCCTTTCCGAAAAACAAAAATAAGTAAGAAGAGAACCAAAATGGCAATGATACCGATAGTTGTAACCGCAATTAAAGTCTTTTTATTTTGATCTCCAAAAGAAAAAGATGTTTCATCTTCGTATTCGGTGGTTTCAGCGGATTCTTCCTGAATCGTTTTCGCGGTTTCCTCCTGCAACTCCTGCACAAAACTGTCCTGAGAGGTTTCCTGCTCAGGGGCTTCGGAGCGAGGTACCAGCGATTCTGTGGTATCGAAAGAGAGATCAAACGTTTCCAAGGATGCGGACTGAGACGGTTCCTGAGTCGTTGGTGCTTCCGGTGTTTCCTCGGCCGATACGGTGCGTTTGATTGGTGAAGCGGTTTTAAAATTAACCTTCACCATGTTTTCTTCCCCCTCTTTGGTAAAATTTAAAAAATGTTCGAGATTGGTTGAATCATTTGATAGAGGCGATCCGATGAGATTTCCTGACTCTCGGCCGCTAATCGATATACATCGGTGTTTTCCAGATTGAATAAATGAATCGGAATGGAGGTCTGGGCACGCAGAGGTTCCAGCCATTCCGGTTTAAAATGGAAACCGAACAGGTAGATCGCATTAAACTGATAGCGCGGTTTATCCAGAACCGAAGGTTGCTGCAATTCCTCGATAAGCACATCGAATTTCGATAGTAAATCCTCTTCGTCTATTTGCTCGATGGATTCCAGCTGCGAGTTGTAGGGTTTAAACTGATATTCCAGAAAATTCTGGGCGCTGGACACGATCACATCATAACCCCGGCGTTGCCATCCTAACAGCAGAGCCTGTCCGGAAAAATCGGGGTGGATGGTGCGGAAAAATTCTTCCACGGTAAAGCAGTCCGGGGTAATCATTTCCACTTCCATCTGGGCTTGGGCTGCAATTTCTTCGAAGAATTGGAGCACATTTTTACGAATGGCAACCATCAACAATTCCTGAAACTGCTCCTCCTTGATTAGAAAATCGGGCAGATAAACGTGATAGTTGTCCGGCGATTCGCCCCAGATTTTTTCCATGGTATAAGCGGCCAGGTTCTGGTGTTCTTCTGGCGGAATAGCCTCGTCCACTTGGAGCCGTTTGATCAGGGAAAACCGTGCCGGAATCGAGAAACGGATGGTGCCCGGATGGAGTTCGTATTTTTGCGCAATCGCAGAAAGGTGATTGGCAATTTGTTTGGTAGCAGTGGATTGATGAATCGTTTGATAATTAATAGAAAGGGGCAGTGAATCGCTCACTGCCCTTCGAATATGCAGAGTTTCCCCGTCAATGGTCATTTCCGTCCAGAGAAAAAAGTCCTCCTGAAACGATATGCTGTGAATTTCTTTCACCGAAATCCCCTTAACTATTGATTCTCCCAGCTTTTTTCACCGTCCTTAATAAATCCGTGGTTAATGTGCTTTTTATAGAAAATTACGTAAACGGGTTCTTTTTCCCCTTCCAGGGCGTGTAATAAGTCCTTTTCCAGATTTCTGGCTGTTTCGCGGAAGAGTAAAGCTTCGTCCGGGTTGAAACTCTTTTTCATCTGAATGAGCAGAGCCATGGCCGGCTGGAAGGCTTCGGCGCTGGATTTGTATTTTTTACGGAAACGTCGGGAAAGTTTTGATGCAGCCACCGTGGAATCCAGCTTTTCCAGCTTCTTCTGGAAATAAGTCAACTTCTTTTCCAGATCACTTAAATTGCCCGTCTCGATTCGGGTGGCCAGGGTGTCCATGGGATTGAGAATGTCTTCGATGGCTGGTTTCAGCACGGAAAGTTTTTTCTCGACTTGCACCAGCTTTACAAAATCACCCACCTCTTTGGCATACCGGTAGAAAAATACATTTTTGATATCGGCAAATTCCGCCTGAATTTCTTTCAGGTCCAGCAGGATATCCGTTTTCCGACGAAGCACCAATCGGTTCATATTGAGCCGTCGGTTGGTGCGGGCAATGACTGAATCCAGCGAATCAATCTGGGCGTAGATGGCCACATTTTTAATGGGTTCCACATCCTGGACAAATCGTTGATGGAATTTATCTAATAGATTGGGACATTCCACGGTAATATGCTTTCCGTCAGTGGTGTCAATCAGATAGAGTTCATTGCAATCCGGGCAGTAAAAATCGTCCTGATTCAGATGCACCAGAATGGAGTCGGTCTCATTCAGCTTGCTCAAACCGTATTTCTGGGTCAAAATAAAGAAGTCCGGGGAGAGGAACTTCTGGTGTAATTCCTCCAGATTCTGCCGTTCGGCGGAGAGTTTAGCCTGCTCCTCACTCACATTTGCCGAAGTGAAGTTAGCCAGGCTGGTATTTATCCGATCGATGAATTTTTTCAAACGATCCGGAACGCTGGAAACTTTGGTAATGTCCGTTTTTTTCATGCTGGAGATGAATTGGCTAATCTTCTGATACTCCTGGTTCCAGAACTGATTGACCTTTTCCCGCTCCACGTTGGGGAAGTAATAATTAATAGAATCCACATAATTGATGGCTTTCAGAATGCCGTTTTGCAGGGAGTAGTCCGAAACGCGTTCCCGCAAATCCCTTAACGAATCCACAAACAGTTTGGTGCGTGAGAAATTGGGGAAAGTGGCACTGGAATCGAATTGCTGCATGTCCAGCATGATTTCCTGGCTCTTCATCAGGATGTCCTCGTATTTCCGAAAATAGCGTTCGTTCCCCACCAGGTCTCCAGTAATTTCGTAAGCAGCCAGAGAAAGGTCCGAGATGTTTTTAATACTGGGAATTTCCAGAATATTGTTGATAACGGTGATGAAGCTGCGGGTTAACGAAACCAGAGTCTGGCGCTGATGCAAACCGGAATCACTCTGGACAAAATTCAACAGTTTATTCAGGGAGTCCGTATAAGATTCATTCGCTCGATAATAGAACGATTCGGCTTCATAAAGACTGTTGATATGTTCTCGGCAAGTGTTGGTTATTTGTTCTTCTTCTTTCCAAATTTTATTGGGAACAAGAATGACTGCGATGAGCAGTAACGAGAGTAAAACAATGAGAATTTCAAGGATGATAGAACCTCGGGAGTACTTACCAGCCATTATTCCTCCGTGCAATTTAATTATATTAGAACCAATTTCGTTTTAAGATAACATAAGTTTCCGTAAATAACGACTTAAATATTAAAAAGTTTAATAAAATAAGCCCAAAATGTCAATTCATTTTTTGAAAATCAATTTCAACAAAAATGAAAGTTTTTAAGGAGTTTACGGGGGTTGGTTCGTCGGTTTTGTTTGCCGTAGCAGGTCAGTAAGGTATCGCCAGCGTGTTCAGCGGAAAAGATGATGCCGTGAGCTGAAGAGAGGACGGTTTGTATCGGAAAGGGGAGTGCTGCCCGCGGAAATGTTGCCGGCGGGCGGAAAAATAAATTTTTATTGTTCTTGACTTTCCCGGGTGCAATGGATAAAATCCTGTGTAAATTAATGATTTAAGGAAGAATTGTTGATGCTGATTTTCATTTTATGGTTAATAGAATGGTTTTAAGAATGGGCTGCCCGGTTTGTTTGGAACCGGGTTTTTTTGTCGTTTAACCGAAAAAAAGGAGCGATGCATGTTTGATATAACTTACTTTCCCGGAGCCCGGTATTTCTGGCATAATGGAGAGATGTACGATTGGAATACGGCGAATATTCATGTGATGACTCATGCGCTTCATTATGGAAGTTCGGTATTCGAAGGGATTCGAGCTTACGACACGGAAAAAGGTCCGGCTATCTTCCGCCTGAATGATCATTTGAATCGGTTGATGGTTTCCTCCGATGTTTTAAACATGAAAGTGCCCTGGGGAAAACAGGAGCTGGAAAAGACGATTAAACAGGTCATGAAAGCCAATCGCCTGCGGGCAGCTTATATCCGTCCCAATGTGTTTTATTCTTACGGAAGTCCCGGTGTGGTTCCCAAAGCCAGTCCGGTGGAGGTAACCATTGCCTGCTGGGCGTGGGGTGCCTATCTGGGAGAAGAAGCGTTGAAGCGTGGCGTCCATGTTTTGTTGCTTCCTTACCGACGGGTGCACACCAGTCAGGTGGATTTGCGGGCGAAAATTGGTGGCCTGTATGCCTTGTCCAATATTTCCGGAACGTTTGCCCGGGAGCGTGGCTTCCATGAAGGAGTTTTTTTGAATCTGGAAGGACGGATTGCTGAAGGAACGGGTGAAAACATCATCCTGGTGCAGGGCAACCGGCTGAAAACCAACGATCGCAGTGAGTCCATTTTAGAAGGTATCACCCGCACCACGGTTTTGCAACTGGCGCAGGACATGGGGTATTCGGTGGAAATTGGTCCTATTCCTGTGGAGGAGATGCTGGGCAGCGATGAAGTCTTTTTCACCGGTACCGCGGCGGAAGTCATTCCCATTACCCGGATCACCGATGGCTCCAATCCGGAAACCCCTCAGGAAGAATGGAAAGAATTCGTAGTTGGCAACGGAAAACCGGGTACGGTGACGCAAAAATTGGCCGAACGGTATCGAGCCGTGGTGCGCGGGGAATTACCGGAATATCATCACTGGCTGACCTACGTGTACGATTCCCCGGAAGAATTCAGGCAGCATTTTGGTGAATAGAAAAGGATGACAAAAATGTTTTAAATGAGGAGGACCCTACCATGCCGCGATTAGCAAGACGAGCCAACCAGATGCCTCCCTCTCCAATCCGGAAACTGGTTCCCCTGGCGGAAGAGGCAAAGCGGCAAGGCATTCATGTGTACCATATCAACATCGGGCAACCGGATATTCCGACCCCGCAGGTACTGCTGGATGCATTTCGAAACCACAATCTGACCATTTTACCTTACGGCCATTCGGCTGGTTTATGGGAGTATCGGGAAGAGCTGGTGAAATATTATGATCAGTTCGATATTCACGTCACCAGCGAGGAGATTCTGGTTACCTCCGGTGGCAGCGAAGCCATCATCTTTGCCATGATGACCATCATGGACCCTGGTGATGAGGTCATTATTCCCGAACCGTTTTACACCAATTACAACGGCTTTGCCGTGGAGGCAGGGGTACGCATTGTTCCGGTTACCAGCCGGGTGGAGGACGGGTTCAAATTGCCTCCGATTGAGGAGATTGAGAGCAAAATCACCGAACGCACCCGCGCCATTATGATTTGTACTCCCAATAATCCCACCGGTTACGTGTACACCCGCCAGGAAATGGAAGCCCTGAAAGAGCTGGTGTTACGGCACGATTTGTTCTTCCTTTCCGATGAGGTGTATCGGGAGTTTGTGTACGATGGTGCGGTGTACACTTCGGTCATGCATCTGGATGGTCTGGAGGATCGCGCGGTTCTGTTGGACAGTATCTCCAAACGGTACAGTGCCTGCGGTGCACGGGTAGGATGTCTGGTGACTCACAATCGGGAAGTGCTGGATGCGGGTTTGCGATTGGGGCAGGCCCGGCTTTGCCCGCCAACCCTGGAGCAGATGGCGGCCAAAGCAGCCATTAGTACGCCCAAATCGTACTTTGATGAAGTGCTCTCGGAGTACAAAAAACGTCGGGACGTGGTCTTTAAGGAACTGGAAAAAATTCCCGGTGTGGTGGCACTGAAGCCGCAAGGAGCTTTTTACACCATCGTTCGGTTGCCGGTGGATGATGCCGATCATTTTGCGGCCTGGCTGCTCACCGACTTTAACCTGGATGGCGAAACGGTGATGCTGGCCCCTGCCAATGGATTTTATGCCACGCCCGGCAAAGGCAAGGATGAAGTGCGCATCGCTTTTGTGCTCAATGTGCACGACATGCACCGTTCCATGGAGATTATTCGGGAAGCGTTAAAGGTGTACCCGGGCAGAAAATAATGCTGCCGAACTGAAATTTGAACAGCCCTGAATTGTCGCCAGACGGTTCAGGGCTTTTTAATGGCTTTTTCGGAAAAAGGTCGGTACCACACATCCCGAATAATGATTTCGTACTCTTTCGGGGAGGGAGTGTGAGGTGGTTTGCCCTGGTACCAGTACAGGTTCATGACGATTTTCTTCCTTCCTCCGTGTGCTGATAAACCTTTCGGGTAAAGTGTTGCCCGACAGATTAACGCCCGGGAAGAAGGCAGCTCCGGATAGTGTCCCCGGTAGCCGATGAACTGCACCGAATCCGGGTACCACCTGATTTTGAAAGTGGTGTACGGGGTATCTCCGGAAAGATGGAAGGAAAATTTCTGGCTTTCCCGATGGTCGTTTCCCAGGGAATCGCGCCAGTGTACGGTGAAAAGTCCCAGCGAGTCGTTTTCTGCCTGCCCCCATCGGGAAAATTCGATGTCGATTTCGGAATGGTCGTTCTGGTACAGAAACAGTCCCAGCACCAATCGCCGGTGGAAACGGGTCATGTTTCCGATCAAGAAAAAGGTGTATTCTCCGTATCCGAAGCGATTATCGGTGAACACTTCGGCGCTGTACCACCGGTCGCCGGAACGGGTGGTTTTCAGGTGAAGAAATTTTCGGGAATCCAGAAACACGTTTTCCGAATGGTGAGACCACAGATTAGGACCGGGTGCCCGGGGATGAGAGCTGTGTTTGATATACCAGTGAAGGGAAGGGTGTCCGAACGCAAACTCCCTGGCACTGGCCGTGTCCGGTAAAAGTAGGCCAAAGAAGGTGATCAGAAAAATTTGTTGTAGAATGTTACGAGAACGAAATCGATATTTCATAAACCAAATTGTTCATCCGGCTCAGAATCGAAATTGCGCACTGACGGCTAAATCCATGCTTTTGGCATGGGAAAACCACCGGAAGTTGTGGTTCTGATAGCTCACATTTAGCTGGAAATATTTTAAATCCAGGCCCATCCCCAGTCCCAGTACCATTCCGTAATAACCGCCCAGTCCTAAACCAGCGCGCAGGGGGAGCAGAGGAATGGGATGGTACTCTGTACCTACCGAAAGATACGGACGGGTAGTGTTATTCATTTCGCTGTTTAATCCCTGAATCCAGTTCACCGTAAAAATCAAATTGGGACGGTACTGGTAAGCGGCAGCAAGATTCAGAACTCGAGGCAATCCGGTATGAAACCCTCCCACAGCGTAAGATGTGTCGATTTCCACCGATTCCAGACTGTCTGCCTGGTTGATCTGAAGCGTGTCGATGGTGTATGTGTAATCGTAAATCGTGTTGTTTTTGTTCCAGTTAATTCCCCCGGCAAAGTTGACGACATGAAGGGAAAAAGACCATTTTTTCCGGTAGGTGGCAAAGGCTCCGATGTCGAATGAAAAGCCACCCCCACCTTCACTGGTCATCAATCGGATGCTTTCTTCCATAGAAATGTAGTTGTCCTCGGTCACCACCTTCCCGGATGATTCTAATACCTCGGCATACTCCAGTCCGGTGATGTACTTCCCGCTGATTCCCACCGAGGCAAAATCAAATAGTTCACCAAAATATTTGGTCATGGGGAAGCCGATACTAAAATTCACCGAAGCAGCTGCCCAACCCAGGCCTTCGATGGAGTCGAAGTAGTAATCCTTCCCGTCGGCATTGCCCCGGAACGGGAGTTCGAAATAGTTCTTCGGAATGGTGACCCGGCCGGTTCCCATACCGGTGATGGAAAGCAGAAACGGTCTGGCGTAGAAAGAGAACGCTTTGGCCTCGCCCAGGGAGTAAGCCTGATAACCGTCCTCCGGAATTCTACCCAGCAAATAGTCGATATCTCCGGAAGTTAAAGAGTCTCCCGTGGTGAAATACTGATTATAGTCGTGTAAGCTAAAGCTGTTGTTCGAAGCGGCTAAATGGAGTGAGAGAAGATGGAGTTCAAAAGCAAAATCACGTGGAAGAGCCAGAAGCGCGGGGTTTCCGTTGGCAATTTCCGCTCCCTCGGCAATGGCCGCATTGCTTCCGGCCATTCCCAGGTAACGCGCGTCAATCATGTTCTGTGACCAGCCGATTGCGATCCAGAAAAATGTACCGAACAGGTAAACTAACACGTGTCTCATAATTTAATCCTTATCCTGAACCAAAATATCAAAACGGAACTTGCCGGAAACTTCCAGGTAATCATTCCCGCTCACCCATACGGCACCGTTGGTATTTTGAAATTCCATTAAAAACCCAACTCGAAGCGGATACTGTTTAAAGAGTAACAGCTCTTTTTTACTTAACTCCAGGGATATTTCGTTTTCGCTAATTTGCGAAACAAATCCGGTATTGGGATCCACCACGCCCGGTTTTAAATGAATGGTTTTGACAAATTCCGAATCGGGATTGAAAGCAGTGGTATCGTACAGGTCTTCCCGGGTCATATTGGTGCTTACAAATAGCTTCAAAGTTCCGCCAAAAGGCAGGTGGTTGGAGACCTTCCCCACAAACAGGGCACGCTGAATGTCCTCACCAACAGCATCGCGAATACTCTGGTCAATATCATCTTTATTCAGAGTATCCGGATCAAAGCGAATGGGTTCCGGATTTTCGACGGTAATCTTTAGCGGGGTGGAAAAGAGGTAATGGCCTCCAATTTCGTCCCCAATGCTTACTGTGGCTACTCCGCTGTAAACCACCTGTCCCTCGCCCCGAATGTCGGTGGGAAAAATGTTCAGGAAATCCGACACCTCCGGGCCATCTAACAAAATAATGTTCGAACCGTCCAGCCCGATGTTCTGATTATCCACGTCAATGGAAGCGGAGTCGGTAATGATTCCCGCGTCGTTTCGGTGGTAGCCGGTGAGAGAAAGGTTTAGCATCATTGAATCGATATTGATCTGATTGTTCAGATCGAACCGTAGGGCGACGTTGTGAAAATAGAAGCCCTGCGGGATGTCCTCGTAGTTGGCGATGTCGTGTTCTTCAAAGGGATCCAGATGGAGGGTGTCCTGGGCCAGAATTCCCTTGAAATAGGAAAAGGTGATGTCGGTTGTTTGAATGGAGGCATCGATTTCATCCCCTACTTTGACGTGGACGAAACCGTTGGATTCTTTCGTTTCCACGTCGAATATCAGGGTCAGGCTATCCAGCGGCTGGCCGGGAGATTGATGATTCAGAGCACTCATGCCGTCCAGAACAATCGTTTTGGTGGACACATTGCCTGGAGCGATGTAAATGGAATCCTGGTACGGAGAACCAGCAGCAGTCAGGAAGTCTGGAAGAGTAAAGACCAGTGTCGCTCCCACTGCAATCTGGTTGTTGAATTTAAGATGAAGTTGTCCTTGTTTGATCCGTGCTTCAATGATTTTATCCTCCTGCTCTATTGCCACATTCCAGGTGTCGGAAAAGAACTGGGGTTCCACTTTGCCAATAATTTCACTTACGGTCAGATTGCGCAGTTTGATGTCCAGACGGTATCCTGCTGCGTTCAGTAAACTGTCGGTTACCAGCACAGTAGTGTCCCTGGCAATGGGAAGGTAGTATTCCAGTCGCAAAGGCGAGTACACCCATTTACTGCTGTTCTGAATGGGGGAACTACCGATTCCAATACCTCCCGGTGGAATAATTTGATTGATGAACACATCGGCAATCTGTTCGTTGGTGGAATCGCTGAGAATTTTAATCTCGATACCGTTGGGAGAATAGATGTTGGGTCCCAGCGTAAAAGGGAGATTATTGTGAAAAATCAGCTCAATTTCTCCACTCTCAACCTTCACCGCACGGAATTCATCGGATTCCACCAGTTTGGGATTCCGTGTCAGGGTAGTTTCTGGCATGAAGACATACTGCCCCACCATCCCGGGTAGATAAGGAAGAATCTCTACAATGTTGATATCACCTGTGGTAATATTGTTCAGCGAATCCATGGAAAGCGAATCCAGTGAAAAGGAGGTGGTGGAATCCTGACCCGGGAAGGTTAAGTTTTCACCGGTGACGGTGATGGGATCGATATCTCCGGAAATTTCAATGAAAAGGGAATCTCCGTGAGCGACAATGGTGCTGTCGTTGACCAATTCTTCCTGCATCACCACGCGTTCCGGTGAGAGAGGAACTTCGATAGGAACCACCCAGCGGGGCATTACCGGTTCCTGAATGCTGCATTGCACTAAAAAAAATAGACCAACTCCAAGCACCGCTTTAAAAAATTTCATTTAAAAATCCTTTTTTCTGACTAAAATTTTACAACAATCGTACCACAAAGTTAATAATCGATGTTTCGCTAACTTTGTTTAGATTAATTTCGGTTCTTTTTTATCACCGTGATGATGGTCAACTGAAGCGTCCGCACCGGGATTGGCAAAAGCTGCACGATAATACTTCTGTTCGGATTCTTATGAATGTGCTGACTGGTAGAGGCGGAGTAACCGGTTCGAAACTATCCCGTTGTGGTAGAGTATGCTTGGTAACCGATGAATAGTTCGTTTGCGGTGGAAAAATAAGCTGGAAATTCGGAAAATGGAAGTAAAAATTCCTTCCGCAGAACCTTTTTGAGGTCCTGCGGAAGGGAGAGGCTGAATGGTTTTATTTGAGAAAAATCATTTTGCGTACCAGGGTGTGCTTCCGGGTTTTTAATTTATAGATGTAAATTCCGCTGCTCACCGGTACACCCTGCAAATTTTTCCCATCCCATTTCAATTTATGCACACCGGCGGATTGAATTCCCCGGTACAGCGTGGTGACCTTTTGTCCCAGCAAATTGTACACCGAAATTTCCACCTCCTGACGCGAAGGGAGAGCGTAAGTGATCGTGGTGGTGGGATTAAACGGGTTGGGATAATTTTGCCGGAGTTGCAAAGTGGTAATCTGATTTTCCGGAGCATCCTCCAGGGCAGTGGTTCCCACAGTCAGGTGTACAGGTACATATACTACCGGTTCGTCCGGATCGTTGCTCTCGATCTGAACACTGGCGAAAAACTCGCCCACCGGGAAGTTGTGGGTTTTGATCGTCAGGGTCAAATCCAGAGAGCTTTGAGCTGGAATGACCCCCGAGAGGGGTTCAACCGTTAGCCAGCTGTGCTTGCTAATGAGTACAGCCAGACTATCGTGCAAATAGGGCTGGTTGTAAGCGATGGTTAAACCATCCTGAGCATCCTGGTTCTGAATTCCCACCGTGTAAGAATGTTCCAAACTATCAAGATTCAGGTACTGGAATACAATGTTACCATTGTCATATAAAACGATTTCGAAAGTATAGGGACCTCCGCCGGTTACTGTGTAAACATTCTGATACATTACCACAAAACGGTTGCTCTGGTTCTCCACATATACGTGGGAGTCGGAGGTAAAGAGCAGGTCATCCCACAATGGAGCCAGCAGGTTCCGTGGTGCCAGTACATTTGGGAGCGAGAAGTTGTTGTACGAAACCGAATAGGAGGTAAAGCTTGCCCACCCGTTGGTACAAATCTGAAGTTGAGCGTAGGTATTTCCGTAGAATGGAAAATCGAATCCGATTGCTTGGGATGAGCTGATGGCGTTGTTACCGGTCAGGTTGAGCTGGGTACCGGTGGTGCTGATGTCGATCCAGTTAAACGATGGACCGCTGGGTTCATCGCTATCGATCCAGATGTGGCCGAAATTATCGGCTCCGCCACTCCCACGGTGAACCTGTCCGCTGACCTGAACTGTGAATTGAAGTTCACCCAGTCCATTGTTCTCCAGGTGCAGGGTTCGTACCACTGAATCGGTGACCATGGCATACACCGGGATGCTATCGGGGTAAGAAATATCCGGAGCATAGACACCTGTTCCGGTTACTTTCAGGGTGTCCACAAGACTCATGACATCGGAACTGAAAATCAGTAATGTTCCTGAGTAGGTCTGGGTGGTGTCCGGAGTGAAATGAATTTGCAGGGTTCCCTGGCTCATTGGCGGAATGGTCAGATTCCCGGGCATTACGGTGAACTGTGCCATATTCGAAACAACCTGATGAATGAACAGAGTGTCCGGTCCGCTGTTGGAGATCTGAAGCACCTGCGAACTGGTGGCGTTCAGATAGGTAGGTGGAAAAGTCAAGGAATCAGCACCCAGAGCCATGTGTGCTCCCTCATGAACGGTAAAAAAGCGCTGGTGCACCCAGTTGTTGCTGTCGCCGGAAGCAATGGTTACCGTCAGGGATGCCTGATGAAGATGCGGACAGTTAGGGGAAATGGAAATCTGAAATCCGCTGCTCATCACGCTATCGCCCGGTTGGATGGCCTGGAGCGAAAGGGTAGAATCCTGAATGGTCAGGAAGGAATCGCTGCTGGAAATGGTTATCTGCAGAGTATCGGTGGGATCTACCCCGATGTTTTCCAGCAACAATCCAAAGGAAAGTGTTTCACCTGCTTCGGCGACACCATTGCTGTTTCCGGAAGTATCCACCACGGAGAGGTCTCGAACCATTACGTATGGTCCCTGAGGGGGTAAAATGCTGATGGATTGTTGAACGGGAATCAGGTTATGCCCGGTAACAGTAATTAAACCTTGCACAGGTTGGGCAACACCATGGTTTACGGTGATCTCGCCATTGGCATCGGTATAACCCCGAATCACATGTCCCAGGGTATCCCAGTAACAGACCAGAGCCCCGGCTACTGGACCCTGAGCATTGGTGACCTGAACGGTGAACGGAATATTGAAGAATGCCGCCGGGGGTGCTGTAACGGTAATGGCCTCCGGGGTGCGCGTCCACACCTCCAGTTCCGGTTCCCCCACTAACAGGGATTGATGCATGGTGGCTGAGCAATTCGAACCGTAGGACTGGTACATGTGCAGTCGTCCGAAGTCAACGATGTTTCCGAACGCCGTGATGGTGTCCGATAAAATGGCGCGTACCATACCGCGAGCCAGTGTATCCGGCGGATACGCTGCGCAGCTTTCGGTAAAAGCCATGATGCCCACCGAGCCGTTGTTTTCGCTATGTTTTAGCCAAACTTCGGCAAAACAATCGCTGGGGTCATCCAGATCGGCATTGTTGCATGCCACACTGGAGATTACCGGTTGCATTTCGCCGTTGCTGAGTTGCGTGACGTTGGTGGTACTAAATCCGGTGGTTGACCAGCCCTGGGGATATCCGTGGCCGATATAGTAGATGTAGCTCACCCCATTATTCACTGCGGACATCACGTTGGCAACCGTTGCATTCCCAAGATCGTCTCCCAGATGGTGGACCGGATTGTAACCATAGTTGGTGAAGTGGCTGGTGGCCCATTGCCCGGCAATGGGATCCTGAAAATCGTTACTGTTAATTACCAGTGCGGAATGGAACCAGTTAGGATCGGTCAGGTAAGGCGTTTTTTCGTAACGGATCAGTTTGGTAAATACCCTTTCCGCTTCAGTGGTGGTTTTTACCGAAATGCGCCCGCCGGAAATATCCGGCAGAATGTCATTTCCTACCAGCAGGTAGTACGGCAAGTCCGTTTTACTCCCTGCAACATCGAACCAGGGAACAAACTCCACGTCACCCACAAGGAGCAGGTAATCGGGTTTATCGGCAGCATTGTCGTAATAGCTCTGGATAAAAGATTTAATCTGGTTTGCGGTGGGAGAGGGCGCAATGTCGGTGAGTTTGATGACAGTTGTTTGCACGCCTTTCTGATTTTTCCATCGCGCAAATGGGAGCACCTGATTGTAGAAGTTGTCGTAAGTGATAATCAGCATATTGGGGAGTCCCTGAATCCCAAAGGTTTTCTCCTGCCGAATTTGCGAATAATTCAAAATAAAGTTCTGGTACAGCGGACGGAAGGCGGGGGATTCTTCCGCCTTGTTTCCGGAGAGTTCATTGACTCCGGTATGACCGGAGCGAACAATCTCCACCACCATTTCGCTGGCTACCCGAATTTTATGTTCGGCGGGATTAAACTGTATCGGCTGAAACACCACCGGAAGTACCCGGTAGTCGCGCAGAATGGCCGGATCTTCCAGGCGGACATGACTGGCGGGATACCAGCTGTTCTGTTGGTACACCTCGTGGTTAAATTTCCAGGGAAGTTGTTCCTGTTCGCGGGTCGGTTGGGGTTGAGCGGGGTACACATAGATGTCAGAGAATTCCCGGTATTGAACCGAAAGAAGCCGTGCCTGATAACTCCCGGTAGGGGTAATCCCAATCAGTTCCACACGCTGGGGTAGCTCTGGATATCCCTCCCGTACACTGTTGCCCATTTGGGATATCACAATTTTATGGAAGGTGGTTCCATCGTGAACAATTTCCGATTTTTCGAAACCGAAAACAGTTACCCGAACCACGGTTTTTTCCGGAGTACTCTCAATTATAGAAGTCTGAAATCCCTGCCCGTTAGGCTGAATGGGAATATACTCTCCGGCGCTGAGCAAGCGGAGAATGAGCAAAACAACCAAAATCAATCCTGCTTTTTTCATAAACCGATTCTCCTTTTATTTATTAAAATAGGACAAATGGTGGTTCTTAACTTATCTTAGTTGTAATACGGTTGATTGGTAAAAAAACCTATGCCAGTCCGTTGGATTCAGGCAAATGGATGTTCCAGTTCGCTGGAAATGAAACGCTTGATTTCCTGATAGACCTGTTCTTTTTCCACATCGATGCTGATAACGTGGTAGGAGTGTTCCAGGGTAACTTTTCGCTTTCGCGAGGAGGCAATGTGCTGGTAAATGTAGTCCAGATTTTCGTAGCTTACCGTGCGGTCCTTTCGGGAATGGATGAGTAATGCCGGTGCGGTAACTTCCATCAAATCCAACCGAACATGGTGGAGCAGAGCAAGTAATTGGTCCACACTTTTAACAGGATATTTGGGATATGAGGGTATCTGCTGTTTCAGTTCTTTGTTTCGGATGTCGGGACCTTTTGATTTGTGCTGGTACCTGAGGAGATGGCGAGCTATGGGAAGCAAGCGCAGCCGCCAGTCTTTCAGGAAAACGGCTCCGGCCAGGGTAATGACTCCCTCCACCGGATGATGAGAAGCCAGATGCAGTGCCAGCGCACCACCCATACTCTGGCCGCATACAAAAATTCGGGAACATTGTTTCTTCAGCTTGAAATAAGTTTCCCGCACGTGGGCATACCAGTCCAACCAGGTAATATGTAATAAATCCCGGGGATGGGTACCGTGCCCGGGAAGCAACGGTACGGAAACAGTCAGGTTTAGCTCTCGATGCAGTCGCTCAGCAATTTCCCGCCCTTCGTAAGGTGCACCGGTAAATCCGTGAATAAACAGAAACCCGTCCCGATTTCCTTTGCGAAAAAAGGGTTCTGCACCAGGAAGAACAGGAGAGGCACCAGGTTGTTCGAAATGATTGCGGGTCATATCAACATCGTTTCGATTTATAGATGATTTCTCGGATTCGATCTCCAAATCCGGTAATGGGATCGAATGAAATGTTTCAATCGTTCACTAAATGGTGAATCTAATAAATAAAATACCATTGAGCAAAAGGAAAGCAGAATCCCCGGTAAGTGGAGATGCAGTAAAAATTCCACCTAATTTGTTGTAAAAAAACAGATTACCCAAAATTTCACTTTAGATATTTTGATTTTGGTCGATGATATAGCGTCTGTAATATCATCTGGAACATGAAATGGGTTCGGAGGAAGCGGAAGGTTTTGCCGAATCCAGCGGAAGGGGGATGAAACACGAGAGTCTTTTTTGTTCACTCCGTCGGGGGTGATTCAACCCCCGGGCATTCAAGCATTAAAGAAAAACAGCAGGTAAGCGTCGTTGAACAATCTGATTTCCGAATTAAAATTAGACAATCAGCAGGAATTTGAAAAACGGCTGTCCTTTTATCGCGATCAGGAATTACCGGAACTTCGCGATAAGCTGGAACATTTGCTGTTGTCCTTATCCAGAAAATATGATGAAACACCGCTCACGTTGAAAGATGTTAAATCTTTGCAGGATCCGGTGTACAAATTCTGGGAACAGCAGCGTTGCGGAGAGAGTTTGCAAACCTGTATCACTGAACGGTGCCGCGAAAAACATCCCCATTGCTTTGCTAAAAAAATGAAACAGCAGATTCGACGTCTCCAGGAACTCATCGCTCCCTACATCGAAAATTCGCAGTTGAGCAAACCGGAAGGTCCCCGGCGAAAAGCCAGAATTTTGGTGATCGACGACGATGTGTTTCAGATAAAACTGCTCAAATACAAATTAGTCAAGGATGACTATCAGGTGGCCACAGCGTTGAATGGATTGGACGGGTTAAAACTGCTGGAGAAAGAAAAGTTTGATCTGATTGTGTGCGATCTGATGATGCCGGGCATGGATGGATTTCTGTTTCTGCAAAAAGTGCGTGAAAATGAAAAAACGCGGGATATTCCCTTTATTTTTCTCACTGCCATGAAGAATGAGCAGAACATTGTAAAAGGGCTGGAGCTGGGTGCGGATGACTATTTAACCAAACCGTTTAGCCCCAGCGAGTTGAGCACGCGAATTAAGATGTTGTTGAAAAAAAGGAATTCCCACTGATGCCCGAATTTGTGTACCAGTATCGGCCACTGTTGATTGTTGTGTATCTTCTGGGGGTCTTCAGTCTTCTTTCGATCCTGTTTATTTTGAGCACCATTTTGGTGCGAATTTACCATATTTACAGCTACCGACGTCAGGAGCGGTTGCAGGAGCGTTTTACGCAAATTTTGTTCGATTTTCTGGAGAATCCCCGTTCCCGCAGGCCCGTGCGGGAGATTCGCACTTCCCGCGAAAAAGAAGATTTTTTCAAATTCTGTCTGCACTATCTGGAAATACTGAAGGGCACCGATCACCAGAAGATTCTGGATTTACTCGTGTTATTGGATATTCCCATTCATCTAATCCAGAATCTTCGTCACCACAACCGCTGGCGGCGGGCCTATGCCGCTTATTTTTTAGGAGAACTGCGCTTTCAACCGGCCATGGATGCTCTGCGCAAAGCCATGTCCGACAAATTTTATCTGGTTCAGTTTTATGCCACCAAAAGCATTATTCAAATTCAGGACCAGACCTACCTGCGCGAAGCCATTTTGAAACTGTTCCGCATTCCCGACCTCTCTTCCTATCAAATAAAAGAAGCGTTAATTGAGCTCTCGGAAGAGAATATGGAGCTTGCACGGGAGATTTTTCGGAACGAAGAACTGGATGAAGACCAGAAGAAAATTTTTGTGGATCTGTTTGCCTATCGCCGGTACCAGCCTGCTGCGGAAGATATTCTGCTAACCCTGGTGGATACCACCCACCGGGAGTTAAAAATTGCCTGTATTCGGGCACTGGGATTGCTCAATTACACACCGGCTATCGAGTTTTTACACACTTTGCTGAAAGAAGAAGATTGGGTGGTAAAAAGTCAGGTATATCGAGCACTGGGGCGTATTGGCGACCTGGGCTCGCTCTCGGAATTCCTGGATTCTATTAAATCGCCCAACTTCTGGATCCGTTACAATGCCGCACTGGCCCTGTACGATTTGGGCAGTGTGGGAATTAATTATCTTAAAAAAATCTTTTCCGATCTGGACCACCCGGGCCACGAAATTGCCGAGCAGATTTTGGTGGAAAAGAAAGTCTTGATAGGGGAAAAGTAGGAGTGCCGCAGTGATTCTGGTGGAAACCATTGCTTTCTTTTTTAATGTGTTGATTCTCATTTACTACCTGTATGTAAATGGGATGTACCTGTTTCTGAATATCCTGGCTTTTTTTCGAATTCGGATGCTGGTTAAGTTCAATCCGTTTATCCGTCAGGAACAGGCCTGGAAACCGCCATTCTCCAAGCCCATCACACTGGTGGTTCCCGCTTTTAACGAAGCCAAAAACATTGTCACCAGTCTGAAAGCGCTGCTGCAACTCTACTACCCCAATTACGAAGTGATTCTGGTAAACGATGGTTCCACCGACAAGACGCTGGAAATTCTGGTTAAAGAGTTCGAATTGATGATGTCTCCCCGGCTGCCTTCCGGGAGTTTACCGACCAAACCGGTGCACCGCATCTACTATTCCCGGTTGTACGACAACCTGTTTGTTATCGATAAAGAAAATGGCGGAAAATCCGACGCCATTAACGTGGGCATTAATTTTGCCCGTTTTCCGCTGGTGTGCGTCATCGATGCGGATTCTATTCTGGAGCGGGACGCCTTCATCAAAATGGTGCGTCCGTTTATGGAATGGCCGGAGACGGTGGCGGTGGGTGGCATTGTGCGCATTGTGAACGGTTCGGTGATTAAAAACGGGGAAGTGGTGGAACCCCGACTCAGTTCCCGAGCGCTGGTGCGTTTTCAGGCGATTGAATATCTGCGGGCGTTTTTGTTTGGCCGGGTGGGCTGGGACCAGCTCCGTTCCCTGCTTATAATCTCTGGTGCTTTCGGAGTGTACCGCCGGGATGCTCTGCTGCAGGTTGGTGGATACAACACCGAGACCATTGGAGAGGATATGGAGCTCACCATTCGGCTCCACAAATATTTTCGCCGGAATAAAAAGAAATACCGCATCACCTTTGTGCCGGAACCGGTGTGCTGGACGGAAGTGCCCGAAGACCTGCGTTCCCTGAAAGCCCAGCGCAACCGCTGGCAACGCGGCTTGATGCAGTCCCTGCTGATGCATAAGGACATTTTTCTGAATCCTCGCTTCGGCATCCTGGGGCTGTTCTCTTACCCGTTCTATATCTTAGGCGAGATGATGAGTCCGGTGGTGGAATTTGGCGGTGTACTGTTTGTTATGCTCTCCTGGTTCCTGGGCATTGTGGACCTGCCTTTTGCGTTATTCTTTTTGTTTGCTGCGGTATTACTGGCGGCACTGTTCAGCGTCTCCTCCATTATGCTGGAGGAACTGGCTTATCATCGTTACGCAAAACTGAAAGACCTGCTCATTTTAACTGTTTATTCCTTCATCGAAAATGTTGGTTATCGGCAGATTCATAGTTACTTCCGGCTAACCGGGATGCTGGATTATCTGAAACGAAAGCGCGGGTGGGGGCGCCTGAAACGCAAGGGATTTCGGGATGATGAAGAACAAAACGATTCGACAAACGGTCAGGGGTAACTCCGGGGGGATTGTATGGCATCTTTAAAGTCGGAATTGAAATACGATCGGGACAGGCGACGGTTAGGGTGGCTGCTTCTTCTGTTGCTGTTGCTTTTTCCCTTGTGGATGTGGTTGGGCTGGCTGGTGCAACCGGAAACACCGTTGAGTGTGCTGGTGCTGGACAAAACCGTGCCGGATTCCACCCGTCAGGAACATCGGGCGCTGGCCTGGGTTCTGCTGCATGAGAAAATAGTGGGACCTACCGGCCACCTGTTTGATCTGAATCGGGACTACTTTGGCTTCTTCCCCCTGCGGCACGAACAGTATTTGCTCAAAGGTCTCGAGCAATTCGATTCCACCGGCGTCGATAGTTTGGCCCGGCTATATCAGGCCGCCTATTTTGCCGATACGTATGGGGTGTATTACAATGAGTGGTATTTGCATCGGAACCTGACTGAGCGTTCGCCGCTGATTTACGGCGGTACCCGCTGGCAGGATGTGCGTTTGCTGCGTCGGATGCGCGAACAAAAGAAGTTGATTGTGCTGGAGTTTAACTCGGTGGGTACGCCCACTCCGGCTCGTTACCGACAGCCCATTCAGGAGATGTTTCATTTCCAATGGTCTGGCTGGACGGGGCGCTATTTTGAGATGCTGGATACGCTAAAAAACCCCGAACTACCTCGCTGGATTGTCCGCCTGTACCGCCAGCAGCACCACAACCGGTGGCCCTTTACCGGTGGGGGGATTGTCCTGGTACATACCAGCGAGACTATCGAAATTTTAAGTGAGGAGCAGGACCTGAGCTATCCCTACCCACAGATTGTTTCCACTCCGGCAGGACGACATCGCTTTGGCCTGCCGGAAAAAATCGATTTCGCCTACTGGTTCGATATCGTTTACCCGCAGGGAGAAAACCGTTCGTTTGCCGAATACCACCTGCTCACCACCGCCCGCGGCGATTCCCTGCTGAAAACACATGGTATTCCCCATCGATTTACCGCCCTGTTTGGTCACCAGGACGGTTATTGGTTTTATTACCTGGCCGGCGATTTCTCAGACAATCCCATTTCCCTGTCCACCTCCCATTTGCGCTGGATTGAATTTTTCCGGGGATTGATGTATACCCGCGAACCGCTGGACCGCACCCGATTCTTCTGGCAATTTTATCGCCCGCTGGTTACTACCATTTTGCGGGAATACCAGCAAATTTTGGTACATCCAGATATGAGCGGAGAAGAGAAATGACAGCATCCGAAGAACGATATTCAATCGAAAGCGATATTCATCTTTCTGATGTGGGATCCGAAAAACGCAGGCTGGTGCCACTGGTGCTTCTGGTAGTTTCCTTTTTGATATTGCTCAGCAGCCAGGTCGGTGCGCAGACCGGCCTGAACGTGGATTCTCTCTTCAGCGAAGCGCGTCAGCTGGCCCGAGCAGGCGAACGAGCGAAAGCCCGCCAATTGTGCCAGAAAATTCTCCAATACAAACCTGGCTATCATGATGTGCGGGTGTATCTGGGACGCCTGTATGCCTGGGATAAACAGTACGATCAGGCCCGGCGAGAGCTCAATCGGGTGTTGGTGGATCGACCCACTCACCGCGAAGCACTCAATGCGCTGGTGGATGTGGAAATGTGGGCAAAGGAATACCGGGTCGCTCTGATCTATGTGGACCGAGCGTTAAAAACTTATCCGAATGATCAGGATTTTCTGTATAAAAAAGCATTGATTTTAGTGAAATTGGGGCGCAACAAGGAAGCTGCCCGGCAACTTACCTGGTTGCTGCGGATTAATCCGGCTCATGAAAAAGCCCTGCGCCTGATGAAGAAGATTCGTTCCTCCGCACAATTGAATAAAATTGCTGCCAAGTACGCACACGACCGATTTTCCCGGGAAGGCTCTCATTACGGCCCCTGGCACATGGCCGCCATCGAGTATGCCCGCCGTACACCCATTGGCAGTGTATTCCTGCGGGGGAATTACGCCTACCGAACCTTCTCCACCTCATCGCTCCAGGGGTTTCAGGTGGAGAGCGATGCCTACCCCAAATTCTTTCCGGGGGTATATAGCTATTTGAATGTGGGATTTTCCGGGGATAAGGTCTTCCCACGGTTTCGGCTGGGTGCCGAACCGTTTGTGAGTCTGGGCAAAGGTTACGAAATGTCTCTGGGACTCCGCTATCTGAAATTCACCTCCCGGGAAGTGGTCATTTACACCGGTTCGTTGGGTAAGTATTACCGCAATTACTGGTTTAGCCTGCGACCTTACATGAGCCAGAAGGACGCTGGTCTGTCCGTATCCGGACATCTGTTCATTCGTCGGTATTTTGGGAATGCGGACAGTTTTGTGAACCTGATTGTAGGGATGGGTTCCACCCCTGTGGAAGTGAGCACGATTGAAGAAATTGATCGGCTGGACAGCAAACGGTTCAGTTTTCTGTGGCAAAAATTGTGGGAAGGAAGTTATATTACCCGCTTCGAAATCGGATTCGAACGGGAAGAATACCGGTTGAATCGATACGGAAATCGCTACTTTCTACGGATGGACATTCAGAAACGGTTCTAACAGGCAAGATCGGGGTTTTCATGAACTGGAAGGGCAAATTTGAACAAACGTTTTTTCCGCTCACGGTAAAAAATATTGTGGTATTTGGGTTTCTGTGGTTGCTGGTAGGGTTTACCACCGGTACGGCTTTGCTGGTGGGTCCGGCGCGCTGGATCAGCAATGCCTTTCGCGGCGGTGCTCAGCCATCGGCTGTGGAGGACTGGCTGATTCGTCTGCTAATGCTGGTTCTGGTGGTGATTTCTTTTTTCATCTCACTATGGCTCACGAGAGGGGTGGTGCGTTCAGTCCGGGGGGAAGTGCGGTTCGGAATTCCCGCTCTGGCGGTGCTGTTTACCCTGGGTACGCTGTATTTCTGGTTTCATCCCGAGCAATTTCGGGGGTACGTCAGTGGCGTGTTTCGTTCGGTGGGGCAATTCACGTTCGGGCCATATCCCTCACTGGAAGATATGCAGAAGCTAAAACAGGAAGGCTACACGGCAATTATCAGTTTGTTGCATCCCGCTGTTGTTCCGTTTGAACCCAAACTGTGGGCAGAAGAGCAACAAAATGCACGGAAGGTGGGCATTCCTCTCATTCACCTGCCCATGCTCCCCTGGGTTAGCGAGAACAAATCGGCGCTGGACAGCATTCGAACATTGGCCACCCGGGGGCATGGCCGCTATTATGTGCACTGCTATCTGGGACGCGACCGGGTGGGGGTGGTGCGCGAGCTGGTGGAACGGGTGAATCCCATTGCCGGAGTGCGGGTGGTTTCGCCGGACTCCTCCCGGTGGGACCTGCATCGAGCCGATTCACTGGAGCGAGGGAAAATTGTGGAACTGGATTCCAGCCTTTTCCTTACACCGTATCCTACCGATGAGGAATATTTTGCTTATATTCTGACCGCCAGGGTGAAATATGTGGTATCGTTGATGGATTCCACCCACAGTAAGGATCGTCCCTGGATTGAAAAAGAGCGGGAAACCCTACGGAAATATCTTATTCCGTTTCGGAATTTGCCCGTACCGATCTGGCCGTTTCAGCCGGACAGTGTGTTAAAGATTGCTCACATCATTCGTTACCTGCCGCGTCCGGCGGTGGTACACGGGTTTCTCTCCCGCGGACCCCGCTGGGAAGGCATGCTTCAGGCTTACCGAAGTAATTTGCCGCCTCTGCCGCCATCCCTGTTTCGGGATTCGCTTTCTGCCGGAAAGGCAGAGGTAATTGCGCCAAATATCGCCGTTGGACCACGGCCAGTGCCACGGGAGTTTGGCGGATTGCTATACAACCGGGGAGTGCGTCGCTATCTGTTTCTGGGGCAACCGGATTCCACCGTGCTCCATGCCGATTCGGTCATTTCCCGGCGCAGGGGAATTCCCTGGCAGAGCTGGCGCGGAAGCAACCGGCAATTGTTTCGGCTTCTGGAAGCTAACCCGGGTCCCTGGTATTTGTACGGTCCCAATTTGAATCCCCTACTACCGGCACTGAAGGCGTATTTTGGTCCTCCGATTCCGGATAAAATTGTTTTTGATGTTTCCCGGTTGTCTCCGCCGCCGGAGGAGTGGCTGAGGAGGGGAACCGGAGAATCCGGTGCGGTTGCAGAAGAAGGTCTTGTGCAGCGCTTCATCCGGCGCGCTATGCCGGACTTATTCCTGATTCTGATTTTAACTCCCATGCTGGTGCTGTATGCGGCTCTTTCCGCCGCCCTGGCCGGATGGCTGCGTATGCAGAAAAACGTGCGGACACCTTACACACGAAAAATTTTCCATCTGTGTATTTTTACCATGGCCAGCATTTTGCAATTTACTCTGGGATTACCCTCGGTGATGCTATTTGGAAGTGTGGTGGCGCTGGCCGTGTTATATGCGGTTTATCGTGGAGATGGGTTTCCGTTTTATGAGGCCATGGCGCGACCTACGGACCAGCCGCACCGCACGTTATTTATCCTGATTCCGCTGGCCACCACGGCCATAGGGGGTGTGCTGGCCAACCTCTTTTTTCCGCACTTTTCGTACATTGGTTATCTGGTTGGTGGCTGGGGAGATGCGGTGGGAGAACCGGTAGGAGCACGCTGGGGGCGGCACACATATTCGGTACCTTCACTGGCCGGGGTGCGTGCTACCCGCAGCCTGGAAGGCTCCACCGCGGTTTTTCTGGTGGGTGCCCTGGTGGCACTGATAGGATTGCTGGCAGGTGGTTATCCTATGGCTCAGGCACTTAAAGTGGCACTTGCCGCAGCTCTGGCCTCCACCGCCGTGGAAGCCATCAGCAACCACGGATTGGATAACCTGACCATTCAGCTGGTTGCCGCCGGAGTGACCTCCTGGTTAATCGGATAGCGGAGCAGCTGTTTATTTTAAGGATTTGTTTTCGTCCCGACCCTCTTCGGGCATCTGATTTGCCAGCACAAAATTCACCCAGTTTTCGATGTTGCCCTTTTCTGTGGGGGTCAGCCGGGCTTCGGGGTGCAGCCACAAATAGCTTCGGGGTGGCATATGGTCGGAAAAAATTTCCTCGGGTATTTGTTCTAACTTCCGGCGCTGCTTACGAACGCTGTAGCGATTCCAGCGGGAGAAATTGAGCTCCTTTCGTCCCTCCTTAACATGCCCAACAATTATCCAGGAAAACGGAGCAATTCTGCTGTACCAGGGCCATCGTGTTTCGTGGGAGTGGCAGTCGTAGCACGCCCTCTTCAACACTTCCTGAACTTCTGCCGGAGCCGAAAAGCGACTTTCCACCGGCGGATTGGTTCGTTCCACCGGAACCATCTGGAGCAAAATCAACACTACGGCCACCAAACCGAGGATTTTCAGAACAACTTTCATACGTTACTCCTATTTCAAATGATGGTCACCTCAATTCAAAATCTTCCGTACAAATTCCATCGGATAACAAAATTCATTGCTTTTTAAGGAAAATTTGTTAAATATAAACTCAAAACAGCAAGGACTTTGCCATGGACACTCAATTTACGGAATATTCCCTTCGACCGGAAGAAAAAACCTGGGGAATGCTGGCTCATATCGCCGCATTGGTAGGATATATTATTCCCCTGGGTAACATCATCGGACCACTGCTTGTCTGGATGCTTAAAAAGGAAGAGTCCGCTTTTGTGGATTTCCACGGTAAGGAATCGATCAACTTTCAGATTACCATGACCATTTATGTGGTGGCGGCACTGATTCTGATGCTTTTAGTGGTGGGAGTGGTTTTAATTGTTGCCGTCTTTCTGTTCGATCTGGTCATGATCGTCGTCGCAGCCATTAAAGCTGCCAACGGCGAGAAATTTCGCTATCCCCTGAGTATTCGCTTTATTCATTAAACACAATGATTCCCGAAATGACCGGTTCCCACATTACGGAATAGGTAGCACAATAATGAAATAGGTGTGATTATGAAACGTTCCATGCCTCTCATTTTATTTGTATTCTGGTTGATTTTGCTTTCCCGGGTGTTTTCTCAGTTTTCCCCTTCTCTGTATCTTCCCCGGGAGGTTCAACGGGCAGTGGAGAAACGAACCCGCACCCTTCGGGGAGTTCCTGGTGATGCTTACTGGCAGAACCGCGCCAATTACCGGATTCAGGTGACGCTGCACCCGGACAGCGGTTTAATTGAAGGTTCCGGGCAAGTTGTGTATTACAACAACAGTCCCGATTCCCTGCACAAATTGGTCTTTCGGCTTTATCCCAATATTTACGCCCGGGGCAATCCTCGCCAGTTTCCCATTCCACCAACGGATTTAACCGAAGGAATGGACATTCTTTCGATTCGTTTCATGACAGATCGTACGGTCACAGAAGTGCCGGAAAAGTCGATTCACCGAACACCTACCAATCTGGTAATAAAATTGGAACAATTGCTCACGCCGGGAGACAGTATTAAAATGGAATTCCGCTGGAAGTTTGTTTTACCCTATGCCCGCCCCATCCGGATGGGACGATACAGCGATACGGAGTTTTTTGTGGCGTACTGGTATCCGCAGGTGGCTGTGTACGATGATGTGAACGGCTGGGATATGCGGGAGTACACCGGGGTTGTGGAGTTTTACAACGATTTCAACAATTACGACGTTCGGATTACCGTACCGGGCGATTATGTGGTGTGGGCAACCGGAGAACTGGAAAATGCCGGGGCAGTTCTGCGTCCTTCGGTTGTTCAAAGGTATCGGCAGGCTATGGAGTCCGACACGGTCGTGCATATCATCTCACCGGCAGATTACCGTAAAGGCAGACCCACGCTTGAGGGGGAGAAACACACCTGGCATTTTGTGGCACGCCATGTCACCGATTTCTCCTTTGCTACAAGTAATCGTTACAACTGGGACGGGGTGAGCCTGGTGGTGGACCGTGTAACAGGCAGGCGGGTTCTGACCGATGTGGCTTATCCCGACTCCGCTGCGTTTTATCAGGAAGCCGCCATGTTCGCCCGGGCTACGGTGGAATATCTTTCGTTCGAATTACCCGGTGTTCCCTTTCCCTATCCGCACATTACCACTTTTTGTAACGGAACCGCACGCGGCGGGATGGAAACTCCCATGATGACCAACGATGGAATTCCCCGCAATCGGCATGGCACTATCGGACTGGTGTTCCATGAAATTGCCCACACCTATTTCCCGTTTTATATGGGAATCAACGAACGGAAATATGCCTGGATGGACGAAGGATGGGCAAGCTTTTTCCCGCGAGAGGTGGTGGAACGGTTGGAACCGGATTACGACTATTGGGCAGGAAAAGTAAAGAGGTATATCTACGGAGCAGGATACGAATGGGACGTACCCCTGAGAATTCCCTCTTACCTGTTGAATCCCCCGGCTTATCGGATGGCTTCTTACAATCGTTCTGCTGTCGCTTATGCTTTATTGCTGGAATATCTCGGGCGCGAGAGGTTCCGGGCGGCATTGCAGGAGTACATTCGGCGCTGGCATGGTAAGCATCCCCTGCCTATCGACTTCTTCGCGACTTTTAATGAAGTAGCGCGGGAGGATTTAAGCTGGTTCTGGAAACCATGGTTTTTTGAACTGGGATACCCGGACCTGGCAGTTACCGATGTGCAACTGGCGGGGGACAGTTGTCGGATTTTCGTTCGGCGTCAGGGAATGCTTCCCATTCCAGTGGAACTGACCCTGGTGTTTCAGGACAGTACCACCCGCAGCATCCGTCGCCCCATTTCGGTGTGGAAGACGGGAAATCGGGAATGGATAATTCGGGAGAAGATTTCTGGAAAATTGTGCGAAGTCCGTCTGGGGGGAAAATATATTCCGGATGTGAACGCAAAAAATGACCGCTTCCGGATAAGGAAAGAATAATGACGAACGGTGAAAGTTTAACCGGATAGGATTCTGGTTAGTGTGTCGTTTAGTTCTTTCACGGTAAACGGTTTGCGTACGCATCCCACAAAACCGTATTCGGTGTAGTTGGCAATAATTGGGTCGCTGGAGTAACCGCTTGCCACAATGGCTTTAACTTCGGGATCGAATTTTTTAAATTCCTGGATGGCAATTTTCCCCCCCACTCCGCCGGGGATGGTTAAATCCATAATAACCACATCAAAGGCTTCACCGGTTTGTTTGGCCCGTCGGTATTTTTCCAGCGCTTCCATGCCATCGCTGGCAACCTCCACCTGATAGCCCAATTCGCTCAGGATCTCCGATGCAACATCCTGTACCAGCTCTTCATCATCCATAATCAGAATTTTACCGCTTCCGTGAGCAATCTGGTACTCCTGAAACTTTTTATGTTTGATCTGTTTTCCGGCTGCTGGAAGGTAAATGTAGAAGGAGCTACCCTGTCCCAGCACCGAATCCACCGTAATTAATCCGTTATGGCGTTTAATAATTGAATAAGATGTGGCCAGTCCCAGACCATTTCCCTGCTTTTTGGTGGTGAAATATGGGTCAAAAATTTTGTCCAGATGTTCTTCCGGAATTCCAATGCCTTCGTCCTTAACGGTGATTTTGACATACTTTCCCGGCGGTAAGGGAAGGCCACTCTTTTCGTTCAGCTCCAGGTTTTCCGCTTTCACTTCAATGGTACCCCCGTTGGGCATGGATTGCTGAGCGTTGATGATCAGATTTTGAATCACCTGACTGATTTGACCGGTGTCCACCTCCACACTCCACAGGTCTTCGGGTAATTCCGGTTCGCACAGGATGGAAGAGCCGGAAAGGGTGAAACTGACTGAATCCCGGATAATATCGGCAATGGAGGCGGTCTCTTTTACCGGAGCACCACCTTTGGAGAAGGTCAGAAGTTGCTGAGTCAGGTCTTTGGCGCGCATGGTGGCGATTTCCGCCTCGGCCAGCCGTTTGCTCACTTTCGGATTATCTTTTACCAGCATTCGTGCCAGCGAAATGTTCCCCAATACGGCTGTGAGGATATTGTTGAAATCGTGAGCAATTCCACCGGCCAGGATGCCAATCGATTCTAACTTTTGCCCTTTTAGTTGTTCCTGTTCCAGTTGTTTCTTTTCGGTAATATCTCGCAATACCAGTACCACGCCAATGATATTACTTTCCTGATCGCGGATAGGAGCGCCGTTATGCGAAACCATCCGTTCGGTACCATCGCGGGCAATCAACACGGCTTCCTCCGAAAGCCGAATCACTTGCCCGGCATTCATGACTTTATGGACCGGATTGTCGATATTGCCATTTGCGTAGGAGAGATGAAAAACTTTTTCGAAAGGTTGGCCAATAGCTTCTTGCTGACTCCATCCGGTCAGCTTTTCGGCAACCGGATTCATCAACACAATTTTCCCTTCGGTGTCGGTGGTAACCACTCCATCTCCGATGGAACGTAGAGTCACAGCCAGACGCTCTTTTTCTTCCTGAATCATCTCTTCAAATTTCTTACGCTCGGTAATATCCCGGGCAATCGCCAGTGCCACTTCCTTTCCGAAGTAATGGGAGCGGGTCAGTAACACCTCCTTGGGAAAAATCTCTCCGTTCTTCCGCCGACCCCACCATTCAAATTTTTGCGGTTTACCTTTAAAAGCCTCTTTCAGGAATTGGATGGTTTTTTCGATATCCACCATTCCCGGAGCACCTAACACCAATGGCGTTTTTCCGATAAAGAATTCCTTGGGGTAACCGTACATTTTCACCGCCCCTTCATTTACATCCAGAAATTTGCCATCTTTATCCTGGACGTAAATGGCTTCGGGAATGCTATTAAACAGCTCCCGATAGCTTTCCATGGATTCTTTCAGAAACTGCTCGTTGCGTTTGCGTTCTTCGATGTTCAGGAAATGGAACAGAAAATGAACCGGTTGGTTATTGGCATCGGTAACCACGGAGCACACCATCTCCGCATGGAATGGTTCTCCTTTTTGCGGAAGAATACGGATTTCACCGTTCCATTCCTGTTTCTGAATCAGGGACGGGAAAATTTCCTCCTGGAGTAGCTGCTTTCCTTCCTGGTCGAAGAAATCCATGATGTTGTGCTGAAGTGCATTTTCCGAACAGGAGAGACAGCAATGAATTAAGAATCCTCGATTCACATAGTTGATTTTCCCTTTCAGATCGGTAAGCACCATGGCAACCGGGGTGGTTTCCACAGCGCGAGTCAGTTGACGTAAATCCTCCTCCATGCGGCGCCGTTCGGTAATATCGAAAGCGGTGACCAGCAGAGCGGTTTTTCCTTCATAAGTAATGATCCGAGCAGTAAAAGAGATGTAGCGTTCCTCTCCGGATTTAGTGAGAATGCGAAATTCATTGTGGTACCATTCGTCAGGCTTTTCGCGGGTTTGACGGTCAATCTCCTCGATTAAACGATGGTCGTCGGGATGCACCAGATCTTTTAAGGTAAGGTTTAGGAATTCGGAGAGAGGGTATCCGGTCAGTTTTTCCGAGGCGGGATTAACATAGCGGAACCGCGCTTTCTGAATGATGACGATAGCTGAACTGGTGGTTTCGGTAAACACCCGAAATTTGGTTTCACTTTCCAGCAAAGCATCGTAAGCTTTCTCCAGTTTTTCCTTCTGGCGAACAATTTCGGCGGTGCGCTCCTGCACCCGTTTTTCCAGCACCTCTTTCTGGTAAGCAATGCGTCCTACCCGATACTGATGCAGGGAAGCGACCACGATGGCCACAAAAAGAACACTTAAAAGAATAAACCACCATTTTTGCCAGAAAGGAGCTTTGATGATAAAGTGGTAGGTGGCAGCTTCTTCGCTCCAGATGTTGTTTGCATTACAGGCTTTTACCTTAAATGTATAAGAACCTGGCGGAAGGTTTGAATAAGTCGCGTGATCCTCTTGAGTCGGTGGCGACCAGGTGGGGTCGAATCCTTCTAAAATATATTTGTAATACACTTCTTCCGGTTGATATAAAGAAATTCCGGTGTAATAAAAGGTAATGTAGTTTTTTCGGTACGAAAATTGGGCATTCGGTTTCAGGGGAACCTCGTTCCAGAACAGACGCATTTTTTTTAAATGGATCAGGGGAGGAACCCGATTGGTATGAATTTCGTTGGGATTATATTTTACCGCTCCGTTAATGGTTCCAAACCAGATGTTGCCGGAATGATCCAGATAACAGGCATTCTGGTTCGATTCGCTTATGAGTGAACCGTTCTCCCCTCCCAATTGTCGTAATGTAGAATCCTGGGGATGGAATATTTTCACTCCCCGGATGGTTCCCAGCCATATCTGATCTTTATTATCCACCACCAGGGAATAAATTCGGGTGTTTTTCATGGTGGCTAATCGTGAATAATTGTAAGCAAAATGTCCGTCATATCGGATTAGTTCCCCATCATTCGCTGCCATCCAGAGATCACCCCGAGAATCCTGTGCAATGCTGGTTACTGAATAAAGAGGAGTTCCGTTTTCGGGTGTCACAGTTTGGAACTTCCCATTCCGATATACCATCAGGGGATGACGCGAAATTCCAATCCATAAATCTCCTGAGCGGTCACAATATAAAACTCGTATTCCGTTACCGGATAAGCCATGTTCCGTGGTGTAAAGCTCTGCCCGATGTGTCTCCAGAGAATATCGAATCAGACCGGATGAAAAAGTGCCAAACCAGATGGAACCGGAAGAATCCTCCTCCATGGTGATTGTTTCGTCCCAGGGAATCCGGGAAGTTCGTTTAAAAATTTGATAGGCTTCGGTTTCAGGGTTCAACCGGATGGTGACATAAGGTGATGAAGTGATCCAGATATATCCTTCCCGGTCTGCCAAAAGACCATAAACATTCCGTACGGGAATTTTCCCGATGGAGGTATAATGAGTAATTTGACGATTGAAGGAATGTTTTGTCGGATAAAATAGCCTGGTTAAACCTTCCTCCGAACCAATCCATGTGTTACCTTGAGTATCTTCACAAAAGCTCCATACGGAATTGTCGGGCAACCCGTCTGTTACAGTGTAAAGTTCCAATCGCCGATCTCGAAACATGCATACGCCCCCTCCGTCTGTGCCAATCCAGTAATTTCCTTCGCGGTCCTGAAACAAAGCAGAGATGCGATTCCGGCTCAAACCATTTTTTCTGGAAATGGAACCGATGATTTCAACTTTATTGGAAAAAGTGTCTGCTTTAAGGATGGTAATACCGCTATCCGGGCTGCCTGCCCATACCATTCCGGAGCGATCTGCAAGCAGAGCAATGGTTACCGGTTGGCGAAGACCTTTTTGAATTGTTTGAAAAGAAAAAGCAGAGGGAGACAAATCAGCCGATTTTAAATGAACGCGAGAAATTCCGCGAGTTGTTCCTACCCAGATGTCACCTGCCAGATCGGATACCAGTGAAAACACCGCTCCCTTTATCAAGCCATGCTCAGAAGTGAGTGTCAAAAAAGAATTCTTCTGAATGGGTTGGCTGGTACGAAGAATGGTTACGCCTGAATTGGTTCCGAGCCATAGTCGGTGAAACCGATCCATAAGCATGGCATGAATAGAATTGCCGGGTAAACCGTTACGATCGGTGTATCGAGTTAAAGTACTGTCCCGAAAACAATAAAGCCCCTGGGTAGCGGTGGAAATCCAGAATGTGCCATCATCCTCCCGAAGGAATCCGGTAATAAAGGGTAATGAAGAATGACTTGAGTCCTGAAGAGAAACGACAATCTCAAATTGTTTGGTCTGCCAATTGTATTGGGCGATTACACCGGTAGCAAAACTGAACCAGAGATGTCCCTGGGTATCCTTGAAACTTGAGGTGATATAGTTGTCCGGAAGTCCATTCTCCCGGGTAAAATTCTCAAAGGTATGACCGTCGAATTTAGAGAGTCCGTCCATGGTGCCAATCCACAGGTAACCGTCGTCGTCCTGCAAAATGGTTTTTACCTGGGATTGCACCAGCCCGTCGGGAACATTGTAAACCCGGATGTTTAACCGTTGTGCAAAAATATCGCCAACCAGCACGAAAAGAAGAAATGATATCCGAATATATAATCTGGCAAAGCCAGGTAAAATAGGTAATGTCCGTACGGGGATCTTCATCACATTAAATATTTTTTTGTCTAAAAAAGTATATTCGGATGTTGTCAGGAAAAATTAATTCTTAAATATTTTCCTTGATACGAATGAATGCCTTGAAAAAGCAATTTGTTCTTTCTTTTTGAAAAGATAATTTTTAGGAAAAGAAGGGATTCATTTTATCCGCTTATAGTGTAGAATATTCTACACTCCCGAAGAATATTCCACAATCATCTTCCGGATTTCACCCACGTAAAGCCATCCCGAAATTTATATTTTTTACTTTTTTGATTTTCCTATCTCTTTGTTATTTCGGCAGTAAGCAATTCTCCTCACTCTTTTCCAATGGGTTATTTCCGCAAACGGGAATGGTATTTGTGCTGAATTAATCCGGATGAAGAGAAACCGGAGGATACTTGGGGCGGATTCATCGTTTTTTTCTATCTGGAGTGATATAAGCACAGGAAACAGCGGAAAGAAGGTAAGACAATGAAAATGTTCGTGTGGTTACTCATCGGAGTGCTATTGAATGGTGGAATGCTTATGGCTCAATGGGAAGCGGTTCCGGTTACCCCGGAAGCGCTGGTTCAGGAGGCGCTTTCCCGTAATCCGGAGCTGAAAAGCAGCTACTACCGCTGGCAATCCAGCCGGGCCACCATTTCTCCCGCGGGCACTTTACCGGATTTGCAGGTGGGCATTAGTTTACTCAACCTTCCGGTGAACAGTTTTGCCTTTAACCGGGAGCCCATGACCGGCAAGCAGTTTGCCCTTCGGCAGAAAATACCCTTCCCCGGCAAGTTAGGGCTTAAATCGGACCTTGCCCGGGTACAGAGCGACATGGAGCAAGCGTTTTACCAGGAAGCACGCAATCAACTGAAAGCACAGGTGCGAGTGTTTTATTACGAGCTATTTTATTTAACCCGCTCCCTGGAGGTACTGAATAAAAATCTGGAGCTGTTGCAACGAGTACGGGAGGTGGCGGAAACCCGCTACAGTGTGGGCACAGGATTGCAACAGGATATTCTACGGATTCAGGTGGAATTGCTCAAGATGGAAGAACAAAAGGAGAATTTGCTTTTTCGGCGCAGAGAGGTTTGCGCCCGGTTGAACGAACTGCTCAATCGAACTGAAAACCAACCCATTGTGCCGGTGGATACTCTAAGTCTTCCGGTAATAACCCTGCCTTTCGATACATTGCTGATCCGGGTCGAACGGTACCGTCCGCTGGTGCGGGCCTGGAAGCTCCGGAACCGGCAGCAAGAAAAACGGGTGGCACTGGCACAAAAACAATATTTGCCGGATTTCACTTTGGGAGTGGCGTACACGCAGCGGGAAAAGCTGGTGGGTGGGTATGCCGGAGTGGATTTCTTCTCCGTCTGGCTGACTGTGGATGTTCCCCTGTATTTCTGGCGGAAGCAGCGGAAGCAGGTGGAGCAACAAACGTTTTTGCAGCAAAACACCCGGTGGAATTTACGCAAAGTACTCAATCAGGTTCGGGCAGAAATTGCAGTGGTTTATGAGGACATCCAGCGAAATCGCCGCCTGGTTCAGCTTTATCGGGAGGGCATTCTGCCCCAGGCAGAGCAAAGCTTTCGAGCCAACCTGTCCGGCTACCGTACCGGAAAGATCGATTTCCTTACTTTGCTGAACAGCCAGATGGTTCTGTTTAATTATCGCCAGGAATATTACCGCAAATTGAGCAATTTGCACAAACAGATGGCACGATTGGTTTTTCTGGTGGGTGAGGAACTATAACCAAAGACATCGGAACAAAGGAGTTTTTATGAATCGAAAAATTGGACTGGTGACGCTGGGGATGATCGGATTCGCTCTTGCCCTCTGGCTGGGTCTGGGCGGGGGATGGGATTCGAAAGCACCGGAAAAAACCGGAAAAAGGGTGCTATATACCTGTCCCATGCATCCCGAGATGATTCAGGAAGAACCCGGCCAGTGCCCCAAATGCGGAATGGATCTGGTGCCGGTGAAAACTGCTCCCGAAACAACCGAACACCAACCCGATTCGACAACGGGCAAGGTTCAGTTGTGGACCTGCGGTATGCATCCGGAAGTGTTGCTGGAGGAACCCGGACAGTGTCCGAAATGCGGAATGAACCTGGTGCCGGCAAAACAGCAAAGGAACCATGCGCCAGCAGGTACCGGAAAGCGAAAAATTCTTTACTGGCAAGCACCCATGGACCCTACCGAAATCTACGACCATCCCGGTAAATCCAGAATGGGAATGGATCTGGTGCCTGTGTACGAAGACCAGCTAATGAGTGGCCGAACGGTAGTGATTGATCCGGCTACGGTGCAGAAAATGGGTGTACGTACGGCTTCCGTTCGGAGAATGGAATTTCGACGAGAAATCCGTGCGGTGGGAGTGGTGAAATTTAACGAGGAGAAGGTGTATGCCCTCAGCGCAAGAATTTCCGGCTGGGTGGAAAAGTTGTACGTAAATTCCACCGGCGAAATGATTCGCTCCGGCGACCCTTTGCTGGAAATTTATTCCCCGGACCTGGTAACCACCCAGCAGGAGTATTTACTTGCTCTGAAAAATCTTCGTCAGGTACGTAGCAGTTCGCTGGGTATCCTGCGTCAGAGTGCTGAGTCGCTGCTCCGCTCTGCCCGCGCCCGGTTTCACAACTGGGGCATTTCCGAAGCGGAAATCCGGCAGCTTGAACAGACCGGTGTGGTACGGAAAACCCTTCCGCTGGTTTCTCCCTATCGGGGTGTTGTGGTTCGTAAAAATGTGCAGGAGGGAAGTTTTATCAAAGAGGGCAGCCTGTTGTATCGCATTGCGGATTTATCCACCGTGTGGGTTTTGGTCAGCATTTACGACAATGAACTTCCGTGGATTTCCACAGGTCAACCGGCGGAAATGGAGCTTAGCTACTTGCCCGGAAAGCGGTATCGCGGAAAAGTGCAGTACATTTATCCTTATTTAGATGAAAAATCCCGGGAAGTCCGGCTGCGACTTCAATTCCCGAATCCGGCTCTGGAGCTAAAGCCGGGAATGTATGCCACAGTTTATTTATCCGGAAAACCCATTCCCGATGCCCTGGTGGTTCCTGCCGAAGCAGTGCTCCGCACCGGAAAACGAAATATCGTGTTTGTGGTGCGTGGTGCGGGGAAGTTCGAACCGCGGGAAGTCCGAATTGGGGAAGAAGATGGACGGGGTAATTTACGCGTCCTTTCCGGTCTGCTGGAGGGAGAAACGATTGTGCGCTCCGGTCAGTTCCTGCTGGATAGCGAAAGCCGACTCCAGGAAGCGATCCGGAAATTGCTGGAAGAGGTTTCAAAGCCTGAATCACAAAATTCAAATAACAAATGAAATCTCCCAATACAGTTGTGTTCCGGGAAAAAGCAAAATTGTACAAAAAGTGTCGGGTCTCTGGAGAAAGAAGCCTTTTCCTGATGGCCTGGAAACAGGGTTAATGTTCACCGGGGAAAAAGGCGCTTTTCCGCTTAGGGAAGAACACACAGAAAAATGAGAAAAGTTTATGTTAGAGAAAATAATAGAAGCTTCCGTCCGCAATCGGTTTCTGGTTTTGGTTTTTACTGTATTTATTATTCTGGTGGGTGTATACGTCATCTTCCGGACACCGGTGGATGCCATCCCGGATTTAAGCGATGTTCAGGTGATTATTTTAACCGAATATCCCGGGCAGGCTCCGCAGGTAGTGGAGGACCAGGTCACTTACCCGCTTACCAGCGCCATGCTGGCTGTTCCTTACGCTAAAACAGTGCGAGGTTACTCCTTTTTCGGACTTTCGTTTGTGTACATCATTTTTGAGGATGGTACCGATCTGTATTGGGCGCGGAGTCGGGTACTGGAATATCTGAATTACGTGGCTGGGCGACTCCCGCAGGGAGTTACCCCTACACTGGGTCCGGATGCCACCGGTGTGGGATGGGTGTACGAATATGTGCTGGATGGCGGCAATCGGTACGACTTGCAGCAATTGCGCTCTATTCAGGACTGGTACCTGCGTTACGAATTAATGGGTGTTCCCGGTGTGGCAGAAGTGGCCAGCATCGGCGGATTTGTAAAGCAATATCAGGTGGAGGTGGACCCCGATAAACTCCGGGCATATGGAATTTCGCTGGCCACTGTGAAACGTGCCATCCGCCGAAGTAATAATGATGTGGGCGGGCGGCTGGTGGAAATGGGGGAAACCGAGTTCATGGTGCGCGGATTGGGATATATCCGCTCCGTTCAGGACATCGAGAACATTCCCGTGGGGGTGAGTGAAAACGGAACCCCCATTTTTATGAAGCAAATTGCCAGCGTCCACATCGGGCCAGAACTGCGCCGGGGACTGGCGGACTGGAACGGCGAGGGGGAAACAGTCGGTGGCATCATCGTCATGCGCTCCGGCGAAAACGCCCTGAAAACCATCCGATTGGTGAAAGAAAAGCTGAAAGAGCTGGCAAAAGGACTACCGGAAGGGGTGAGCATTCGCACCGCCTACGACCGTTCCGGACTCATCGAGCGTGCCATCGATCATCTGAAGGGTAAACTTCTGGAGGAAATTGCCATCGTTGCGCTGGTGTGCATCGTTTTTCTGCTTCATTTCCGCAGTGCATTTGTTGCTGTATTCACTTTGCCCATGGGTATTTTGATTGCTTTCATCATCATGTACGCTCAGGGAATTAATGCCAATATCATGAGTCTGGGTGGTATTGCCATTGCCATTGGCGCCATGGTGGACGCCGCCATTGTAATGATTGAAAACACCCACAAGCATCTGGAACGAGATCGGGAGAAGAAATCACACTGGGACATCATCATTCGTTCCTCTAAAGAAGTGGGACCGGCGCTGTTTTACTCCCTGTTCATCATCACGCTTTCCTTCCTGCCCGTATTTACCCTGCAGGCGCAAGAAGGTCGGTTATTTAAACCGCTGGCGTTCACCAAAACTTATGCTATGGCTGCTTCGGCTCTGTTAGCCATTACCATTGTGCCGGTATTGATGGGTTACTTCATCCGTGGGCGCATTCTCCCCGAAAACCGGAATCCCATCAGTCGATTTTTGATTCGCCTTTATCGACCGGTGATGCAGGGGGCACTGCGCTTTAAATGGTTCACGATTGTACTGGCGCTGGTGGTTGTGTTCATCACCCTGTTTCCGCTGAACCGCATTGGTTCGGAATTTATGCCTCCGCTAAACGAAGGGGATTTGCTCTACATGCCCACCACCGATCCGGGTATCAGCATTACCAAAGCGAGAGAGTTGTTGCAGCAAACGGATAAAATCATCAAACGTTTTCCGGAAGTGAAGAGTGTGTTCGGTAAAATCGGACGAGCGGAAACAGCCACCGACCCCGCTCCGCTTTCCATGATTGAAACCACCATCCTGCTGAAACCCAAAAATGAATGGCGTCCCGGAATGACCATGGAAAAACTGATCCGGGAACTGGATGCTGCCATTCAATTCCCCGGGCTAACCAATGCCTGGACCATGCCCATCAAAACGCGCATCGATATGCTTTCCACCGGAATTAAAACACCGGTGGGAATCAAAATCATGGGTCCCGACCTGAAGACCCTTGCTGAGTTAGGGGAACAAATTCGGGCTGTGGTCAAAACCGTACCGGGTACCCGGAGCGTGTTTGCGGATAAGGCAGTAGGAGGTAACTATCTGGATTTTGTGATCGATCGGCGGGAAGCCGCGCGCTACGGCCTTACCGTGGGCGATGTGGAAGAGGTGATTATGTCCGCAATCGGTGGAATGAATGTGACCCACACGGTGGAGGGGCTGGAACGCTATCCGGTGAATGTGCGCTATCCCCGAGAGCTGCGGGACAATCTTTCTGCCCTGGAACGAGTGCTAATCAGCACACCCACCGGCGCCCAAATACCCCTGAGCTACCTGGCCCGGCTGGAAATTAAAAAGGGACCTCCGGTGATTAAAAGCGAAAATGCCCGGAAAACCGCCTGGTTGTACGTGGACATCCGTGACATCGATGTGGGCACCTATGTAGCCAATGCCCGTGCAGCAGTGAATCAACAGATAAACTTTCCGGAAGGTTACAGCGTGGTTTGGAGTGGCCAGTACGAGTATATGCAACGGGCTCAGCAACGTCTGCGCATTGTGGTCCCGGTAACCCTGCTAATTATCTTCCTGCTACTCTATCTTAATTTTAGAAACGTGCAGGAAAGCCTGATTGTGATGCTTTCGCTACCCTTTGCCCTGGTGGGAGGCATCTGGTTCATGTATTTGTTAGGATACAACTTCAGTGTGGCGGTGGGAGTGGGATTCATTGCTCTGGCTGGTGTGGCTGCAGAAACCGGCGTGGTCATGCTGGTGTACCTGGATCAGGCCTACCGCCACAGGCAGGAAGTCGGACAGATGCAGCATTCCGGGCATCTGAGGATGGCCGTACTGGAAGGTGCGGTGGAGCGCGTACGGCCCAAAATGATGACCGTACTATCCACTATGGTAGGCTTATTTCCCATTCTGTGGGGGACCGGTGCCGGATCTCAGGTCATGAAGCGCATTGCGGCCCCCATGGTGGGTGGCATGGTAACCTCCACAGTGCTGACCCTGGTGGTTATTCCGGTAATTTATTATTTGTGGCGGGGTCGTACCCTGGCAGGAGGCCCTGCCGATTCCCGTATGAAAAAAATTAAAAATGCAAAGTAACCGGAAGGGAAACAGCATCCGGTCAACGGCGAGAAATGAGCCGTTTCCTGGCATCCCGATTCCCCTGGCCTGGGCTGGAATGTGGGTTTCCATGACGGGATGTCGGTAACCGGTTGGAAAGGAGAAAGTCATGAAAAAGAATCATCACTCTATCTCTTCGGAAGATAAGTTGAAGGGACGAAATCGCACGACTGAATCGCACGAATGTTGTTCCCGGGAGGTTCCTGTTCGCTCAGAGGGACATACCGATCATTCAGCCCATCTTTCTATGGCAGGGTCATCGGATGAGGGGTGTCATGGAAATCATACTCACATGGTGGCTGACTTCCGTCGCCGTTTCTGGATCTCGCTGATGCTCACCATTCCGGTGCTGATTCTCTCCCCCATGATTCAGCAACTTTTGGGGTTGGGAGCAAAACTTCGCTTTTCTGGCGACCAATTCCTTAACTTTCTTTTCGCTTCCATGGTGTTTTTCTATGGGGGGTATCCTTTTTTGAAGGGAATGTACCAGGAGCTCAAAAAGCGGCAACCGGGAATGATGACGCTTATCGCACTGGCCGTTTCGGTAGCGTATTTTTACAGCAGTGCGGTGGTGTTCGGATTAAGCGGGAAAACCTTTTTCTGGGAACTGGCTACTTTAATTGACATCATGCTGTTAGGGCACTGGATTGAAATGAAATCGGTAATGGGTGCTTCTCGCGCGCTGGAGGAACTGGCCCGGCTTATGCCTGCCGATGCGCATAAAATTCAGACAGACGGACAGGTGACGGATGTTCCACTGGAGAGAATCCATCCTGGAGATAGAGTGCTGGTGAAGCCGGGGGAGAAAATACCAGCCGATGGTGTGGTGGTGGACGGTGAAACTTCGGTAAACGAAGCCATGTTAACGGGTGAGTCCAGACCGGTAACCAAAAAGCCGGGTGACCTGGTGATTGGCGGAGCAGTGAATGGAGAAGGCTCTTTAACCGTCGAAGTACAGAAAACCGGAAAGGATTCTTTCCTTTCTCAAGTTATCGAGCTGGTGCGGGAAGCTCAGGCCAGTAAATCAAAAACACAGGATCTGGCCAATCGGGCTGCCCTCTGGTTAACGCTGATAGCATTGGGTAGCGGAGCCATCACTCTTTTCGTTTGGTTCGTCATGCTACATCAGGATTTCGCTTTTGCTCTGGAACGAACCGTTACGGTGATGGTAATTACCTGTCCCCATGCCCTGGGATTAGCTGTTCCCCTGGTTGTAGCGGTTTCCACGGCGATTTCTGCCCGAAATGGATTGCTGATTCGTAATCGAGCTGCTTTTGAAGCGGCACGGAATGTTCAGGCTATTATTTTTGACAAAACCGGAACCCTTACGAAAGGGAAATTTGGAGTCACCGATGTGATGGTGCTGGATGGACAGACTACTCCACGGGAATTACTTAAATACGCAGCTGCCGTGGAGGCACATTCCGAACATCCCATTGCACGGGGAATTGTAGAATTTGCCGGGGAAGCAATGAAAGTTCAGGATTTTAAAGCGATTCCCGGTAAAGGAGCTCAGGGGGTGGTACAGGGAAAACGGGTTCGGGTGGTGAGTCCGAATTATTTGCGGGAACAGAAAATTGATTGGCGAGATGCCCGGGTAGAAGCGCTGGAGTCGCAGGGTAAAACAGTGGTGTTTGTGCTTGTGGAAGAGAGAATTGTTGGGGTTATTGCACTGGCAGACATCATTCGTCCCGAATCGAAAGAGGCGATCCGCAAGCTAAAAGAAATGGGGATTCGAACCTTAATGCTTACTGGCGATAATGCTCAGGTAGCCAGATGGGTGGCTGAGGAGCTGGGGCTGGACGAATATTTTGCGGAAGTATTGCCTCAGGAAAAAGCAGTCAGGGTTAAAGAAGTTCAGGCACGGGGCTTTACCGTAGCCATGACCGGCGATGGTGTGAACGATGCCCCCGCCCTGGCGCAAGCAGATGTGGGCATTGCCATTGGTACCGGAACCGATGTGGCAGTCGAAACGGCCGACATCGTACTGGTACGTAGCAATCCCCTGGATGTGGTTGCGATTATTAAGATGGCGAAAGCTACGTACAAAAAAATGGTGCAGAACCTGGCCTGGGCTACAGGATACAATGCGTTGGCCATTCCCCTGGCCGCCGGAGTATTGTACGGATACGGAATCTTGTTATCCCCTGCAATGGGAGCCGTACTTATGTCCCTCAGCACCATCATTGTGGCCATAAATGCCAGGTTCTTAAAAATTTAGATAATACCCTTCCGGAAGAATCCAATTACCCGGATTTTCTCTGAAAGTGTGTTACCATAGATGATCACTCCTTTTATCCCAATTCCTCTGAGAAAAAACAATTCTTGGATATGCAATGCTGTAAGAAATACCGTTTGGGTAAGTATAAAATCTTATCCCGTAACCGGATGATTCTTTTTCCCGCGATGGAATAAAACCCCGGAGCAGAGTCGATAGGCATTTCAAAATTTCGGCACGATTTATGTACATTGAACAACCCAACACGCGGAGCAGAAAAGCCCGCAAATCTGCGAGGGACAACAAAAAACAGGAGTTGGGGGCATACTTCCCGCGTGTGGTGTATCCATTAATCATGCAATATTTGCAGAATGACCCGTTTGTTGGGGCAATTTTTTCATGGTTTAATTAGAATGGGAGTTTTCCATGGGTAAATGGCTAATCTTTTTGACTGGCATTCTGTTTCTATGGTCATGTAGCAAAACTGACGATACCACCAGTCTGGACGTGGATCCGCCGGTGGTGATGATTACCTATCCGGGAGACTTTGAGCTGTTGACCTCCCGACAATTTACGGTTCGCGTAACCGCGACGGACAACGGAGCGGTGGAAAAGGTGAATCTGTATGTAAACGGTGTGGTAAACCAGACGGCGACTCAGGAACCGTTTACTTTTCCCCTCTCCATCGATTCCACGGTGAACCAGATTACCCTGCTGGCGGAGGCGGTGGATAAGAACCACAACAGCGGTATGTCCCGGCTGATATCGGTGTATTTTCCGGATTTAAGCGACCGCGAGCCCCCGGTGGTAGCTATTCTTTCTCCGGCTGCCTGGTCGGAAGTAATGGGGGATACTCTTCCGGTTAAAATAAGCGCCCGGGATAATCAAGGGATTCGCCGATTGGTGTGCTTTTTCAATGGGGATTCGGTGCAAACCCTGACGGAAGCCCCCTATGTGTGGAATTTGCCCATTGCCAACTATTCCGGCAATGCCACGTTGATGGTGGAAGCGTACGATTGGTCGGGTAACTGTGCAACTTCAAGTGCTATCACGGTGTCTATCAATACTCCGGATGTAACTCCTCCGGAAGTGCAGATTCTGCATCCTGTGGATTGGGAAACCGTTTCGGGTGAGGTACCCATTCGACTGGCGGTTTCGGACAATCGAGGAGTTCAGCAGGTGGTCATCCTGTGGAACGGAATCCCGCTGGATACCCTCACCACTGCTCCGTGGGAGGCTACCTTACATTCCACCTCCTATCCCAACGGTAACTATACTCTGATGGCGCGTGCCCGGGACACCTCCGGGAATTCCAGCGATTCGCAAGTCATAACCGTGGTGGTTAATAATTAAGGAACCAGAAATGCTTTTGCTAATTCTTCAGATTGTGGAAAATGTGTTGATCATTTATTTTTCCCTTTATCTGCTACTGGACCTGTCGTTCTTTTTCATTTTTCTTGTTCAGTTCATTCGCGGGGGAGGTTCCCGTGGCAGCGGCGCTGATCATTCTGTTTCCATCAAACCGATCGAAGGGATATCCATCCTGGTACCGGCTTTCAACGAAGAAAAGACCATTGCAAATTGTGTGGCGATGTTAGAACAACTGGATTATCCGCTTTACGAAATTATTGTGATTAATGATGGTTCCCGGGATGAAACGTTGCAGCGGGTGCTTGCAACAGGTCCGTTTCGGAAGATTTATTTTCCCCATGAGCAGGATATCACTACCCGGCCGGTCAATGCGGTTTACCAGCGAACCTTCGGTTGCTGCACGGTTCGGGTGATGGATAAGCAGAATGGTGGGAAGGCTGATGCGTTGAATGCCGGACTGAATATTGCCCGGTATCCTTATGTGTGCACGATCGATGCGGATTCATTTCTGGATCGGAGTGCTCTCTGGGAGGTTATTGCTCCGTTTCAGGAGGATGCTTCCGTTGCCATCACCGGTGGCGAGCTGGCGGTTCTGAACGAAGCGCGCATCGTTAACGGAACGCTTCAGGCACTGCGATTTCCGCGCAATCCGCTGGTGGTATTCCAAATTATTGAGTACATCAAATCGTTTCTCATCAGCCGGACCGGTTTGAGCCGGTTGCAGGGTTTGCTCATCATGTCCGGGGCGTTTACTGTCTTTCGTCGGGAATTGCTTATGGAAGCCGGTGGATTCCTTTCTCCGTTCAACCGGCATCCGGTTATCCGTCAGTACTTCCCGGAACCCCGACACACCGTTTGTGAGGACCTGGAAGTGGTGGTGCGGTTAAAACGATTTGCCCGGGAGAAAAAGCGTGCCGCGCGTACCCGTTTTCTGCCCCATCCGGTATGCTGGACGGAAGTTCCCGAGACCCTCTCCCAGTTATCCCGGCAGCGGGAACGCTGGCATCGCGGATTGGGAGAAGCGCTGGCTTACCATCGTTCGGCCTTGTTCGATCCAAAATACGGGGTACTGGGACTGTTTGCCATGCCTTATTATCTGTTTTTCGAATGGTTCTCCCCCATTGCCAAACTGCTGGCACTTGCCTTTGTGGTGCTCATGTTTTTTATCGATATGTTACATGGCATGTGGTTGATGATGCTCATTTTAAGCATCACTTTCGGAGCGGCGTTGTTGATGGGGCTGGCCACGGTAGTCATTGAATTCTGGAGCCAGCGCCGTTCACCGGTTAATCGCCAGGCGCTCCGCTATCGGACGCTAACGGATTGGCTTCGATTGCTCTTCTTTTCCGTAATCGGGGATTTCTCCTATGCCTATCTACGGGTGGTATGGCAGTTGAAGGGAATCTGGAACTTTTTCCGCGGGCAAAAATCATGGAACAAATTCTCCCGGAAGGGAATCGAAAACGTACTGGTGAAAGAATGAAGCGAACGTACCGTTTTCTCCTATTTTTCTGGCTGATGATGGCCTCCTGGGTCAGTGCCCAGACGATGGAAGAAGCCGTTGCCCGGCTGAATCAGGGTGACTACCGGCAGGCGGTGGAGCAATTGCTGGCCATCTGGCAGAGGGATACCACACAGGTGGAGCCACTTCGCCTGGCTGGTTATGCCTGTAAACTTTGGGGAAAACCACTGCGTGCCATTTCCTTCTATCGAAAGGTGTTGCAAATCCAACCGCAGGATTACGATGCCACACTGGCATTAGCCCGGTTGTACACTATCATCGCAAACTATCCGGTGGCAGAACGGTTTTACCGGAAGCTGTTGCAACAGGATTCCACCGATGTGGAGGCATTGTGGGGATTGGCTGATTTGAGTTTGTGGCAGGATCGCCTTGCTGAGGCGGAACAGTATGCCCGCCAGGCCATTCATTATCTTCCTGCGCATCCGGCCGGTTATTTTCGTCTGGCACGCATTCTCATTGCCCGTGGCAAATTAAACGCTGCCCGGCAAGCCTATTGGCAAATTAACCGAATCGATTCCACCTATTCAGAAGCCTGGGCTGGTTTGGGGCAAATTGCCGAATGGCAAAATCAGCCTTACCGTGCATTGAACCACTATCTCCGTGCCCTTCAGCTGGACCCGGGAAATGCCACTTACCAGCAGGCAGTGAAACGTATGCAATCGGCCATGGACTTCCATATCCAATCCCGCGGTGGTCTGGTGCAGGAAACCGAAAATCGAGCGGATTACAGCAATTACCGCCTGCTTCTCTCTTTCAGAAAACGGATTAACGATCGGCTGGAAATCCACCTGCAAAATAGCAAGCTATTTCTGCAGCGTACCCTGCAACGCACTGCTACCATCACCTCTCTGGAATATGATGTGCAAACAGTTAGAGTAATCTGGCATGCCAGCTCCGGGCAAATTACCGGGGAAGCCGGTTACAGCTTTGCCCGCCAGCAGCCGGAACGCTTACGGCTGGATGGCTGGTGGGATGTGCTCCCCTCATTGCGATGGTTTGCCGGAGGGGAATACAGCTTTTTCTATGCCTGGGAAAATCTCTATGCCCTCTCTGTCAGAACCGGCCTCCGCTGGCAGAGGGGGCGTTTCCGGGTATCTGCCAACCTGCGCCTGGGACGCATCCTGGACGATCCGGTTTACGACGAGCACTGGATGATACAACGGCAGGATAATAATCGTGTGAGTACCAGCCTGTCCGTAGAGTGGTTGCTATATCGTGCTTACAATCTCAGGCTATTGATGGGTTACAGTTTTAACGATCATCAGTACCTTTCCCCTTACCATTACACTCCCCAGCGTCTGGAAGCTTATAGTGTGGGATTTAACTTTTATCGGGAATGGAGTCCTTTTTACTTGTACGGGGAGGGAATGGTAGGCACCAACAGCGATCGGGTGGATCAGGCGGTGGCAAGCCTGGAAACCGGTTTTTTGATCAACCAGTGGGTGGTTGGCTTCAGTTCTGCGTTTTTCTCCAATCCGTATTATCAGAACTGGAGTGGCGAACTGATTTTAAAGGTGAGGTTGTAATATGGTTCGCAAGCTGGTGGTAATATTGGGATTATTCATCCTGTTTAGTGGTACGGTATATGGACTGTTCCGGATAGAAAAACACATCCGGGAGTCGCGCCGGGTGGTGGTGGAAATTCCCCCGCAGGAAATTATTCCGGAGAATTTAACTGTGGAAGATGTGAAAGCAGTGCTTCCTCATCTTCAGCTCCCCGCCCGAGCCCATGGGGACTACCTGGAAATTTACCATATGCACACGGAGCTGGAACAGAACCAGACCCCGCGCTGGCACTGGGAACCAATATTTTTGAAAGGAGTCAATCTGGGAGTGGCGCTGCCGGGTAAATTCCCCTCTGAATTTGCTGCCAGCTATCAGGACTATTACCGCTGGTTAGAACTGATTGGCGAGATGGAAGCCAATGTGGTGCGGGTGTACACCATTTTGCCGCCGGAATTTTATCGGGCACTCAGCCGATACAATTTTTTGAATTCCCATCAGCCGGTGTATCTTTTGCAGGGCATCTGGGCAGATTTACCCGAAGATGGCGATTACTACAACCCTGAATACATGGAACGATTCCAGCGGGAAATTAAAGATGCCGTGGATGTGGTGTTCGGACGTGCAGTGCTTGATCCGCGACCCGGACATGCTTCCGGTCATTATGATCGGGACGTATCTGCCTATACGCTGGGGTTTATTCTGGGAAGGGAATGGGAGCCCGAAACGGTTCGAAAACACAATCAGATAAATATGGAACGAAATCAATACAGCGGTTTTTTCTTCTCCGTTCCACGCGGAAATCCCATGGAAGTGTGGCTGGCGGAAATGATGGATTTTACCATGAAGTACGAAACCATCACTTACCAGACTCAACATCCGCTCTCCTTTGTCAACTGGCTCCCTCTGGATCCCATGTACCACAATTCGGAGTTTATTGAGAGCCCCAGGGTGCGGGAGTATGACAACGACCTGGTGAGCCTGGATTTTACCCAGATTTACCAGACTCCGCTAAATCGTGCAGGCTTTTTTGCCAGCTACCATGCTTATCCTTATTATCCGGATTTTGTGTACAACGATTACCGATACCGGCACTTCCGGACGAAGCATGGGGAGTGCCACTACGCCGGGTATTTGCACGACCTGAAACAGCATTTACCGGATATTCCGCTGGTTATCGCTGAATACGGAGTACCTTCCAGTCGGGGGAATAGCCATTACGATCCCAACGGTTTTCATCAGGGAGGCCATACCGAGCAGGAACAGGGGCGCATCGATGCCCATTTAACCCGGGACATTTATCAGCAGGGTTGTGCCGGAGCTATTTTGTTTGAATGGATGGACGAATGGTTCAAGTTTAACTGGCTGGTGATGGATTTTGAGCAACCCCAGCATCGCCGGAAGTTGTGGCACAACCTGGAAAATCCGGAGCAGAATTTTGGCTTGCTGGCCATGGAACAAAGCCGCATTCAGGTGGATGGTCGGGTGGAAGATTGGGAGACCAAGCCCCTTGTGCAGTCCACCGGGCCAATCAAAGCAATGTACGCGGAGGCGGATGCGGGACATTTTTACTTGCGCCTGAGTTTGCCAGCCCATTTCGATTGGGAACATCAGGATATTTTTATTGGCATAAATACCTATTCCCGAAAGCGCGGAAATCATCAGTTTCCGGGAGTCGCCGAAACAGTTGGCGATGGTCTGGAATTTCTGCTGGTGTTAAAAGATACTGCCCACGCCGCTTTGCTGGTGGACGAGCCCTATTCGGTGTTCACCGATATCTATCACGATTTTATCCCCGATTACCGCTCTATTCCTCATCAGGACGGGAAGTTCGTGGAGCAAAAATTGCTTGCCAATCGGCAACGCATCCATCTGGATGGCACCATCTTCCCGGAGATTATTCATTACCGCAGTAAGCTGACCTTTGGCCGGAGCAATCCTGCACTGAAGGATTATTCCTCTCTGGCGGACTGGTATTACAACCCCCGAACCGGTGAAACGGAAATCCGGTTGACCTGGCATCTGCTCAATGTTACCGATCCCTCCTCCTGCCAGGTGCTGGACAATCGGCCGGAAACGCCGGAGATGGAGACCAGCACTACCGATGGATTTACTTTTTACCTTCTGGTGAAAAAAGGCGATCGGGTAATTCAAAAAGTCCCCGAACGCTTTTCCGAACCGGGTATCCGTTATCTGTGGAAGGGCTGGGACAAGCCCTGGTATCGGGTGCGGTTAAAGCCGTCTTACTACATTGTTCGGCAGGTTTTTCAGGAGCTTCGCAGCGTTCCCCGGGATACCGTGGCGCGTGCGGTCCCTTTTCGGGCGGAGGTAACTCCCTGGCCGCAGGGCAAACCGGGTGCTGTCACCATCACGTTCGATGATGGAACTTATGGTATTTATCGATACGGGCTGCCTATTCTGACCAAATACCATTTACCCGCCACTGTGGGGGTGATTGTAAACCGCATCGGAGATCACCCGCTTTTAACCGGCGACGTGGACGGTCTGTTAACTCACTATCTTTCCTGGAGCCAGCTTACCGAGATGCTGCAGGCGGGGTGGGAAATCGCCAGCCATAGCCTTCGTCATCGGAATCTAAGTCGCATTAAGAGAGATGCGGATATTCTGGAGGACTTGCGAGAGAGCAAACAAATACTGGAGGAAAAGCTGGGGCGACCGGTGTTCACGTTTCACTATCCCTTCTCCGGACACAGTGTACGGGTTCAGCGGCTGGTAGAGCAGGCCAATTACCAATTTGCCCGGCGCGGTGGTAACCACTACAACAATTACCGCACTTTTAATCCTTATTTTATCAACAGTTTTACTGTGCTGAATGAGCAACAACCCACCACCGCAGAGCTTATCCGTTTACTGCAAAAGGGGCGCAATCAATGGACGGTGCTCATGTACCATCACATTTTTCCGCAGGATTCGCGGGAGATGAAGATTTTGCAGGATCATCAGGTGGACCATACCTACAGCGTAACTCCGGAGCTGTTTGAACGCCATGCCCGAATTATTCGGAACACGGGTTATTATGTGGGCACTATCGCCGATGTTGCCAGTTATCTGGAGCTGGTGCGCAGAGCGCAGGTCCGGCTACAAAAATTTTCCCGCTTTATGGTGGTAGATGTACACGCTGAGTCGCACACCGCGCTATTGCGTCCGTTAACAGTACGTCTGACCGCTCCCTGGAAAATCGTGCGGGTCAAAGGAAGTCTGGCAGATGGCATATACAACCTGCGTCGGGGAGAACTTCTTATCGATGTACTCCCCGACCAGGAGGTGATTGTGGAGAATCTTCAACCGGAAGCGAGCGATAGGGGCCGAACTGCCCGGAATCGTTCCCAACAGGTGAGAATTCAAAATGTGATCTATAAATGGTGAGAGAGATGAAAATTGCAAGTGGATTTCTGATTATCCTTTTATTGGTGATGGGATGCCGGAAAGTCTGGCTGCCCCTGGAAGAGTACGACTACCGTCTTCCCCGCGTGCTTTTCCTGACCACTGGCGATGGTCGAGGGGAGGGCACAGTGTCCGACGGCGCCATTGTCGCTCTTCAGGCTTTCAATCGGCTGGGCGCTTACGTGCGTTTCGAGAATCGTACATTTTTGTGGGATGCAACCAATCTGAATGACTACGACATTATCATTGCGCCCACGCTGTACGGATACCATGATGCCGACCGCATGTATTCGCTGACGTATATGGATGACCGGGAACTGCGCACACTTCGGGATTGGGTCAAGCGGGGCGGTTTATTGGTAGTGGGCGAAAATTTCGGTCGCAATCGCCCCGATGGGGTGGATCGGGTTACGCTGGGTGGACGTTTGTGGGAGAAGAACTGGGTGCTGGCTCCCGCAGTGGGGACCCCATTGCAGGAAAGGGACGTAAAAGGATTCCGCCTGAGCGCAGTGAATCACCTCTCTCACCAGTATCCTAACCCGCTCATTATGGAAGTGGAAAACTCCGCTTACATTTTGCTGCCTCCGGATAGTGTTCTGGGGGATACCACGCAATTTCAGGTGTGGTTTCAGTGGGAAGATGCACGAAGCGGCAGGCATTTCCCGGCTGTTTTTGTGCATCGTTATGGGAAGGGGCATCTTGTTTATTTTTCCGCTTCGCGAATCTTGCATCCCGCACTGGATGGTGGCCTTTCCGGTACCTTGCAAATTGAGTATTTGTACCGGGAAATGGTGCAGTTGTCGGTGGGGAAACGGCACTTCCCTCTTGCTCTTAACCCCTGGCCGCATGCTGCCCGGGCTGTACTGGCTGTAACCTTTGACGATGGTGGCACGTTGGCGGAATACCAGCGAGCACTGACCAGCCTTTTCCCCTATGTGGAGAAAATAACCCTGTTTTTAACCGGACAGGTACCGGAGGATATTGTTCGCTGGTGTCAGAATCAACCCCAGCTGGATTTGCAGAATCATTCCTGGTCGCATCCGCGCTTCCGCGGATTAAGCTATCTGGAAACGCTGCGTCAGATTCGCTTGCCGGAAATTCGCTACCGGCAGCGCTTCCGGGGATTTCGCTTTCCTTACGTCATCAACAGCTTCTGGGGAATGCACATCCTGGCCGAACAGGGCTACAGTTATGAGTCCAGTATTGTTGTGGATCACACCCGCTTTTACGGCGGAGGAATTTTCCCCTACAACATTCCCATTTTTCATTCTTCCGGCTGGTTCCAGTCCCTGGATATGCTGGAAATTTCGCCTTTACAACACGACGATTGGTACTTTTATGGCAAAGGCGTGAACGAGCAGCAAAATTATCCGGAGTACCAGCAAAAACGCGATGCGGCCCGCTATCGCAGTTATTTAAACAACTTCTGGCAGGAGGTCATTGTGCCCGAGCAGGGAATCATGACTGTCCTGGCGCATCCGCTTTATTCCGGGAAGAACCAGATATTGCTGGCACCGATTCTGGAACTGGTGCGGGAAGTGCACAACCAGGGGCAATTCTGGCTGCCATCCCTGAGCCAGGTAGCCGAGTACTGGCATAAGCGCCACCATCTGGTGGTGGAAGTGGCGGAACAGGGAAATACGGTGACTGCTCATGTGCGATTACCAGCCGGAGTAAGTATTCCCGGTCTGACGCTGAAATTGCCCCAATCCCCCCGTAAAACACGCATCAACCGGGGAAAAGGAGAGCTTCGTACGGTGGAAGGAAATGTTTACTACGTTTTCGATGCAACGGACGGAACAGAAGTGAAATTTGAGTTTGAGTAAACGGAGAACAAATACCCGGTGGATCGCCGGGAGAACAGGTCGATGGTCAATCACATACGATCGATGGGAAATTTCCCGTGTTCGCTGTGTGAATGGATTACCTGAAGGTTTTTTTCCCGGCTGAATCCCCCTCTTCCAGACAGCGCACCTAAACCGCTCCGGAGTCCAGTTGTCAGTTATCATCGATAGGGCTAAGGTACACCCGACCGGAATCATCAAAAGATAAAGAAGGGTCCGCCGAAGTACACATTTCATGCACATGAGGAATGGACACCACGCTGCTCCGGCTATCCCCGCCATCCAGACTGATCCGCACCTTGATCATGAGACGCTGGAAGGGGGGTAGTCCGTCCATACTACCACCTGATGTTGAGAATCGCGGGGATTGACCGCCGGGAACGGCTCATCATCAAAGACCATGCTTCCGGGAAGACGCAGGGGAATCATAAAAAATACCATTCCCACAATGTAGCGGATGCGGTTCATGGCGACATATCCTCAATGCTGAAAAACCTGGTATTTCCTGAAAAGTTTTTCTGAATGTGGAAATCGGTTTTTCCAGACTAACCGGTGGGTTGTTTTGTCGATGTGAGATAAGGCAGCCCGGCATCAAACCCTACCCCAGCGCCACATCCAGATACAGCATCACCAGGATTCCTACCATGGTTCCAAATGTCGCCACCCGTTCGTGCCCCTGGCGATGTGTTTCTGGGATGATTTCGTCGCTGATGACGTACAGCATGGCACCAGCGGCAAATCCCATGGCATAAGGCAGAATGGTGCTCATGGCAGTAACCGCCCAGGCACCCAGAATAGCCAACGGGATTTCCACCAGTCCGGCACGAATTCCGACCAGACTGGCGTAAAACCGTTTTCCCATACCGGCATGAAGGGAGGAAATGGAAACCGCCAGTCCCTCCGGGATATTCTGAAATCCGATGGCCAGCATCAGAATCACCGCATCTTTGATGTTACCGGAACCAAATCCCACACCCACCGCCAGGCCCTCCGGCATGTTATGCAATGTGATGGCGATGATGAATAGCCATACCGCTTTCAATCGTTTGGAATGACCACCTTCCTCTCCCATAATAAAGTGCATGTGTGGAATAAAATGGTCGGCCAGGTCCAGAAATACCACTCCGATGATAATGCCGATGATCACCGTGTAAACGCTGCCGTATTCAATTCCCGGAAGAATCAGGCTGGTAAAGCTGGCGGTGAGCATAATACCTGCGGCAAATCCCAGCATGGCATCCAGCATCTTCTGAGAAACCTCCGAAACCACCAGTACCAGCAAAGCACCCGCCGCATTCATGGCCGTAATAATGATGCCACCTATCAACCCTAAAATAATGGGATTGCTTCCGAATGTATCGATAAACCAGTGTGCGAAACTTTCCACGTTTTCTCCCTGAGTGTGTTGTCCCGGCTGAATTTATTAGGGGCTTTCGTTACCATTCAAGGCAATTTTAAATTTCTCCCGATAGAATTTTTCGATTTCCCGGTCCAGCTCCCAGTAAAATCGTGCTATTTTTTTCGTATCCGGACCATTCTGAATGAGTTCCCGGTTTACGGCTGCGCTTCTCTGAAATATGTAGGATTCCAGTTGAAGGATGTGCTGTAAAATGCCCGTGCCCTGGCGATTAATCAGGGCGGTTCGGTTCAAATAATAACGTCCGGAACCGGCCGAGATGGGAAAACATCGTTTTTTCAGTTGCAGGGCGGCGTGGCACAACGGAGCGTAAGCCTGCCCCTGATCCGATAAAATGCCCGGAATGTGATCTCCTGCCGATAGCCAGAGAGGATAGGCCACGGAAGTCAGGGGAAAGCCGAGAATGGTCCATGCCATTGTGTGCAACGGGTTTTCGCCCGGTTGAACCCCTTTCACCAGAAATACTGAAACGGAAGAATGCCGGGGAATGAAATCCCGGAAGCACACATAGTCCGCCTGTGCGGAGGTATCCGGCAGGTTCTCCCAGAGGTTGACTCCGGTGAGTCCATGAATGAGTTCCCGGCTTACCTGCTGAAGAATGAAGCGTTCATTCAATTGATTCTCCAGAACAGCTTTTTGAAGCAACTGTTCCGCTGCCCGGTAGCGAATATATCCGTGTCCTTCACCCGGTCTGCCGTAAAAGGAAAAATTGCTATGCACCAGAAAACCAAACGGTGCTACGGATGGGTCATTCACATCCAGTTTCCGATAGCTCCAGTTGTCCGTCTCATAATATGCCGCTCCTCCCTGCGCATCAATCACCCCGAAGTTGGTCTCCACTCCTAACGGTTTGGCCAGTGTGTCCAGAAGCTTTTCAAAATCCTGCAGCGTTGCACAATTCTGCAGCGCCCGCTTCATAATTTCCCCTTCCATATCCTGAAGTTGAGTGGTGTCGGTGGGTGATTTCAGGTTGTAAGCGACCGAATTCATAATGGCAAACCCGGCGGAGTTAACACCCGCCCACACTTCGTTGCCGGATTTATCTTCTGCATTCACCAGCCCGATGTAAGCATATCGCCCGTCGCTAAAATAACGTATGGCGTTCTGGGTATGCCTGGTGTCCCGATGCTTCCAGAGGATAGGGCGTCCGTCCGCAGTGGCTTTACCCGAAATAATAGCGGTGGTGCATGCGCTGCTTAATTGCCACAGCCATAGCATTGCTCCAAGGACCAGAAAAATTCGGTGGGTCATTCTTGCTCTCCTTTGTCGGTTTTGAACCGTCTAATTCCATTTAAAGTAAATAGTTTTCCGGCCGGATAAAAGGAAATAGGTGAGAAAATGAAAATTTTCTATAACACCCGGATTTTATGTTGACAAATTCGGTAAAATTGTTTAAACTATGCCCGGATGTTCATTTTAATGGTTTGGCAGAACATGATGGCAACTACTGAGAGAAAATTTTATTATCCTGGCTTTTATTTTTATTTTGATGGAGGAGATTAGACCGCTCTCAGTAGATAACAACCGCCCATTTGAACCCCTCTCAATCTACTGAGAGGGGTTTTTTTATTAGGGAAAAAATTAAAGGAGGTTCCGGTGGTTATTGTGATGAAACGAGGGGCGACGGAAGAGGAGATTACACGGGTGGCGCGGTTTGTGGAAGAGCATGGAGCCCGTGCCCACATTTCCCGCGGAGAGGTTCAAACCATCATCGGGGTGATTGGCTACCGCCACAGTGTCCAGCAGGAGCATCTGCGCGCATTGTCCGGTGTGGAAGATGTGTTTCGCATCTCCAAACCGTATAAGCTGGTCAGTCGGGAGTTTAAACGGGATGATACGGTAATCCCTCTGAACGGTGTTCAGATTGGGGGCGGTGCACCGGTGATTATTGCCGGGCCGTGTTCGGTCGAGAGTGAGCAGCAGATACTGGAAACCGCCCGACTGGTGAAGGAGCAGGGTGCCCACCTGTTGCGTGGGGGTGCCTACAAACCACGTACCAGTCCGTATAGTTTTCAGGGACTCCGGGAAGAAGGGTTGAAGCTTCTCCGAAAAGCACGTGAGGAAACAGGTCTGTACATCGTCACCGAGGTGCTGGAAGCCATGCATGTTCCTCTGGTAGCGGAGTATGCCGATGTGCTTCAAATTGGAGCGCGAAATATGCAGAATTACGAACTGCTTAAAGCCGTGGGACGGGTGAACAAACCGGTGCTGTTAAAACGGGGAATGTCCGCCCGGCTGAGTGAGTTTTTAATGAGCGCCGAGTACATCATGTCAGAAGGAAATGATCAGGTGATATTATGCGAGCGGGGAATTCGAACATTTGTGGAATACACCCGTAACACACTGGATTTAAATGTGGTTCCCACCATCAAGCGGATCTCCCATCTACCCATTCTGGTGGATCCCAGCCACGGAACCGGTCGTCGTGAGTTGATTGAACCGATGAGTTTGGGAGCCCTGGCGGTGGGGGCAGATGGCCTGATGATTGAAGTTCATCCCCGCCCGGAACAAGCCTGGTCCGATGCGGAACAATCCCTGAATCCGGAGGAGTTCCGGCGTTTGATGCAGCGCATTCGCCATTTTATTCAGTGTCAGCGGCAGGAACAACCCGTGTTTCAGGAAGCCGCTCTCCATGAACCGACTTAGCAGAGTGTTGGCTTCTTAAAATAGTTTAACCGGTTTGCCGGTTTTCAACTTAAATTGTGTGGGAACATAGCATTCGAGAGAAATTCCATGAGTGGAAACGTGTTCGGAAAAGCCTTTCGGGTGTTCACCTTTGGGGAGAGTCACGGACCGTATGTGGGAGTGGTAATCGACGGACTTAAACCAGGACTACCGGTGGATTTGCAGGAAATTCAACGGGAACTGGATCGGCGCCGCCCCGGACAGAGTGACGTGGTGACACCCCGGCAGGAGAGCGACCGGGTGGAGGTTATCAGCGGTGTGTTTCAGGGAAAAACCACCGGTACCCCTCTATGCATGCTCATTCGTAATCGCAACCAGCGTTCGCGGGATTATCGGGATGTGGCGGAAATTTTCCGGCCCGGCCATGCCGGTTTTACTTTTTTAAAGAAGTATGGGGTGTACGATTATCGTGGGGGTGGACGGGCCAGCGGACGCGAGACCGCAGCGCGAGTAGCAGCCGGAGCTCTGGCCAAACAGTACCTCCGCGACCGTGGTATCGAAATTATCGGTTACACCCGGCAGGTGGGTACGGTTACTATTCAGACGGTGGATGTGCAGGAAATTGAGAAAAATCCCGTGCGGGCTCCGGATGCCCGGGCAGCCGAGCAGATGGTGGAAGCCATCCGTGCCGCCCGCGATGCAGGTGATTCCCTTGGCGGAGTGGTGGAAGTGGTGGTCAATCATTTACCGGCGGGATTAGGGGAACCGGTGTTTCATAAATTGCCGGCAGATCTGGCTGCTGCCCTCATGTCCATTGGGGCAGTAAAAGCTTTCGAAATTGGCAGCGGTTTCCGCGCTGCAGAAATGACCGGCAGCCAGCATAACGATCCGTTTGTGTTTGATGACCGAAGCGGGCGTATCCGCCCGAAAACCAATCGGGCCGGGGGAACGTTAGGCGGCATCTCCACAGGCGAAGCACTTGTTCTACGCATCACCGTTAAACCACCCTCTTCCATTCGTTTGCCCCAGCAAACAGTGGACTACCAGGGCAATCCCGTTACCCTGAACATGGGTGGTCGCCACGACCCCTGCCTGTGTCCGCGAGTGGTGCCGGTTGCGGAAGCTATGGTGGCGCTGGTGCTTATTGATCATCTGCTTCTGCAAGAACGGCTGGAACAACAGAGCACCCTGCAAAATGTGCGGGAGGCCATCGACACCATCGACGTGGAGTTGTTGCTGCTGCTTACCCGCCGTCGGGAATTAATTCAGAAAATTGCTCAACTGAAACAGAAGGAAAATCGGCCGGTACTGGATACTGCCCGGGAGGGGGAAGTTCGAAAAAACTGGAAAACACTGGCACGGGAACTGGGCTTTCCGCTGAAAACGCTCAACCGTATTCTGGATATTTTGTTAACGGACTCCAAAACACTTCAAAAGAGAATATTGAAATGAACGAAATCGGACTCATCGGATTCGGACGATTTGGGCAGGTACTCTACCAGCATCTGAAAGAACAGTTGACCTTTCGTATTTACGATCCGCTGAAACAGGCGGAACAACGGGACGATTCGATACCGTTTGGATCACTGGAACAGGTGTGCCAGAACCCTTATCTGATTCTGGCAGTACCGGTTTCTGCCATGGAGACGGTCTGTCGTCAGCTGGCACCCCACCTCCGTTCCGAACAGGTGGTAATGGATGTGTGTGCAGTAAAACAGTACCCGCTGCGCATCATGGAAAAGTATCTTCCGGAATCGGTGCAATTATTGGGGAGCCATCCCCTGTTTGGTCCGGATTCTCTGCGGGGGAGTTTCCGTGGACACTTAATGCTGGTAACTCCGCATCGGATTCAACGGGGCACTTATCGGCAAATTGCCGATTTCTGGCGATCGCTGGGATTACAGTTAGTGGAAATGAGCGCGGAAGAACAGGATCGTTTAATGGCCTGGACGCTGGCACTTACTCATTTCCTGGGACGGGGGCTGGTGCGTCTGCCGCTGCCGCAAACAACCGTGGCAACCAGAGATTTTTTAGGGTTGGTGAAATTAACCGAAAAGATCAATCGAGACACGCTGGAACTGTTTCAGGATATGCACCGATACAATCCTTACACCCGGGAGATGCGCGAACTGTTGCTGAAAGCGTTCACGGATTTAAAAGAGGAGCTGGATGGTCTGGAAAGAAGCAGGTAAGGGGGATGATGAATTTAGAATGCAAAATGTAAAATGTAATGTAAAATGGAGATTGGTGGGATGGCGGGAGAGGGAGGTAAGTGCCAATATTGAAAGGTACATTAATGCATAGATTAAAAGAAGATAAGTTATCTGTTAAATGAAAAACCACTGTGTTCATGGATGGTCAAACATTTCCGGTCGCCCGAGTAAACTGAGAAACAGGATTCATTCGGAGTATCCTGTCAAAAAAAAGAAATTTCAGACAGGATATACAGGATGAAACAGGATAAATTTAATAAATATGGTTAAAAAATATTCAATAGGAACGAAAAGGAACGAAACGCAACACAGAGTTGAAATCAATCAAGCATCATAATTCTTTCGTCATCCTGTAAAATCCTGTTCATCCTGTCTGAAAAAAATTTTAATGAGATTCCTCCGTTCCGCTCCTCACTCCGTTCGTCGCTTCAGTCGGAATGACAGCTGGCTTCTGTGTCACCCCGAGCGGAGCGCCAGCGGAGTCGAGGGGTCTCATCTCTATCTGATTTGTTTTGAAAAAAATTAGACAGGATAGACAGGATAAAACAAGATTAGGATTGACGATTTTGCGTATCCGGAAACCTGAATATTGATTAACACCGTGGCTTTAGCCCGGTGGATAGAGAATGATGAACAGAAAAGAAACCGTTTCAACGGTTTCGGCATG